>NZ_WMZF01000001.1:0-836969 GCF_009717775.1 Streptococcus parasanguinis | reverse complement strand
GTCGTAGTTGTAGTAGTAGTCGGCTCTTGAGTCGTAGTTGTAGTAGTAGTCGGCTCTTGAGTCGTAGTTGTTGTTGTAGTCGGCTCTTGAGTCGTAGTGGTTGTTGATGTCATATCGCCATCCACACCACCGTTTGCATTAATATTTGCAACAGATGCATTAACTTCCTTGGCAACAACGGCTTGCTCACCTTTAACGTGATACCATACCTTAGTATTATTTAAGAAATTCTTTTGATTTTCATTCTCTACTTTAGTCTGGTAAAAGATCAGGACGCCAGTCTTATTAATTTCACTTTGAGGAATAGTAACCTTAATTTTTCCGGTTGCGTCAATTGTGAAAGTTGCTCCAGGAAAGTCTGCTAAGAAATCATCGATAGCAGTTGAGCCACCGTAATATCCTGGTTTGTTACCTGTAGTAGTAATACTAAAACTATCTTTTACAAGTGAATGACCACCTTGGATGTCATCTTCAACACGAACATCACCATCTACATCTAAGTTCATTGCATTAATGGTTAGTGTCCAAAGAATATGTTCAGGATCATTTGCGTGCATATCACCCGCTTTGAGATAGAATGGAGCGCTGTTAACACCAGTAGCCATTTTCTTAACGTTTAATTCTACTTTTCTAGCTCCACTAATAATAGTGAATTTTCCGACATGCTCCTTATCGGTTGCTGTATCATTATGCCCTTCAATCTCAAACTCACCCCAACCACGGATGTTTTGAAGGTTTTTGATGCCTTCATTAAAAGTCACCGTCGCAGATCCATCTGTAATGACCATGTCTCCAACATAAGTTCCATCAATACTCAGTGGAATAGTCTTTTTAAATCCTACACCAAAGATAGTTCCAGAACTAGTCCAATTAACTTTTAATGTATCCCCTGGTTGAATCTTTTGGGCATGCTCATCAAATGTAAACTTAACGGTTGTTTGTCCCCCATCTGTGATTTCTTGAGATGAAACAGTAAGTGAGCTAATATTGTTACTTACATCTCCAGCTTTTACCATATCGGATTGCGAAAATATGATAAATAATAATGGTAAAAATATAAGAAAGAAGACTTTTACAAGTCTACTTAGATTCTTTTGATTCATTTTCTTCTCCCATTTGTCTCCAATCGTTTGCATCAATTTGTATGTAGTTGCCAAAAACTTACAAAATTGAGAAATTTTATAGGTCGCTTTTTCAAGACAACACCAATAAAAATGCACCTCCCACTAGTCTGCAGTCGAAAAAGACATCCTACAAAGTGAATTATATCACAAATTAGTGAAGTTTTAAATATAAAAATATTTTATATTGTAAATTTTAAGGCTTTTACCAATATTAGATAAATGAAAAAGGACTATTATTTATTGAAATAGTCCTTTTAACTTGAAGTACAAGGACTTCAAGCTTATTTTTTATCTCATGGTTACGAATTCTTCTGATCCAGTTGGGTGAATGGCGACAGTTGCATCGAAATCGGCTTTTGTCGCTCCCATCTTGATAGCAACTGCAAATCCTTGGATCATTTCATCCACTCCGTAGCCAAGACCGTGAAGGCCAACGACTCTTTCTTCTGGTCCTGCAGTGATGAGTTTAAATTTTGCCTGCTGGCGGTGTTGGGTAACGGCGGTATACATAGAAGCAAATTGAGAAGTATAGACTTTAATATTCTCTTTTCCATAAGTTTGTAGGGCTTCCTCTTCCGTTAAGCCCACCGTTCCGATAGCAGGGTGAGAAAAGACAACGGTAGGGATGCTAGTATAATCCATTTTAGCATCGACTTTTCCATTAAATAGTCTTTCAGAAAGGGTTCGCCCAGCCTTAATGGCCACTGGAGTCAACTCTTTTTCACCTGTGACATCCCCAAGAGCATAGATTCCTGGAATCACTGTATTCTGGTATTCATCCACTGCAATGAATCCTTTTTCATTTAAGGTGACGCCTGCAGCTTCTAGATTGAGATCCTGGACATTTGGTTTGCGTCCGGTTGCCCAGATGACATGTTCCGCTACATGGCTGGTCATATCTTCAAAGTAAACCTTGACACGTCCGTCTGTTAATTTTTCAAGCTTCATGGGAACCTTATGCTTGTGAAGAGGAAGTCTTTGTTTTTCCATTTCTTCCATTAAACCATCAGAAATGGAAGAATCAAAACTACGTAATACCCGATCTTTTCGAATGAAGAGGTCCGTTTGAACGCCTAGATGGTGAAGTACACCGGCTAATTCTACCGCAATGTAGCCAGCTCCAATAATGGCAACAGATGTAGGGAGTTCTTCCCAAGCAAAGACATCATCAGATGTTTCGCCAAATTCTGCTCCAGGAACAGAAGGAATATGAGGATAGGCTCCTGTCGCAATTACAATATGCTTGGCTTTGATGGTCTCTCCATTTACCTCAACCGTATGAGCATCCACAAAACGAGCACGACCTTCAATCAGTTCGACTCCATTGCGTTTGAAACTACCATCATAAGAATTCCGAGAACGATCAATATAGGCTTCGCGATTTTTTCTTAAGGTTGCAAAATCAAATTTAGTCTGTTCAGAAGTAAAACCATAGTCTGGCCCGTAATCGCGAATGGCTTCTGCAATTTGTGAACCATACCACATAATCTTTTTAGGCACACATCCTCTGTTGACACAGGTGCCCCCCAATTGTTTTTCTTCGATGACAGCAGCGCGCGCTCCGTACTCTCCAGCCCGGTTCATCGTAGCGATTCCTCCACTACCTCCACCGATTGAAATAATATCAAATTCTTTCATGTTTTCCTCCTAAATGGGACTTCAGTTTGATTGTAATATCAACTGTTACAAAAGTCAAGGGTTTAGCATGTTACCAAGCATTTAAATTTCATGTTGCCGTGTCAATTTTAGATAGAAAAGTAAGGAAATATGGTATACTATGGTATAGAATAAAACGCTTTCGTTGATGGAGAAAAACGATGAAGAAATTGAAAAAATGGCAACTATTTGCAGCTGCAGGTGCAGCTATTGCGGTGATTGGAACAGGAAGTGTGATGGTGTTTTCGCACCCAAGTACTCCTGATCAAGCAATCACGAAAGAAACTCCAATGGTGCAAACGGTCAAGGATGGATCGATCGCTTCTTCGGTCTTGTTAACTGGGAAAGTCACTGCTAACCAGGAGCAGTATGTCTATTTTGATGGAACCAAAGGGGATTTGCAGTCGATATTGGTCAATGTAGGAGATCAAGTAACAGCAGGTCAGCCAATTGTTCAGTATAGCAGTACAGAGGCCCAAACCGCTTATGATGCAGCCGTTCGTGCTGTCAATAAGGCAGATCGTCAGTTAAATGACTTACTGACAAATGGTGTGACCATTGATACGACAGGCGATGAAGAAGCAGATGCCAAATCAGCTTCGCAGACCCAACGGACAGTCGATTCTCAAGCTAGCGATTTACGAGATGCTAAGTCGGATGCGGTCGATAATATGAACAAGGCTAAGGCTCTTCTGGATGCGACAACAGTCAGGAGTAATACAGATGGTACCGTGGTCGAAGTCAATAAAGATGTCTCAAAATCGACTACAGGGACCAACCAAACTCTGGTTCACATTGTGAGCAACGGGAATTTACAAGTTAAAGGGGAATTGTCTGAATACAATTTGGCCAATATCTCTGAGGGTCAGGAAGTGGTCCTCACTTCCAAGGTTTATCCGGATAAAACCTGGACAGGAAAGATTTCTTATGTAGCCAACTATCCGACCGACGCGGGTCAAGCAGGTGCCAATGCAGCAGGTGGAACACAAGGAAGCGGTGGAGCCAAGTACCCATTTACAGTGGATATTACCAGTGAGATTGGGGAACTCAAACAAGGCTTTTCTGTCAATATTGAAGTCAAAAGTTCTACTCAACATCCCCTTGTTCCCGTGACAAGTATCATGGCTGATGGGGATACGAGCTATGTATGGACGGTCGAAAATGGCAAGGCTAAGAAAGTAAAAGTGACGCTTGGTAACGCCGATGCTGAAAATCAGGAAATCTTGTCAGGCTTGAAGAAAGATGCTCAAGTTATTGTGAATCCTAATGAGAAACTGGAAGATGGAAAAGAGATCGGAAAATATGACAAAATTGATTGAACTAAAAGGAATCAATAAAACCTATAAAAATGGGGATCAGGAACTTCGTGTCTTAAAAGACATCGATTTAGAAGTCGAAGAGGGAGAATTTGTGGCCATTATGGGTCCATCTGGCTCAGGAAAATCGACCTTGATGAACGTCATTGGCTTGTTGGATCGCCCGACCAGTGGAGAGTATTTTCTAGAAGGTCAGGAGGTTGGAAATCTCAGTGAGAAAAAATTAGCACGTGTTCGAAATGAACAGATCGGTTTTGTCTTTCAACAATTCTTTCTTCTTTCCAAGCTCAATGCCTTTCAAAATGTGGAACTGCCTCTCATTTATGCAGGAGTTCATCCTGCTAAACGGAAGGAATTAGCTGAGCAGTACCTTGAAAAGGTAGAGCTCCATTCTCGCATGCACCATTTGCCGTCGGAACTCTCTGGAGGTCAAAAACAGCGGGTTGCGATCGCTCGAGCTCTCGTCAATCAGCCAGCCATCGTCTTAGCAGATGAGCCGACTGGAGCCCTAGATACCAAGACGGGGGAGCAAATAATGGACTTGTTAACCAAGCTAAACCAAGAAGGAAAAACCATTATCATGGTTACACACGAGCCAGAAATTGCAGCCTTTGCGCATCGCCGCATCGTCATTCGTGATGGAGTGATCTCCTCAGATAGCAAGCTGGAAAGGGGGACCTAATGCAAAATTGGAAATTTGCGATCAGCTCGATTATGAGCCATAAATTACGGTCTTTCTTGACCATGGTAGGGATCATTATTGGGGTTGCTTCTGTCGTTGTCATTATGGCTCTTGGAGATGGAATGAAAGCTGGTGTCACCAAGACCTTCACCAAGGACCAAGAGTATGTACAAATCTCTTATTCTCCCAACAAGAGTGGCTATGTGACTGGGATCAATATTGGCCCTTCTGATGATACTGGAGAAGGAGAAGGCGGAGGCGAAAGTGGCCCTGCAGCTGAAGACCGAGGGATGGCTGCTCCATCGGATATCGATGGGGAAAACGCTGAAGATGTTGATGGTCAAGTCCAAGAAGCACCACCAGTTGTGCAAGAATCTTGGGTTAAGGAATTAACCAAGATTCAAGGCATCGATGGTTACTATGTTAGCAATACCTCCAATGCAACCATTGCTTTTCAAAAGAAAAAAGCAGACGGTGTGAACATCCAAGGGGTAAATGAGACCTATTTTTCTGTCAAAAAGGTTGAGCTCTTATCTGGACGAAAATTAACCCCTTCAGACTATAGTAATTTCTCACGGGTGGTGCTCCTTGATGAAGGATTGGCTCAACAATTATTTGGAACGGAGAATCCACTGAATCAGGTGGTCTCTGTTGGGGACAACAATTATCGCGTCGTTGGTATTTTCAAGGATCCAAATGCAGGGACAGCCCTCTATGGAGCTTCTTCAGGTGGAAGTGCCTTGATGGCCAATACCCAACTGGCTTCTGAATTTGGAACAGACGAGATTCAGAACATTGTCGTTCACGTTCCAAATGTGAAAGAAATCAAATCTGTTGGGATCGAAGCTGCTCAAAAGTTAACAGAACTTTCAGGTGTTCGCCAGGGAGAATTTCAAATCTTTAATTTGGATAGCATCCTAGAGGAAACCAATAAAGTAGTAGGAATTATGACATCAGTAATCGGAGCTATTGCTGGGATTTCTCTCTTAGTTGGTGGGATTGGAGTCATGAATATCATGTTGGTTTCTGTCACTGAGCGGACGAGAGAAATTGGACTTCGCAAAGCCTTGGGAGCAACCCGAGGTAAGATTTTGGTTCAATTTTTGATTGAGTCGATGGTCTTGACCATCATTGGTGGGCTGATTGGACTTGGTCTTGCTTATGGTGTGAATAGCTTGATTACTACACTCGCAGCAGCCTCCCTAGAAGGACCGCCGATTATTTCCTTAAATGTCGCTATCGGCAGTATTATTTTCTCTGCTTTTGTAGGCATCATCTTTGGAATTTTACCAGCGAATAAGGCTTCTAAGTTAAATCCGATCGAAGCACTGCGTTATGAATAAAAAATAGGAGCGGGTCAGGATGAATGGTTCAAGATTCTCCACGCTCCTTTTTGATGCTGTTGTGGAATAGTTTGTCGAAACCTTTTCAATCATCTCGTCTTATACAGGTCAAGCTATTTAGGTAGTCAACGATGGTCTTCAGATGTTTTTGAGTATTCATTCAAGAAGCTGCATTTTTTCTTCCATCTTATTTTTGTTTAATTGGTAAATATTAGTGAATTTCTGGTCTAAATATGATAGAATAGGGGAGAATAACTTAGGAGGTTCCAAATGACTACTGAACATATGGAAGAATTGAATGACCAGCAGATTGTCCGTCGTGAGAAAATGGCGGCCCTTCGTGAACAAGGAATCGATCCATTTGGGAAACGATTCGAACGCACTGCAAATTCAGGTCAATTAAAAGAAAAATATTCAGAATTAGATAAAGAACAACTCCACGACTTGAACGAAACAGCTATTATTGCTGGTCGTCTCGTAACCAAACGTGGAAAAGGAAAGGTTGGCTTTGCCCATCTTCAAGACCGTGAAGGTCAAATTCAGATCTACGTTCGTAAGGATGCTGTTGGAGAAGAAAACTACGAAATCTTCAAAAAAGCTGACCTTGGTGATTTCCTTGGTGTTGAAGGGGAAATCATGCGCACAGACATGGGTGAACTTTCGATTAAAGCAACTCATATCACTCACTTGTCAAAAGCCCTTCGTCCCTTGCCTGAAAAATTCCACGGACTTTCAGATGTTGAAACCATCTATCGCAAACGTTATTTGGATTTGATTTCAAACCGTGAAAGCTTCGAACGCTTTGTAACCCGTTCAAAAATCATCTCTGAAATCCGTCGTTATTTAGATGGTCAAGGATTCCTTGAAGTGGAAACACCAGTGCTTCACAATGAAGCTGGGGGTGCGGCTGCCAAACCATTTATCACTCACCACAATGCGCAAAATATTGACATGGTGCTTCGTATCGCGACTGAGCTTCACTTGAAACGTTTGATTGTAGGTGGGATGGAACGCGTCTATGAAATTGGACGGATCTTCCGTAACGAGGGAATGGATGCTACTCACAACCCTGAATTCACTTCGATCGAAGTCTACCAAGCTTACGCTGACTTCCACGATATCATGGACTTAACAGAAGGCATTATCCAACATGCTGCGAAAGCGGTCCATGGTGATGGTCCAATTGACTATCAAGGAACAGAAATCAAAATCAACGAACCATTCAAACGGGTTCACATGGTTGATGCGATCAAAGAAATCACAGGTGTTGACTTCTGGAAAGACATGACCTTTGAAGAAGCTGTAGCACTGGCAAACGAAAAACATGTACCAGTTGAAAAACACTACACAGAAGTGGGACAAATTATCAATGCCTTCTTCGAAGAATTTGTTGAAGAAACCTTGACACAACCAACTTTTGTTTACGGTCACCCAGTAGCAGTATCTCCATTGGCTAAGAAAAATCCAGAAGATCCACGCTTCACTGACCGTTTCGAACTCTTTATCATGACCAAAGAGTATGCCAATGCCTTCACGGAATTGAATGATCCAATCGATCAATTGCAACGGTTTGAAGCGCAAGCGCGTGCCAAAGAATTGGGAGATGACGAGGCTACAGGCATCGACTATGACTATGTTGAAGCCCTTGAATATGGTATGCCACCAACAGGTGGACTTGGAATTGGTATTGACCGTCTCGTTATGTTGTTGACCAATGTAACAACGATTCGCGACGTCCTTCTCTTCCCAACTATGAAATAAGCTAAAAGAAAACACTGATCGCAAGATCAGTGTTTTTTTAGTCCTCTAAATAAGAGGTGTCGTTCCATGTATCTAAGTGATAGTGCTCAAAATCATCTGTTGTCAGAATCGTCACGCTGGCATTATCTAGTCCGCCATTTTTGCGGAGTTCTCCTGTTTCATAACCAAGCAAGGTTCGAATAGAAGCAGTTAAATTAGCTCCGTGTCCAACGATGAGGACAGTATCGAGCTCTTTTTCTTTCAGGCTTTTTACAAAATCACAGGTACGTTTGGTCGTTTCATAGACAGATTCTGCATCAAAGATTTCATTTTGAAAGCGGGCTAGGTTATGGCGAAAGGCATCCATTTGTTGGGGATAGATAGCGGAAATGGTAGAAATTTTAGCACCTTCCAGTTTTCCTAAATTCCACTCACGAAGAGCAGGCGTTGCTTGCAATTCTAGAGGTGCCTCCAATTGATCGAGGATGATCTGTGCGGTATGGACTGTTCGTGGCAGATCACTTGCAAAGGCTGCATCAAAAGGAACACTAGCTAGGTGCTTTCCTAATTTTTCAAGCTGATGAATAGAGGCCGGTAACAGCGGAGAATCGCCATTTGATCCCTGAAAACGTCCTTCTTCATTCCATTCTGTCCGTCCGTGTCGAATAAAATATAGTTTCACAATCTTGTCTCCTTCTCTGTCATTATTCTAAAATATCTGCAAAAGTCGCTTGTACGAAGTCTGCTAGAAGTTGTGGTTTGATTTGAATACTATGGCCGATTTCCCCAGCAGATACGATCATGCTCTCTAACTGAAGGGCCGATTCATCGATAAAAATAGGGTAAGGATGCTTTTGACGAATGCCCACCGGATTATTGGCACCATGAATATAACCTGTGGTTTTTTCGAGATCCTTTTGAGGAATCATAGCCACTTTCTTATTTCCCGATAATTTGGCCAATTTTTTCTCTGAAAGATGCTCCGTAATAGGAATGATCCCAATCACGGGCCCCGTTTTATCTCCTTTGAGAGCTAGGGTTTTGAAAATAGTAGAGCGATCAATCCCTTCTGGTAAGATCCCTTCTAAAGCGTTGATTTGTAGGCCTACGTGCTCAATTTTTGCTTTTGTCAAGATCTGCTCGACCAAGGTTTTTTTTACTTTATTTTTTTTTGCCATGGCTTTCTCCTTTTCTCTTTTTCTCTACAAAATCAGATTTCATTAGACCATTATAACATATAATAGCGGCAATATTGCCTTCTCCTGAAAAATAGAAAACAGCAGAAAAAGTGAAGATCACTTGATCTGCTGTTTTAAGGCTATGAGGAAGAGTTATCTTTTTGTACCTTGAAAAGTTTCCGATAAATCGCTTCTTGGTCTTGCGTCGGAGCAATTTGGTTGAGATCCAAGTAGTGTGAGAATCCATTTAATTGCCCTTGAGAGGTATATTGATGCAAGTCGTATTCCGTGTTGGTATCTGGTGCAGCATTATAGTAGCCATCATCAAATCCATAAGTAGGAATCCAAAGAGCCGTAAATTTATCAGTGGAGATACTATGTTCTTCCATGAAGTAAGTTCCGATATAGAGTCCAATATTTTTTGCACCCAAAGCTTGTAGTTTTGCTCGGAAAGCTTCAACACCTGCGTTCATATCCTTCATGGTTTTTTCCTCAACGTCTAACCAATAGTAGGTCGGTTTGTAAGGAGAAGCAGCCTTGTAAAATTCCTCTGCTTCTTTTTCCATTTCTTTTTTATCCTTAGCCGCGACATAAGCATAGACTGCGACAGGGATATTTCGTTTTTGGAATTCTTGGATATGGGTTTTAAAAGATTTATCCAGACCATTTAAGTAGGTTGCTGCATTTTCCTTTTTAGCTTGAGCCCCACTATGGACACGAACGATTACACCTCCCACATTTTGGGAGAGGACATCGTAATCAATTTCACTAGGCAATTGCCAGCCTGAAATATCAATGATCGGGCGGCCAACCAGTTCTGGATTGATGTCTTCTTCTTTTTTAGAAGAAGAGCTTGCAGTAGTTGTTTTTTTAGGTGTATTGGAGTTCGGAATCGTTTGGGTTGTTTCTTGTTGTGCTCTTGCTTGCATATCAGCAATTGTTCGTGAAAGAACGAGAAAAGAAATGAAACTGATAAAAAAGACCAAGAGAACAACGGGTTTTATCCTTTTTCTCATACAGAATCATTTTACCGTAAAAAAAACGAAAAGGCAAAAGTTAATGCTTAAAAGATCCCAATTTCAGCCATTATTTTCAAAAAAAAGGAATCTTTTCATCGAAAAAGGATAAAAATATATGAAAATAAGAAAAATATTAAGAATATTTCTGGAAAATAGAGAAGAAGCCGAATCTTTTCTGGCCTTTCCTTGGTTTTGCTTCTTAAAAATGATATAATGAAGGTTGAACATTAGGAATATGGTGAATTATGAAAATTGAAAAAAGACATCTTTTAAATTATTCCATCCTCATTCCCTATTTGATTTTATCCATTATTGGTTTGATTGTAGTCTATTCGACAACAAGTGCCTTGGCAATTCAAAGTGGAGTGAGTTCTACTCGGATGGTGCGGACACAGGGACTCTTTTTTATCCTTAGTCTCCTAACCATCGCCTTGATTTATAAATTTAGCTTAAAGTTTCTTCGAAATAAAAAAGTGCTGGCTTTTGTCATCTTTATTGAAGTGATTTTGTTGATTTTGTCTAGGTTTATCACGGATACGGTCAATGGAGCTCACGGTTGGTTGACAATTCCTGGAGGTTTCAGTATCCAGCCAGCGGAGTACCTCAAGGTGATCTTAGTCTGGTATCTAGCCTTGATCTTTTCTAAACGACAAGACGAGATACGCGATTATGATTATCAAGCCTTGACCCACAATGAATGGATTCCAAGGAATTTAAACGATTGGCGTTGGCTGACCTTGATTCTGATTGGAATCGTTGTGATTATGCCGGACTTGGGAAATGCGACGATCTTGGCCTTAACGGTCTTGATCATGATTACGGCTAGTGGAGTGGGTTACCGTTGGTTTACCTCTTTACTTGGTTTAGTTGTTGGGGTATCCACCATTGTCCTTGGTTCAATATGGATCATCGGTGTGGATCGTGTCGCTAAAATTCCTGTCTTTGGTTATGTGGCCAAACGTTTTAGTGCCTTCTTTAACCCCTTTAATGACTTGTCTGGCGCAGGTCACCAATTAGCTAATTCTTACTATGCCATGAGTAACGGTGGTTGGTTTGGCTTGGGGCTAGGAAATTCCATTGAAAAACAAGGATACTTACCAGAAGCGCACACAGACTTTGTGTTTGCAATTGTGATTGAAGAATTAGGTTTTGTTGGAGCTAGCTTGATCCTTGCTCTCCTATTCTTTTTAATTCTTCGGATCATTTTAGTCGGTATTCGAGCAAAGAATCCTTTTAATTCGATGATGGCCATTGGGATCGGTGGGATGATCTTAGTGCAAACCTTTATTAACATCGGAGGAATTTCTGGTTTGATTCCGTCTACAGGAGTGACCTTCCCCTTCTTATCCCAAGGGGGAAATAGCTTATGGGTCTTATCCGTAGCGATTGCTTTCGTTTTGAATATCGATGCTAGTGAAAAACGGGCTAAGATGGAACAAGAAGGCATGGTTTTTGAAGAAAAAGGTAAAATCAAACCTTATTATTAAAAGGGAATTGTTGAATGGCTATTCAAAAAGGAGAAAAAATGGTCTTACAAAAATTAGAGAACTTCACAAATAAAGATATTATCAAAGAAGAAGCCGAAATCTTAACCAATTTATTAGATGATATTACGAAAAATTTGGTTCGTCCGGAAACCTTTGATAAAATTAGGCAGTTGAAGGATCTATCAAAAACACAGAACTATCGTGAGTTAAATCAAATAGTGGAACAATTGACAAATGAAGAAATGACAGTGATTTCACGTTATTTTGCCATTTTACCACTCTTGATTAACATCTCAGAAGATGTTGATTTGGCCTATGAAATCAATCATTTGAATAACGTGGATGGTGAATACCTCGGAAAACTTTCTTCAACCATTAAAGAAGTTGCGAAAAATGAAGATGCACAAGAAATTCTTGAAAATCTCAATATTGTACCTGTTTTAACAGCCCATCCAACTCAAGTGCAACGAAAAACCATGCTGGATTTAACCAATCATATTCATGCTCTTCTTCGTCAGCACCGGGATGTTAAAGCTGGTTTAATGAATGAGTATAAGTGGTATAACAACCTTCGTTGTAATATCGAAATCATGATGCAAACGGATATGATTCGTGACAAAAAATTGAAGGTTACTAATGAAATCACCAACGTTATGGAATATTACAATAGCTCTTTCTTGCAAGCTGTTCCAAACCTGATGTTGGAATACAAACGCTTGGCAAAAGAGCATGGATTAGAGCTTGAACAACCACGTCCGATCACAATGGGCATGTGGATCGGGGGAGACCGGGACGGGAATCCGTTTGTAACAGCTGAGACCTTGAAGCGTTCAGCAACTATTCAAAGCGAAGTCATTTTGAACTATTACATCGAAAAGATTTCTAAATTATACCGTCATTTCTCCCTTTCAACGAGTCTTTCTAAAACAAGTGAAGCAGTAGCTGAAATGGCAGCCCTATCCAGTGATACATCCGTCTTTCGTGAAAAAGAACCTTACCGTCGGGCTTTCCACTATATCCAGTCAAAATTGATCCAAACCTTGGTCAATTTAAAAGAATGGACGATGGTGGGAGAAACCAGAGAAGATCGTTATGCTGTCGAGAGGTTATTAGGAGCAAATGCTCATCAACAAGGGCCAGTTTCTGATTATATCGGCAATCGTATCTCTGGAGCTCTAAAGAAAATTTCTGAGAAAGAAGCTCCAGCTTATGCCTCTGCTCAAGAATTTAAAGAAGACCTTGAAAAGATCAAAGATTCCTTGTTAGAAAACAAATCAGAGTATTTGATTTCTGGTGAATTTGCAGAACTTCTAGAAGCCATCGATGTTTTTGGATTCTATCTGGCCTCTATTGATATGCGCCAGGATTCGAGTGTGCATGAAGCCTGTGTGGCAGAATTGCTGAAATCAGCTGGAATTAATGACCATTATTCTGATTTATCAGAGGATGAAAAGTGTCAAGTTCTCTTGAAAGAACTTTTAGAAGACCCACGTATTTTATCAGCAACCCATGCAGAAAAATCTGAACTGCTTGAAAAAGAATTAGCGATTTTCCAAACGGCCCGTGAATTGAAAGATCGTTTAGGAGAAGAAGTCATTCGTCAAAACATCATTTCTCATGCAACCAGTGTGTCAGATATGTTAGAATTGGCTGTGATGTTGAAAGAAGTGGGCTTAGTCGATACGGAAAAAGCTCGTGTTCAAATCGTACCGTTGTTTGAAACGATCGAAGACTTGGATCACTCAGAAGAAACCATGAGAAGTTACTTGTCTCTTCCGATTGCCAAACGTTGGATTGCTTCTAAGAACAACTACCAAGAGATTATGTTAGGATACTCTGATTCCAACAAAGATGGTGGATACTTGTCTTCATGCTGGACGCTCTTTAAAGCCCAACAACAATTGACCGCTATCGGAGATGAGTTTGGAGTGAAGATTACCTTCTTCCATGGTCGTGGTGGTACTGTTGGTCGTGGTGGAGGTCCTACTTATGAAGCCATCACGTCTCAACCATTGAAATCCATTAATGACCGTATCCGCTTAACTGAGCAAGGGGAAGTGATCGGCAATAAATATGGAAATAAAGATGCTGCCTACTACAACCTTGAAATGCTCGTTTCTGCAACCATTAACCGAATGATTGCCGAACAAAAGAGTCCATTTTCTATGTTTGATCGTTTCGGGGAAGTCATGGATAAAGTCGTGAATCGCAGTTACGATATCTATCGTGATTTGGTCTTTGGAAATGAGCACTTCTATGATTACTTCTTTGAATCAAGTCCGATCAAAGCAATTTCAAGTTTTAATATTGGTTCACGCCCAGCTGCTCGTAAGACCATTACAGAAATTGGTGGTTTGCGTGCTATTCCTTGGGTCTTCTCTTGGTCACAAAGTCGGGTGATGTTCCCTGGTTGGTATGGAGTAGGTTCTAGCTTTAAGGAATTTATCGATGAGGATCCTGAGAATATCGAAACCCTTCGATACATGTATAAAAACTGGCCTTTCTTCCAATCTCTCTTGTCAAATGTGGATATGGTCTTATCCAAAGCTAATATGGATATTGCCTTTGAGTACGCCCAATTGTGTGAAGAAGAAGAAGTTCGCAATATCTATCAGATTATCTTACATGAATGGCAATTGACCAAGGACATCATCTTGATGATTGAGGAACAAGACGAGTTGCTCGCTGAAAATCCTTATTTGAAAGAAAGTTTGGACTATCGGATGCCATACTTTAACGTCTTGAACTATATTCAGTTAGAATTGATTCGACGTCAACGGACTGGACAACTACCAGCCGATCAAGACAAGCTAATCCATATTACGATCAATGGAGTGGCTACAGGATTACGAAATTCAGGTTAAAAAAATCGGAACATTGTTCCGATTTTTTTAGTCCCTGATATTAAAGGAGCAAAAGGTATGTAATGGCTTAAATAGAAGATTTAAAATGAGAATTTTCAAAGCTAGATCAGGATCTTTCAGCAAGCTGATAAAATAAAAGAAAAGAAGAGGAATAATTAAGAAAATATAGGTAAAAGGCTTGCAATTTTATCTAAAATTCGATAGAATAGTAAGGAAAGTTAGACTGTATTGCCTACTGTCTATCTATAAAATATATTTTATTGGAGGCTTTTACTCAAATGGCAAAAGAAAAATACGATCGTAGTAAACCGCACGTTAACATCGGTACAATCGGACACGTTGACCACGGTAAAACTACCCTAACTGCAGCAATCACAACTGTTTTGGCACGTCGCTTGCCTTCATCAGTTAACCAACCTAAAGACTATGCGTCTATCGATGCTGCTCCAGAAGAACGCGAACGCGGTATCACTATCAACACTGCGCACGTTGAGTACGAAACTGAAAAACGTCACTACGCTCACATCGACGCTCCAGGACACGCGGACTACGTTAAAAACATGATCACTGGTGCCGCTCAAATGGACGGAGCTATCCTTGTAGTAGCTTCAACTGACGGACCAATGCCACAAACTCGTGAGCACATCCTTCTTTCACGTCAGGTTGGTGTTAAACACTTGATCGTCTTCATGAACAAAGTTGACTTGGTTGACGATGAAGAATTGCTTGAATTGGTTGAAATGGAAATCCGTGACCTTCTTTCAGAATACGATTTCCCAGGTGATGACCTTCCAGTTATCCAAGGTTCAGCTCTTAAAGCTCTTGAAGGTGACTCTAAATATGAAGATATCATCATGGACTTGATGAACACTGTTGATGAGTACATTCCAGAACCAGAACGCGATACTGACAAACCATTGCTTCTTCCAGTCGAAGACGTATTCTCAATCACTGGACGTGGTACTGTAGCATCAGGACGTATCGACCGTGGTGTTGTTAAAGTCAACGACGAAATCGAAATCGTTGGTATTAAAGAAGAAATCCAAAAAGCGGTTGTTACTGGTGTTGAAATGTTCCGTAAACAACTTGACGAAGGTCTTGCAGGGGACAACGTTGGTGTGCTTCTTCGTGGTATCCAACGTGATGAAATCGAACGTGGACAAGTTATCGCTAAACCAGGTTCAATCAACCCACACACTAAATTCAAAGGTGAAGTTTACATCCTTACTAAAGAAGAAGGTGGTCGTCATACTCCATTCTTCAACAACTACCGTCCACAGTTCTACTTCCGTACAACTGACGTAACTGGATCTATCGAACTTCCAGCAGGAACTGAAATGGTAATGCCTGGTGATAACGTGACTATCGACGTTGAGTTGATCCACCCAATCGCCGTTGAACAAGGTACTACATTCTCAATCCGTGAAGGTGGACGTACTGTTGGTTCAGGTATGGTTACTGAAATCGAAGCTTAATTCGATCTAGTTCCCAGATTAACAATTATATAGACAGACAGAAAACCCCGTGAAGACGGGGTTTTTATTGTTTTAAAAAGTAAAAGAGTTTGTGCAACCTTTCATTATGACGAAAATTATGGTAAAATAGTTAGTATAAAAATAGAAAAAAGAGGTATGTGAAATGTCACGTAAACCATTTATTGCTGGTAACTGGAAAATGAACAAAAACCCAGAAGAAGCAAAAGCATTCGTTGAAGCAGTAGCATCAAAACTTCCTTCATCTGATCTTGTTGAAGCTGGGATTGCTGCACCTGCTCTTGACTTGACAACTGTTCTTGCTGCTGCTAAAGGTTCAAACCTTAAAGTTGCTGCTCAAAACTGCTACTTTGAAAATGCAGGTGCTTTCACAGGTGAAACTAGCCCACAAGTTTTGAAAGAAATCGGTACTGACTACGTTGTTATCGGTCACTCAGAACGTCGTGACTACTTCCACGAAACTGATGAAGATATCAACAAAAAAGCAAAAGCAATTTTTGCGAACGGTATGCTTCCAATCATCTGTTGTGGTGAAAGTCTTGAAACTTACGAAGCTGGTAAAGCAGCAGAATTCGTAGGGGCTCAAGTTTCAGCTGCTCTTGCAGGATTGACTGCAGAACAAGTAGCTTCAACAGTTATCGCATACGAACCAATCTGGGCGATCGGTACTGGTAAATCAGCTTCACAAGACGACGCACAAAAAATGTGTAAAGTTGTTCGTGACGTTGTAGCTGCTGACTTTGGTCAAGAAGTGGCTGACAAAGTACGTGTTCAATACGGTGGTTCAGTGAAACCTGAAAACGTTGCTGAATACATGGCTTGTCCAGACGTTGATGGAGCTCTTGTGGGTGGTGCATCACTTGATCCAGAAAGCTTCTTGGCATTGCTTGACTTTGTTAAATAATGACATATAAAAAGGCGAGAGATTTCTCGTCTTTTTTTATAGTAGAAAAGACCAGCTACAAAGCTGGTCTTTTGAGTTAGGAACGTCCTAATAGTTTCTTAATGAGAGAAATCAGTTTGTATTTCAGAGGACTTGGGTAATAACGGAAGGTCCCCATCTTACGGACGATGTAGCCGTTGAAGTTTTGTTTGAAACGAAGCACACCGTCTGAGCCGTCGAAGACCCCTTGAATACCAAGGAAGTTATATCTTGGGATACCACGTTTGATGGTTTCAAGCATCATATATTCTTGAAGAACAGCAGGAGCATAGAACTTATTAAATTCTGTATAAGAGCCACTGAATAAATAGGTGGATTCTTGTGGCAGATAGACGAAGAGGCTTCCTGCAAGAATGACGTCTTGATCTCCATATTTTTCTATATATTCTTTCGCTTCCTTCTTTCTCACCTCAAAGGTATCAAACTGGCTAGAGAATTCACGAAGTTGATTTTGTTTTTTCTCTGAATGTGGGTTGACTTCAAGATCTTTCTGTAATTTCTCAATCTTCTGTGCTAGTTTTCCTTGGTCTTTTTCAAGATTCGTGTAGTAATGGTGGAAGTTCAGTGTTGCGATCATGAAATCTGCATTGTCGCCAAAACTGTCATAGAAAGTTTGGTAATAATCCAAGGTCTTATCCTGATAGTCGCGACGGTCACTGGTAGAGGAAGTAATATCCTTAAAGAGTTGCAGTTCATCTCGGTTTAATCGTTTCAGTTCAATACCGAAAGATTTGGCTTTCTTGACAAGTGGCTTTCCTTTTTTACTGAAGCTCTTGAGAAGATTTTTCTCGGTGATACCCTCCATATCTTTCACATAATGCCAATCACCTTCTCCACCTGGATAACCTGTTGTTAAACCATCATGCTGATAGCCCAATTTTTTTAGGGTATCCATAAAATGGGTTTGCTCTTCACTGGTTGGATTGCCGTCACTGTCAAAGGTTTGATAGGTATCATAGGGCTTGATAACGAGTTCAATAGCCCCATTTTCTTTCGCATAGTCTTTTAAGGCTGCATAGAAGGGTTCTAGCATAGATTCCTCTTGGTAAAGGGGGCCAGAATTGATTTCCATATGGAGACCACCTGTCATAGGAAGACTGTACAAGATTGCTGCCACTTGGACTTGATCTTCTTGCTTCCAAGCGATAAATTGGACGGTATTTCCTCGCTTTTTAAGCAGATCTGCCATTTCAGCAGACTGGATAAAAGAGCGATGGGAGACAGTATTTGCAAATGAGGTAAATTCTTCTTTTGAAATTGTCGTAAGAGTCATGTAACTTTATTTACTCCTTAATTTTTTCCGGATCTTGTAGACTTTGTTTACAAGTGGATAGAGTGGACTGGTTGGGAGGTTGAATTCCCCAACAAATTCTTCAATGACAGGATTAAATTTAGATTTAAAATGATAGAGACCACCATCGAGTGAATTTTCAATGCCCCCCATATTTTGCCAAGAAGCACCACGGTCGAAAGCGTGTTGGGCAGTTTCATACCAGGTGAGGATAGCAGGTTGGTAACGGCGGAATTCTTCATCCATCCCTGCATAAACATTTTCAGACGTCCCACCGAATTCAAGGGTTAAGGTCCCAGATAAAGGAACGATCTGTCTACCTGCTTGGAGATGCTGTTCAAGAAATTGCAGTTCTTCCTCTATCCGCTCTTTTTCTTTTTGGTTATTCTCAACCTTGCCAGGCTTTGTTTTTTCTGTGAATTTTTCAGCCTCTGCCTTGTTTTTTTCAAGATCTTTTATAAGGGAGCTTTTGCGTTTCTCGAGATCTAGAGTAGACAAGGTAATGTAGGATTGTCCTTGGTAGGTTGTGAGTAGTTTTTCGTAGTAGTCTTTTCCACGTAAATGAATGCTTTTACGAGCTTCAGTCTTTTTCATGAGAGAAGCAAAGTCCTCCAACAATTCAGTCCCGCCAAATTGGACTTGGATCCCTTTGTTTCGAGCAGTTCGGATGGCTTGTCGAGTAGATTTTGAAAGATCTTGCTCAATGAAAAACTCTTTGTGGATATTCGCTTGAAAGCGTGGTTGGATATTTTCTGCCATATCACTAGTTCGGCCAGTCCATTCAATCCCTTCTTTAGTTAGGGTATCGATTACTGCTTGCACATCAGTGGTTTCCGTATTTTCTTGTCCAATCAATTGTTTACTCAAGAAAAGACTTGGATCAAATTTCACAAACAAGGCCTTGTATTGTTTGGCTATCTTTTTAAGGGACTGGATCACATATGAAACCAGCTCTTTGTTTTGGTAGTCCATGATGGGGCCTCGAGGAATGTAGAGCATGGAAAAGCCAAGTGGCAGGGGTTGAATCAAGATGCTTGCAACAGCGACTAATTGGTCTTCTTGATAAAAACCAACCCGTTCATTTCCCCAATTATCTTTGATTTTTGCCCATGAACTGCTTTGTAAGAGATTGGTTTGGTCACTCTGAATAACAAAGTCATCATGCTCACTAGCAGAAATTCCTAGCTGGTAATGGTACATTTCTTATAATACCCACTTTCTAATGGCGTAAGCAACGCCAGATTCATCATTTGATTTGGTAATATGTGTAGCAATTTTTTTAAGAGTTGGATTGCCATTCTCCATAACGACGGCATGTCCCACGACTTCTAGCATGGAACGGTCATTTTCCTCATCTCCGATGGCCATGGTTTCTTCTTGCTGGATTCCAAGTCGTTCAGCTAGATGAAGAACAGCTGCTCCCTTATTGGTTGTTTTCCCTAGAATTTCTAAATAAAAAGGAGCTGATTTGACCATAGTGAAGCGATCCTTGAATTCTTTAGGGATTTTTGCAATCGCAGCATCTAGAATATCTGGTTCATCGATATACATGGCCTTGACAAATTCTTTCTCACGAACTTCTTCAGGCGTCCGGTAATAAAGGGGCATATTGACCAGTTGAGATTCATGAATGGTGTAGCGTCCGATATCGCGATTGCTGGTATAGATGCCATCTTTAGTAATCACATGAGAGTGGATTTGGAGTTTGTTAGCAAGAGACTCGATATCGAGATAGTCCTCATAATCTAAAAGGTCCTTGATGAGTTCTTTTCCAGTAGCGGTTTCTTGAACCAGACCGCCATTAAAGGTAATGACATAGTCTCCAGGATCCATCAAATGGAGTTCTTTTAAAAGTTTTGAGACCCCTGCGATAGGACGACCGGTTGTGATAACGATTTTAACGCCTGCAGCTTTAGCGTCTTGAATGGCTTCAAATACGGAAGGTGTGATCTCTTTTTTTGAATTGAGAAGTGTACCATCGATATCGATCGCAACTAATTTAATGGACATCCGTCTCTCCTGTAAAATAATCATTGGTAATATAGGAAGTGAATTCCTCTACTTGCTTACTGAAAAGTCCATTAACCTCCAGCATTTCTTTGGGGAAATAGAAGCGGTTGTCCCCATAGCGAGTTCCTGCTAAAGCAGCGACGAGTGGAGACAACTGAGACAATTCAGCGAGACTCCCATCTTTTCGGATCATCTCGATCTGGGTCCGCGGTTTTTCAAGCTCTGGTCGATAAATATCGTAGGGCAGATCGAAATTTTGATGAATAGCGGTGTAGTAGGTTGGATTAAACCCAACCTCTTTAATCAGTTTTTCAAGGATTGCTAAGTCTTTTCGCTTATCTTCTGTAAATAGAGTCGATTTAAAGACTTTCCGATTAATATAGCGCTGAGCAAGATCAGACAAGATGGTATCCGGACTATCCATCCAGACTTGGAAATAGGTATTCATCACACCGTCATCTAGATTTAAGTAGTCTTGGATAGTGACTTCTTCTTCAAAAAATGGAATCAAGCGAGGTGAAGTCAGTTGAAAATACTCTTTCTGATCTGGATAAATGGTTCTAGCGCGTTTGAGTAGATTTTGAAGGAGGACTTCCATGGCACGAGTAGCTGGGTGGAAGTAGACCTGCATATACATTTGGTAACGGCTGACCACGTAATCCTCGACAGCATGCATGCCATTTTGTTGGAAGGCAATGCCATTTTCAATCGGTCGAATAACGCGCAAAATACGGGTCAAGTCAAATTTTCCATAGGAAGCACCCGTAAAGTAGGCATCCCGCAGTAAATAATCCATCCGGTCCACATCAATTTGACTAGAAATCAATTGCACCACTTGTTTATTGGGGTAGGTATGATCAATGACGCTGGCTACACGATTTGGGAAATCAGGAGCTACCTGTAAGAGGATCTGATTGACCTCCGTCTCTGGACTGGTGATGATCAGCTGGGTCATTTTTTCATGATCGGTCCCAAACAGTCCTTCAAAGGTATGGGAATAGGCACCATGTCCAATGTCATGAAGAAGAGCGGCTGTCATGGTCAGTAAGTTTTCATCAGAGTTCCATTGCTCTGCATACTTTTCCTCAAAAATGGACAGAATGCGTCTTGAAATTTCATAGGCGCCAAGACAGTGAGAAAAACGACTATGCTCCCCACCGTGGAAGGTAAAACCAGATGTCCCCAGTTGTTTGATGCGGCGTAGTCGTTGAAATTCTTTACTATTAATTAATTGATAAATGATGGGATGATCCACATGAACGTAATCATGCACGGGATCGCGAAAGACTTTTTCATTCATGGGTCTATTATAGCAAAAAAAAGCCTATTTTGCGATATAGAGGCTAATAGGGGCAGTCAAAATGCGTAAAATTTGATAGAATAGTAAGGCAAGAAAAGAAGAGAAGGAGACAAAGATGCAGATTCGCATTCAAAATACCATTCGATTTGGAGAAGAAATGGAAATTGTTGATCAGTACTATCAAGGTGAATGGAAGGAAAAAGCAGGTTTTCAATATCTCTTGTATACCAATGAAGAAGATGAAAAGGTTGCTTTGAAATTTTCCAATGATGAATTGGTCATGACACGATTCTCAAGTCCTAAATCCATCATGCGTTTCTACAAAAATGAAGATGGTGGGGCAATCATCCCAACTCCGATGGGCATTCAGCAGTTTTTGATTACAACAGACCTCTTTCAATTAGAAGCAGGTCATTTGAAAGTCTCTTATCGCTTGTTAACTCTCGATGGAGAACAGGAATTTGCTAATTATCAATTACTGGTGGAATGGGAAGAATAATCCTCATTAAATTATTCTAGATCCCGCTTGCTTTATTCTATAAAAATGGTATAATAAAACCACTCAAGGGAGTAGCTGGCGGTTTTCCGCGATAGTGTCGTCATTACGAAATTATTTCCGGCACTATATTAAACGGCGAGACTTGTTTTTTCAAACAGGTCTCTTTTTTGTGCAAAAGAGACCTAGTAGAAAGCTATAAGGAGGAAATTATTTTGTCAAAAGAACAAAATAAAGCTTTGTTTTATACACAGAGTAAAGAAGAAGTTCTAAAGGAATTGGACTCTTCAATTGAAGGCTTGTCAACTGCTCAAGCTCAAGAACGTTTAGCGATTTATGGTCATAATGAACTGGACGAAGGTGAAAAACGTAGCCTCTTGTCTAAGTTTATCGATCAGTTTAAAGATTTGATGATCATCATCTTGTTGATCGCTGCAGCTCTCTCTGTGATCACAGAAGGAATGGACGGCCTTACAGATGCCATGATCATCTTAGCCGTTGTTGTTTTGAACGCAGCCTTTGGTGTCTACCAAGAAGGACAAGCCGAAGCAGCTATCGAAGCGCTGAAAAACATGTCTAGTCCATTAGCGCGTGTCCGCCGTGATGGTCACGTGATTGAAATTGATTCTAAAGAATTGGTCCCAGGTGATATCGTTCTTCTGGAAGCTGGAGATGTGGTTCCTGCAGATATGCGTTTGTTTGAAGCAGCTTCTCTTAAAATTGAAGAAGCAGCTCTTACAGGGGAGTCTGTGCCAGTTGAAAAAGATGTGACAGGACTTGTTGAAGCAGATGCTGGTATTGGGGACCGCGTTAATATGGGTTACCAAAACTCAAATGTAACTTATGGTCGTGGTATTGGTGTCGTAACAAACACTGGTATGTATACAGAAGTTGGTAAGATTGCAGATATGTTGGCTAATGCCGATGAGACTGAAACACCATTGAAGCAAAGCTTGGAACAATTATCTAAAGCCTTGACTTACTTAATTGTTGTGATTGCGGTCATTACTTTCTTAGTTGGCGTCTTCGTTCGTGGAGAGCATCCATTAGAAGGCTTGATGGTTGCGGTAGCCCTTGCGGTTGCGGCCATTCCAGAAGGACTTCCTGCCATTGTAACTATCGTTCTATCTTTGGGAACTACAACCCTTGCCAAACGCAATTCGATTGTTCGTAAATTACCAGCGGTTGAAACTCTTGGTTCAACAGAAATCATCGCATCTGATAAAACAGGTACTTTGACTATGAACCAAATGACTGTTGAGAAGGTCTACACCAACGGTCAATTGCAAAGCTCAGCAGCTGAGATTGCTGCTAGCAACAATACCCTTCGTATCATGAACTTTGCCAATGATACTAAGGTGGACCCATCTGGCAAGTTGATTGGGGACCCAACAGAGACTGCTTTGGTACAGTTTGGTTTGGATCACAATTTTGATGTTCGCGAAATTTTGAAGGATGAACCACGTGTGGCAGAATTGCCATTTGACTCTGACCGTAAGCTTATGTCAACTATCCATAAGGAATCGGACGGTTCTTACTTTATCGCTGTCAAAGGAGCTCCTGACCAATTGCTCAAACGTGTGACGCGTATTGAAGTTAATGGGGAAGTTCGTCCTATCACGGATGAAGATAAGAAAGCTATACTTGCTACCAACAAAGACTTGGCTAAACAAGCCCTTCGTGTTTTGATGATGGCTTATAAGACAAGTAACGAAATTCCAACCTTGGAATCTGAAATCGTTGAGTCTGACTTGATCTTCTCTGGTTTGGTCGGTATGATTGACCCTGAGCGTCCAGAAGCTGCAGAAGCTGTTCGTGTCGCTAAGGAAGCGGGTATCCGTCCAATTATGATCACTGGTGACCACCAAGATACAGCAGAAGCGATTGCCAAACGTCTGGGAATCATCGATCCAAATGACACCGAAGACCATGTCTTCACTGGAGCTGAGTTGAATGAACTCTCTGACGAAGAATTCCAAAAAGTCTTCAAGCAATACTCTGTCTATGCGCGTGTATCACCTGAACACAAGGTTCGGATCGTGAAAGCTTGGCAAAATGAAGGAAAAGTTGTTGCCATGACTGGTGACGGGGTCAACGATGCACCATCACTTAAGACAGCTGACATCGGTATCGGTATGGGGATTACAGGTACAGAGGTTTCTAAGGGAGCATCAGATATGGTCCTTGCCGATGACAACTTTGCAACCATTATCGTAGCGGTAGAAGAAGGACGTAAGGTCTTCTCAAATATCCAAAAATCTATCCAATACCTCTTGTCTGCCAATATGGCTGAAGTCTTCACCATCTTCTTTGCAACCCTCTTTGGTTGGGATGTGTTACAACCAGTACATCTTCTCTGGATCAACTTGGTAACCGATACTCTTCCAGCTATCGCTCTTGGTGTGGAACCAGCTGAGCCAGGTGTCATGACCCACAAACCTCGTGGACGTAAATCTAACTTCTTTGACGGTGGGGTCTTCGGAGCTATTCTTTATCAAGGTGTCTTCCAAACCATGCTGGTTCTTGGTGTTTATGGCTGGGCCTTACTCTATCCAGAACATGCGACTCGTGCCGAAATCCATGCAGACGCTTTGACCATGGCCTTTGCAACTCTTGGTTTGATCCAATTGCTCCATGCCTTTAACGTTAAATCGGTTTACCAATCCATCTTTAAAGTGGGACTCTTCAAGAACAAGACCTTTAACTGGTCGATTCCAGTTGCCTTTGTTCTCTTGATGGCGACCATCATTGTCCCTGGATTTAACAAACTCTTCCATGTCTCTCATTTGAGTTTGACACAATGGTTAGCTGTTATGATTGGTTCGCTCTTGATTGTTGTTCTCGTTGAGATTGTCAAAGCCGTTCAACGTGCACTTGGAAAAGATAAAAACGCTATTTAAGCATAAAAAAAGTCATCTTCGGATGGCTTTTTTTGCGGGCAAAATAGACTGGGCATATTTCTTGAGGTACGTGTGGTTTTTTGATAAACTAGTCAACAGTTTGAAGAAAGGAAACTTAGTTATGAAAAAGTTTTTTGCTGAAGTAATCGGCACATTTATGCTTGTCTTTATCGGGACTGGCGCAGTTGTTTTTGGAAATGGAACAGAAGGTCTAGGACATTTAGGAATTGCCTTGGCATTCGGTTTATCCATTGTTGCAGCAGCTTACTCAATTGGGACTGTTTCTGGTGCCCACTTGAACCCGGCTGTTTCGATTGCCATGTTTGTGAACAAACGCTTGTCTTCAAAGGACTTGGTTAATTATATTGCAGCGCAAGTAGTGGGTGCGGTTCTCGCATCTGCAACAGTTCTCTTCCTCTTGTCAAATTCAGGTATGTCAACAGCTAGTCTTGGTGAAAATGCCCTAGCGAAGGGTGTGACTCCATTTGGCGGTTTCTTGTTTGAAGTGATTGCGTCCTTTATCTTTATCTTAGTCATCATGACAGTGACATCAGCTACCAAAGGTAATGGGAAAATCGCTGGTCTTGTCATAGGTTTGAGCTTGACTTTGATTATTCTTGTTGGTTTGAACATTACAGGACTTTCTGTTAACCCAGCTCGTAGCTTGGCTCCTGCACTCTTTGTAGGTGGTGCAGCCCTCCAACAAATTTGGATCTTTATCTTGGCTCCAATCGTTGGCGGTGTTCTGGCTGCAATCGTTGCAAAAAATCTTTTGGATACAGAAGAGTAAAAAAATTGGTCCCAGAGGGACCAATTCAGATTGAAAACAAAGTCATATAAAAAACTTTCCTTAGGTGAGTACGGACGTCAGCGAACTTCTTCGAAGTTCCATGACTAATTATTGAGCCTAGGGTCTCAATAATTCCGAGTGCCTGAAATGTTATTGTTTCAGGCACTTTTCTCACAGCGGAAAGTTTAGGTATTTTCTCGATCGATTTAAAAATTGGAACTTATTTATTTTTTTGCAGAATCGCTTAACTTATTTTACTTTAAAATAGTTTGTCTACATTCTAAATTGGTTCCGAAGGAACCAATTTTTTTATAGTTCAAGGATCGTCATGGCTTGAGAAAATTCATGAGCGAGCTGTTTTTTCTTGTATGCTTTAAATTCGGGGAGTTCTTTAATTCTGCGATAGCGTTTGTAGGGATCGTATCGTTTTGGAAAATCATATTCAGGAAAAGCATCGAAAAATTGTTTGCAGAGCTCCCATTCTCGGACATAGCCTAAAGGTCTGGCATGATAGGTGATGTTGTCAATGGTTGTTGCTGGCATTCGATGGTGGCTATGACCAAAAATCACCTCTTTGACAGGATATTGTCTAAACAGTTCATGAAAGGCTTGGCTCCCTAGAAAAGCATTAAAGCGTTCAAAATAAGGGTGGCGCAGGAGAAACTGACTATGAGGAACAAAGTGCATGGCGATGATCAGGGGTTGGTTTACTCGCATGAGCTCTTGTTCCAGCTCTTGCAACAGACGTTTGGTAATGGCTGGATCAGATCCCATTCGTTGGAGGCGTCTGTCAAACCAAAATAGATTTTTGGTTTGGAGATGTTTTTGGGGAGAGATAGTAGGAACAAAACTGTAGTCATACCAGCCCGAAAAGGCAAGAAGCGTATGATTGGAGAAGGGAATCTTTTGAAATTCAAAAGGTCTCATGGCTTCTTCTGATAGGCCCAGCATATCATGATTTCCTAGGCTAAAGGTCACTGGAAGGTGATATCGGAGTTGGTCTAAAAATTCCTGTGACGTCTTTTCAAAGCCGTTGGCAATATCTCCTGCAATATGGAGATGTTGAATTTTTTTGTCCTTGAAAAGAGTGATCAGGGTCTCTAATTCTTCTTTGCCGAAGTTGTTTGAATCAATATGTAAATCGGACATAAAAGCTACTGTTGTCATGCTACCAGTCTAGCATAAGAGGATCTTTTTTTCTAACAATTAGGTTACAAATGAATAGAAAAAATGCTGAAAATCAGCTGGCTTGGCAGTGGTCAACCAGTAGATCCAATATTGGAAGGTGGGCAAATAGTGAAGGTTATGATATAATAGACTAGATACATAGAAAGAGGTACTTATGGACATTTCAGAAATTCGTCAAAAAATTGACGCAAATCGTGAAAAATTAGCTTCTTTCAGGGGGTCTCTTTGACTTAGAGGCATTGGAAGAAGAAATTGCCATTTTAGAAAATAAAATGACAGAACCTGATTTTTGGGATGATAACATTGCTGCGCAAAAGACATCTCAAGAATTAAATGAACTCAAGCAGACCTATGAAAATTTCCATCAAATGGTGGATCTCTTTGATGAGTCAGAAATCTTACTGGACTTTTTGGCAGAAGATGATTCGGTCAAAGAAGAATTGATCGAGAAGTTGGAGGAGCTGGATAAACGTATGACCAGCTATGAGATGACCTTGCTATTGTCTGAACCCTATGACAATAATAATGCCATCCTAGAAATCCACCCAGGTTCAGGAGGGACAGAAGCTCAGGACTGGGGCGACATGCTTCTTCGGATGTATACTCGTTTTGGAAATGCCCACGGCTTTAAAGTTGAAGTCTTGGACTATCAGGCTGGAGATGAGGCTGGAATCAAGTCTGTGACCCTATCCTTTGAAGGGCCACATGCATACGGTCTTCTGAAATCTGAAATGGGGGTACACCGTTTGGTTCGAATCTCTCCATTTGACTCCGCTAAACGTCGTCATACCTCCTTTACATCTGTTGAGGTCATGCCCGAATTAGACGATACCATTGAAGTCGAAGTTCGTGATGATGATATCAAGATGGACACCTTCCGCTCTGGTGGAGCTGGTGGACAAAACGTCAACAAGGTCTCTACAGGGGTGCGCTTGACCCACATTCCGACAGGGATTGTAGTGGCATCCACCGTGGATCGGACCCAATACGGGAACCGTGATCGTGCGATGAAGATGTTGCAAGCTAAACTCTACCAATTAGAGCAAGAGAAAAAAGCAGCAGAAGTGGATTCTCTAAAAGGGGATAAAAAAGAAATCACCTGGGGAAGTCAAATCCGCTCCTATGTTTTTACCCCTTATACCATGGTTAAGGATCACCGGACCAACTACGAAGTAGCGCAGGTGGACAAGGTGATGGATGGAGATATCGATGGCTTTATCGATGCCTACCTTAAATGGCGTCTCCAATAACCTCGAGGGAATCAACCAGAAAAGAATGAAAGGAATTTCATTACATGTCAATGATTGAAATGAAAGATGTTGTCAAAAAGTATGACAACGGGACGACGGCCCTTCGCGGGGTCTCTGTCCAAATTGAACCAGGAGAATTTGCCTACATCGTAGGACCTTCTGGTGCAGGGAAGTCGACCTTTATTCGACTTTTATACCGTGAAGTCAAACACGATAAAGGAAGTTTGAAAGTAGCTGATTTTGATTTGGATAAAATCAAAAAACGCGATATTCCTATGTTGCGACGCAATGTGGGAGTGGTCTTCCAAGATTATAAATTGCTTCCAAAGAAAACCGTTTATGAAAATATTGCCTACGCAATGCAAGTTATCGGTGAGCGACGTCGCAATATTAAAAAGCGTGTTATGGAAGTTTTGGATCTTGTCGGATTGAAACACAAGGTCCGCTCATTCCCGAATGAATTGTCAGGGGGAGAGCAACAACGGATTGCGATTGCTCGTGCGATCGTCAACAATCCGAAAGTCTTGATTGCGGATGAGCCAACGGGTAACTTGGACCCAGATAATTCATGGGAAATCATGAATCTTTTGGAGCGGATTAATCTGCAAGGGACCACAGTATTGATGGCGACCCACAATAGCCAGATTGTAAATACTTTACGTCACCGTGTCATCGCGATTGAAAATGGTCGTGTAGTGCGTGATGAAGCGGAAGGAGAGTACGGATACGATGATTAGAAGATTTTTCCGACACTTAATCGAATCGCTTAAAAGCTTGAAACGAAATGGTTGGATGACGATTGCAGCGGTCAGCTCGGTTATGATTACCCTTAGCTTGGTTGCTATTTTCGCCTCTGTTATTGCTAATACTATTAAGCTTTCAGATGATATTCAAAACAGTGTGCGGGTTGTAGTATACATGCGCAAAGATATTCAAGATCAGAGCGAGCAGATTGAACAAGAAGGTCAAACCGTGACCAATGAAAATTACCATAAGGTCTACGATGCTCTGACAGCCATGAAGCATGTCGACAAGGTTGATTTTTCTAGCAAGGAAGAACAGTATGATAAACTGATCAAAACGGCTGGGAACAACTGGAAGATTTTTGATGGAGATGCAAACCCCCTCTACGATGCCTATTATGTAGAGACGACAGCTCCAAAATATGTGAAGCAAGTCTCGGCAGATGCCAAGAAAATTGAAGGGGTCTCTGAAGTCAAAGATGGTGGGGTCGATACCCAACGCTTGTTTGCCCTTGGAACCTTTATTCGAAACTGGGGCTTGATTGGTGTAGCTTTATTGATCTTCATCGCAGTCTTCTTGATTTCAAATACCATTCGGATTACCATCATTTCACGTAGTCGTGAGATTAAGATTATGCGACTGGTAGGAGCAAAAAATGGCTATATTCGTGCACCATTCCTTTTAGAAGGTGCTTGGATCGGTCTTTTGGGAGCCTTGGTTCCTTCAGCTTTGGTCTTCTATGTTTATAATGTTGTCTATACATCTATGAACAATAACTTGGCAGATCAAAACTTGTATCTCTATAGTCCTCATCTCTTGGTACCGATCATGGTCGGTGGCCTCTTTGGATTAGGAATTTTGATTGGAGCGATTGGTTCTTCAATCTCCATGAGACGTTTTCTTAAGATATAATAAAAAAGCAAGTTCGCACTTGCTTTTTTTGTCTACTGTTATGAGGACAGGAAGGATGATAAGGACTCTTTAGGATTGTCTAAAGAAGGGATTGAACATCTTCTCGTGACCAATAGAAGTCTCAGGGCCATGACCGGGATAGACAGTGTAGGAAGATGGAAGGGTAAAGAGTTCTTCTCTGATACTGCTAAGCAACTGTGTCGCGTTCCCTGTTGGAAGATCGGTCCGTCCAATGGTTTCGCGAAAAAGGGCATCACCAGATAGAACCAGGTGATCCTCAGGAAAGACGATAGAGACTCCTCCTGCAGAGTGGCCTGGTGTCTCCAGAACATAAAAGTGGAAATCAGCTATTTGGTAATCGGAGCGAATGTCATAAAGGAAGTCGGCCTCCTTACATACCACATCTTCTAAATCCGCATGACGATCCAAACCAGATAAATTATCGACTGGAGAAGACAACCAACTGGCTTCTGCTGAATGGACATAAACAGGTGGGAAATGATAGGTCTGACGAACCTTTTCAAGACTCATAATGTGATCGTAATGTGTATGGGTTAAAAGAATCGCTACGATGGGTTTTCCGATGCGATCAATTTGTTTTTGAATAGTTGCCCAGTCACTCCCTGGATCGACAAGAATGAGGGAGTGGTCATTTTCAAGGTAGTAGGTGTTTTCATAAGCTACAGGATTAACGGTACGATAGATTTTCATAAGGACTCCTTTCTAGAATAGTGTATCAAATTGCGAGGAAAATAACAGGATTGAAGTCAGCATGAAAGGAGAAAAAAATCTGCAGAGCTTGCTCAAACGTGATATAATTTTAAGTATTATGACAAGACAGAAACGGAAATATGCCATTGTGGATCTGGAAGCGACCAGTGCTGGAAGCAATGCTAAGATCATTCAGGTTGGGATTGTCATCATTGAAGATGGGAGGATTACGCAATCCTATGAGACGGATGTGAATCCCCACGAACGATTGGATGAGCATATCAAACAATTGACTGGCCTGACAGATGCTCGCTTGAAAAAAGCTCCAGAGTTTGCACAAGTGGCAAAAGAAATTTTTGAATTAATAGAAGATGCCGTCTTTGTGGCCCATAATGTCAAATTTGATGCGAATTTATTGGCAGAAGCCCTCTTTTGGGAAGGATTTGAGCTAACGACTCCTCGGATTGATACGGTTGAATTGTCTCAAATTTTCTATCCGACTTTAGAACGCTACAATTTAGGAGCGCTTGCAGCTGAACTGGAAATTGAGTTGCACCATGCTCACTCCGCTTTAGCGGATGCTATGGCAACAGCCCAGTTGCTGTTGAAATTGAGAGAGAAAATTGCGAGCTTGCCAAGGGGATTGATCGAAAAACTTCTTTCGATGGCAGATTGTTTGATTTATGAATCACGACTCTTAATAGAAGATGCGCTTGAAGACAGTAGCCTTTTTTTACCAGCTCATTTAGTAGAAGTTCATGGTCTCTACCTGCGAAAGCCACAGCAGTTTTTAGAAAGTCGTCATTTGTCTGAACAGTTTGAATTCAATATGCAGTTGTTGGGAATGGAGGCTTATCCGGAGCAGAGAGAATTTGTTGCCTATATCGAGGACAGTTTGCAACAGCCACTTCCGAGTTTTATTGAAGCGCCAACGGGTATTGGGAAGACCTATGCCTATCTATTAACGCTTTTGGCGAAAACATCCAAGCGCATTCTTGTCAGTGTTCCGACTAAAATTCTTCAGGATCAAATTATGAAGAAGGAAGGAAAGACTATCCAAGATCTTTTCCAAATTCCCTTTCATAGCCTGAAAAGTCCCAAGGATTACATCCAACTCGATAAATTTTATGAGGCCTTACAGAGTGAGTCAGATAATGGGATGATCCGACGCTTTAAAATGCAACTGTTGGTTTGGCTGACCATGACGGAAACGGGAGAGCTCAGTGAAATTGGCCAACTCTATCGTCATCTTCATTTTGTAGCTGACATTTGCCACGATGGCCAATTGTCGAAACGTTCACTTTTTTATCAGGAAGATTTTTGGCGTCTCGGCCAGGAAAAAGTGAAAACCAGCCGGGTAATTCTGACCAATCATGCCTATCTGTTAACTCGTCTAGAAGATGATAAGAGTCTACTTCAAGAATCTGTTCTGGTAGTGGATGAAGCGCAAAAACTCTTCTTTGCTTTAGAGCAGTTTTCACAGAGAGAAGAAAACTTGCAATCTCTTCTTCTAGGCTTGCAACATGCCATCGAAGAGGAAAAAGATCTTCTGCAAAGGCGTTTGCTGGAGAGTATTCAATTTGAGTTAAATGCCTGCTCTAAGGAAGTTGTACAAGGAAAACCAGCCATCTTATCAGATCAAACAGTGGAAAAAATGCGACAGGATGTATCGGAATTAAAAAATGAATCATTAGAGAATCTAAGAGAATTGTTTGATGAGCGCTACCAAACCTTTTGGATGGACAAGGAAGTGGTCGAAAGCCACCAGATTCTTCGTCTCCATGGAGGAGTTGAGGACTTGCTATCCTTTAGGGAGTTTGTGCCTGAAGAAGTACCCGTGCTCTTTGTATCAGCGACGATCGCTATCAGTAAAAAGGTGCATTTACCTACCCTTTTGGGATACCAAGAGCAGCAGATCTACCGGGTGCCAATAACAGTCAAACAACACCAGGAATTGTTGGTGCCGATAGATTTTCCGGATGTCGTTTCTTTATCTTCTGTGGAGTATGCAAGAGAGATTTGTCAGCTCATCGATGAACTCCTTCCTCTAAGAAAACCAATTTTTCTTTTGTTTACCTCAAAAGAATTGTTACTGGAGACGTCAAACGCATTGAAGTTTCCTCATTTGGCCCAGTATCGAAATGGTGATGCAGCTAATATTAAGCGGCGATTTGACCGAGGAGAAAGCTCCATTTTATTGGGAACAGGAAGCTTCTGGGAGGGAGTCGATTTCTCTCAACAAAAAGAAGTGATTCAAATCATCACGCGCCTTCCTTTTGACAATCCTAAAGATTATATGGTTCAAAAGCTGAATACAAAACTCAGAGAACAGGGGAAAAATCCCTTTTACGACTATAGTCTTCCAGTCGCGATTTTAAGGCTAAAACAGGCTATTGGGAGAACCAGCCGTTTTCAAGATCAGGAATCTCTGGTCCTCTTATTGGATCAGCGGGTGGTAACCAAGCGATATGGAAAACAAATTTTGGACGGGTTGCAACAAGTGTTGCCCCTTCACACGACATTGAGAGAGCGGCTTGTTGAGCAAGCAGCTGACTTTTTTGAAAGGAATTGAGAAAATGAAAAATAAAGGATTTGGACTTGCAATTGCATTTGTACTGGCACTTTGTGCTATGTTGTTGGGAACTTTCTTTCCCATTATTGGCTCCAGTGTTTTTGCCTTAATTTTAGGAATTGTCCTTAATGAATTTGTGGATTTGCCGGAGAATTCACGACCAGGCTTGAACTGGTCCGGTAAGAAATTGTTGCAGTATTCGATTATCTTCATGGGATTTAGCTTGCCCATTGCGACAGTTGCCTCTACAGGTTTATCTTCTTTAAAGATTAGTCTGCCGACGATAACCGTTGCCTTTCTTGCAGCGATTATTTTTGGGAGAGTCTTCCACCTGAAATCTCATCTACGGACCTTAATTGGGTTTGGTACAGCTATTTGTGGTGGATCTGCTATTGCAGCAGCAGCTCCGATCATTGAAGCAGACGAAGAGGAAATTGCCCTATCTATGTCAACTATCTTCTTCTTCAACATTTTGGCTGTCTTTATCTTTCCAGTATTAGGGCATTTATGGCATATGTCTAATTTCCAATTTGGCCTCTGGTCAGGAACAGCCATTAACGATACGTCATCTGTTGTAGCAGCAGCATTTTCATACAGTAAAGCAGCGGGGCAAATGGCTACAATTGTTAAGTTAACACGCGCCCTGATGATTGTACCAGTTTGTTTGGGCTTGATCGGTTTAAAATGGTATAGGAGTAAACAACAAGGAAGAAACAAAGGAATGTTAAAGAAAATTATTCCTTGGTTTATTATCTGGTTTATTGTGGCTTCCATTCTTTCTTCTATTGGCCTGGTACCTAAAGTGGTCCTACCTTACCTAAATGACCTTTCTCACCTCTTTATGGCCATGGCCTTGGTTGGAATCGGAAGCAAGGTTTCTTGGAAACAGTTCCGTGCGGCAGGAGCAGCCCCCCTTCTGGTAGGTTTGATTGCTTGGTTCTGTGTGGCAGGATCTAGCTTGATTCTACAGATGTTGTTCTATTAATTAATTTGATGATTCTCACAGAAAGGAATGTGAATGAAGAAAAATCATTTTTGGACGATCCACCTGGATTATTCGATCATTGGAATTGTCTTCACCCTACTTATGATAGGGATCTTATCCGTTTATGTGGCAGTTTCTCATGATTATCCCCAAATGGTGTGGCCTTTTTTGGGGCAGCAATTAGCCTGGATTGGTGTGGGATGTATCATTTGCCTGATTGTGACGATTTTTAGTACGAAATTTCTTTGGAAAATCACTCCCTTTCTTTACCTACTAGGCTTGGCCTTGATGGTTCTTCCTCTTGTTTTTTATAATCCAAACTTGGTGGCTTCAACAGGTGCAAAAAACTGGGTAGCTTATGGAAACATCACCTTATTTCAGCCTTCAGAATTTATGAAGATTCCCTTCATCCTGATGCTGTCACGTTCTATTGTTCGATTTTTACAAAGAAATAAGGGGCGTGAGCGATTGTTACGACAAGATTGGTTTTTAATTCTAGAGTTGACCATCTATACAATTCCGGTCTTTGCCTTATTGGCCCTCCAGCAGGACTTGGGAACGGCCTTAGTATTCTTGGCCATCTTTGCGGGCTTAGTGCTCGTTTCAGGAGTTTCTTGGAAAATAATCTTGCCGGTCATCTTGCTTCTAGCAGGTGGGTTAGCAGGCTTTCTCTTTCTCTTTCTATCAGAAGGGGGTCGGGCTTTTCTGCACCAGCAAGTAGGGATGCCAACCTACCAAATGAACCGTATTTTAGCCTGGTTAAATCCTTTTGACTATGCACAAACAACCACCTACCAGCAGGCGCAAGGACAGCTAGCCATTGCCAGTGGTGGCCTCTTTGGTCAAGGATTTAATGTATCTAATTTATTGGTTCCCGTAAGGGAAAGTGATATGATTTTTACAGTAGTAGCAGAAGACTTTGGCTTTGTTGGAGCTCTTGTGCTGTTGATTTTATATGTGACCCTGATTTACCGTATTTTAAAAATCACCCTCCAGTCCAACAACCAATTTTATACCTATATTTCCATCGGATTCATTATGATGCTGGTCTTTCATATTTTTGAAAATGTCGGAGCGGTAACGGGCCTTCTCCCTTTGACGGGGATTCCTCTCCCCTTTATCTCACAAGGAGGATCGTCTATTATTAGTAATCTGATTGGTATTGGTCTGGTCCTCTCAATATATAATCATAGTAGCAAAAAGAAAGAGCCAGAAGAAGGGCCTCTAATCCGTAAAAAAATAGTCCTTAAAAAGGCGCAATAGATAGAAAGAAGGAATGAAAATGAAAAAAGTAGCAACGATTTTAGCAAACGGTTTTGAAGAAATTGAAGCCTTGACCATTGTCGATGTTTTGAGACGGGCTGGGATCGACTGTGACCTCGTTGGGATGGAAGAAACGGTCACAGGTTCTCACCAGATCACAGTGGAAGTCGACCGCCTCTGGAATGGAGACCTGTCAGATTATGATGGAATCTTCTTACCAGGTGGGATGCCAGGAGCTGCGAATTTGCGAGATAATCCGGAATTGATTGCAGCTCTCCAAGAAGAAAGTAGGAAAGGAAAAATCATTTCTGCGATTTGTGCAGCACCAATTGTCTTGGCACGTGCCGGCTTCTTAAAAGATAAACACTATACCTGTTACGATGGTTTTGAAGAAGAGATTCAAGATGGGTACTATCAGAAAGAAACAGTGGTGAAAGACGGGAATCTCTTGACCAGTCGTGGTCCTTCAACTGCACTTGCCTTAGCCTACGCCTTGGTAGAGCAATTTGGAGGAGATGCCCAAAGCCTTCGGCAAGGAATGCTCTATCAAGATGTCTTTGGAGATGCTTAACAAAGCTCTTTTGGACACCATATTTTCTGGTGAAAGATCACATTCTATGTCGGAAAATGACTTCTCTTTGATTTAAAATGAAATGACCGTAAAAAATGGCTAAAATCCCCCCTAAATGAGGGTTTTTAGCTTATTTTTTTTGTCCATTTGTGGTATAATATTGACTATGAATTATCATGATTTTATATGGGATCTTGGTGGGACGCTATTGGATAATTACGAAACGTCCACAAATGCCTTTGTAGCGACATTGAAGGACTTTCACATCCAAGCTGATCATGATTCTGTTTATGCAGCATTAAAAATCTCAACACAGGATGCAATTCAAACCTTTGCACCTCATATTTCCAATTTTCGTACGGAATACAAGAAAAAAGAAGCCTTGGGCTTGCAAGAGCCGGTCTTATTTGAGGGAGCAAAAAAGTTACTAGAAGAGATCCAAGCACATGGAGGACGCCATTTTTTGGTATCTCATCGGGATCGCCAAGTTTTGACCCTTATTGAACAGACAGGTATTGCACCCTACTTTACGGAGATTGTAACAGCAGACGAGGGCTTTCCTCGAAAACCAGACCCAGCCTCTATGCTTTATTTGAAAGAAAAATATGGCATTCAAGACGGTCTGGTCATCGGAGATCGTCCGATCGATATAGAAGCTGGGAAGGCTGCAGGGCTTTCGACCTATTTATTTGATTCCATGCCACGCTTACACCAGTTTATATTTGAATAGAAAAGGGAAATTATGACAGAGGATAAACAGCAAGAAAATCAAGCACAAGAATATGATGCCAGTCAGATTCAGGTCTTGGAAGGACTAGAAGCCGTTCGGATGCGTCCGGGAATGTATATTGGTTCTACCTCAAAAGAAGGTCTTCATCACCTGGTCTGGGAAATCGTAGATAACTCGATTGACGAAGCCTTAGCTGGTTTTGCTAGCCATATTGAAGTTTTCATTGAAGCAGATAATTCGATCACGGTTGTCGATGATGGTCGTGGGATCCCAGTGGATATCCAAGAAAAGACAGGTCGACCTGCCGTCGAAACTGTCTTTACCGTACTTCACGCAGGAGGAAAATTCGGCGGAGGCGGCTACAAGGTTTCTGGTGGTCTTCACGGGGTAGGGTCATCCGTTGTCAATGCCCTCTCCACATCCCTCGATGTTCGCGTCTATAAAAATGGCAGTATCCATTACCAAGAGTATCGACGTGGACACGTTGTGGATGATTTGAAAGTCATCGGGGAGACAGATCGGACAGGGACAACCGTCCACTTTATTCCAGACCCAGAAATCTTCACGGAAACCACCGAGTATGATTTTGAAAAATTAAATAAACGGATTCAAGAATTAGCCTTTCTAAATCGTGGTTTGCGTATCTCCTTGACGGATAAGCGAGAAGGCCTGGAGCAAGAAAAGCATTACCACTACGAAGGCGGGATTTCTAGTTACGTTGAATACATCAATGAAAACAAAGATGTCATCTTTGAAACTCCGATCTACACAGATGGGGAAATGGATGATATTACTGTTGAAGTAGCCATGCAATATACCACCGGCTACCATGAGACGGTCATGAGTTTTGCCAATAATATCCATACTCATGAAGGTGGGACGCACGAACAGGGCTTCCGTACAGCTCTCACTCGTGTCATCAATGATTACGCTAAGAAAAATAAACTCTTAAAAGAAAATGAAGACAATCTAACTGGGGAAGATGTTCGAGAAGGCTTAACAGCAGTTATCTCAGTTAAACATCCAAATCCACAGTTTGAAGGACAAACCAAGACCAAACTTGGAAATTCAGAAGTTGTTAAAATTACCAATCGACTCTTTAGTGACGCCTTTTCGGATTTCCTTTTGGAAAATCCACAAATAGCTAAGAAAATCGTCGAAAAAGGGATTTTAGCAGCGAAAGCCCGCGTAGCTGCTAAGCGGGCGCGTGAAGTGACTCGTAAGAAATCAGGACTTGAGATTTCCAACCTACCTGGTAAATTGGCAGATTGTTCTTCAAACAATCCAGAAGAAACAGAACTCTTTATCGTCGAAGGGGATTCAGCCGGAGGATCTGCAAAATCAGGTCGAAATCGGGAATTCCAAGCGATTTTACCAATTCGTGGTAAAATCTTGAACGTTGAAAAAGCAAGTATGGACAAAATTCTAGCCAATGAAGAGATCCGTAGTTTATTTACTGCTATGGGAACTGGATTTGGTGCTGAATTTGATGTCACAAAAGCGCGTTATCAAAAATTAGTCATCATGACCGATGCCGATGTCGATGGCGCACATATTCGAACCCTTCTGTTGACCTTGATCTATCGCTATATGAAACCAGTCTTGGAAGCGGGATATGTTTATATTGCGCAACCACCAATCTATGGGGTCAAAGTCGGTAGTGAGATCAAAGAATATATCCAACCTGGTGCCAACCAAGAAGCAGAATTAGCTGCAGCTTTGGAACGCTATTCAGAAGGTCGCTCAAAACCAACCATCCAACGCTACAAAGGTCTTGGGGAAATGGATGATCACCAATTATGGGAAACAACCATGAACCCCGAACACCGCTTGATGGCACGGGTATCAGTAGACGATGCTGCGGAAGCAGATAAGATATTTGATATGTTGATGGGAGACCGCGTGGAACCACGTCGGGAATTTATTGAAGAAAACGCTGAATATAGTACACTCGATGTATAAAATTCAACGAACGCTTCCCATTAATGGATATTTTATGGTATAATTACTAGGATTACGTTCAAGTAATACGATGAAGGAGTTTTTATATGTCTAGTGGACTAATTGTTCTCATCTTTATTGTCGCCCTTATCTTGATTGTAGGATATGTGGTTGCAGTCATTTTGAGAAAACGAAACGAGGCCTTACTGGCAGCACTGGAAGAACGAAAAGAAAAGTTATATAACCTTCCGGTCAACGATGAAGTTGAGGCCGTAAAAAACATGCATTTGATTGGTCAAAGTCAAGTTGCATTTCGTGAATGGAATCAAAAATGGGTAGATTTATCCTTAAATTCATTTGCTGATATTGAAAACAATCTGTTTGAGGCGGAAGGCTACAATAATTCTTTCCGTTTCATGAAGGCTAAACAAGCTATTGACAATATCGAAAGTCAGATCCAGTTGATCGACGAAGATATCAAGGCGATTCGCCAAGCCCTTTCAGATCTTGAAGAGCAAGAACAAAAAAATAGCGGACGCGTGGTTCATGCCTTAGATATGTTTGAAGAACTTCAAAAAGAAGTCACTTCAGATCCAGATCGTTATGGCAGTGCGCTTCCTGAAATTGAAAAGCAAATTGGAAATATTCAATCTGAGTTTTCACAATTTGTCACCTTGAATTCTTCAGGTGACCCTGTTGAAGCAGCTGAAATCCTTGATACCGCTGAGAATCATATTGTGGCCTTAAAACAAATTGTTGAGCGAGTGCCAGAAATTGTCACCGATCTTCAGTCAAAACTTCCAGACCAATTAGAGGATTTGGAAAGTGGCTACCGAAAGCTTTTGGAATCTGGCTACCACTTCACTGAAACAGATATTGAATCTCGTTTCCAACAGTTGCATGCTTCCTTGAAGAACAATATGGCAAATGTATCCGCGCTTGAATTGGACAATGCTATTTACGAGAATGAGCAAATTCAAGAGGAAATCGATGCATTGTATCACATCTTTACTCGTGAAATCGAATCACAAAAAGTCGTGAAGAAGTTAGTGAAACAACTGCCTGGCTATTTGAAACACGCAAAAGATAACAATAGCAACCTTGCAGCAGAAGTGGAACGCCTTGGTAAAACATTCGTCTTGAATGAAGCTTTCAGCCAACAGTTAAAAGAGTTGGAAGCTGAGCTATCTTCACAAGAAAATGTGGTAGAAGATGCCTTGAAAGATTCATCTGAAACACAAAAGGCCTATTCTATCGTAGAAGAAGAATTAGAAGCCATCGAGGCTCGCTTGAAAGAAATCGAAGATGAGCAAATCGGCTTGAGTGATTCCCTTTCAAAAGTTGAAAAAGACGATGCCAATGCTCGCCAAAAAGTTAACATCTATGCTAACCGTTTGCATGCCATTAAACGCTATATGGACAAGCGAAACTTGCCAGGAATCCCTCAAGAATTCTTGGAATTATTCTTCACAGCAAGCAACAATACAGAGGCTTTGATGGATGAGTTGGAAGGGGATAAAATCAACATCGAATCAACCAATCGTTTGTTAGATATTTTGACCAATGATATGAATGAATTGGAAGAAGCGACTTATCGAATTGTACAAAATGCTACTTTAACAGAGCAGTTGTTGCAATACTCAAACCGTTACCGTTCATTTGATGATCATGTGCAAGCAGCTTTTGATGAATCCCTTTATATTTTCGAAAGAGAATATGACTATGCAGCTTCCTTTAAGGTCATCTCAGATGCTTTGGAGATGGTAGAAGCTGGAGTGACAGATCGCTTTGTTACTTCGTATGAAAAAACTCGGGAGCAAATTCGCTTCTAATAACAAAAAAACGACTTTTTAGGAGGTCGTTTTTTTTATCTTCAAATGATCATTGAAACTTGAAATTTAAACCCTATTTTTGTATAGTAAGGGAGAAATAAGAAGGGAAAGCGATGAAAGAAGTAACAGGTCTCCTCGTTATGGATGTAGATGGAACTTTGATCCAACAAGAAGGAATTGATTTACTAGCTCAAGAAGCTGGCGTGGGACAAAAAGTAGCAGAGATCACGGCACAAGCAATGAATGGCGAGCTGGATTTTTCAGCATCTTTAGAGGCGCGTGTCGCTTTATTGAAGGGATTAGAGGCCTCTATTTTTCCGAAAATTATAGAGCAGATGGACGTTACACCGGGAGCTAAGATTTTAATCACGGAACTTCATCAAAGAGGTTACAAGGTTGGCCTTGTTTCAGGGGGATTTCATGAAGTCATCGATCCTATCGCGAGGTCTTTAGGAATTGATCTGGTTCGTGCTAATCGTTTGCAGACTTTTGATGGCCGTCTGACAGGGAAAGTGCTCGGAGAGATTGTGACCCCTGAAAGAAAAAAAGACTCTCTCCTGACATGGGCGAGAGAAAATCATATTCCACGAAGTCAGACGATTGCGATGGGAGATGGTGCCAATGATCTTCCCATGATTGAAACAGCCGGAATCGGGATTGCCTTTATGGCAAAGCCGATCGTTGCCGAACGAGCTCCATACCGTATTGAAACGAGGGATCTAAGCCTTGTTCTTGAAATTCTAGACCAGCATAGAAAGGAAACAGCATGCATATCCTACTAGCACCGGATTCATTTAAAGAATCCTTATCCGCCAAACAAGTAGCAGAAGCCTTAAAAAAAGGATTTCAAGAGGCTCTACCAGATGCAACTTTTGACCTCCTTCCCATAGGGGATGGTGGCGAAGGAACCATGGATACACTCGCTGACGTTCTGAATTTAACCAAGAAGCATACTCAGGTAACAGGACCATTTGGGAAGCCTGTTTCAATGGCTTACTACCAAAAAGATGAGATGGCATTTTTTGAGATGGCCTCTCTTGTTGGCTTAGGCTCTATCCCAGCTGAAAAACGCAATCCACTAGAACTAGAGACACGAGGAATTGGTGAACTGATTTTGCAATTGGTTGACCAAGGGGTTAAAACGATCTGTGTGGGGATTGGTGGTTCAGCGACCAATGATGGTGGGATTGGGATGGCAGCCGGACTAGGGGTAGCCTTCTATGATGACCAAGGTCATCTGCTTCGTCCTGTAGGTGCTTCGATCGGTCGTGTTGATAGAATAGATACCAGTGCGGTTCCAAATGCTTTACATGACATCGAGCTCCTGGTCTTAACGGATGTCACCAATCCTCTCTGTGGCAGTCAAGGAGCAACCTATATCTTTAGCGGGCAAAAGGGTTTGAATCCCCTTCTGTTTCCAGCTGTCGACCAGGCTATGCAGGATTTTTACCAGCTAGCAGATGCCCGAATTTTATCCATGGCTGGCGCCGGAGCTGGAGGTGGCATGGCAGCAGGCTTGGTCGCTTTTGCGGGAGGTCAGATTTCCTCAGGAATTGAGAAAAGTTTGGATCTAATCGACTTCGATCGTAAGGCTCAAAAAGCGGATCTGGTCGTCGTGGGAGAAGGTAGGATGGACCTCCAATCTCTGTCTGGAAAAGCTCCTGTCGGGGTAGCCAAAAGAACACCAGAGAAGATCCCAGTGCTTGCTATTTGTGGTAGCTTAGCGGACGATTTGCCAGCATTCCCAAGTCATCATATTGAGGCTGCCTTCTCTATTGTGCCAGGTCCTTGTGAGGTGGCAGATGCACTCACTCATGCTGAAAAAAATCTGATTTCCTGTGCTCGAAATATTGGTAACCTCTTAAAAATGAAAGCAAACTAAAAAACCAATTGAAAAGGAATTTCCTTTTCAATTGGTTCTTTCTTTAGCCAAAGAGGCGTTTCCAAAATGATTTTTTTTCAGGTGCTGTGCTCTCTTCTTTCTTTTCAAACAAATTTGGATACTGGAGGCTGATATCGGTTGGAGAAATTCCAGATGGATGATCAGTATGGATGATGAGACCAAAGGGAGAGTGGCGACAGTCATCTGAAACAATGCTTGCCACAAGACCAAGATCCTTTGTCTTTTTCAAATATTGAAGTTGGCTGCTTTCATCCAAGGCAGGCGAAATCTTGACCAAAACAGGATGAAAGCGATCTGAAATATCAGTGAGGATTGTCGAATACTGCTCCAGGTATATCTTGTCCCTTGCCTCCTCCAAGGTGCATGAAGCAATCACCCGCTCCTCATAAGTCTCCAAAAATCGACGCTGCTCATCCGGATTGAATCGAGTAGGACCAGCAGCTTTTTCTAAAATCGTTTTATTAATATCTGTCATAAGCTTAGTATAGCATAAAGCGCAGTAGAAGAATAGAAGAATGCGAAAAAATTAAATAAGTCGGGAAATGAAAGAAAAAAAGAACGTGGAACCGTTTTCTTGTTAAAAACTTCTCAATTTTCGTAGATTTCCTTGTTTTTTCTTGAAAAAATAGCCTAATTACGATATGATAGAGGAGTAAAAAATATAACTCAATAAGGAGAGTAAGAAATGTCAATTATTACTGATGTTTACGCTCGCGAAGTCCTAGACTCACGCGGTAACCCAACACTTGAAGTAGAAGTTTATACTGAATCAGGTGCTCATGGACGTGGTATGGTTCCATCAGGAGCTTCTACTGGTGAACACGAAGCAGTTGAACTTCGTGACGGTGACAAATCTCGTTACGGTGGTCTTGGAACTCAAAAGGCTGTTGACAACGTAAACAACATTATTGCTGAAGCAATCATCGGCTATGATGTACGTGATCAACAAGCTATCGACCGTGCTATGATCGCTCTTGACGGTACTCCTAACAAAGGTAAATTGGGAGCAAACGCAATCCTTGGTGTGTCTATCGCTGTAGCTCGTGCTGCTGCTGACTACCTTGAAATCCCACTTTACAGCTACCTTGGTGGATTCAACACTAAAGTTCTTCCAACTCCAATGATGAACATCATCAATGGTGGATCTCACTCAGATGCTCCAATCGCTTTCCAAGAATTCATGATCGTACCTGCTGGTGCACCTACATTCAAAGAAGCTCTTCGTTGGGGTGCTGAAATCTTCCACGCACTTAAGAAAATCCTTAAAGGTCGTGGTCTTGAAACAGCCGTTGGTGACGAAGGTGGATTTGCTCCTCGTTTCGACGGAACTGAAGATGGTGTAGAAACTATCATCGCTGCTATCGAAGCTGCTGGTTATGTTCCAGGTAAAGACGTATTTATCGGATTTGACTGTGCATCATCAGAATTCTACGATAAAGAACGCAAAGTTTACGATTACACTAAATTCGAAGGTGAAGGAGCTGCTGTCCGCACTGCTGCTGAACAAATCGACTACCTTGAAGAATTGGTAAACAAATACCCAATCATCACTATCGAAGATGGTATGGACGAAAACGACTGGGACGGTTGGAAAGCTCTTACTGAACGTCTTGGTGGTAAAGTTCAATTGGTTGGTGACGACTTCTTCGTAACAAACACTGACTACCTTTCACGTGGTATCGAAGAAAAATGTGCTAACTCTATCCTTATCAAAGTTAACCAAATTGGTACTCTTACTGAAACATTCGATGCTATCGAAATGGCGAAAGAAGCTGGTTACACTGCCGTTGTATCACACCGTTCAGGTGAAACTGAAGATTCAACAATCGCTGACATCGCAGTTGCAACAAACGCAGGACAAATCAAGACTGGTTCACTTTCACGTACAGACCGTATCGCTAAATACAACCAATTGCTTCGCATCGAAGATCAACTTGGTGAAGTAGCTGAATACCGTGGATTGAAATCATTCTACAACCTTAAGAAATAATCTAGTTTACTAGACTAAAAAGATCCTTGAGTCTTCTCAAGGATCTTTTTTGCGATTGGTATAAACAAAAACTCCTCAACTAAAGCGTTGAGGAGTAGTTCTATTAGAACAAGCCTTTGATTTTGTCCAAGGCACCGCTGACCATTTCATTTCCAGATACAAGCCCTTTGGCTTGTTCAAGGTAGTCACCGAGGTTGTCTTTGTTGTCATCAACAAATTTCTTTGCAGCGTCGAAATCTTTCTTTTCGATCATTTCTTTTACTTGGTTAAATAAGTCCATTGGATTCATGCTTGGATCTCCTAAAATATAAGTTGTGAAGTCAGGCTCACGCCTTTTTATCATCTATTTAATCATTTTTTTAGAGGTTTGACAACTAAAACGACTTAATGAAAAACCGTACAAACAGCCTCTGGAACATAGAAGTCGTGGGATAGAAGGGTTAATTTTCCGCTAGCAGAATCTCGCTTGAAGACGGTGGCATTAGGTGAATCTTGATGGGCTGCGATCAAATAGTTTTGATCAGGACTAAGCGTGAAATCACGTGGATTGAGCCCTTGAGTTGGAACAATTTCAATGAGTTCTAGGCTACCATCAGCCACAACTTTGAAGACAGCGATGGAATTGTGAGCACGGTTAGATGCATAGAGGAATTTCCCATCAGCTGAGAGTTTGATCGCAGAAGCCCATTTTTGACCATCGTAGTCTGATGGAAGTGTGGAAACAGTTTGGAAGTGTTCGAATTCACCCATACCATCATAAAAGAGTACATCGATCGTAGCATTTAATTCATTGATGAGGTAAGCAGTCTTATAGTGGGGATGAAAGACCAGGTGACGAGGTCCTGCCCCTGGGGCTGTTTGATACTGATTGATCAGGGTTAGGTTTCCTTCCTCACTGACATCATAGACATGCAAACTGTCTGTTCCTAGGTCACACGTGATCAGGTACTGATCTGGTGTAAGGTCTGCATAGTGGGTATGTGGACTTGCTTGATTGGCATGAGGACCACTTCCTTGGTGGGTGTCTTGATCGACAAAGGACAAACGTCCATCTGCCTCTAGCTGATATACGAGAACTTGGCCTTTGTGATAGTTGGCTCCATAGACCAGTTGACGCTTGTCATCGACAGAGACATAGCAGAGTGGTGCTCCCTCTTCAACAACGTGATTGAGCGGCTGAAAATCAGCTGTAAAGCTTGCGATTCCTCCTTTTCCTTCTTCAGCTCCGACACTGTAGAGGTTGCCTTTTTCAGAAAAAGCGATATAGGTTGGATTGGGCTCAGCTGCCACTAGTTCAAGTTGGCTCAATGTCCCTGTTTCAGGGTCAAATTGTGCCTTGTAAATTCCTTTGGATTCTTTTTTGGTATAGGTACCGAAATAAATGGTTTGAGACATAGGTCACCTCGTATGATTTGTTAGGTTTATTATATCAAAGGTCCTATTGGAAGGCAATTGCTAGTTGAAAAGGGGAGGGCCTTTCTTTCTTATTTTGCTAGTTTTTTCGTAACTTCAAGCTCAAAAAATGCTAAAATAGAAACAGATTGAAATGAAAAGGAGTTCTCTGTGGATAATAAAGAAAAACAGTTTAGTTTGTCCTGGTTTTTTAGATGGTTTTTAGACAACAAGGCCATTACCGTATTTTTAGTTACCTTGCTGTTGGGCTTGAACCTTTTGGTTTTGAGTAAAATCACCTTTATTTTTATTCCTATTTTTGAGTTTGCAGGAGCTGTCATGCTGCCTGTTATTATCTCTGGTTTGCTCTATTACCTGCTTAACCCCATTGTTGACTTTCTTGAAAGAAAAGGACTCAAGCGGATTTTTGCGATTTCCTTAGTCTTTTTCTTGATTGCAGTGCTTTTAATTTGGGGTCTAGCTGTAGTGATTCCATCCGTCCAACGTCAAGTGGTGAGTTTCTTTCATAACCTGCCAACTTATTTGGAAAAGGCCAATGCAACCATCGATGATTTTCTAGATAATCGCGTCTCTTCAGATATCAAACCCCAATTAGATGAAATCACTAAGGAATTGTCTGCAAACATTACTTCTTGGGCGAGTTCGATCTCTGGGCGGGCTGTCAATTGGGTCAGTAACTTGATTGGAGTGGCTTCGCAAGTTATTGTTGCCTTGATCATCATGCCTTTTATTGTCTTTTATCTTCTTCGAGATGGCAAAAATTTAAAGGGCCACATTGTTCGCTTCTTACCGACTAAAATTCGTAAATCGGCTGAACAGGTTCTCTCAGATGTCAATACCCAACTCTCCAACTACGTTCGAGGGCAAATTACGGTAGCCATTGTCGTCGCTATTATGTTCATCATCTTCTTTAAGATCATTGGCTTGCGCTATGCGGTGACACTTGGGATCTCTGCGGGGATCTTGAATTTGATTCCTTACTTGGGTAGTTTCTTAGCCATGTTACCTGCCTTAGTATTGGGCTTGGTAGCAGGACCAGAGATGTTTATCAAGGTCTTGATTGTATTTGCAGTGGAGCAAACCATTGAAGGACGTTTTGTATCACCTTTGGTTTTGGGAAGCCAGTTAAATATCCATCCGATTACCATTTTATTTGTGCTCTTGACATCAGGATCTATGTTTGGAATCTGGGGAGTTTTCCTTGGAATTCCAGTCTATGCATCTGCTAAGGTGGTGATCGGAGCTATCTTTGAATGGTATAAGGTCGTCAGTGGTTTGTATGAAGAACATAATGAAGTAGAAGAGGAAACACACAGTGAGTCATAGTCAACAAATGGTAGAGGCTCTCGATCGGCAAGAGCTAGAAGAGGCAGAAGTTCAATTTCAACAGGCTTTGTTAGAAGATAGTGAAGCACAATTATTGGATTTAGGTCAATATCTTGAAAGTATCGGTTTTTACCCTCAGGCAAAGGAGATCTATGAACAGATTGCAGAAACCTATCCAGAAGTGTATCTAAGTTTGGCAACTATCCTTGCAGAGGAAGGTCAAATGGAAGAGGCCTTTGCTTATTTAGAAGAAATTGAGCAAGACTCTAACTGGTATGTGGCCAGTCTCTTGGTTAAGGCTGATCTCTATCAGATGGAAGGCCTAGCAGATGTGGCGCGTGAAAAATTAGTTGAAGCAGCCCGTCTGTCTGATGATCCCATCATTCAATTAGGGCTAGCTGAAATTGATCTGGAATTGGAACGCTACCAAGAGGCTATCCAAGAGTATGCCCAGTTGGACAATCGGGAGATTTTGGAAGCAACAGGAATTTCCACCTATCAACGAATTGGTTTTGCCTATGCCAATCTTGGTAAGTTTGAAGCAGCTGTTCCTTTCTTAGAGAAAGCTCTGGAGATTGAGTTTGATGACCAGATTGCTTACGAATTAGCGACCCTATTGTCTGACCAAGAAGAATTCCAAAAAGCCTTGATCTACTACAAACAAATTGATACCTTGTCGCCTGATTTTGAGGGCTATGAGTATGGTTATGCCTTGGCTTTACAGGCTGAAAATGACCGTGAAAAAGCACTTAAGATTGCTAAACAAGGGATCCAGAAGAATCCCTTTGATGCCCAATTGAAGCTCCTTGCTTCTCAGCTTTCTTATGAACTTCACCAGCCTGAACAGGCAGAAGCTTATCTATTAGAGGCTAAAGAAGTGGCAGATGATCTCGAAGAGATTGCTCTTCGCCTGACCACCCTTTATTTGGAACAGGAACGCTTTGACCAAGTCTTGGATTGGCAAAATGAAGAAGTCGAAACGGTTGTCACCCGTTGGAACATTGCCCGTGCTTTGGCTGCCTTGGAGAAAACAGAAGAGGCCGTCTCAGCCTACCAAGAGCTCTATGAGGATTTAAAGGACAACCCAGAATTCCTCGAAGCCTATGTTTATTTGTTGCGTGAGGCTGGAGATGTGTCTAAGGCGCGTGAAGTGGCTAATCAGTATTTGGCGATCGTACCAGACGATGTGCAGATGCAAACACTCTATGATAGCCTCTAATCAAAACCATATCGTGAAGATTCGGAATAGTTTGTGGTATACTGGTAGAAGATAGAATGAGGAGAGAAAAACATGGAACCAGTGAAACTTTTTCAATACAATACCTTAGGTGCCCTAATGGCTGGTCTGTACGGGGGTTCATTTACGATTGGAGAACTCTTGGAACACGGAGATCTAGGAGTTGGGACGCTTGATTCTATTGATGGAGAGTTGATCGTATTAGATGGTAAGGCATATCAGGCCAAGGGATCAGGGGATCATCCTGAAATAGTCGAAGTTTCTCCGGATGCCAAGGTTCCTTATGCAGCAGTTGTTCCTCACCAAGCAGAAGTCATTTTCCGCCAACGCTTTGAAATGACGGACGAGGAATTGGAAGCCCGTATCGAGTCTTATTATGATGGGGAAAATCTTTTCCGCTCCATTAAGATTCGTGGCGACTTTGCCAAGATGCATGTCCGTATGATTCCAAAATCCACACCAGAGATGAAGTTTGCAGAGGTTGCAACCCATCAGCCAGAGTATACACGGGAAAATGTCACTGGAACTATTGTCGGTTTTTGGACACCCGAAATTTTCCATGGCGTGAGTGTGGCTGGTTATCATTTGCACTTTATCTCAGATGACCACACCTTTGGTGGCCATGTCATGGATTTTGTCATCACAGAAGGGATTGTAGAGGTGGGGGCCATCGATCAGCTGGATCAACGTTTCCCAGTTCAAGACCGTCAGTACCTCTTTGCCAAATTCAATGTTGATGAGGTCAAAGAAGACATCCATAAAGCAGAATAAAAAGGTTGAGCGAAGCTCAACCTTTTAGAATGTAGACAAACTGTTCTAAGTATGCTGAAAAATAAAATGAGGTATACTTTTAGGCTCATTCAACATATATTGAAACTTTCCGCCGTGAGAAAAGTGCTTGAAATATAATCATTTCAAGCACTCGGGAGTTTTGAGACTTTAGGCTCAAAACTAAGTCATGGAACTTCTTCGAAGTTCGCTGACGTCCGTTCTCACCTAAGGAAAGTTTCTTAAATAACATTATCTTCAACACGAAAGGTTGAGCGTTGCTCAACCTTTTATTTTTGAAATCAGTCTGTTAGTTTCATGGCTTTGATTTTTTCTTCTTCTGGGGTGACCCGCAGAGTCTTCTGGCCGGTGTAGGTGACAAAGCCGGGCTTTCCACCAGTTGGTTTATTGAGTTTCTTAGCTTCGATCATATCTACTTGGACCAAGTTTGAGAGACGGGCCTTGGAATAGTAGGCGGCCAATTCTGCAGCGTCGGTTTTCACTTCATCTGTTGGATCGAGATTTCCTGTAATGACGACGTGGCTTCCCGGGATATCCTTGGCATGGAACCAGAGTTCATCTTTCTTAGCGATCTTAAAGGTCAGTTCATCGTTTTGCAGATTATTGCGACCCACTAAAATGATGGTTTTTCCATCACTAGCCAGGTATTTTTCTGGTTTTTTCCGTTTATGAATTTTTTCGCGGTTGCGCCGTTTGATAAAGCCGGTCTGGATTAGCTCTTCTCGAATCTCTGCCACCTCAGCCAGACTCGCTTGAGAAAGGGCTGTTTCAACCGTTTCAAGATAAGAAATGGTTTCCTTGGTTTCTTGAATGAGGATGGTCAAATGTTTGACGGCTTCTTTTAACTTCTGGTAGCGTTTAAAGTAGCGTTGGGCATTTTGATTGGGGGTCAGGGCCTTGTTGAGTTGGATGGTGATCGGTTCATTGGTATAGTAATTATCCAAAACAACCTGGTCTTGGTCGTTTGGTACCTGATGGAGGAAGGTGGTCAGTAATTCTCCTTTTTGGCGGAATTCTTCCGCATTGTCGGTCGCCGCTAACTCAGCTTCTTGTTTGGCTAATTTTTTTCGGTTCTTTTCAAGATCGTTTTCAACCTTGCGGATTAATTCACTGGCCTGTTGTTGCACCCGATCGCGCTCAGCCTTGTCTCGATAATAGTCATCCAGCAGATCAGAAAGTGTTTCAAAGGTTTGACTGGTCGCATCCTCAAAGGGGATAGCCGAGAAGGATTTGGTCGTTAGGCGTGGCTCAGTTGGAGCTTGGAAAAAGGCACGGAAGGTTTTTAATTTTTCATCCGTCTCAAGTCGCTTGGCCAATTCTTGAGACGTATCTCGCCCCAAACCTTGGAAACATTTTTGAAGGTTCTTTGGGCTTAACTCTTCTTTGTGAAGAAGGGCAAAAAGGGCTTCATCTCCAATTGTAAAAGGATTAACCGCGTCTGTTTTCGGAGGGGCTACATAGATTGATCCAGGAAGAATGGTCCGGTAGCTATTTTGTGAGAAGCCGACATGTTTGATGGCCTCGATGATTTTATTGCTGGTCCGGTCTAGGAGAATAATATTACTGTGCTTGCCCATGATTTCGATCATTAAGCTGACAGAAATGGCATCTCCAATTTCGTTTTTATTGGAGACACGGATTTCGAGAATCCGGTCGTTCTCCAATTGCTCAATCCCTTCGATGACAGCGCCTTGAAGATATTTACGCATGACCATAATAAAGGTATTAGGAAAGGCAGGATTTTCAAAGTTGGTTTGGGTCCGTTGGATCCGTCCGAAAACAGAATGGGCAGAGAGTAAGAGTTTTTGGTTTTTCCGATTGCCTCGGATTTGGAGTACCAATTCTTGCTCGAAAGGTTGATTAATTTTTTGAATGCGACCACTTAAGAGTTCGGCCTTCAATTCTTGCACCATATGGTGTAAAAAAAATCCATCAAAAGACATGGGATTCCTCATCATTCTAGCTGTTATTCTAGTAAATTATATCAAAAATAGAGCGGAAATCCCAGAAAGAAGCAAGGGGATGTAATATAGAAAATGCGAACGTTTCCAAAAAAATACTGAAAAAGTATTGACTTTTTTGAAAGAAAGCTTTAAAATGTAAGAAATTAGAAAAGTAGTAAATGAAAGTTTCAAGAGAGCCCACGGTTGCTGAGAGTGGGTAGCGGCAGTTTATGAAATTGGACTAATGATGAGATGAATTTGAAACAATAAAAATTCGGTTGGCACACCTTATCGTGCAACTTGTTGCTAGACAAGACAGAGATATGGGGGGAGACTATCCTTTTCCCATAAGTGAGGTGGCACCGCGATGACACGTCCTCACATAGCTTTTGCTATGTGTGGGCGTGTTTTTTGTTTTAGATGAGAAGGGAGAAAAGATATGAAGAAACGATGGCGTCGCATTCTTTAGAGGATGAAAAATAGAAGAAAATGAAAAAATAGAAGAGGTAGTAAAATGAAAAATAAACGGTTAATGGGAATTATTGGTTTGATTGCAGCAGCAGTCATTGGGACAGCGATCTATTCAGCTACAGCTGGTAAGGACAACAAGGCAGCAACTAGCAATGAAAAGGCAAAAGTTGGGGTCTTGCAGTTGGTCAGCCACCCTTCGCTTGATTTGATCTACAAGGGGATTCAAGATGGTCTAGCTGAAGAAGGCTATGACAAGGACAAAGTGGACATTGATTTCCTCAATGCAGAAGGGGACCAAAACAAGGTTGCAACTATGAGTAAGCAATTGGCAGAAAAAGATAATCAAGTCTTGATTGGGATTGCAACCCCATCTGCTCAAGGTTTGGCTAGTGCAACCAAAGACAAACCAATTGTCATGGGTGCTGTAACCGATCCAGTCGGTGCAAACTTGGTCAAAGATTTGAAAAAACCAGGTGGCAATATCACTGGGGTATCTGACCACAATCCTACTGAGCAACAGTTGAAATTGATCAAAGAGTTGACTCCAAACGTAAAAACAATCGGGGTTCTTTACTCAACCAGTGAAGACAATTCTAAATCTCAAGTAGAAGAATTTACAAAATTGGCTGAAAAAGCAGGCTACAAGGTGGTTCCGTATTCAGTTCCTTCTACAAACGAAATTGCTTCAACAGTATCGGTTATGTCAGGTAAAGTGGATGCTATCTGGGTTCCAATCGACAATACCATCGCATCAGCATTCTCAACTGTTGTTGAAGCCAATAAAGATGCTAAAAAACCAATCTTCCCAAGTGCGACAGCCATGGTAGAAGCTGGTGGCCTTGGTTCAGTCGTTGTCGACCAACATGATCTTGGGGTAGCAACTGGTAAAATGGCTGCGAAGATCTTGAAAGGTCAAAAACCTGCAGACACACCTGTTGAAATCTTTAGCCAAGGAAAATCTGTCATCAATAAAAAAGTCGCAGATGAATTGGGCATTACTATTCCAGAATCTGTCTTGAAAGATGCTGGACAAGTCATTAAATAAAAAGGAAACGAATCACAAGAGTAGCAGGAGAATTTGGCTTTGATAGGTCTTTTAATCGGGACCTTTGAGGAGAAAGAAATGAAAGTCAAGCTAACGGACCTTCATCCGACCCAACTATACTTATCAGAAAAGAAGTTACAAGCTATCCAGATGCTTGATCAGTCGGCAGAAATCATCAATATGGATCCAATTAGTATTCTTACATTTGGAAATCGCTTCTTGATTACAGACGGGCATCACAGGGCTTATCAGGCTTTGTTGGCGGGTCAAGATACTATTTCTGCTGAGTTTGATAGAGATGGTGGCGATGACTTGTATGCTCTCTATGCGCAAGCTTGCGAGGAAAGAAAGATAGACTCTGTCTTGGATTTAAAAAATCGTATCTTACCTCAAGATGAGTATGAAGCAAAATGGTATAACTGGTGTGATGGTTTTAACCAAGCAGCAACTCTTCTATTGAAAAGGAATGCAGATGAAACCGACCAGGCAAATAGATAATGCATTACGTCCTGTTCCTTCTTCTATTGAAATTAGTCTCATCTAACTTGTTTTTTAACTAAAAATCTGATAAACTAGATAGTAATTGAATAGAAATCTGCAAGACTAGTACCTCAAGGGAAGTGCGACAGGGAGAAGAGCCGTGACTGAAAGCTCTTTGCATGAAAGCTGGGTGAATTCACTTGCGCAAGGATTTAGAAATTAAGGTCTGGTTTACAGATAAAAAACGGATGGTACCGCGTGTCAACGCTCCGATTAGGAGAAGGCACGCGGTTTTTTTCTATGTCTGTAGGTGGACCATGATGGAGGAAATATGTCAACGATTGAAGAACAACTAAAAGCGCTTCGAGAAGAAACGCTGGCAGCCTTGAAGCAGATCTCTGCTGAAAATAAAAAAGAGATGCAAGAACTACGGGTCTCTGTTCTTGGGAAGAAAGGATCTCTGACGGAAATTCTTAAAGGGATGAAGGATGTCTCTGCTGAGATGCGTCCGGTTATTGGAAAACACGTCAATGAAGCCCGTGATGTCTTGACGGCTGCCTTTGAAGAATCAGCCAAACTCTTGGAAGAAAAGAAAGTCCAAGCTAAACTAGCTAGCGAAAGCATCGATGTGACCCTTCCAGGTCGTCCAGTTGCTAGTGGTTACCGTCATATTTTGACCCAAACCAGTGAAGAAATCGAAGATATCTTTATCGGGATGGGGTATCAAGTCGTTGACGGCTTTGAAGTGGAGCAAGACTATTATAACTTTGAACGGATGAATCTGCCTAAAGATCACCCAGCGCGGGATATGCAGGATACCTTCTATATCACAGAAGAAATCTTGCTTCGGACCCATACTTCACCTGTACAGGCGCGGGCTATGGATGCGCATGACTTTAGCAAGGGACCATTGAAGATGATCTCTCCAGGGCGGGTTTTCCGTCGGGATACGGATGATGCGACCCACAGCCACCAATTCCATCAAATCGAAGGCTTGGTCGTTGGGAAAAGCATTTCTATGGCCGACCTTCAAGGAACGCTTCAATTGATCGTGCAAAAGATGTTTGGTGCAGAACGTCAAATCCGTTTGCGTCCTTCTTACTTCCCATTCACTGAGCCATCTGTTGAGGTCGATGTCTCTTGCTTCAAATGTGGTGGAGCGGGATGTAACGTATGTAAGAAAACTGGTTGGATTGAAATCATGGGAGCCGGTATGGTTCACCCACGGGTCCTTGAGATGAGTGGGATTGATCCAACAATCTATTCAGGATTTGCCTTTGGACTTGGTCAAGAGCGTGTGGCCATGCTTCGTTACGGAATCAATGATATCCGTGGCTTCTATCAAGGAGATGTTCGCTTCTCAGAACAGTTTAAATAATCATGTTAGTTAGAGTAAAAATCGATCAATTAGAGACCTTACGTGACCTAGAAGTGGAAACCTATGGGGATACCTTTGGTCCCTATATTGTTGAGGAAGATTTGGAAGATTACTTCTCTACTGTGCTCTCTTTGGAGCAAATCGAGAAGGATCTGCTAGATCCAGAATCTGAAACCTATTTTGTCCTCAATGAAGATCAAGAAATCTGTGGTTTTCTCAAGATCAACTGGGGTCAGGCGCAGACCGAGCCAGTAGAGATGGATAAGTCCTTTGAGATCCAACGGATCTATGTCAAGAAGGAATGTCAAGGGGCTGGTTTCGGCAAGGAAATGTTTACCTTTGCGCTGGATCAAGCCAAGAGTCGTGGCTTTGAGTGGGCTTGGCTAGGTGTATGGGAACGCAACTTTAAGGCGCAAGATTTTTACTACCGCTTTGGATTTGAACGATTTAGTGAACACCAGTATATCACCGGAGATACCGTGGATACAGACTGGTTGTTGCGCAAGCATTTGAAGGATAATCCGTAAGCTTAATTGTGGGTTCAAATTGAGAGAAAGGAATTGAGAAGATCTCACCTAGTGGGATCTTATGATCGGAATTATGTTAGTATCATATAAATGGTTAAAACAATTGGTGGACGTGGATGTGCCATCAGAAGAGTTGGCTGAAAAAATGTCAACCACAGGGATCGAGGTAGAAGGTGTGGAATCGCCTGCTGATGGTCTCTCAAAAATTGTCGTCGGAGAAGTTTTGTCTTGTGAAGATGTGCCAGAGACACACCTTCATGTCTGCCAAGTTAATGTGGGGGAAGAAGAAGCGCGTCAAATCGTCTGTGGAGCACCGAATGTGCGAGCAGGCATCAAGGTCATGGTGGCTCTTCCAGGTGCTCGCATCGCGGACAACTACAAGATCAAAAAAGGGAAAATCCGTGGGTTGGAATCTCTCGGAATGATCTGCTCACTTGGTGAATTGGGCATTTCTGACTCCGTTGTATCGAAAGAATTTGCAGATGGGATCCAAATCTTGCCAGAAGATGCTGTTCCAGGGGATGAAGTTTTCTCTTATCTAGACTTGGATGATGAAATCATCGAGCTTTCTATCACTCCAAACCGTGCAGATGCTCTTTCGATGCGTGGGGTAGCTCACGAAGTAGCAGCCATCTATGACAAGGCAGTCAACTTCAAAGACTTTACCTTGACCGAAACAGACCAAGTTGCAGCGGATGCTCTTTCTATCAGCATTGACACAGACAAGGCGCCTTATTATGCAGCTCGTATCTTGGACAATGTAACCATCGCACCAAGTCCACAATGGTTGCAAAACCTCCTCATGAACGAAGGCATCCGTCCCATCAATAATGTGGTTGACGTGACCAACTATATTCTGCTTTACTTTGGTCAACCTATGCATGCCTTTGACTTGGATACCTTTGAAGGAACTGATATCCGTGTGCGTGAAGCGCGTGCAGGTGAGAAATTGGTGACATTGGACGGGGAAGAGCGTGAGTTGGAAACAAGTGACCTCGTGATTACGGTTGCTGACAAACCTGTTGCCCTTGCAGGTGTCATGGGGGGAGAGGCTACAGAAATCTCTGAAAAGTCTACTCGTGTCGTCCTTGAAGCCGCTGTCTTCAATGGCAAATCGATCCGTAAGACCAGCGGTCGCCTCAACCTTCGTTCTGAATCATCTTCACGCTTTGAAAAAGGGATCAATGTGGCAACCGTCAATGAAGCCCTTGATGTGGCAGCGAGCATGATTGCAGAGCTTGCAGGTGCCACTGTTCGTAAGGGAATCGTTTCAGCAGGCCAGCTTGATACCTCAGATGTAGAAGTTTCTTCTACCCTTGCAGACGTTAACCGTGTCCTAGGGACAGAGCTTTCCTACGCGGATGTCGAAGATGTCTTCCGTCGTCTTGGATTTGGTCTTTCTGGAAACGCTGAAGCCTTTACTGTCAGCGTTCCACGTCGCCGTTGGGACATCACCATCGAAGCGGACCTCTTTGAAGAAATTGCTCGGATTTATGGTTATGACAAATTACCAGCAACCCTTCCAAAAGATGACGGAACAGCAGGTGAATTGACAGCGACTCAAAAATTGCGTCGCCAAGTTCGGACCATTGCTGAAGGAGCAGGCTTGACTGAAATCATCACTTATGCGCTGACAACTCCTGAAAAAGCCGTGGAATTCACAACTGCGCCAAGTAACTTAACAGAGCTCATGTGGCCAATGACTGTGGATCGTTCAGTCCTCCGTCAAAATATGATCTCAGGAATCTTGGATACCGTAGCTTACAACGTCGCTCGTAAGAACAAAGATTTGGCCCTCTACGAGATCGGAAAAGTCTTTGAACAGACAGGCAATCCAAAAGAAGAATTACCAAACGAAATCAACAGCTTTGCCTTTGCTTTAACTGGCCTAGTCGCTGAAAAAGACTTCCAAACTGCAGCTGTTCCAGTTGACTTCTTCTATGCTAAGGGAATCCTTGAAGCCCTCTTTGCTCGCTTGGGTCTTGAAGTGACTTATACAGCAACACAAGAAATCAAGAGTCTCCACCCAGGTCGGACAGCCTTGATCTCACTTGGTGGCCAAGTGATTGGGGTCTTGGGACAAGTCCATCCTGTAACAGCTAAGGCTTATGATATCCCAGAAACCTATGTGGCAGAATTGAACTTATCTGCTATTGAAGCAGCCCTTCAACCAGCCGCAGCCTTTGTGGAAATCACTAAATTCCCAGCCGTGAGCCGTGATATCGCCCTTCTCCTCAAAGCAGAAGTGACCCACCAAGAAGTGGTTGATGCGATTCAAGCTGCTGGCGTGAAACGCTTGACAGACATCAAACTCTTTGACGTCTTCTCAGGTGAAAAACTAGGTCTTGGCATGAAGTCTATGGCCTACAGCTTGACCTTCCAAAATCCAGAAGATAGTTTGACGGATGAAGAAGTCGCTCGCTACATGGAAAAAATCCAAGCTTCTCTCGAAGAAAAAGTTAATGCAGAAGTACGTTAAAAATTTGATGAAAACAGTTGAGACATGCTCTTAGCTGTTTTTGTTTTATTACAATCTTATTACAAGTTTGTGAAAGAATTTACAAATATCATAGGATCGTTTATAATAGAAGAATAAACATTAGTAGATTTACTGAAAAAAGGAAGGAGAATGGGGATGTTAAATATGAGAAAACCTATCCTGTCACTTGTTGGTTTGTTGGCAGTAGTTAGTCTAGTTGGATGTCAACAGGCTGAGGGCAAGAAGGGAAATTCAAAGGAACTAAGTCAAGAACAAATTATCGACAAGGGGCTCCAGGCTTTTGAACACCTCAAAGATGGGGAAATCAAACTGGAGAGTAAGATTGAGAGAAAGTTTAGTGAACCAACAAGTGATGGAGATACACACGCAGTATATACTCTGACTTTTGAAGGATCCTTTGAATTAAAACCAGTGAGGGTACGTGGACTATATACGAACAACGGTACGAGTCAAGAAGAGTATTACGATGCCTTTCACGAGTATTCTAGACCAAAAGACTCATCAGAGTGGGAAATGTTTTCTTATTCTCAAGAGAATAAACAACCTGTGGGGGTAAATCAAGAAGCCATACGCTTCTTTCAGACACAGAAAGACAAGTTTGAAGTGACCAAGAAAAAGGACCAGTATGTCTTAACCTATAAGAGTAAGGATGTCAATCATTTACTAGAACCAAATAACGCCGTGTTGCAAGGCCCTGTTCCCATAGGAGTTAGTTATTTTGAAAATTCAGAAGGGAGCTACCAGATAGACCTCATCGTTTCTAAGGAGAACTTGACACCTTTAGGTGTTACTTATACTTGTACTTCTAATTCATCTTTTGCGAAAGAAAAATTAACGTGTAAAATTACCTATTCAAAACAAAATACTGGTGTCCAAGTAGAAGTACCAGAGGCTGTTGAAAAATTAGGTGGTATTTAGTTCAAAAGGAGTGAAGATATGAAACATAAAAGAAAATTATTAGTGTTTTTCTTATCTCTTCTTGCTTGTCTATTCCTTTCAGCTTGTCAATCGGCTAAAACCCCTTCAAAGGATACGACACAAGATAGTGGGAGTAAAGATGTGAAAACGTATATCCAAGCCATGAGAGATGCAAAAAACATGGAATATGTCAGTAAAATTTATCGAAAGAATCTACTTGAGGTAAAAGGTTCACAATCACTAATGTATGAAACAACCTTACGACATGGGAAAATTCAGTTTGACCCGCAAGTATATAATGAATTTTATACGAAAGATGGAGGAAATGGATCTACGATAGACAGTGATTCAGATCATTTTCGAAGTCTTGCCAATAAAATAGGTTCTACAGGTTATGGGGAGAAAATTTTGAGACTATATTCTCCTGAAAAAGGGGTTCTGTATAAAAAAATAAAGAAGGGAGACGATAGTTGGACTTGGAATAGAGTGGATGAAGCTACAGATCCAGATCTAATATATAAAAATAGAAAAGATCCAGAAGTGGGGCGTCATGAGCTTATTTTAAAACTTTATGAGAAGTATGCGGATCGATTTAAAAAAACTATCGATGGTCAGTATATCTATCTGGAATTTAAGGGTGATGTTAAGAAAGATATTGATCAAATTGGAGAATTTCAAAATACTTTGTTAGATAGTGAGCTTTACACCAAAGGGAAAAAGGAGATTCAGTCCGTCAAGTTGCACATTTATTTGTCTATGAAGAAAGACTCCTCAAATAAAGAAGAAAAATTAGTTCCTAGCGAGGCTAGGATTCAACTAGATACCAAATTGAAAAATGATAAAGGGCGAACGGTGAACAATGAAGACCATTTTGAATTTACTTATCGAGATATTAACCAGATAAAAGAAGTCAAAGCTCCCCAAGATTTTAATATCGTAGAGAATTAAATAGGAGGATAGAAAAACCATTGGTTCAATTGACCAATGGTTTTTTACGTTTCTGATTTCTGGTACACACCAATTCTTTACTGGTGGCGATGCGATTGGTGCATTTCGTCTTTGATGGGGCAGGAACACTTACAATCGCCACAAGAACCTTTTACCTTGAGGTAGGAGCGAAGACCTTGTCCAGCTAAAAAAATAAGGACGGTAATAAGAATAGTTGACATGGTAACCTCCTAGATATGAGTGGTAGATAAGTTTTTTAAGCTGATGAGTTGATCATTACTTTGCTGTGGCTTGTGGAAGATGCAGGGAACAAGGATGATGAAAATGATCAGAGCTAGCCTAGTCCTACTAGTTTAGACTTCATCGATATTAAACACGTGTAAGATTATCTTGTAGCGACCAAAGTTATATTTCTTACTATGGAAGTCTTTTCAGATTCATAGCAGGGAGAAAAGAATCTTTAAAAGGTGCGCAAATGCGGGCCTTTTATTTCTTACCTCAAAATATCCATGTCAACCATCCTTCTATTTTTGACAAATATTTTTTTTTTTTTGAAAAATATACTTGTCAAAAAGAAAAAGAAGTGTTACAATAATTTTAGTTGAAAGAAGGGGAGGTATTCTTATGGGAGCTATATGGATTCTATTTATCCCTTTTCTGGTTATCATTTATGCAAGCTCAGAAAAGAAGATAAAAAAGTTGAACAAACGTATTAAAAGATTAGAAAAACAAGTGAAAGGAAATCAAGAAATGTCTAGACTTTTAGAAGAATTAAAAGGCCAAACGGTCAAGGTGACAGTAAATGGATTTGGAACTACGTGGGAAATTGTTGATTTTGATGAAGATTGGGTCAAACTGACCCGTGTGATTCATAAACAACAGAGGGAAACCAAGTTAGTCCGTATCGAAGATATTCAAGGTATTCAACTATAAGGGGGCTGATGCCATGATTTTAAAAAATCGATTGAAAGAGCTGAGGGCGCGTGATGGACTCAACCAATCCGAGCTAGCCAAGCTAGCAGGGGTCTCGCGCCAGTCCATCAGTCTCTTGGAACGTGGTGAGTATACACCTTCTGTCATTATCGCCATGACCATTGCCCAGATCTTCAATGAACCAGTGGAGAATGTCTTTAGTCTAGTAGAGGGAGAAGAATAATATGAAAAAGCAACAACAAGAACGATCCGCTCGTTACCGGTTTTGGAGAAATGTCGGAATCATTACAGTTTCCGGCTTGATTGGAGGAGTCATTGTTTTTTTGACAGGCATGTTCGGATCCGAAAAACCCCTTGAAATCCAATCCTTCTTTAGTAAAGAAGGACTCCTTTGGGGTTCAATACTTTTGTTTCTTATCGTGTTTATGGTCACGATAGCCTTACTAATAAGCGCGAGAAAAGTCCATCAAAAAATGCTCCAGATAGAAGACGAAGAGGAAGCCTATCACTATGACATCCAGAAGGAAAAACTGTTTGGGTTAGCGACCATTTTTAAAGGAGTCATGATCTTGCCATACTTTTTAGTCATCATCTTTTATAGTCAATGGGTGTATATGGATAGACCTTCCACAGGGCACTTGGCTTTTATCTTTGGAGACTTTACCATGCTCTATCTCTTTCTTGTCTTGATTGCCCTATTTTTCCTATCGGATATCTTCTTTCGCAAGACCTTCCATCTGATTTATGGAAAACCGATTCCCCGCAATGCCAATGCCAAGGAAGTGCGTGAATTTATGATGAGTATGATGGATGAAGCAGAAAAGCAGATTAGCTACGAGGAAAACTATGAAATTATCATTAAGTTAAGCAATTATATCTTGCCGATTTCCTTAATTGCGATATTCTTAGTTGGCATTGCTTTCCATACAGATATCTTGTTAGCATTAGTAGTGGTATCACTGATTTATGTCTATATCTTGGTCTCTCAGTACAAGATTACCAAACGTTATTATAAAGAGTAGAGGAGTCATCCATGTTAGAAATTAGAAATTTAGAAAAAAGCTTTGGGAATAAGCAGGTTCTCTTCGGAGTAGATCTGACAGCTCAACAAGGGCATATCCTTGGCTTAGTTGGGAAAAATGGGGCTGGGAAAACAACTATTTTCCACAGTATCTTGCGCTTTTTGGACTACAGTGGCGAGATTCGCCTAGGTGGCAAAGCGATCACCCAAGAAACCTACAAGGAAATTGGCTATTTGCCAGAAGAACGTAGTCTTATGCCAAAACTCACGATTTTTGAGCAGGTCCGCTATTTGGCTGCCTTAAAAGGAATGAGCACTGCTGAGGTCAAGGAAAAATTACCGACCTGGATGGAAAAACTCCAAGTAAAAGGAAAATTGACCGATAAAATAAAGAGTCTCTCAAAAGGGAACCAACAGAAGGTTCAATTGATCATCACCTTGATCCATGAGCCTAAATTGATCATTTTAGATGAACCCTTTAGCGGCTTGGATCCGGTCAATACAGAAGTGCTCAAGCAGGTCATCTTTGAAGAAAAAGAGCGTGGGGCAACCATTATCTTTTCTGACCACGTCATGACCAATGTCGAAGAGTTGTGCGATGATATTCTAATGATCCGTGATGGTTCAGTTGTCCTTTCAGGGCCAGTCCAAGAGGTCCGGAATAGCTATGGCAAGACTCGCCTCTTTGTCTCTAACGACTTTAGCAAAGAAGAGCTAGAAGCTCTGCCACACGTGACCAAGGTCAGCATGACCAAGCAAGGGACTTGGAAGCTAATCTTGGATGATGCATCAGCTGGTCCAGAATTATTTGACCGCTTGACCAAGGGCCACTACCTAGCAACCTTTGACCACCAAGCCCCAACTATTGATGAGATCTTTAAACTTGAATCAGGAGTAGAAGTATGAAACAGATGTTTGTCGTAATGAAAGAAACCTATATCAGACAAGTAAAATCATGGAGTTTCCTCTTCATGGTCTTCGGTCCCTTCCTCTTTTTAGGATTGAGCATTGGAATCGTTTATCTGACAGGTTCTTCTACAGATGCCAAAAACCAGGTGGCCTTGGTGACAGACGTTCCAGCTGTCAAAGAAAGTCTCAAAGGAACTGATGGCTTGACCTTGGACTACAAGGATGAAGCTGCAGCTAAAAAAGCCATCAAGGATGAGAAAGCAGCTGCTTACCTAACGGTCGATGAAAAAGATGGCCAGCTAGAAGCCACTTATGTGGGCGACCAAGCCATGAAAATGGGATTGAAATCCCTTGTCACTGCGAAATTAAGCCAAGTCCAACAAGGAATCAATCTAGCGCGTGCCAATCTAAGCAAAGAACAACTGACAGCCTTGTCTCAACAGGTTTCTCTGAAAGAAAAGATTGATGAGAAAAAAGAAGGCTTGAAAATGGTGCAAACCATGGTTGCAGGTGCTCTAGGAATGCTGCTTTATATGATTTTGATGTTCTACTCTGGTATCACAGCCCAAGAAGTGGCCAGTGAAAAAGGAACCAAGATCATGGAAGTGGTCTTCTCTAGTATCAAAGCAACCGACTATTTCTTCGCACGCATGCTCGGACTCTTCGGTGTGATTATTACCCATATTTTTGTCTATGTAGTTGGGCTAGTAGCTGTTTGGATCTTTAGAGCAGATATCCCTGTTGTCAAGGATTTTCTCGCTCCAAACTCTCCAATTACCCAACACCTAGCAGAAGCGATCTCGCTCAATACCGTCTTCTTCATTATCCTTGGGGTCTTTATGTATGTGGTGCTCTCTGCCTTCTTAGGCTCCACAGTAGCACGACCTGAAGATTCAGGAAAAGCGATTTCGCCACTGATGATGTTAGTCCTCTTTAGCTTCTTTGGGGTAACCACCTTGGGAAGTGCCGGTGATGTCTTCTTATTGAAGATCGGTTCCTACATTCCATTCATTTCAACCTTCTTCATGCCTTTCCGTACCATTAATGGCTATGCGACTGGTCTTGAATCTTGGGCTTCATTGGGAATTGCGGTTCTCTTTACCATCGTGGGAACAGTGCTCATCGCTCGAATCTACGCGAGCTTAATCCTCCAAACCGATGACCTCGGACCGTGGAAAACTATTAAACGTGCTCTCAGCTATCGCTAATTAGATAAGCTCTCGGTTACAGCTGAGGGCTTTTTGAATGGAGGTTACAATTCTTTTGAAAGACTTGTCTCTAACTATTAATAAATTACAGATAATTTAGTATGTTTTTTCATGGAAGAAAGAGTATTTTTCTTCAAATTATGATATGATGGAGGGGAATAATAAGATTTGAGGGTGAATATATGGATAAACTCCAAATAAAATCCAGCCCAATTGATGCGCAAGCGGCTATTGGTGAGTTGACTGGTGTTGATGTATCACAAAATGAGAATAAACAAGTAGAGTTTAGTTATTCTGCTGGTATTGCAGGTATGGAGAAGGGAAAAGAAGTAAATAATCACTTACTTCAAGCTGTGGGGAAATTTAGTGAAGCTGTTCTAATTCAAGCTAATAAATTTCCTCAAATTGCCGCTGTGCTTGAAAAACGTGATGTAGAACAGGGTCAAAGATGGGAAAGCTAACCATGATGGAGGATGTTAATAAAAATAAGCGAGATAAACTATTCCAAGAAATTGTGAAAACAGAGCGACAAGAAGATCTTATTTTAAATTTAAGTCGTGAGTATCAACAAAGTTTAGATGAATTTTTAGAAGATCTTTCGTTGATCACACGAGAAGCAGAAGAAAAGTTGTCTATTTCATCTCAAAATATCTTATTTTTTCAAGAAAAGAATGAAATGGATTTAATTGCAAGAAATTATGTGGTTAGACAGATGGATGGTGTCAGTGAAGAGTTTCGGAATGTTTTAAAAAACTTAGACATTCAGAGAGAAAAATTGATAAAAGAAAGGAATAGTTTGCCGTGGGAGTGAGATACAGTTCATCAGAATCTGCTACTTTGATTGAAGCTATGAGCAGTAATATTCAAATTGCTACTCAGATTACAGAAAAACTTACTAGTGGAAGTGATCATTTAATTGCAGAAATCGAAGCAGGAATACTTCAAGGTGCTGCATATGAGGCAGGGAAAAATTTATTTGGGAATATTATTATCCCATGTATCAAAAAATTACAAGAAGCGATCGACGATATTCAGATTGAATTAAATTCATACAAAAACGCAGATGCAGTTGTATCAAAATATGGAGAATTAGATTTAGATGATTTGAAGACACAAAAACAGAATTGGGAAAAACAGCTTTCAAAGTATCAAGATCTAATCAGAAAAAATGAGGATTTTTTCAATCGTGTAGGAGCATTTCTTACCGCAAATCTGGATCAAAATTTATCAGAAAATAGAGTACTTCACGAATTGGCTGATAAAACACGGATGCAAATCAAAGATCTTGAAGAAAAAATTGAAAAATTAGAGTGGTTTGTTGAGCAAGTCAATCAGTATTTTTCAGACAGTCTTGAAATTCTTAATTTAGCGATTGAAGGAGCAGGGCAACTAAGTCAAATTATAGTTGATAGCAACGGAAATTACTATGCGGATGGTGTCGACATGACTTGGTTTGACAAAATGAAACAAACAAAAGTTGTTTCCTATGCTAAAAGAGACTATCAGGATGCCTTAACAAGGACTTTAAATCAAGCGTCGAGAGATATGTTATTATCAGATGATGGTGATACCTATTATCGGGAAGAGTTAAAAAAACGCTTAAAAGGACAGGATCGGTCACAGTGGAAAAAAATTATTGATGATTATAACCATACTCTAAAAATTGACAATGAAGGGAATTTAATTGAAATTTTTGATAATAGCGCTTATAAAGATCGTCATTATCAAAAAAATGATAATTTTTCTGTGCTAAAAAATGGGAAGTATGATAGTGTTTCTACGAAAATGATCAATGAAAAATATCAAGAACTTCTTCAAGAAAATTTTGAAGCTAATTCTGCTGAATTTTGGGGTGGAGTTAGTCAGATGTTATCAGGTTTACTGCTTGACTTTGCTAGCGTAGCAGCAGAAACTGGAGGTTTAGCTTTAGCTCCTGAGACAGGTGGGGCAAGTTTTATTGCTGGAACAACTGCAGCAGAGCTTGCTTTAGATGCAGGAAATGCACTCATATTTAGTGGTGTAGTATCTGTAGGATCTGCTATTAGTAAAACAGGTGGCGCAAACGCTGAAATTCAGGTTAATTATTCTAGCAACTACGACAGCTGGAAGGCAAATAAACCGACGAGTAAGTCTTTTGGAAAAAAGATTTCTGGACGAGTTAACGGTAAAAAAGTCGATAATATTCGAGTTGATGCGGAGCCAGATAGTGGGAAAATCCAAGTTCAATCGGGGAGTGGAAAATCAGGTTATGACCTCGACATAGATATCGAGGTTTCAAGGATTTCAAGTAGGCAGGATATTGTAGACTGGGTAAGCAAACGTTCTGAACTAAATGGACTTGGAAAAGGAGCTAAAGAAGAAGTTATCAAAAATATGTGGAAAGCTTTTAAATACTTGACGCAATAAGGAGTGAACAATGAAATTATATTTAAAAGGCGATTATACAAAAAGAGTACCTTATGGTTATTTAGAACTAGCTGGTAAAATGTGGTTTCCAGAAGATGAGCAAATTTCTTACTCAAATGCTGGGAACAATGATGCATTACAAGAAGATTTTTTCTCAAATTTATCCTTGAGGAAAGGCACTGCGGATAAGAGATGGTCTAGTGTCCCCCTAAAGGAAGGAGTACGAAGACTCTTTTCACATCTTGACGAATGTATTGAAATTAATTTTGAAGATGCATTTGCTACGGATTATAATGAAAAGGGAGACTATCTCCGTATTTTAACCACCCATCTAGAAGTTTTGACAGTTGATAAACGGGCTATGTACATTATGGCGCTTGAGATTGCAAAGGTGATTGACGGGCAAATTAGCGAGGATAATAAGAAGACATGGCTAACAGTCGAGAAGTTTAGGAAAAAGCACGAGGCTATTCTATCTCTAACTTTTGAAGAAGCAAATGAACGAAGTTTGAATGAAATTCAAACGATGGATGTGGTAGATGATCCTCTTTGGGAGGAAGAAGCCAATCGTCGAAAAGAATATATACTAGCACATGGAGGCGATATCTCAGATTTATGAGACTCTATATTAAAAGTGATTTTAAGAAAAAAATAACCTTTACGACAAGAGAACTTGTTTGGAAGATGTGGTTTCAAGAATGGAACGGCCATTTGATCACTACTTCTAATGTCGGTGATGATGAGATGCTACGAGATGATTTCTTTTTTGGAGTTCAATTTGATAAATGGCGATTTAATGATAAACGATGGAATCATATACCATATGACAAGAGTGATCCTTGGAATTCGTTTTCTGATGAAAATATTCAATTAGAATTTGAAAATGTTTTTATTACTGATGGGAGAGAACGTGGAGAATACCTTAGGATTGCGACTACCCATACGGACATTTTAACGGTTGATAAACGTGCTATGTATATCATGGCAGTCGAGGTTGCTAGTGCAATTGATGGAAAAATTAGTTCGGACGGCAAACAGACTTGGATAAATGTAGAGATTTTTAAGGAGTTGCACAAGGATGTCTTATCACTAACCTACGATCAAGCAACTGATATCAGTGTGGAGGAACTGAAAAGTATGAGACCTGTGGAAGATCCCTTGTGGGATGAAGAGGAGCGGCTTCGTGAAGAATACATCAAAATTCACGGCGAACGTGTTTATGACGACGAGGAAGATGAGTGAGACTATATCTTAAAGGAAACTACGAGACTAGTATTTATCAAAACTGTATGGAATTCCCTTGGAAAATGTGGTTTAAGGAACGTAAGGGAGTGGAAGTTGGTTTTTCTTACGCACGTGATGATGATTTCTATTTTAGCATTAGTTTGGATAAATTTTCTTCGAATGATGAGCGTTGGGGAATGGCTGATTTTAGAGTAGGCAACGACCCTTGGGCGACTTTTAAGCATGAAAATATAAATTTAAATTTTGAAGACTCCTATGAAAGCGATGGACGAGAAAAAGGAGACTATCTACGAATCATCACGACTCATAAGGATATTCTAACGGTTGATAAGCGAGCTCTCTATATCCTGGCGATTGAAGTAGCATCTACCATTGACGGTAAAATTAGCGAAGACGATAAAGAAACGTGGCTGAGTATTGAAGAATTTAAAACGAAACATGCAGATCTGTTGCATTTGAGCTACGACGAAGCGGTCGATATTAGTTTAGAAGAGATAAAGGTTATGAAAGCGATAGACGAGCCTCTCTGGGAAGAATTGGATAGGAAGCGCGAGGAATACATCAAAATCCATGGTGAAGTGGAGTTGGACGACGATGAGGAAGACGAATGAGACTCTATATAGAAAGTGATTTTAAGCAAAAAATAACATTTACTACTAGAGAGCTAGTTTGGAAGATGTGGTTTAAGGAGCGTAGAGGTAAGCAAATAAGTTTCTCCAATGTCGGGGATGATGAGATGCTACAAGATGATTTTTACTTTGGTGTTCGGTTACACAAATGGGCTTCTGTTGATGAAAGATGGGATAAAGCTTCTTTTATAATTCCGAGCAATCCTTGGTTGTCTTTGGAATATGAGAGTATAACATTGGAATTTGAAAATGATTTTATTACTGATGGGAGAGAACGTGGAGAATATCTACGTATCGCCACATCTCATACAGATGTGTTAACAGTAGACAAACGTGCTTTATACATTATGGCAGTCGAGGTTGCTGGTGCAATTGATGGAAAAATTAGTTCGGACGGCAAACAGACTTGGATAGATGTAGAGACTTTTAAGGAGTTGCAGAAGGAAGTTCTTTCACTGACTTATGATGAAGCGGTTGAACTTAGTTTGGAAGAATTAAAGACAATGGTACCGGTAAGAGATCCTCTATGGGAAGAGGAGGAACGGCTTCGAGAAGAATACATCAAAATCCATGGCGAACGTGTTTATGACGATGAGGAAGATGAGTGAGAATTTATATAAAAGGTGATTACACCAAAGAAATTCCGTTTGATTATTTAGAGCTAGCGAAGAGAATGTGGTTTGATGCTAAAGATGGTAAGCGAGTAGATTTTTCTTATTTTGGAAATACTCGCCCATTTAAAACAGTCCCAACTATTCACTTAAAATTAAATAAGTGGATGCATGATAATAGATGGAATAATGTTCGGTTGAAAGAAGGGCTTACCAACGAATTTGGAAGTCATGTATATGAAAACCTTGAATTAGATTTTGAAGATCATCCAGCAACAGACTATCGAGAAAAAGGAGACTGTCTACGCTTAGCTTCTACCCACCTTGACCTTCTCACTGTTGATAAACGAGCTATGTATATTATGGCCATTGAAATTGCGACTGCTATTGATGGTCAGATTAGCGAAGATGATAAAGAGAGCTGGATAAGTGTGGAGGAATTTAAAAACCGACATGAAGCTATCCTTTCGATGAGTTATGAAGAGGCCAACGAGCTGAGTTTGGAAGAAATTTCGTTTATGGACGATGTGAGAGACCCAATCTGGGAAGAAGATGACCGCAGGAATGAAGAATACATCAAAATCCATGGAGAAGTGGAGTCGGATGACCACGAAATCGAATTCTAACGAATGACCGATTTCTGTCCCACACTCTTTTTGATTTCAAATTGACTTTTGCAACCCTTTTCACTACAATAGAACTACAGAAAAGGAGGCGGACATGAACTATATTGAGTTTGCTGAAAATGAGCGTCTGTCCACGATTGTCCTTGGGATGATGCGGATCAGTCAGATGAGTGAAGATGAGGTGGAGGCCTTGGTGGAAGCTGCCTTGTCGATTGGCATCAACACCTTTGACCTAGCGGATATCTATGGCGATGGCCAGTGTGAGGTCCTGCTGGGGAAGGTTCTCAAGCGTCGTCCGGATCTTCGGGACCAGATGTGGATCCAGTCCAAGTGTGGGATTCGCAAAGACGGCTTTACCTATTTTGATTTTTCTAAGGACTATATTTTGGACTCCGTCGATGGCATCCTCGAGCGTCTGCAGATCGAGCGCTTAGATAGTCTCCTCCTTCACCGACCGGATGCCCTCATGGAGCCTGAAGAAGTTGCAGCAGCTTTTGATCACTTGGAGCAAGCGGGTAAGGTCCGTCATTTTGGGGTGTCCAATCAAAATCCTATGATGATGGAATTGCTCAAAACGGCTGTCAAACAGCCTCTCAAGGTCAACCAATTGCAGTTAAGTGCCGCCTTTACACCGAGCTTTGAAGCTGGTTTTCATATCAATATGGAAGGGCCAAAAGCAGCTGTGCGAGATGGCAGTGTCTTTGAGTATTGTCGCTTAACCGATACGGTGATTCAAGCCTGGTCTGTCCTCCAGCATGGCTTTTTCAAGGGGAATTTTGTCGGCAAAGAAGAGTTTGCGGCCCTCAATCATGTCCTCAATGACTTGGCGAAGAAATACCAGGTCACTCCGACAGCTATCGCCCTTGCTTGGGTCCTTCGCTATCCAGGTAAAATGCAGGCTGTCATCGGAACGACCAAACCCCAGCATGTCCTTGAAGCAGGGAAAGCAGCAGCAGTGACCCTAACGCGTAAGGAATGGTACCAAATCTACTTGGCTGCAGGTAATGATTTGCCTTAGAATCTTGTTAGTAGACCAGTCCTCACTCCTATCAGTGGGCTGGTCTTTTGTTTTATACTTTACGAATTTTTCTTGACAAGTCTTACTTTGTTATGGTATTCTTTTGGGTAACAAGTGTTGCGCAACGACCGTTGCGCGAAAGGAGTCTAATGCCACCCAAGGTTAAATTTAGTAAAGAGGCTATCATTGGGACAGCTTTACAATTGGTGAGAGAAGAGGGAATGGCTAGCTTGACAGCTAGAGCATTAGCGGAGAAACTGGGAGCTACACCGAGAGTCATTTTTGGGCAATTTGCTAATATGTCTGAGTTACAAGCAGAGGTTATTGGTGCTGCGGAGATGGTCGTGGTGGAGTATATTCGCAAGGCCTTAGAAGATGAGAAGCCTTTTCGATCTGTCGGGGTTGCTTATATCCTTTTCGCCTCAAAAGAGCCACAACTCTTTCAATTGCTTTTCCAAAATCCTAGCAAAGATCCGATTCGTCGCTTTCAAGATTTTCTTCCCATGAAGGATCATAGTTACCAATTGGTTCTGGATTCGATTGTCGCAGACTATCCTTTGACTGTAGAGGAGGCTAGTCGCTTGTACCAGCATCTATTTATCTACTCGCACGGGATGGCCTCAATGGTTGCTTCTGGCATTTATCAGTTCAGCATGGAAGAAGTGATTGGATTACTGACAGAGGTTTGTCAATCTCTCATCAAAGAAATGGTAGGAAAGAAATGATTCAACTAGAAAATGTGCACAAAAGTTACGGCCAAACCAAGGTTTTAAAGGGGATTGAGTTGCAGATTCAAGACCAGGATGATGTGGTTATCCTTGGTCCTTCTGGATCGGGCAAGTCAACTCTCTTAAATGTGTTATCAGGCTTAGAAAAGGTAGACGAAGGGCATATCCTTATTCAAGGACAAGATTTATCACAACTCACGGATGCTCAATTGACAGCCTTTCGACGGGAGAAGATTGCCTTTATTTTCCAGCAGTATTATCTATTGCCGAATCTAACGGTCAGACAGAATGTAAAGATGGGTGCTGACCTGGCAAACAATCATGATTTTTTGCAGATCATCGAGGATTTGGGGCTTGGCGATAAGCTGGACAAGTATCCGAGTGAATTGTCGGGTGGGGAACAGCAGAGAGTGTCCATTGCTCGGGCCTTGGCCAAAAAGCCAGAGATTCTCTTCTTGGATGAGCCGACGGGAGCCCTGGATGAAGAAACAGGGCGCAAGATTCTCGACTATATCTGGAAATTGAAGGAAAAGCTGGGCTTTACCTTGATTATGGTGACACACAACCAAAATATTGCGGATATGGCTAGAACCATCATTCGTGTCAATAGTGGCAAGATTACAGAAGTTGTGACCAATGATCAACCTCAGACTGCTTATGAGATTGGATGGTAAGCCATGTTTTCAGTAAAAGATATTCGAAAATTAGTTGTCGTCAGTATCATTGGGGCTTGTGCGGTCTTTGTGGCCAATCTCTTCTTAAATTTTTACTTGGACATCGAGCAATTAGAGATTTCGAAAACCAATCCCATGATTCAGACCTACTATGATGCCCAGGTTTCGCTTTCTTGGATGGTGGCCATGGTCAGTGGGGTCGTCTTGTCCTTGACATCGATTCTTCTCATGTGTTTTTATATCAAACAATTTGTCGATGACCACAAGGAACAATTAGGGATTTTAAAGGCTTTGGGCTACAGCAATGGCCAGTTGGCGAAACGATTTTGGGCCTTTGGACTCAGTTTTGGAGCTGGAGCGCTTCTTGGCTATTTCACTTCATATCTCATGATGGGACATTTTTATGACTTCCGCAATGAAAAGGGGATTCTGCCAGAAATCACCATTCACTTTCACTGGCAGCTCTTGCTTGCCTTGGTGATCCTGCCAACGACCTTCTTTATGCTTCTCGCGATTGGTTATGCTAGAAGACAACTCCAAACGCCAGCGCTTCGCTTATTGAAAAAATCTCCAAGTCCAATCAAGGTCAAAAGGAGAAAGAGGGCTCCTAAGAAAGAGAAAGACTTCCTAAAAGAACTATCCTCGTCACTGATTTGGAGGAGAAAATCGATCTTGTTTTTTGTAGTCTTTGGCTCCATGTGTTTTGCGGCCATGGTCCAATTGTCCTTTGGCCTCAGGGATTACACAGATGATATCATCCAAACCATGATGATCATGATTGGCTTGATCCTTTCTTTCTCGATACTCTTTTTGTCATTGGGGATTGTGGTCTCAGAAAGTCGTGAAACCTTGGCTCTTATGAAGGCTTTTGGCTACACCGATCGTGAATGCCAAAGTCATATTCTCGCTCCCTATCGTTTCTGGGCTTATCTAGGATTTGTTCTTGGGACGGTTTACCAATACGGTATCATGGAAATTTTGATCGGTGTGATCAAAGATACGGTTCCTGAAAAGATTGAGCATCACTTTGATGGGAATGTGTGCTTTTGGACCTTGCTTGCTTTTGCTGTGGTTTACGAAAGCCTCTTTTATCTATCCAACAGAAAACTCCAAAAGCAAACCATTAAAGAAGTGCTTTTAGCAGAATAAATAGAAAAGAGAGTGGGACAGAAGTCCGAGCCTCTCAATTGTCTTTGGATTGTCGAGCAAGACGCAGTGGTTGAGTGGGCTCTACTACGCTGATTTCATCAGCTTTTACAGCCCTACTCAACTGTGCGGAGGTGGGACGACGAAATCGAATTCTAACGAATTACCGATTTCTGTCCCACTCTCTTTCTTTTGAAACGCATTGACAGGGAGAGGCTTTTCCGCTATTCTAGGGGAATAAAAGAAAGGAAAGGGATTGAGATGAAACGGAGTTATTGGCAGGACCTGAAGGGGGCCTTTTACTTAATCTGGCGTAACAAATGGTCCTTTATCTCTGTGGGGATTCTTTTGCAGTTTGTGGTTGGTATAGGGGCTGCGGCCTTGACTTGGCTCTTTCATCTGGCAGTCTTGCTTGCGGGTCAGGCTAATATCGATAAGAACAATCTTGTCTCTGTTATGAGCCATCCCTTGAGCTTACTGGCTCTTTTGGTCTTTATCATGGTCTTTGCTTTCTTGTTTATGCTGGAGATGCGGACCCTGATTTCGGTTATTTACCTGTCGCGAACTGACCGACACTTGTCCTTTAAAAAAGTCTTGCGGCAATCATTTGGTCGTTTGAAGGATTTGTCGGGGAGAAACCTGCTTTACTTTCTGCTCTATCTCCTTTTGACCTTGCCTGTTGCAGGTGTCTTGATAGGATCGACATTGACGGATGGGCTTTATATTCCAACCTTTATCACAGGGGAGTTTGAAAAGACCACGATTGGCTCCATCGGGCTCTTTGTGGTGCAGCTGACCTTTATCTATCTCAATCTTCGCCTCATATATACGGTTCCCAACCTCGTGGTAGAGGAGTTGCCATTTGGGCGTGCCTTGAAAAAAAGCTGGACTATGACCAAAAGAGGAGGTTTTCGTCTCTTATGGAGAATTCTGTCCTTTGAGTTTCTCTTAACCTTTCTAGGGATTTTATTGATCTTGGGTTTGGTCTTTACCTTGACCGTGATCGATAAAGAAGGCCAGTATTTCTGGGTGGTGACCATCTTTTTGGTCTTGATTCGGACCTTCCTGTTTATTTTTACAGTCTTGACAAAGGTGGGATCGCTCGGCATCATCTTGGATTCTGCATGGGAAGTACCGAGCCGATCGGTCATGCACTCCAAAGGCAGTCGAAAGATGAAGGGGCTCTTTGCTCTGACAGTGGTCTTTCTCGTGCTGCAATCGGGGATTTCAGCTTTTGAACTGGCAACCCTAAAAGTCAATGATCAGATCAAGCTCATCGCCCATCGTGGCGATGTCTCTAAAGGGGTAGAAAATTCCCTGGAAGCCCTAGAAGCAGCAGCCAAGGGAAAGGCGGCTTATGCAGAGATGGATATTCTTCTCACCAAGGACCATCAATTTGTCGTCATGCATGACTACAATCTCAAGCGCCTTGCTGGGGTGGACAAGGATGTGAAAGATATGACCCTAGCTGAGGTGCAAGGCCTCAAGATTCAGCAGGATGGTCACACGAGTCATATCCCTTCTTTTGAAGAATATGTTAAACGGGCCAAAGAATTGAACATGAAGTTGTTAGTCGAGCTTAAGCCCCATGGTGGAGAGCCTGCTAATTATGTGGATCTCTTTGTCCAGAAAATGAGGGAGCTGGGGGTTGAAAAAGACTATCCGGCCATGTCTTTGGATCTGTCGGTCATGGAAAAGGTCGAGAAAAAGCTCCTGAGATCAAGACTGGCTATGTTATTCCCATTCAATTCGGTCGCTTTGAGAATGATTCGGTCGACTTCTTTGCGATTGAAGACTTTTCTTATCAGGAGGAATTGGTGACCCAGGCCCATGAGATGAAAAAAGAGCTCTATGTTTGGACCATCAATGACAAGCAGAAGTTGACGAAGTATTTGCAACAACCCATTGATGGCTTGATTACGGATGAATTGACAGAGGCACAAAGACTGAAAAAGGATTTGAAACAAAACAAGTCTTACTTTGATCGTTTCTTGAATCTTGTTGCTACGTCTAAGGAAGAATAAGATAGGATAGGCATAGAGAGAGTGGGACAGAAATCGGTAATTCGCTAGAATTCGATTTCGTCGTCCCACCTCCGCACAGTTGAGTAGGGCTGTAAAAGCTGATGAAATCAGCGTAGTAGGGCCCACTCAACTACTGCGTCTTGCTCGACAATCCAAAGACAATTGAGAGGCTAGGACTTTTGTCCCAGACTCTTTTGTACTGGATCAACAGAAAAACGGATGCTGTCTAAAAATCTTGCATTTTTTTGCAATTTAGGTTACAATGAAGATTATGAAAAACGCGTAATCCCTAGGGTCTTTCCCTCAGGGAATTTTGTGTGTTTTGACCTATTTTTCGGTGGGAAAAAGCTTTGCTTCTACCGCAGAAAAAAGTATGAAAAACTTTGGAGGTAATGATGATTCGATCCTTAATTTCCGAGATCAAGGAATTCAAGAAGCCCTCAATATTGGCTTCCTTGTTCATGGTCTTTGAAGTCATGTTTGAAATTTCGATTCCCTTTGTCATGGCGAGTTTATTGGACCAGGGTGTTCAACAAAGAAACATGAACAATATTTTGTTTTATGGTGGGCTCATGCTGGTCTGTGCCTTCCTCTCCCTCTTTTGTGGAATGCAGTCTGCCCGTTATGGCGCCTATGCTTCCGCTGGTTTTGCCAAAAACCTTCGTCGGGCCATTTTCAAAAAAGTCCAAACCTTCTCATTTGAAAATATTGATCAGTTCTCATCAGGTGGGTTAGTCACTCGGATGATGACGGATGTGACCAATGTGCAAAATGCCTATCAAATGGTGATCCGGATTTGTGTGCGGGCACCGCTCAATTTGATCTTTGCCATTGTAGCTTGTTTCATGATCAATCCGGAAATGGCCATGATCTTTGTTTATGTAACCATCTTTTTGGCGGCTGTCTTAAGTATCATCATGAAGATTGTGTATCCGCTCTTTACAGAAGTATTTGAAGCTTATGACAATCTCAACAACAGCATTCAAGAAAACATCACTAATATGCGGGTGGTGAAGTCCTACGTTAAGGAAGCAGATGAAACGGTTAAATTCAAGAAGGCTTCACGTTTGATTTATAATATGTTTATGAAGGCTATTCGTGTCGTTGTCTTGAGTAGCCCAGCTATGATGCTTTCCATGTATGCTTCCTTCCTTTTGATCTCCTGGATTGGGGCACATCTGATCGTTGGTGGCCAACTCTCTACTGGGAATTTGACCTCTATGTTTAGCTACACCATGACCATTCTGATGTCCCTCATGATGTTTATGATGATTTTTGTCATGTTGTCAATTTCCATGGCCTCAGTCGAGCGGATCAATGAAGTCTTGACGACCAAAGCGACCATTGTCTCTCCGGAAAATGGGATTAAAGAAGTCGCAGATGGATCGATCAACTTTGAGGATGTGACTTTTGCCTATACCGATGAAAATGGGGACAAGACCCATGTCTTGCAAGGCATTAATCTTTCCATTCGTTCAGGGGAAGTCATTGGCATCTTGGGAGGAACAGGATCAGGGAAATCGAGCTTGGTGCAGTTGATTCCTCGTCTCTATGATGTTGAGTCTGGTCGAGTGACAGTAGCAGGTCACGATGTCAAAGAATACGACCTTGATTCCCTTCGTAAGCAAGTGGCGATGGTTCTTCAAACCAATGTCCTTTTCTCTAGTACGATTAAAGAGAATATGCGCTGGGGGAATAAAGATGCGACGGATGAAGAGATTATCGAAGCCTGTAAGATTGCCCAAGCCGATGAATTTATTCAAGATTTCAAAGAGGGCTATGACACAATGATTGAGCGTGGGGGATCCAATGTGTCCGGTGGCCAACGTCAACGTCTCTGTATCGCGCGTGCTCTCCTCATGAATCCAAAGATCTTGATCTTGGATGATTCAACTTCTGCGGTCGATACCAAGACCGACAGTTTAATCCGTCAAGGATTGGCAAGGAGCTTGAAAGAGACGACCAAAATCATCATTGGTCAACGGATTTCCTCTATTCAAGATGCAGATCGTATTATTGTGATGAATGATGGCCAAATCGATGCGATCGGTCGTCACGAAGAATTGCTTGCGACCAATGCCATCTACCAAGAAGTATATGAAATGCAAACACAAGGGAAAGGAGAAGCAGATGAAAACTAAGAAAAAAGCAAATCTAGGCTCTATCCTTCGCCTGCTCGACTTCCTTTGGAAAAACTACAAGGTATCCTTGATTGTTTCCTTTATCTTAATTATTCTATCGTCTCTTGCGACGGTCAATGTAACAGCTTCGATTCAGTCCTTGGTCGACGTCTATGTGGAGCCCATGCTGACAAGTAATAGCCATGATTTTGGACCGCTCTTGTCTTTCTTGACACGAGTTGGTTTGATCTGTTTGATCGGGGTACTTGCCAACTATGGCTTTACCTTGATCATGGCGACTGTTTCACAAGACTCACTTAGAAGTCTTCGAAATCAGTTGTTTGCCCGCATGCAAAAACTGCCAGTTCGTTACTTTGATACCCACCAACATGGGGACATCATGTCTATCTATACCAATGATATTGATGCCCTTCGCCAAGCAATTGAACAATCCATTCCTCAACTCTTATCCTCAGCAATTACCATCCTTGGGGTAACGATTACCATGCTGACGGTTAGTCCACTCTTGTTCTTGATTGTCCTTATGATGCTTGTCGTAATGTTCTATGTCATGAAGAATGTCTCTAGCAAGTCAGGTCGTTACTTCGGGGCCCAACAAAAAAACTTGGGGATTGAAAATGGCTTTATTGAAGAAATGATGACTGGTCAGAAGGTGGTTAAGGCCTTTGTGCACGAAGCTGAAAGCATTGAAGATTTTGATCGGATCAATGACCAACTCTTTGAATCCTCTTATCTAGCCAATCGCTATGCCAATGTCCTCATGCCAATTCTTGGGAACTTGGGAAATGTTTCCTTTGTTCTGACAGCCTTGATCGGTGGACTCTTTGCGCTAAACGGTGTCGGTGGTTTAACCATTGGTGGTCTCATGGCCTTTCTGCAATTGAACCGTTCCTTCACAGGTCCGATTGCCCAGGTCTCTCAACAATTGAACTTTGTCCTCATGGCCTTGGCTGGTGGAGATCGTGTCTTTGATCTTTTGGACGAAGAAGAAGAAGTCGACCAAGGAAAAGTGACGTTGGTCAATTATGAACTGGTCGATGGAGAAATGGTCGAAACCGATCAGAAAACCAACAAATGGGCTTGGAAACACCCACGTCCGAATGGAGATTACCAGCTTGTGAAGATGGTCGGAAATGTGGTCTTTGATGATGTTGATTTCTCTTATGATGGGAAGAAACAAATCCTTCATGGCATCAACTTGTACGCGGATAAGGGACAAAAAGTGGCCTTTGTCGGAGCGACTGGTGCAGGAAAGACAACTATCACCAACTTGATCAACCGGTTCTATGATATCCAATCCGGAATGATCACTTATGATGGAATCGATATTAAATTGATTGAGAAAGATTCTCTTCGTCGTTCCCTCGGAATCGTTCTTCAAGATACCCACTTATTTACTGGTACGATAGCGGAAAACATCGCTTATGGCCGTGCTGATGCAACACGGGAAGAAATCCTTGAAGCAGCTCGGATTGCCAATGTGGATTCCTTTGTCAAGCACTTGGATCAGGGCTATGAGACAGTCTTGACGGATGATGGGGCTGGCCTATCAAATGGTCAACGACAATTAATCGCCATTGCCCGTGCAGCCCTTGCCAATGCGCCTGTCTTGATTCTGGATGAAGCGACGTCTTCGATTGACTCGCGGACAGAGAAAATGGTGCAAGAAGGGATGGATCGCCTGATGGAAGGTCGGACAGTCTTTGTCATCGCCCACCGTCTATCGACAATTGTCAATTCCGATGTCATCATGGTGATGGACCACGGACGTATTATCGAACGAGGCAACCATGCTTCCTTGATGGCAGAACGTGGAACCTATTACCGCCTCTACACCGGTGGACTTGAAATTGATTAATAAAAAAAGCTTGAGCGTTGGCTCAGGCTTTTTTGGCTTATGGATAATGACTTCTTAGAAACTTTCCTTAGGTGAGTACGGACGTCAGGTGAAATTATCCAGTGGATGATTTCAGCAATCCAGGAAGTTCCATGACTAATTATTGAGCCCCTTCGCTCTTTAATTTCTGGGCTCAGGTTAAAACAGTTTCCCAAACTGTTTTACTCTCAAAATTCCTGAGTGCCTGAAACGTTATTGTTTCAGGCACTTTTCTCACAGCGGAAAGTCTCGAAAATAAATAGCCATTCATCAAAAATCCTGACTACACTTTCGGGCTTTTTGCTTATTTCTCAAGTAAGTCTTGGATCAAGTCTTCCATGGCAGCTGGCTCTGTTTTGGAGGAGAAGCGTTGGGCAACTTGGCCTTGTCGGTCGATGACAAATTTTGCGAAGTTCCATTCGATGCGTTTGCCCAGTGGCCCAGCTGCTTGGCTTTTGAGCCAGTCATAAAGAGGAAGGGCTTCTTTACCATTGACCTTGGCTTTAGCGAATCGTGGGAAGGTGGTCTGGTAGTTGAGGCTACAGAAGCTATTGATTTCTTCTGCCGTTCCTGGTGCCTGCCCCATGAATTGGTTACAGGGAATGTCTAGGATTTCCAGCCCCTTTTCCTGGTAGCGCAGGTAGAGATCTTGCAGTCCTTGGTATTGCGGGGTCAAGCCACAGCCTGTTGCTGTATTGACCACGATGAGGACCTTACCTTGGTAGTGAGAAAGTGGAATCTCTTCCCCATTCTGGTTTTCTAAAGAAAAATCATAAATGCTGTTCATAGGTGGTATCCTTTCTGTCTCTTCAGCTTTTATTGTAGCACAAATCTCCTAATATTGGGCCAAGAGGAGCATGACTTCTTGCTTTAGTCCCTCCTGTGAAAATGATATAATAAGAAGATAACAAGCTCTTAAGAAAATGTCAAAAGGAGAACGGATCGGATGAAATTACTCTATACGGATGTTCGGACCCCCTTGACCCAGGTCCTGACACAAGAAGCCGTAGGGTTAGTAGAAGATGGCAAGCGTGTGTTTTACATTGCGCCCAACTCTCTTTCCTTTGAAAAAGAAGCCAAGGTCTTATCCTATTTAGAAGGTCAGGCTTCTTTTGCCATTACCGTCACGCGCTTTGCGCAAATGGCCCGTTATTTCATCCTGAACCAGGTATTTGAGGAGCAACCCTTAGATGACATCGGTCTAGGCATGCTATTTTTTAAAGCTCTTTCCCAGATGAAGGAGCAGGATCTTAAAGTTTACGGGGCCCTGCGCAAGGATCCTCAGTTTATCCAGCAACTGGTCCAGCTCTATCATGAATTGCAGACGGCCCAGATGGATTTTACCGATTTGGAGTTGCTCGAGGAAGCTGAAAAAAGAGAGGACCTCTTGGCTATTTTTGAAGCGGTCTCAGAGATGCTGGTCCAGCACCGGTATGAATCCCAGTCCAAGATTGCCTTTTTCCTCAATCAGGTCGAAGAAGGGCACTTGGAAGAGCAATTACAGGATGTGGCGATCGTTGTCGATGGCTTCACGCGTTTTTCTGCAGAAGAAGAGGCCTTGATTGGTCTCCTTCACCGAAAAGGAGTGGAGATTGTCATCGGGGTCTATGCCAGTGAAAAAGCCTATCGGGCAAGCTTTAGAGAGGGCAATCTTTACCAAGCCAGTGTTGACTTTCTCCTTCAGCTGGCAAAGACTTTTGAGGTACAGCCTCAGTATTGTGGGCAAGCGATCGAAGACTCTTTTAGTCGCATTACCCGCATGCTAGAAGCGCGCTATGATTTTTCACAAGTGGAAAATGAGCTGGAGGACCAAGATCGAACCGCTGTTCAACTCTGGCAAACCAATACGCAAAAGGAAGAGTTGGAATTTGTCGCTAAATCCATCCGTCAGCGTCTTCATGATGGGGCACGCTATCGGGATATTCGGGTCTTGCTAGGCGATGTAGAAGCTTATCAATTGCAGCTCAAGACCATTTTTGACCAGTATCAGATCCCCTTTTACTTGGGACGAAGTGAAGCCATGGTCCACCATCCCTTGATTCAGGTCATTGAATCACTAGGGCGGATCAAGCAGTTCAATTACCAGACGGAAGACGTCATCAACTTGTTAAAAACGGGTCTGTATAGTGATCTGACGCAAGCAGAAGTCGATGCTTTTGAGCAATACCTTCGTTTTGCGGAAATTAAAGGTGCTACAAAATTTCACAAGCCTTTTACTAGCAATCGTCAGGGTAAGTTCAATCTGGAAGAGCTCAATACTCTTCGGGAACGCGTCGTTGAACCTCTAGCCCCTTTCTTTTCACAGCGCAAACAAAAGGTGACCCAACTCTTAACCACATTTACAGAGTTTCTGCAAGAGGCCCAACTTTCTCAGAATCTCCAAGCTTTGATCAAGGATCTAGCCTTGGAGGAGCAGGAGCGCTATGACCAGGTCTGGAAGGCCTTTCTCCATGTCTTAGAAGAGTTGAATGTGGTCTTTAAGGACCAAGAGCTGACAGTGGATGACTTTTTGGCCCTCCTCTTATCGGGGATGCAATTATCTCAATATCGGACAGTTCCTGCTACGGTCGATGTGGTGACCGTTCAGTCCTATGACTTGATTGAACCCTTGACAGCGCCTTATGTCTACGCGATCGGGCTGACCCAGGAGCGTTTTCCAAAGATTGCTCAGAACACCTCTCTACTCAGTGAAGAAGAGCGCCAGCAGCTCAATGAGGCCACCCAAGAAGGAGCAGAGCTCCAGGTGGTGACCAGTGAAAATCTCAAGAAGAATCGCTTTGTGGCGGTTTCGCTCCTCAATGCGGCGACCAATCAACTGGTCCTATCGGCCCCTAGCTTGGTCAATGAAATGGAAGATAGTGTCTCTCCTTACCTTGTCGAATTGACTAAGAAACCTATTGCCATCGAGTGGACGACCAAACAAACCCAAGCCTCGAGTGATGATATCGGGACCTACCGGGCCCTCCTAGCGCGCGTGATCGAACTCCATCAAGAAGAAATTACGAGTGAGTTGTCTCCTGAAGAAGCCAGCTTTTGGGGTGTGGCGGTACGGGTCTTGCGCAAGAAATTAGCCGCTGAAGGCATCCAGATTCCTCAGATTTCAACGGAATTAAAGAGCCGTCAGCTTCAGTCGGATACGCTTCAAGCGCTCTATCCAGAGGGAAAAGCCTTGACCTTATCCGCTTCTGCCTTGAATGAATACTACAAGCACCAGTATGCCTTTTATCTGCGCTATGTCTTGGGCTTACAAGAGGATGAAACGATCCGGCCAGACGCCCGCAGTCATGGGAATTTCTTGCATCGGATCTTTGAACGAGTATTAAAAGATGGCTCCGATCAAGCGTTTGATCGGCGTTTAAACGAGGCGATTCGAGAAACCAGCCAAGAAGCAGAGTTCCAACAATTGTATGGAGAAAATGGAGAGACCGAGTTTATTCGCAACTTGCTTCTTGATACCGCGAAAACGACGGGGCGGGTCCTCGCCCAGCAAAATGGGATCGAGACCATCGGTGAGGAGACCCTCTTTGGCGGAAGTACCCACACCTCTTATCCATTGTCCGATGGCCGTCTCCTGCAGCTACGTGGCAAGGTGGACCGCATTGATCAATTGAGGGATCGGGGAGCCCTCGGAGTCGTGGACTACAAGTCCAGTCTGACGCAGTTCCACTATGACAAGTTCTTTAATGGCCTGAATTCTCAATTGCCGACCTATCTTTCTGCGATTCAGGATTTGAAGGAATACCAAGAGGAGCAGGGGATTTTTGGAGCCATGTATTTGGAAATGGGAGATCCTGTGGTGGATCTGAAAAAGACCAAGACAGTAGAGGATGCCATCAACCAAACCATGAAAAGTCAACAGTACAAGGGGCTCTTTATGGCAGATCAGGCGCCTTATCTGGGCGAGGCCTATGATAAGAACAAGGCTATGATGCTGAGTAAGGAAGAGCTGGACTTGCTCCTCTTGTACAACGCTTATCTCTATAAAACAGCAGCAGAAGGGATCCTCAAGGGGCAATTTGCCATCAATCCCTATAGTGAAAATGGGCGCAATATCGCACCATTCGTGGAGCAGTTTAAATCCATCACAGGATTTGAAGCGGATCGTCACCTAGGTCAGGCACGGTTCTTGACCAAACTAGACCAAAAAGGAATACGCGGTGAAAAGGTGAAAGCCGCTTGGATCGAGAAGATGAAGGAGGTCTTGAACAAATGATCAAACAAGCATTTTTGACAAGAGAAGAAATCAAGGCCCTCCAGGTCCAAGAGGCAGCTTCTACCAAAGAGCAAAAGCGGACGCCAGAACAGATCGATGCCATCTATAGTTCGGGGACCAATATCCTGGTGTCGGCCTCTGCTGGATCAGGAAAGACCTTTGTCATGGTGCAGCGGATACTGGATCAGATGCAGCGTGGCATTTCGATTAAGGAGCTCTTTATCTCAACCTTTACGGTCAAGGCAGCAGGGGAGCTTAAGGAGCGTTTGGAAAGTGAACTTGGAAAAGCCCTGCAAGCGAGCGATGACCCAGAGCTCAAGCAACACCTGGCCCGTCAAATCGCAGATGTCGCCACCAGCGATATCGGAACCATGGACTCTTTTACCCAAAAGGTCCTAACGCGCTATGGCTATTTGCTTGGGTTGGCACCCCAGTTTCGCATTTTTCAAAACGCTAGTGAGCAACGCCTCTTACAAAATGAAGTCTTTCAGGCTGTTTTTGACCGCTATTACCAGGGGGAAAACCAAGAAGCCTTTGTGCAGATGGTCAAGAATTTCACGGGACAGCGCAAAAATTTAACCTTGTTTAAAGAACAGATCTACCAGATCTATGACTTTCTTCAGTCGACCAGTGATCCGGAGAAATGGCTGGAAGAGCATTTCCTAAAAGGTTATGAGGAGACTGATTTTGAACAGGTTGAAGGCGATCTGATGGAGAGCATCCAGCAGGCCCTTTATGAGGCAGAAAGCTTTTTTGCCTTTCATTTGTCCAATGAGGGCCAAGCATTTGGCAAGGCCAAATATTTGGAAGCTGTCGAAGAGGTGCTCGATCAGATTGGAAGCCTGACAGGTAGTGTCAATAAAGAGCAACTGACCTCTGTCCTAAAGGCGGTCGTGGCGATTAGTCGGGCTTCAAATGGGGGAGCCTTGACCAACAGAGCCCGAAAAGAAGAGCTAAAAGACCTAGTCACAGCCTATAACCAAGACAAAACCATACATATCAATTGCCTCAGAGACTTGGAAAATCAGCTCTATCAGCTGGAATTTCAACAAACCTTCCACCAAGAAGAAGGCCCCATGCTCTCCTTGTTGCGGGACTTTATCAGAGACTTCGCTCGCGCTTATCTGGAGCGAAAAATCCAAGAAAAAGCTTATGAATTTGGGGATATCAGTCATTTTGCGATTCAAATTTTAGAGCAATTCCCAGAGGTGAGACAAGCCTATCAAGAGCGCTATCATGAGGTCATGGTCGATGAGTACCAGGATACCAACCACACCCAAGAGCGGATGTTGGATTTGCTGTCAAAGGGCCACAATCGCTTCATGGTGGGAGATATCAAGCAATCCATTTATCGCTTCCGTCAGGCAGATCCACAGATTTTCAATGATAAATTTAAAGCCTACCAAGAAGAAGGGGCGAAAGGGAGGTTGATCCTCCTCAAGGAAAATTTCCGGAGTCATGTGGAGGTATTGGACGCGACCAATGATGTCTTTCGCCATTTGATGGACGAAGAGGTAGGAGAGATTGACTACAATCAAACCCACTATCTGGTCGCAGGAAGCGACAAGCAACGGATGGCCTTGCCACAACATCGGGCAGAATTTTTGCTCTATGATGGCTCCCAAGATCAGGAAGAAAAGACCGAAGACGAGGAAGCTTCCCTTGGAGTCGAGACGATTTCCAAGGGAGAAATTCTCCTGGTCATCAAAGAAATTTTACGTCTCCATCGGGTAGAAAAAGTGCCCTTTAAAGAGATCACGCTCTTAACGGCGACTCGAACGCGAAATGATGCGATTCTGGAAGCTTTTGACCAGTACCAGATCCCGATTGTGGCAGATAGCGGACAGGCGCATTATCTTGAGTCACTGGAAGTGATGGTTATGTTGGATACCTTGCGGACCATTAACAATCCCTTGCATGATTATCCCTTGGTAGCCCTTATGAAATCCCCTATGTTTGACTTTGATGAAGATGAGTTGGCACGGATTTCCTTGCAGACCCTTCCAGAACAAAAGCAAATGGCCTTCTACCACAAGGTCCAGTTAGCCCTTGAAAAGACTGCAGAGCATGCAAATCTGATTGATGCCAAGCTCACAGCTAAAATCGAGAACTTCCTCAAAGTTTTATCTACTTGGAGAGCTGCTGCCAAGACCCGTTCGCTCTATGATTTGCTGTGGAAAATCTATGAGGATCGCTATTACTATGACTATGTCGGCGCCCTTCCAAATGGGGCCCAGCGCCAGGCCAATCTCTATGCCTTGACGCTTCGGGCCAATGATTATGAGAAGGCCAGCTTTAAGGGCTTGTCGCGCTTCATTGCCATGATTGACAAGGTGATCGAAAATGAACACGATTTGGCCAGTGTCCCTCTTGCAGCACCAAAAGATGCCGTCCAGCTCATGACCGTCCATAAGAGTAAGGGACTGGAATTCAAGTATGTCTTTATTCTCAATATGGATAAAGCCTTTAACCGTAAGGATCAATCGGGGCCGATTATCCTCAGTCGTCAAAAAGGGATTGGCTTTAAATATGTAGCGAACCTGCCGGTTGAGACAGAGAATCCAGCTGCTCCAGAAACCATTCGCCTGCAGATCGAAACGCCTTGCTACCAACGCAATGTGGAAGAAACAAAATTGGCCACAATTTCTGAGCAGATGCGTCTTCTTTATGTCGCTATGACGCGGGCCGAGCTCAAGCTCTATCTGGTTGGAAAAGGCCGTGAGGACAAACTGCGCGATACCGATTGGGGGACCAGTCGTAATGGCAAATTGGATCCGGAAAAACGAAAAGAATGGACCTCTTATCAGGACTGGCTCTTTGCCATTCAAGATGTGTTTACCAAGAATACTCTGGCCTATGACACGCGTTTTGTGACAGACGAAGACCTGACACCAGACCAGCTGGAACCGCTAGAGAAGGAGAAGGATTCCCGCCTGGATCAGCTCAAGGATGTCCGTCAGTCCGAGGATATTCGTCGGGCCTTGGATATCTTGGAAAATGTTGATCGGATCAATCAGCTCTATGCTCCGGCCATTCATTTGCCAAGTGTCCGTACCCCTAGTCAGATCAAGAAATTCTACGAGCCAGTCATGGATGCCAATGGCGTCCAGATTATGGATGCAAAGACTGTGACGCCTGACTTTGAGCTTCCAACTTTTGGTCAAGAAAAAGCCGTGACAGGAGCCCAAGTCGGTAGTGCTGTCCATGAACTCATGCAGCGCATGCCGCTTGAAGAAGAAATCACGTTGGATACACTGCGTCAAGCCTTGGAGCAAGTTCAAGCAGAGCCAGCGGTCAAAGCCCGCATCAAGCTAGAGGCCATCCTTGCTTTCTATGAGACACCTTTGGGGGCCTTGCTTCAAAAAGAAGCCCCACGAGTCCGTCGCGAAGCTCCCTTTGCCATGCTGAAGAAAGATCCAGCCAGTGGAGAGGACTTCGTCGTGCGGGGGATCTTGGATGGTTACTTGGTGCTAGAAGATCGGATCCTGCTCTTTGACTACAAGACAGATCACTACAAGGTTCCTAGCCAATTGGTCGTACGTTACCGGGATCAGCTCGATCTCTATGCAGAAGCTCTTCGTCGTTCTTATGGCAAAGAGCAAGTAGAAAAATACCTGGTGCTTCTAGGTGGCCCCCATCTAGAAGTGGTGAAAGTGGAGTAAATCATGGCAATTGCACAGGAAAACATCGAACGGATCCAAAGAATGGAAGGTTATTTGAATGACTATGCCAAAACTTTGGAAGAAACCAAAAAAGCAGTGGATCAGCTAAGAGAGCATCAAGAAAGCTATATCCAACTGCGCGATTATTATAGTAGTCAGGCCTATTTTGATGATTTAGACTTGTCCAATCAGGCTGACTTTCCAGAAGATCTACCATGTGGTGTCTTGTCCGAAGATGTCGTCTATGATTTATTAGACGAGCATTTTCAGATGGGAGTCGAACTCTTGGAGATCGCAACGAAGATGATCAAAGAACGGTGAATTCATTCTTTATATTTTATCTTTCCTTAGGTGACGGCGGACGCTAGCGAACTTCTACGAAGTTCCATAGCTAATTATTGAGCCTAGGGTCTCAATAATTCCGAGTACCTGAAACAGCTCCTGTTTCAGGTACTTTTGTCACTGCGGAAAGAAAAATATGTAAATGATGACATAGAGAATTGTGGGATTACTTGACTAATTCATTGGATATTTCGACTGACTTATTAAAATGTAAAAGCAACTAACAGATACAAAAAAAGCCCCGGTTGCCCGGAGCTTTTTGAATGATTAGTGTGAGACACGGCGACGTGCTGCTTTTTTGCGGTTTTCTTCGATGAAAGCTGCTTTTTGTTCTTCTGGCTCGATTACTTTTTTCTTGAATGTGTAAACTGCACCTGCGACAGCAGCAACTGTACCAGCAACACCAGTAACAAAACCTTTACCAAATCCTTTAGCCATGAGAATTTCTCCTTTTCTGAACTTTAAATATTTATGTTATAATATATGGTAACGAAAAAACGTGAATTTTGCAAGGAAAAACGATGAAAACCAAGATAATTGTGATTGTGGGACCGACTGCTGTTGGAAAAACAGCTCTTGCGATCGATTTGGCGCAAGCCCTCAATGGTGAAATTATCAGTGGCGATAGTCAACAAGTCTATCGCAAGCTGGATATTGGAACAGCCAAGGCGACACCAGAAGAGCAAGCTGCAGCTCCCCATCATTTGATCAATGTGCGGGAGGTGACCGAGTCTTACTCAGCTTTTGATTTTGTAAGAGAAGCCAAGACTGCGATTGAAGAGATCACAGCCCGAGGTAAGCTTCCTATCATTGCAGGTGGGACGGGTCTTTACATCCAAAGTCTGCTCGAAGGTTATCATCTAGGTGGTGAAGTTCCTCATGAAGAGATTCTGGCCTATCGCGCTCAATTGGACGTGCTGTCGGATGAAGACTTGTACCAAAGAGTAGCGGAGCAAGGACTTGTGATTCCTCAGCTCAATCGCCGTCGGGCCATGCGGGCTCTTGAAATTGCGCATTTTGGGCAGGACCTCGCAAACGAAGAGACCGATTATGAACCCTATTTCATCTGTCTAGATGATGAACGGTCCTTGATCTATGATCGTATCAATCGCAGGGTTGATCGCATGCTAGAGGAAGGCTTGCTGGATGAAGCCCGTTGGCTCTATGATGACCATCCGGAGGTTCAGGCAGCTAAAGGGATTGGTTACAAGGAACTCTTTCCTTACTTTAAGGGAGAGCAGAGCCTTGCGGAAGCCAGTGAGATCCTCAAGCGCAATACGCGGCGCTTTGCCAAACGCCAGCTGACCTGGTTTCGAAATCGAATGGAAGTGACCTTTTACGCCATTTCTGCCCCCCACTTCAAGGAGCAGGTTCTTGCAGATGTAAAGGAGTTTTTACAGCATGATTGAAACAGAAAAAAAACAAGAACGCATCCTTTTGGTCGGTGTGGAACTTCAAGGCATGGACAATTTTGACATGTCAATGGAGGAGTTGGCGAGCCTGGCTAAAACAGCTGGTGGAGATGTTAGGGGCTCCTACACACAAAAGCGGGAGAAATACGATACCAAGACCTTTGTCGGCTCAGGAAAACTCGAAGAAATCGCTCAAATGGTCGAAGCAGATGAGATTACGACCGTGGTGGTCAATAACCGCTTGACCCCGCGTCAAAATGTCAACTTAGAAGAAATCCTTGGGGTCAAGGTCATTGATCGGATGCAGTTGATTTTAGATATCTTTGCTATGCGAGCTAGGAGTCATGAAGGCAAGTTGCAGGTGCACTTGGCCCAGCTCAAATACCTCTTGCCACGCCTTGTCGGTCAAGGGATCATGCTCAGCCGTCAAGCTGGGGGAATTGGTTCTCGTGGACCAGGGGAAAGTCAGTTGGAGTTGAACCGCCGGAGCGTTCGCAATCAAATCACCGATATCGAGCGCCAGCTCAAGGCAGTTGAAAAGAACCGGGAAACCCTTCGTGAAAAACGTTTGGAATCACCTGTTTTCAAGATTGGTTTGATCGGCTATACCAATGCAGGAAAGTCGACCATTATGAATCAGCTGACCAGTAAGAGCCAGTATGAAGCCGACGAACTCTTTGCGACCTTGGACGCAACAACCAAGAGCATCCATTTAACAGGCAATCTGCAAGTGACGCTGACCGATACGGTTGGCTTTATCCAAGATCTACCAACAGAACTAGTATCGAGCTTTAAGTCGACCTTGGAAGAAAGTAAGAATGTGGACCTCCTGGTCCATGTCATCGATGCGTCTGATCCCAATCATGAAGAGCATGAAAAGACGGTACTTTCGATCATAAAGGACCTGGATATGCTGGAGATCCCTCGCTTGACGCTTTACAACAAAGCAGATAAAGTAGCAGACTTTACACCAACCCAGACACCTTTTAGCTTGATTTCAGCGCGCTCTGAGACAGCCCGTGAAGATCTCCAGGCTTTGCTTCTAGAAAAACTGAGAGAACTCTTTGTTCCCTTTACCATTCGGGTTCCTTTTTCAAAATCTTATCGGACACATGATTTAGAAATGGTTGCGATCATTGACCAGCGCGAATTTGAAGAGGATGTCGAGGTCATTCAAGGCTATATCGCAGAGAAAAATAAGTGGAAGTTGGAAGAATTTTATGACGGATTACGTTGATTTAGCAATAAAATATGGAGGCTATACCAGCCTCGATCGGGTCTATCTGACCAATCTTTTAAGCACGATCCCTGAGGAATTGCGTCTCCGTGTGATTACGCCTCCCCCAAGTGTGATCAACGCCTATTTTGCAGAGCTCTACCAAAAGAAGAGCCCCAAGGAGGCAATGGATTATTTCTTGGACCTGAGCCGGGCATTTGACTTATTCACAGTTCAGCAAACCTTTGATGAACGAAAGCCCTTTATTCGCCTCAACTTGTCGGGTAAGTCTTATGGCTTGGCTTACGTAAATGAAGAGCTAGCCTGTGTCTTTGCTGAACATCCAGCAGAGGCTATCACTCCCGCCATTTTATTCGAAATTGCAGAGATCTTTCCACATTGTTTGGTCTTTGAAAAAGATGGCAAGATCTGCTTGCAAGAGGCTAAACCAGAAGGGGTCACTAAAACAGAAGCCCTCTCAGCTCTGACTGACTTGATGACCTTGGAGGATGGACGCTTGAAACTGTCGGGTTATAACCAAGAAGAGCTCCTCGAGCTAGCGCAAGCCTACCCAGGCAACCTTTCTTTCCGTTCAGAGAACCGGACGGCCATGATTTATATAGATAGAAAGTAGACAATGGACATTCAATTTTTAGGAACGGGAGCTGGGCAACCCTCAAAAGCCCGTAATGTATCGAGCCTAGCGCTCAAATTGCTGGACGAGATCAATGAAGTCTGGCTCTTTGATTGTGGCGAAGCGACACAGAATCAAATTTTAGAAACGACTATTCGTCCGCGAAAGGTTAGCAAGATCTTTATTACTCACCTACACGGAGATCATATTTTTGGTTTGCCAGGTTTCCTCTCTAGTCGGGCCTTTCAGGCCAATGAAGAGCAGACGGATCTGGATATCTATGGACCAGTAGGGATCAAATCCTTTGTGATGACTAGTCTTCGCGTATCAGGCTCTCGTCTGCCTTACCGCATCCATTTTCATGAATTCGATGAACATTCTCTAGGTAAGATTTTAGAAACTGATAAATTCACGGTTTATGCGGAGGCTTTGGACCACACCATTTTCTGTGTGGGTTACCGGATCATGCAAAAAGACCTCGAAGGGACGCTGGACGCAGATAAGCTGAAGGCAGCGGGTGTTCCCTTTGGACCGCTCTTTGGTCAGGTCAAAAATGGCCAAGATGTCACCCTGGAAGATGGGACTAAGATCATTGCAGCGGATTATATTTCAGCCCCTCGGCCTGGTAAGATTATCACGATCCTTGGAGATACCAGAAAGACTGATGCCAGCGTCCGCCTTGGAGTCAATGCGGATGTCCTCGTCCATGAGTCCACCTATGGCAAGGGCGATGAGAAGATTGCTAAGAAACACGGCCACTCGACCAATATGCAGGCGGCAGAAGTAGCGCGTGAAGCAGGGGCCAAGCGCCTTCTTCTCAACCACATCAGTGCTCGCTTCTTATCAAAAGACATCAGCCAATTGCGCAAGGATGCGTCCAGTATTTTTGAAAATGTCTATGTCGTCAAAGATTTGGAAGAAGTGGAGATCTAAGATGCGCACCATTCTCATAACAGGAGCAAGTGGAGGCTTGGCCCAAGAAATGGTCAAGCTCCTCCCTGAAGATCGGCTCATTCTTCTAGGTAGAAATCAAGAAAAACTGGAACAACTCTATGCTAGTCATCCTCAAGCTGAATGCATCGGGATCGATATCACTGATTCCTCAGCCGTCCAAGATTTGGTAGAAGAGCTCTATCAGCGCTACGGGCAGATCGATATCTTGGTCAACAACGCAGGCTATGGGATTTTTGAGGCTTTTGATCGCATTTCTGACCGGCAGGTGCAGAAAATGTTTGAAGTCAATACCTTTGCCCTCATGCAGCTTTCGCGCTTAATTGGTGCGCACATGAAGTCAGCAGGCAAGGGGCACATCGTCAACATCGTCAGTATGGCGGGGCTCGTTGCAACTGCCAAATCCAGCCTTTATTCGGCGACTAAGTTTGCAGCTATTGGCTTCTCGAATGCCCTGCGTCTAGAACTCATGCCCTTTGGTGTCCATGTGACGACGGTCAATCCAGGCCCCATTCGGACCACTTTCTTTGATCAGGCAGACCCAGACGGAAGCTATGTCAAAGCTGTGGATCGCTATATTTTGGAACCGGACTTTGTGGCCAAGAAGATCGTGAAGAACTTTGGAAAAGCAAAACGTGAGCTCAATCTGCCTTGGCTCTTGAACCTGACCCACAAGCTCTATACCCTTTTCCCACGCATCTCGGACAAGCTAGCTAGCAAGATGTTCAATTTCAAATAGGAGGAGATCGATGGCCGCGAATATTCAAGCCTATTTAGAAAACCTCCGGCAACCCTGGGGACAGATCTATTATGATATCCTTTTTGAACAATTACAGGACATCAAGGGAAAGCGAGTGCTTGATTTCGGCAGTGGTTTTGGCCTTGTAGCCAACCACCTGGCGCAAGACAATCAAGTCCTTGCTGTGGAACCCAATGAGGAAATGGTGACCTTGCGGGTCCAGGACCATCCCTACCAGCAACTCGTTGGGAGTCTGGACCAGATAGAGAGCTTTGAAGATGCCAGCTTTGATGTCATCCTCTGCCATAATGTCTTGGAGTATGTAGAGGATCGCAAGGTGATTCTAAAGGCATTCACTCGTCTCTTGAAACCAGGAGGCCTGCTCTCTATCGTCAAGCACAATGAGGTTGGCCGCGTTCTGCAGACAGTCGTCTTTGAAAATGATACTCAAAAGGCGCTTGATCTCTTAGCAGGTCAGGACTTGGAAACTCACTCCATGGGTTTGGCACAGGCCTATGATCTAGATAGAGCAGTAGACGATCTAGCCCTCGAAGTTCAGGACTACCAAGGGATCCGTGTCTTTTATGCCTTGCAGGACAATCGCTTCAAGGGCCAAGAAGGCTGGCGAGAGTCTATGCTCAAGATGGAGCTGGCCGTTTGCCAAGAGTCCCCTTACCGAGATATCGCCTTCTTCCAGCACTATCGGTTAAAAAGGAGTTAAGATGTTAGATTTTAAAAAAGAAATTCCAGCGATGACAGACCTAGTCGCACTTTACAGTTCGGTCGGTTGGACCAATTATACCAATAATCCAACCATGCTAGAAGAAGCTGTCAAAGCCAGTCTCTGGCAGTTGGCCGTCTATGATGAGAAAGAGCTCGTCGCCTACATTCGCTTGGTAGGTGATGGCCACTCGGTTATTTTTGTGCAGGACCTTTTGGTAAGACCAGATCACCAGCGCCAAGGCATTGGAAAGAAACTTTTAAAAGAGGCTTTAGCGACCTTCCCAAATGTCTATCAACGGCTCCTTGCCACTGAACGTAGCGAGAAAAATCTAGCCTTTTACCAATCCCTGGGCTTTGTTGAACTTTCCGAGCAATCCTGTACAGGGATGATCTATATGAAATAAAGAGAGTGGGACAGAAATCGGTAATTCGTAAGAATTCGATTTCGTCGTACCACCTCCGCACAGTTGAGTAGGGCTGTAAAAGCTGATGAAATCAGCGTAGTAGAGCCCACTCAACCACTGCGTCTTGCTCGACAATCCAAAGACAATTGAGAGGCTAGGACTTTTGTCCCAGCCTCTTATCTATTTGACTGACAAAAGGGGGGATTGATGGTAAAATGAGGATGAGATTAGGAGGAGATGGAATGAAGAAGAAAATAAAATGGGGCCTTGTCTTATGTTCGGTACTTATACCAGTATGTTTGAGTGCCTGCAAACAAGGAACTGTAGAAAAACAAGGTTCTTCGAATAAAGAAGTACAGAAGAAAATCGATCGAAAAAACATTCATTTTGACAAGACAGGACCTGCAGCAACATTTGATTGGGATGCAAAGAACAGTATCAGATACATAACGTTTGAAAAACTTCCACAATATATGAGGTCAGATGATAGCGATGGTATTTCAATATATGGACAGCAACCGAATGAAGTCTCTCTATCTGAGGAAGGAAGAGTTCAAAAAGCTTTGCAGGTCGTTGAAGGAGTCTATGTAGATCCAAGGGGAATAGACACAGTAATCAAGGCCAATGGGGCAAAAAATCAAGAGGATATGTATACTCGACTCTGGAACGATTATATTATCCCTAAAATTGAAAAAAACAGTAGTACTTTTGATCCAAATACTTATGTGGAATATCTTGGTGAGAAGTACCCCCTCAAAATATATGGTCCCATGTATTTGAAGCTCATGACGAATGCATTGAGCTTTGGAAAAAAATATGAATTAAAGGGCTATGCAGTTAAGGGAAACAAAGTATTCATTCGCATTCAGGCACCAACTTACTTCCCAGAGCTTTTATCGAGAGGGAATAAATATTATAAAAATCCTAATGAGTCAGATTTCAATCAAGCCTTCTATGATTGGCTCGATGAATTCCATCAAAGGTATGCTGAAAAAGAAATAAATCGAGATGATCATATTTCCTATATCATGCTTTCAACAGTTTTACAACAGTTAGTTAACAAAAATTTCGAGGCAACCTCATTATCCGGTTATGCTTATAGTAAAACTTCGCCTACGGAATTCACGGTTGAAATGGAAGTGACAAATCAAGGTGATGTTCGAATTGATTTAAAAAACTTGGCTATTCTCTTACAAATCCCTCAGCAAATGAAGGGGGATAATCAGTATGGTAAGCAAGATGAGAATAATATCTTTTGGACCATCCCATCTGGAAATAATAATGACGGACAAAAGATAAAAGAAAAATTAAAGAATTTTAATCCCAAAAATCCTGTTAAAAGTTATGCAATTGGAGAGCCAGTTGTATTTGCTAATGGCTTAGAAGTTACACTGAATAGTGTAACAGACGATCCAAATTTGGATGTTCAGGATGATCAAGACCGTATCGATACAAGGAAAAAACAACATCGATTGATCGTCGAATTCACCCTATCGAATACAACACCTCTCAGTATTGAAAATACTCCAGATTATACAAATGTAGATCTCTATGATGGCCATGGCAAATCTGCTTATATGCTGAATAATACTTTAAATTACAAACAGCCAACAGTCCTTGAGGCAGGAGAGTCGGGTAAATATAAAATTAATTATTTAACAGATGGGGATGGACCATTTACGATCGTTTATGGTGATGCAAAATGGGTCGTTCAAAAATAGTCATGTCATATAATAGGAACTTCTCAATTATCATTAGAATTTTCAATCGGTTCATAGGTTGTTCAGATATGACTGCTGTAAAAAATTAATCGATTAGGTCGGATTTAGCAAGGAGGTCAGGCTATGAAGCCCAACTATTTCAAACTATTCGCAGGAATTCCACTTATTCTTTGTTTCTTTCTTCTTTCCAGTTGTAAGATCATGAAACCGAGTGATTATAAAAAGGCGAAGGAAGTAGTCAGCAGTGAGCTTGCTAAAGTTGGTCTGCATGGGGATGTGACCATAAACAAACTGGATTGGACTGCTTTGGAAATCCCAACCTATCATGTGTCTTATACCTACTCTGAGAAAACCTATGATGGACAAACAGTGACATTAGAAACGGATACGGTGTTTCATAATGATTGGACAGATACAACTAGTGACCATCTTCCAGAGTATAAGGAAGCGTACTTGAAGCAGCAATCTGTCCAAAAGAAGGAGAAGGAAATTGAGAGTCAATTAAAGAAGCAATCTCTAGGTCTTCCTATTAATTTCTTTGGTTTTTTATCTAACTCCAACCGTGATGAGAAGGAGCAAATTCTAGATAGTATCGCAAGTCAAAATCTCAAAGAAGGGAAAAAGGACTTTGCTGGTTACTATCAAATCCCTTTTCAAACCTTAATCGATCAAGAATTAATCACTATGACCATTTATATAAAGGATGGTGTATCCGTTAAGGAAAAAGACTTAAAAGCAGCTGCAAAAAGATTAGATGCTAGCAAACTACCGGATGGTGCCTATGATTTCTACTATTCCAAAGGCAGTTATGCTGATTCCATCAGTTACTCATTCAAGGTTAAAGATGGGAAAGTTGTTTTTTATGAAGATCAAAAAGAGAGAGTAGAAAGCCAAAACTAAAGAAAGATCCTACGTATCCGATTAGAACGTTGGTCAATCTAATTATTCAGTATTTTATAGGGAGCCAGGACTTAACGTCTGGCTCCTTTATATTTGATTGAGATTTTACAAGGAAATTAGCTCTGAAGTCTATTTAATTTATAGGAAGAACAGATTAAAAAAGAGAACCTTTCGGTTCTCTCTATTTGTTTCAACTTCTATGAATGAGAGTAGAAGTTTCTTCGTTAGGGGGTTGATAGAAGTAAGGACTGTTCCTAATGATACGATTAGTTATCAGTCAATTTCCGTTTGATTCCAACAGCACCTGCTAAGACAAGAATTCCGGAGAAGACAAGTCCAGATGCAACAACTTCACCTGTGTTTGGAAGAAGCGATTTGCGACGTCCACCATTGTTTCCACCATTTGAACCTGGCGCACTTGGTGTCGTTGTGGTACCAGAATGACTAGGTTTATTTGGATTTTCTGTTGTAGATGAAGAAGTCTTAGGTTCTACAGTTGTAGTCGTAGTGGTTGTTGTATCTTCCTCACTACTATTATGATTTTCTGGTTCCTCTGGTGTTGTAGTAGGAGGAGTCTCAGGTGTTGTAGTTGAAGTAGTCTTAGGCTCTTCAGTTGTAGTTGAAGTAGTCTTAGGCTCTTCAGTTGTAGTTGAAGTAGTCTTAGGCTCTTCAGTCGTAGTGGTTGTAGTTGTAGGCTCTTGAGTCGTAGTTGTAGTAGTCGTAGTGGTTGTTGTAGTTGGTTTGTTTGATGTATTGACTACTTTAATTACGTTGTCTTCATCAATTTTCTCAACTTTAGAAGTGTAACCTTCTGGAGTGTTGGTTTCCACTACGGAGTACTCAATCTTCTTACCGTCTTTGATACCAGGTAAGTTAGTGAAATCAGCTTTCCAACCAGAATCTTTTGTTAGAGTTTTCGTCAGACCGTCTAATTTTTGACCATCAGCTACTAATTGAACAGTGATATCTTTACGGTCAGACTCTTCATCACCAACCCATTCTTTTTGAACAGTGACAGTTTTGTCACCGCTCACCCAGTATTTCAATTCAGTGTTGTTCCAGAAGGCTGGGTCTGTTTGAGGTGTTGTGATTTCATCAGCTGTCAATGTAGCATTGTTGTCAACGCGAATGGTTGTCTTAGGAATTAAAGTTTGGTATTCAACGATCAATTCATCACTAGATGCTGTTTTAAAGACATCACTGACATCTGATAAGTTTACGGTAAATCCATTACCATCTGCATCGAATTTCACATGTTTCCAGAAGTCCCAACCAGAAGCAACTACTTGTCCACCTTTTCTTAAAGTGAAGGATGGTTTTAAGTAAGTTCCCACAAAGAATTCATTTGCAGCGTGGTTTGCAGCAGGAGCAAAAGTGATTTTTGAGTAATCGACTGCTGGAGCTTGGATTTTATCTGACACAACAGGGTTTGTGATGGCTTGTTTCTTACCATCTCCATTGATACGGATGAACCATTTTGTTAGATAGTAGTCATCTCCAACATTCATCCATGCCCAGTTTTCAGATGCGTCTAATTTGAATTGCTTAGTTACATAGTCACCTGTAAGGTTGTACTTGTTCAACACAGATTCAAATACGCCAGGTCCATCAGGACGTGTGATGACAACGGATTCGGAACCAACTTTTGAAGTAGCTGTTTTGTTTCCAGGATTTCCTGGTGTGCTATCCCATTCTGCTTTGTATGAGAAACCACCCTTCACATTTTGGTTCATGGATTCGATTGCTTTTTTAAAGGTAAAAGTAATCTTTTTGTTTGTCATCGAAATGGTTGCGACTTCAGCTCCATTTGCTTGGAGTGATTGCGTTGCAACTTCAGTGATATTGACACCTTCTGGAGCATCAATGGTAAACGTATCGCCTTCTTTAACTGATTTACCAGTTAAATCCCAGTCAAATGAAAAGTTAACTTTTTGTCCATTTGCCTGAGCCTTTAAATTGGTAACAGTAGGTGAAACAGTGGCCGCGCTTACGGGTTTGATCACAGACAAGCCCAAGGCTACCACGCCGATGATAGCTACAAATGCAACTATCTTTTTATAAAGAGATTTCAATTGGCCTCATTTCCTTTCTTCGGCCTGCCCTTTCCTAAGTTTTTCTATATAGTGATATGTCCTAAAACAGAAAGGCTTCCAATTTCTACTCCATGAAAGCAGTCGCCTCAATCGAGATAGATCGATGAAATGTTTGCTACCTTTAATGTAATAAATGAAAACAAACCCACCGATAAAATCAGCTCAAACCCTCTAACTACGTTTGTTTAGATAGAAAAAACAAGAGAAATGACAAGCGTCGTAATGTCAAAATGATAATAAACGTTATAAATTTAACAGAATAATCATCCCATCGCATATTTAAAAAAGATTATTATCATCAATATTATAAGCTTTTATAGACATAAGTCAAGCTAAATGCAACAAAAATATAGGAAATTGTTCATTTTGTTCCAACCACTACCTGACCGTTTATTTCCCGCCATTTTTGGCTTTCATGATATAATAATCAGATAAGAAAAAGAGGAGACCAAAAGCTAGATGATCACTTCAAAATACGATTGGCAGTTAGCTTCGCCAAGTGCAGATGAGGCCTTTTTAGCCCTTGCCAAAAAAGCAGGCCTGGAAGCATCCGTAGCAACCTTGCTGTATGAGCGTGGCATTCAGACCAAAGAGGATTTAGAAGACTTTTTAGAACCCAAGTTAGAGAACCTTCACGACCCTTATTTGCTCCATGATATGGACAAGGCAGTGGAGCGCATTCGACGGGCCATCGAAGATTACGAGCAGATCTTCATCTATGGAGACTATGACGCGGACGGGATGACTTCGGCCTCTATTATGAAGGAAACTTTGGAGCAGATGGGAGCAGAGGTGCAAGTCTACCTACCCAACCGCTTCACAGACGGCTATGGACCCAACGAGAGTGTCTACAAGTACTTTATCGAGCAGCAAGGTATTTCTTTGATTGTCACGGTGGACAATGGCGTGGCAGGTAATCAAGCCATCGCCATGGCCCAGGCAATGGGAGTGGATGTTATCGTGACCGACCACCACTCTATGCCGGAAGTCTTGCCAGATGCTTATGCGATCATCCATCCGGAGCATCCAGATGCGGCTTATCCCTTCCATTATCTAGCAGGCTGTGGTGTGGCCTTTAAGTTGGCCTGTGCCCTCCTAGAGGAAGTACCAGTTGATCTTTTAGATTTGGTCGCGATCGGGACCATCGCTGACATGGTGAGTCTGACAGATGAAAATCGAATTCTGGTCAAATACGGCCTGGGGGTTCTCCAACATACCCAGCGCATGGGCTTGCAAGAGCTCTTTGAGATCGCTGGGATTCGTCCGGAGGATGTCAATGAAGAAACAATTGGCTTTCAGATCGCCCCTCGTCTCAATGCCCTTGGTCGCCTCGATGACCCAAATCCAGCCATCGAACTACTGACTGGTTTTGACGATGAAGAAGCGCACGAGATTGCTCTCATGATTCATCAAAAGAATGAAGAACGAAAAGAGATCGTCCAAAGCATCTACGACGAAGCCAAAGCCATGGTCGACCCAAGCTTGTCTGCCCAGGTCTTGGCCAAAGAAGGCTGGAATCCGGGAGTGCTTGGCATTGTTGCCGGTCGTCTCTTAGAAGAACTTCACCAGCCGGTTGTTGTTTTAAGTATCGAGGATGGACGAGCTAAAGGAAGCGCTCGGAGTCCTGAGACGGTCAATATCTTTGAGGCTCTCGATCCTCACCGGTCGCTCTTTGTCGCCTTTGGAGGACATGCCGGTGCAGCAGGGATGACGCTCGAAGTGGACCAACTACCTGCCTTGTCTCAGGCCCTGACAGATTACATTCGAGAGCAAGAGATAGATCTCAGCAGCAAGTCAAGCTTAGCCATTGACGAGGAACTGCTTTTAACAGAATTGACGCTTGAAACTCTGAAAAGCTTTGAGCGCTTGAGTCCTTTTGGCATGGACAATAAAAAGCCCGTCTTTCTAGTCCGTAATTTCAAGGTAGAAGGGGCGCGCTCGATGGGTGCCAGCAATACCCACTTGAAACTCAAAATTTCTCAAGAAGATGCGACCTTTGAGGTGGTTGCCTTTGGCTTGGGGAGCTTAGAGGCGGAGTTTGCCCAAGCGCAAGACCTGGAGTTAGCTGTGCAATTGTCAGTCAACCAATGGAATGGCCAAACGACCCTTCAGCTCATGCTGGTTGATGCGCGTGTGGACGGAGTCCAGCTCTTTAATATCCGCTCCAAAACTGCCAGTCTCCCCGCAGGTGTTCCGGTTCTTGATTTTACAAAAGACCTGCCAGATCTAGCGGGTGCTTCCGCTGTAGTGGTTGGAAATATCCCTGAGGATATAGAGTCCTTACGGCAAATTTTTCAAGAGCATGATTTCCAGGCTGTCTATTTCAAAAATGAGATCGCCAAAGCCTACTATCTGACAGGGTATGGGAGCAGGGACCAGTATGCCAAACTCTATAAAACTATTTACCAATACCCAGAGTTTGATGTCCGCTACAAACTGAAAGACCTAGCGGCCTATCTCAAGATCCAGCAGATCCTCTTGGTCAAAATGATCCAGATCTTCCGAGAGCTGGGCTTTGTGACCATTGAAAATGGCATCATGAAGGTCAATAAAGAAGCAGAAAAACGGGAAATCGCAGAAAGTCGCATTTACCAAAAACTCAAACAAACTGTGAAAGAACAGGAGTTGATGGCCCTTGGAACGGTTCGTGAAATCTATGACTATCTGACAGGACAGGCCTTATGAAAAAACACCTAAAAATTACTCTCTGCCTAATTCCCTTCCTGCTTGTTGCTCTTTATTGGTTGGGAATCTACCTAAGCCTAAAAAATCCCATGGAGGAGATTGTTTACTCTGAAAATGGTGGGATGATGCGAAATATGATTGTCAAGTCCTACACTCAAACAATCGGAAGTGAAGCTCCTTGGAAGGAAGATGAAGGATTTCAGACTTTTCCCTATTCTGATAAAATCGTTGGTGGAAAGGAGCATCTAGCTGTTACTATGTTTAGAGGCACTGCAGATTGGTTCTATATGTACAAATACAAATTAAATGAAAGTACCTCAGTTAATCTGATATTTGAATATAACGCCTCTAAAAAGATTTTTTACCAAACCGACCTCTATCTAACAATCGATGAAACAAGCTACGAGGGCCAACAACTCCTTGAACAACTTGCCACCTACGGCAAAGACCGCACGTGGCTTCGAAACCAAAGTAAGAAAGTTGCCGAGCAGTATATTCTTGGTACCTGGTTCAAAAATGGAAGCTCTCGTTATTCCCTGAAAAACTTGGGAGATATGAAAATCAAGTACAACAAATTGATAGAAGAGTAGTAAGTTTTTTTGGAATCCAATCCCACATCATTTTTCGGATGTGGGATTTTTGCATTTGACGCAGAGACTTGGGAAAATGATTTGGCAAAAATGATGCAAGTTAGTAGAATTCATGGTATAATGGAATGTAAAAATTTTTTATGAAAGAAAGTTAACCATGAATTTAAAAGATTACATTGCAAGCATTGAAAACTATCCACAAGAAGGAATTACCTTCCGTGATATCAGCCCTTTGATGGCAGATGGCAATGCTTATAGTTATGCGATTCGTGAAATCGTTCAATACGCAACGGATAAGAAGATCGATATGATCGTTGGTCCTGAAGCGCGTGGGTTCATCGTTGGATGTCCGGTCGCTTTTGAGTTGGGAATTGGATTTGCGCCTGTTCGTAAGCCTGGTAAATTGCCACGTGAAGTTATTTCTGCTGACTACGAAAAAGAATACGGTGTGGATACCCTCTGCATGCACGCAGATGCCATCAAACCAGGTCAACGCGTCCTTATCGTTGATGACCTTTTGGCGACTGGTGGTACGGTGAAAGCAACCATCGAAATGATCGAAAAACTCGGTGGGATCGTTGCAGGGTGTGCCTTCTTGATCGAGTTGGATGAATTGAAAGGTCGCGAAGCGATCGGCGATTACGACTACAAAGTTTTGATGCATTACTGATATAGTCTAATACTATAACTGGATACAGAAAAACCATAATTGAAAACTATAAGCTCCTATCATATAATGTTAGTTAAGAACTTGCACGATGGGAGCTTTTTATGCCAATTACACTAGATAAAAAATTACCTGCAGTAGATATTCTTCGTTCAGAAAATATTTTTGTCATGGATGATGTTCGGGCGACTCACCAGGATATTCGGCCGATGAATGTTCTCATTCTTAATCTGATGCCGACCAAGGTTGCGACAGAAACCCAGCTCTTACGGCTTCTTGCCAACACGCCCTTGCAGATCAATGTAGATTTCCTCTACATGGCCAGCCATGAATCCAAGAATACAGCGGCAGAGCATATGGAGAGTTTTTACAAGACTTTTGAGGATATCAAGGATAATTACTATGACGGCTTGATTGTGACGGGGGCGCCTGTCGAAAAGATGGACTTTGAGGAAGTGGACTACTGGGAAGAATTAACCCAGGTCTTTGAATGGGCCAAGCGTCATGTTTTTTCTACCTTACACCTTTGTTGGGGAGCCCAGGCTGGATTGTATCACCGCTACGGGATTCAAAAAGTAGAGCTCTGTGACAAGCTATCCGGTATCTATGACCAAGCAGTGGTGCGTCCTGATAGTCTGCTCATGAGAGGATTTGACGATCGCTTCCTTGCCCCTCATTCTCGCTATACAGATATTCCTTTGAAGGAAGTCCTTGAAAAGAGCAATCTTCAAGTGATCGCTCAGGGAAATGAAGTTGGACTTTCCATCATTGCTAGTCCAGACATGCGTGAGGTCTATAGCTTTGGCCATCTGGAATATGATCGCGATACACTGGCAAAAGAATACCACCGAGATGTCAAGGCGGGCTTGGATCCGGACGTTCCCAAGAATTACTTTGATGGGGATGACGCTAATACAGAGCCTCGCATTCGTTGGAATCTAGCTGCGACGACTTTCTTTAGTAATTGGATCAACTATGCGGTTTATCAAGAAACACCTTACCGCTTGGAAGAATTGGAAAAAGATATTTCATTTTATGGTTACCTATAAAGGGGAATTATGACATATTCACAAGCATTTAAGTATGGCAACTTGGTTCTTCCAAGTGCCTTGCTTTTTCATTATCATGAATTGTTTGACCAAGCAGATGATTACTTGGTTTGGCAGTTTTTCTTCCTTCAAAATACGACTGGCCAAGAGGCCTTAACTCCCAATCAGATTGCTAGTCATCTAGGAAAAACGGTGACAGAGGTCAATCGGATTATGTCCAATTTGACCACCAAGGGACTTCTTCAATACCGGACTATTGAGCTCAATGGCGAGATTGAAGCCATCTTTGATGCGACCATTGCCCTGGAGCGCTTGGATGAGATTTTAGAAGCCCAGACACAAGGGAAGGCACAAAGCGCGCCTGCGAAGGGAAATGTCATCAAGGACTTGGTGGAAACCTTCCAACAAGAACTGGGACGACTCTTGACACCTTTTGAAATTGAAGACCTGACCAAGACTGTGCGCGAGGATCAGACAGATCCAGACGTGATCAAGGCAGCCCTACGAGAAGCTGTCTTTAACGGCAAGCCTCACTGGAAATATATCCAAGCCATTTTACGCAACTGGCGCAGTGAAGGCATCAACAGCCTGGCCCAAGTAGAGGCGAAACTACAAGAACGTGAGCAAAACAACCCACGCAATGTGACCGTTTCAGACGATTTCTTGAAGGCCATGGATTTGTGGAAGGATTAAAAAAACTAGCACTTTATAAAAGTGCTAGCTGCAGATGGAAGGTAAAGTCTTCCTAGAAACTTTCCTTATGTGAGTACGGACGTCAGCGAACTTCGAAGAAGTTCCATGACTAATTATTGAGCCCCTTCGCTCTTTAATTTCTGGGCTCAGGCTAAAACAGTTTCCCAAACTGTTTTACTCTCAAAACTCCCGAGTGCCTGAAACAATAGTGTTTCAGGCACTTTTCTCACGGCGGAAAGTTTTTAGTTTATACTTGAATAGTTTTAAAAATAAGACATTATTTTTACTGAAACAAATAGGTTCTTAATTGAAAAATAATTTTTAACCATACAAAAAGCTAGCAGTCATATATTGCTAGCATTTTTCGTTTATAGATAGTCTGCATAGGCTTTTTCTAGTTTGGTAAGGAGTTTTTGTTTTTCCTCGTCACTAGCAAAGGAAGCCTGGATAGCATCGACATTGTGTTGGTAAAAGTCAGTTTCCTTGGTTTGGAAGTGCTGATGGTAGAGGGCATATTCCTTGGTGAGGTCGGTATCAGATACAGTCCGGTTATCGGTATTGATACTGATTCGAGCACCTGCTTCCTTCATTTTCAAATAAGGGAAATCCTCTAAAGTCGGCGCTGCTTTTGTCTGTAGGTTGCTGGTCAAGCAGAGTTCACCAGTGACCCCATTGTCAATAAAGGATTGGAGTAAGGCTGGTTCATGAGATAGAGCTGTCACGTGGCCATTGCGTTTGATACCAAATGCAATCGATTGGGCAACAAAGTGTGGGCAATGACACTCACCTGCATGAAGCGTCATGGGCCGATGGTAACTCTTGACTTGCTCGATTAAAGGTCGAATATCTTCTGGGGAGTAGTTGTGCTCATCCCCAGCAAAGTCAAAACCAACAAAATCCTGATCGCTAACTTGGTTAGCTTCTGCAAGAATGCGAGATGTGACTTCTTGATCTGACTGGCGCATGCCACAGACCAAGGCTTTTGCAACAATGCCAAATTCCTCCTGGGCTTGGCGTAGACCATCGCAGACAGCATCGATCGTTTCTGGGACTGTAAGTCCTTGGTCCATGGACAATTCTGGGGCAAAACGAACCTCGATGTAGAGGACATTCTCCAGAGCCGCTTGCTTAGCGACATCGTAAGCAGCAAGGGTCAAGGCTTCCTTGGTTTGAAGGAGGGGCCGGATGTAGTCAAAGGCCTCCAAATAGTCCAAAAGATTCTCACAGTGGGCAGGGGCAGTGACATGGTGTCTGAGCTCTTCATCGCTAGCAGGGAGGTCAATATTGGCCATAGCTGCCAATTGGCGAATAGTCGGAAGAGACAAGGAACCGTCTAAGTGACAGTGGAGTTCCGTCTTTGCCAAACTATGAAAATCGATCATGGACATATTTTTTCTCCTTAAAATGTATTTTTTCTATACTATCATTTTGCCAAGAAAAGTCAAGTAAAGCTAGCGTAGCAGATTTTTGAAAGTAACGCCTGGATTTGATATGCTAAGAGTAGCGAAATAAAGGAGAAGAAAGATGTCAGACTATCAATTACCAGAAGTATGGGAAGCGCCAAATCAAATGGGTGGAGCCTGGGGTAGCTTGAACCAACCAACAGCAGGTGCCCGCTTTGAACAAACTCTTCCAAAAGGCGACCAGCCTTTCCAACTCTATACTCTTCCAACCCCAAATGGAATCAAGGTGACTATTATGCTGGAAGAGCTCAAAGAGCTGGGAGTGGATGCAGGCTATGACGCTTATCGCATCAAGATTGGAGAGGGAGATCAGTTTGGTAGTGACTTTGTAGCCATCAATCCCAACTCAAAAATTCCAGCCATGTTGGATCAATCAGGCGACCAAGCCATTCGGGTCTTTGAATCAGCCAATATTCTCCTGTATCTGGCCGAGAAATTTGGACAATTGATTCCAGCAGATCCTGCTAAACGGACCGAAGTGCTTAACTGGCTCTTCTGGCAGACAGGGGCTGCGCCATTTTTAGGTGGAGGCTTTGGACATTTCTTCCACTACGCACCTGAAAAAATCGAGTATGCCATCAACCGCTTTGCCATGGAAGCCAAACGCCAATTGGACCTACTGGACAAAGAATTGGCTACAAAACCTTATATTGCAGGAGATGACTACACCATTGCGGATATTGCCATCTGGTCTTGGTATGGCCGTCTAGCTCAAGACAAGGTCTGGGATCGTGCGGGAATTTTCCTAGATGTGAAGGAATACAAGCATTTGCAGGCTTGGACAGAGAAAATCTCCAATCGCCCAGCTGTGAAACGTGGCTTGGAAGTAAGCTATAAGGAAATTAACTAAAGTCTAGTATCGGCTTGTTGAGGATGATAGCGAGAGTTTCCGCCGTGAGTATAGCACATGAAACGTATAAGTTTCATGTGCCCGGAAGTTTTGAGACATTAGACTCAAAACTTAGTCATGGAATTTCTTCGAAGTTCGCTGACGTCCGGACTCACCTAAGGAAAGTCTAAATAATACCTTTCCATAATAGACAAGGCGCCGTTGCGCCTTTTTTTAATGGTGCAAACATGGTATACTAAAGGGTGGAATAAAAGTTTAGAAAGTAGCACATGGAATTTACAAAATTATCAAATCGCTTGGACTTGGTGGCTAGTTTCGTCCCAGCTGGGGCGCGTCTGTTGGATGTGGGGAGTGACCATGCTTATCTCCCAATCGCCCTCTTACAAGAAGGCAAGATTGAGGCTGCTATTGCTGGTGAAGTGGTTGAGGGACCTTATCAATCTGCCCTCCAAAATGTTGCGGATAATGGCTTAGAAGACAAGATCGAAGTCCGCCTGGCCAATGGCTTGGCTGCCTTTGAACCAGCAGACGGCATTTCCTGTATCACTATTGCTGGCATGGGAGGACGCTTGATTGCAGATATCCTAGCGGCAGGTCTTGAGAAATTAGCCAATGTCTCTCGCTTGGTTCTACAGCCCAATAATCGGGAAGATGAACTGCGGGCTTGGTTGGTAAACCATGATTTCCGCATTGTTGATGAAGCCATCTTGGAAGAAAATGAGAAGTTCTATGAGATCCTCGTGGTGGAACAGGGTTCTCAAGAGTTGACAGCCAAGGAACTGCGTTTTGGTCCCTATTTGATGCGGGAACAAGCTCCAGCCTTTGTCCAAAAGTGGTCCAAGGAAGTGGAGAAATTAGCCTTTGCCTTGGAGCAGGTCCCTGTCGAGAATCAATCTGCCAGAGCATCGTTAGAAGAGCGCATCGCTCACATCAAGGAGGTTCTACATGTTAGCAAGTGAAGTCATCAAACGCTATGAAGCCTACTGTCCTCAGGAACTATCCATGGACGGAGATGTCCGTGGGCTACAGGTCGGCACTTTGCAAAAAGACATCCATAAGGTCATGGTGGCCTTAGATATCCGCGAGCAGACGGTGGCGGAAGCTATCGCTCATGGGGTGGACTTGATCATCGTCAAGCACGCGCCGATTTTCCGTCCCATCAAGGATTTGGTAGCTGATCGGGCTCAAAATCAGATCTATATCAATTTGATCAAGCATGATATCGCAGTCTACGTCAGCCATACCAATATTGACATTGTCCCAGATGGTCTCAACGATTGGTTCTGCCAGCTCTTGGACATTGAAAATACAGAGCCCCTCAGTTTGACGAGAGAAGGGCTCGGAATTGGTCGCATCGGTCGGGTAGCTACTCAAACCTTTGGCCAGTTGGCTAGCAAGGTCAAAGAAACCTTTGGCTTAGATGCTTTGCGCTTGGTCAGTTATGATCAGGCTGACCTGGATCGGGTCATTGAGTGCGTCGCCATCTGTGGAGGAAGTGGCCAGTCCTTTTACAAGGATGCTCTCGCCAGGGGAGCAGAGGTCTATATCACAGGAGATATCTACTATCACACGGCTCAGGACATGCTGAGCGATGGTCTCCTGGCCTTGGATCCAGGACACCATATCGAAGTTCTTTTTGTGTCAAAATTAGTAGAAAAGCTCAATCAGTGGAAGGCTGAAGAAGTGTGGGAGATTGAGGTGATTGGCAGTCAAGCCAGCACCAATCCTTTTTATCATATCTAAGGGGTCATGATGAAAGTTGCCATTATTGGTGCAGGGATCGTGGGATCTACTGCAGCCTATTATTTATCTAAAGAAGCACAGGTGAATGTGACCGTCTATGACCATGGAGTGGGCCAAGCAACTAAGGCGGCGGCAGGCATTATTAGCCCTTGGTTTTCCAAGCGGAGAAATAAAGCCTGGTATCGCCTGGCTCGTCTGGGAGCAGATTTTTACCAAGAATTGGTAGAAGATCTGGTCAAGGACGGAATTAAAACAGATTTTTACCAGCAGACCGGTGTCTATCTCCTCAAGAAAAATGAGGAAAAATTAGAGGAACTCTATCAGTTGGCGCTGAGCCGTCGGGAAGAATCTCCCTTGATTGGAGACTTGGCGATTTTAACCAAAGAAGAAGTAGCCCAGCAATTCCCAGGTCTGCAAGGTTTTGAGAAGCTGGTCTATGCATCAGGTGGAGCCCATGTAGAAGGAGCTCTTCTGACGGAAACCCTTCTTCAGGCAAGTGGGGCAAGAGTGGTCCAGGAAGAGGCTACCCTCTCAGTCTCAAGTGATGGCTATCAGATTGCTGGTGAAAACTATGACCAAGTCATCCTAGCAACAGGGGCCTGGCTGGGGCAAATCCTCGATCCACTTGGCTACCAAGTCGATGTCCGTCCCCAAAAAGGACAGTTGAGGGATTATCAGCTAGAGCTAGATACTGATGACTATCCTGTTGTCATGCCGGAAGGAGAGCTGGATATCATTCCATTTCAGCAGGGCAAGATCAGTATGGGAGCCACCCATGAAAATGAGATGGGCTTTGACCTGACGGTGGATCAAGCTCTGCTAAATCAGATGGAAATAGAAGCTCTGTTTTACTATCCAGAACTAGCTCAAGCGGAAGTCGTCGGGGAGCGCGTGGGAAGTCGTGCCTACACCAGTGATTTTTCACCATTTTGGGGAGCTGTTCCTGATCGAGCAGGCCTCTATGTCGCTAGTGGACTTGGTTCGTCTGGCCTCACAACAGGTCCCATCATTGGGTGGCACCTGGCCCAACTAGTGGTAGGAGGAAAGGTGCGCTTAGATTCAGCGGATTATCCAGTTGAACAATATGTGAAGAAGTAGGCTGGGACAAAAGTCCTAGCCTCTCAATTGTCTTTGGATTGTCGAGCAAGACGCAATAAAGAGTATGAAGTTAGCCTTATAAAGACCTTGAAGAATTCTTACGAGGGAATTGAGGAGATTGAGATTCTAAATCCTTCGTATAGCTCCATTCCGTCAGACGCATGGGGAGCTGAGGTAAAACTCACATTTTCTGATGGGAGTTCCAAGAAACATGTACTAGCCTATAATAAAGATGCGAATAAAATTAAGATAGGCGTCTATCATAATGAAGATGAAGAATATCAGAGCTTTATGGATTCTAGGAGAGGCACGACAAAATCAAGAGTAAGGGTAAGATATTCGGATGGTTCAGAAGAGAAGCAGTGATCAGTGAATTAAAGGATATCAGGGAGCTTTAGTCAAAGTGCCCTATTTGAAACACGATAATGAAGATCGTTAACGAGACTATAGAACCAACAACCTGTCATCACCTTGTAACACAAATGCAAGGTGACTTTTTTATATAAACATGATAAAATAAGGGTAATGACTACGTAGAAAGGCCTAACATTATGAAAGGTATTATTTTAGCAGGGGGCTCAGGAACTCGCTTGTATCCATTGACACGTGCGGCTTCTAAACAATTGATGCCCATTTATGACAAACCAATGATCTACTATCCGCTGTCAACCCTTATGTTGGCTGGGATCAAAGATATCCTGATTATCTCGACTCCTCAAGACCTACCTCGTTTTGAAGAGCTTCTTGGAGATGGTTCTGAGCTAGGAATTTCTCTCTCTTATGCAGAGCAACCAAGTCCTGATGGTTTGGCGCAAGCCTTCATCATCGGAGAAGACTTTATTGGTGACGACCACGTTGCCCTCATCCTTGGGGATAATATCTTCCACGGAAATGGCTTAACCAAGATGTTGCAACGGGCAGAAGCCAAAGAAAAAGGTGCGACTGTCTTTGGTTACCAAGTCAAAGATCCAGAACGCTTTGGTGTGGTAGAGTTTGACGCGGATATGAACGCTATCTCTATCGAAGAAAAACCAGAACATCCGAAATCCAACTTTGCGGTGACAGGACTTTACTTCTATGACAATGATGTGGTAGAGATTGCCAAAAACATCAAACCAAGTCCTCGTGGCGAGCTTGAAATCACCGATGTTAACAAGGCTTATTTGGAGCGTGGAGATCTCTCTGTTGAGCTCATGGGCCGTGGCTTTGCTTGGTTGGATACGGGGACTCACGAAAGCCTCTTGCAAGCATCTCAATATATCGAAACTGTTCAACGCTTGCAAAATGTCCAAGTAGCTAACCTTGAGGAAATTGCCTATCGCATGGGTTATATCACCAAAGAACAAGTCCATGAATTAGCGCAATCACTGAAGAAAAACGAATACGGACAATATTTGCTCCGTTTGATTGGAGAAGCATAATGACGGAACAATTTTTTGATAAAGAATTAGCAGCCCGCAAAATTGAAGCCATCCCAGGCTTGATGGAGTTTGATATTCCAGTTCATGGGGATAACCGTGGTTGGTTCAAGGAAAACTTCCAAAAGGAAAAAATGCTTCCTCTTGGATTTCCTGAAAGCTTCTTTGCGGAAGGCAAGTTACAAAACAACGTTTCTTTTTCACGCAAGCATGTCTTACGTGGTCTGCATGCAGAACCTTGGGACAAGTACATCTCTGTAGCAGATGAAGGCAAGGTTCTTGGAACTTGGGTAGACCTTCGCGAAGGCGATAGCTTTGGGAACACCTACCAAACTGTGATTGACGCCTCTAAAGGGATCTTCGTACCTCGTGGCGTAGCCAATGGCTTCCAAGTCTTGTCTGACAAAGTGGCCTACAGCTATTTGGTCAATGACTACTGGGCATTGGAGCTCAAGCCAAAATATGCTTTTGTCAACTACGCAGACCCAAGCCTAGACATTCAATGGGAAAACTTGGCAGAAGCAGAAGTTTCAGAAGCAGACAAGAACCACCCATTGCTCAAAGATGTCAAACCCCTAAAAGCAGAAGATTTGTAAGAATGAACCTTGCAGAGCAGTATCGCGACTGCAAGGAGCCTGGTAGGATTGTTCCTGCCCTAGTGGAAACAAGATTGCCGTAGGGAATCTTGTAGGGAAATCCGGAGACTTCGGCTTCCGATTGAGCCATGAAACCGAAGGGTTGCTGGCATCCCCCACTAGCTAAAGGAAAAATCAAAACTAAAAACTATTTGGAGAAAAAATGTCAGAATATAAACATATCATCGTAACCGGTGGAGCTGGTTTCATCGGTTCAAACTTCGTACACTATGTCTACAACAACCATCCAGACGTGCATGTGACTGTCCTTGACAAACTCACTTACGCTGGTAACCGTGCCAACATCGAAGAAATCCTTGGGGACCGTGTTGAATTGGTTGTGGGAGACATCGCTGATGCTGAATTAGTTGACAAATTGGCTGTCAAGGCTGATGCTATTGTTCACTATGCGGCTGAAAGCCACAATGATAACTCCCTCAAAGATCCATCTCCATTTATCTATACAAACTTTGTTGGAACTTACACACTCTTGGAAGCAGCTCGTAAATACGACATTCGTTTCCACCACGTGTCAACAGACGAAGTGTATGGAGACCTTCCATTGCGCGAAGATCTTCCTGGACATGGAGAAGGTCCTGGTGAAAAATTCACTGCTGAAACCAAATACAACCCATCATCACCTTATTCATCAACCAAGGCTGCTTCAGACTTGATTGTGAAAGCTTGGGTTCGTTCCTTTGGTGTTAAAGCAACCATTTCAAACTGTTCTAACAACTACGGGCCATACCAACACATCGAAAAATTCATCCCACGTCAAATCACCAATATCTTGTCTGGCATCAAGCCAAAACTTTATGGTGAAGGGAAGAACGTCCGTGACTGGATCCACACCAACGACCACTCAACTGGTGTTTGGGCTATCCTCACCAAAGGCCGTATTGGTGAAACTTACTTGATCGGTGCCGATGGTGAAAAGAACAACAAGGAAGTGCTTGAGCTCATCCTTGAAAAAATGGGTCAACCAAAAGACGCCTACGACCGTGTAACAGACCGCGCTGGTCACGATTTGCGTTACGCCATCGATTCAACTAAATTGCGTGAAGAATTGGGTTGGGAACCACAATTCACAAACTTCGAAGCAGGTTTGGAAGATACCATCAAGTGGTACACAGACCACCAAGACTGGTGGAAAGCTGAAAAAGAAGCTGTAGAAGCCAACTACGCGAAAACACAAAAAGTTTTGAAATAATGAAGAAGGTCCAAGTGGGAAATCGCTTGGACTTTTTCAGATATTTTTCTGAAAATCAAAAAATTAACCATGGATTTGTGGTATAATATGATTAGTTTTTAGGATAAATCAATAAGGGGGATATGATGAATCAAAAAGATTGGGTTGAATACTTTGAAGCGGTCAATGGTCGCAAGCCAAGTATGCAAGAATTTCAAGAAGCGCGTGAAAAAGGGGAGTTTGTCGTAGAGCGAAAAGAAGCGCCAGCTCCAACAACTGAGGCACCAGCTCCAGCAACTGAAGCGCAGGCTCCTTCTCAGGAAGCACCTGTTGCACCTAGCGCACCTCTTTCACAAGAACAGACAGCTGTTGTCCAACCGCAGCCATCTGCGAAAACCTTACAACCTGTTCCAAGACCGAAAAAATTGACATTTTCTTTCAATAAACAAGCCCAAATTGGAGGCGCAGTTGGAGGACTTGTCGCAGTGATTGCTTTTGCTTGGTTCTTTTTCTTTTCAGGTGGACCAAGTGTAGATGGCGTTTGGTTGAGAAATACGGATTCAAGTCCTATCACTTATGAACTAAGTGGAAAGAAACAAAGAGTCAATGGTGATGAGACCATCAAAAAGGTTCTCAAGGGCAATGAAGCGAAAAAAGAATTTAATACAGCACTTTCTTTGTTAAATGCGACGGACTTGCATTCACTTGCGGATGTCGATAAGAAATTTAACCTGAAGACGACAGAAATAGTTGTTATTAAGTCTGGCGGGAACACACGCTATAACTTGCTCCAAAAAGATGGAAGCAATATTATTTTAAGAAATGATTTATTCGACTTGAAAACTTATAAATCATACGAAGGAAACTTTGAAGAAAATTTGGTCTATCACAAGGTTGAAACACCAAAGGCCATGGTTGGAAAATGGAAGAATGTGACAGAAGGAGATAATACAACTGTTCAGATTTCAGATCACGGAATTATTAGTGATAAGTATTACGATAGCAAGGCTTACGCATTCTATTCTCTAGCTGATTCAGAAAAGTATGATGGAGACACGACTTCTAAAGAAGAGATCGAACACACATTTGAAGTAATTCAAGAAGCGGTGAAATCAGAAGGCTATCAAGTGAAGAGCGCTAAGGAAGTCTATATACAAGCTAATTCAAATTATTGTTTCGTACCTGTAAACGGTGGAAAAAATATACTCGTCTTACGTGGTGGTAATGAATTTGCTGCAAAATTAGAAAAAGTTAAATAATGAAAGGACCGCAAGGTCCTTTTAGATTGAAGACAAAGTCATCTTAGAAACTTTCCTTAGGTGAGGACGGACGTCAGCGAACTTCGAAGAAGTTCCATGACTTAGTTTTGAACCTAAGGTTTCAAAACTCCCGAGTGCTAGAAACATCACTGTTTCTAGCACTTTTCTCACGGCGGAAAGTTTCAGTATATTCTTGATTCATTTAAAAAATTAGAACGCATTTTTATTTCTTTGCAAGATCACTTGGCTTTTTTTCTAAAGAACTAGTTTATCTAAATAATCAAAGGACCGGAAGGTCTTTTTTATTTTCAAACTTCATACTGAAAAACTATTCATGTCTAGGCAAAAATATGGTAAAATGGATAAGATGTGTTTGAGATGTCTATTTCTTCTCAGGCGACTACAGGTAATGGAGTAGAAAATGCAAAATAGACCTATTATTATTGGTGTTACTGGTGGTTCTGGTGGTGGAAAGACCAGTGTGTCTCGTGCCATTTTGGCCAATTTCCCGAATGAAAAGATTGCCATGATTGAGCATGATTCCTATTACAAGGACCAAAGTCATTTGACCTTTGAGGAGCGGATCAAGACTAACTATGACCATCCTTTTGCCTTTGATACGGACTTGATGATTGCGCAGATCAATGAACTCTTGGAGGGTCGTCCGGTAGATATTCCAACTTATGACTATGCGGAGCATACGCGCAGCAGCAAGACCTATCGTCAGGAACCTCAGGATGTCTTCATCGTGGAAGGGATCTTAGTCCTTGAAGACAAGCGCCTTCGGGACTTGATGGACATCAAGATTTTCGTTGACACGGATGATGATGTACGGATCATTCGCCGGATCAAGCGCGATATGGAGGAGCGTGGCCGGAGTCTTGATAGCGTCATTGAGCAATACCTTGGTGTGGTAAAACCGATGTACCACCAGTTCATCGAGCCAACCAAGCGCTATGCGGATGTGATCATTCCTGAGGGCGTGACCAATACGGTTGCGATTGATTTGATCACAACCAAGATTGAGAAAATCCTCAACGAGGCGCGTGAAGGGAAATAGAAAGTTGGAGTGAGGGTAATCGATCTCCAATCCTTAGCTATTAGATGCAATAATTGAATATCGCAGTAGTTGATTGGACTCTTCATTCGCCTAAAAGCTCGAAAGAGTTCTCAATCAATGTTTCGGGGGTGGTATGAGAAATGTTTTTTAACATTCTGTACCACTCCCTCTTTTTCCTAGGGAGAATGGAAATGAAAAGGGAGTTTCATTCGCGGACCAAGGCGTTCGCTTGTTTATTGACCATGTGTGCTGGTTTTTCAGATGCCTATACCTTTATCTGTCGGGGTGGAACCTTGGCGGCTGGTCAGACAGGAAATGTGGTCTTTCTATCGGTCGGTTTGATTGGCCAGCAGATCTCGGATGTGGAAGTAAAGTTGGCAACCATGCTGGCCTTTATGTTGGGAATCTTTTTGATGACGGTTTTGCGTCGCTTGATTGACAACTCAGTTTGGCGCCTCAGTACCTTGGTACCCTTTATCCTCACAACCTTGGTGACGGGATTTTTGCCAGCATCGGTAAAAAATGTCTTCATCGTGCCTTTTTTTGGCCTGAGTTTGGGAATCGTAGCGACCTCATTTGGAGAAGTAGGTAGCTATGCCTACAACCACTCTTTTATGACCGGAAATCTCAAGAAAACCATGGTGGCTTATGGAAATTTTGTCAGAGAAAAGGAGATGAAATTCCTCTGGGAAGCCATCTTTATGACCTGCTTGATCGGGAGTTTCGTCTGTGGGGCCATCTTTTCGACCTACTTGATCCAGTTTTATGGTTTAAAAACTATCTGGCTAGTGGCCATCATCTTGACCATCTTTTTAATCTACCGGGCCATTCAATATTTTGAAGTCTTTCACTTCAATCGGCGGCATGAATAGATAAAATAATTTTTAGAAGAATGAGTTAAATGATTCTGCAAAGAAATAAAACTGAGATTTCATTTTTAAAATGAATCAAGAAAATATTGAAACTTTCCGCCGTGAGAAAAGTGCTAGAAACACAATTGTTTCTAGCACTCGGAATTATTGAGACCTTAGGCTCAATAATTAGCCATGGAACTTCTTCGAAGTTCGCTGACGTCCGTCCTCACCTAAGGAAAGTTTTTAAGATAACTTTATCTATATTCCAGAGGCTGGGACAAAAGTCCTAGCCTCTCAATTATTTTAGGATTGTCGAGCAAGACGCAGTGGTTGAGTGGGCTCTACTACGCTGATTTAATCAGCTTTTACAGCCCTACTCAACTTTGCGGAGATGGGACGACGAAATCGAATTCTAACGAATGACCGATTTCTGTCCCACTCTCTTTTCTTTCGCTGTTTGAAGCTTAATTTTTGGGCAAAGATTTGGTATAATGAAAGGTATGAAACATTCGGAAAAAGAATCACAATACCAACTTTTACTGGCACAGTTAGACGCTCTCTTAACAGGTGAAAGCAATGCCTTGGCCAATTTGTCTAACGCCAGTGCCCTCTTAAATCAAGCCCTGCCTCGTTCTGTCTTTGCGGGTTTTTATTTGTATGACCAGTCAGAATTGATCTTGGGACCCTTTCAGGGGGGCGTCTCTTGTGTCCACATCGCACTTGGAAAGGGTGTCTGTGGAGAAGCAGCTCAAAAGCAGGAAACCATGATTGTCGATGATGTCCGCCAACATGCCAACTATATTTCCTGTGATAGCCGGGCCATGAGTGAAATTGTGGTACCTATGGTCAAGGACGGTCAGCTCCTTGGGGTATTAGACCTGGACTCAGAATGCGTCTCTGACTACGATCAGCTGGATCAAGAGTATTTGGAAGAGTTTGTCGCTCTCTTGATCGAAAAGACAAACTGGGACTTTAAGATGTTTGGAGTTAAGAACTAATGTATCAAGCTTTATATCGGAAATACCGTAGCCAGACCTTTGGTCAATTGGTCGGCCAGCAAGTGGTGGCACGGACTTTGAGACAGGCAGTGGAGCAGGACAAGATCAGCCATGCCTATCTCTTTTCTGGACCTCGTGGAACTGGGAAAACCAGTGTGGCCAAGATCTTTGCTAAGGCTATGAACTGTCCTAATCAAGTCAATGGGGAGCCTTGTAACGACTGCTATATCTGTGAATCCATTACCAATGGGAGCCTAGAAGATGTCATCGAGATCGATGCGGCCTCCAACAATGGGGTCGATGAGATTCGAGATATTCGCGACAAATCCACTTATGCTCCAAGTCTAGCCAAGCACAAGGTCTACATTATTGATGAGGTCCATATGCTCTCAACAGGGGCCTTTAATGCCTTGTTGAAGACGTTGGAAGAGCCAACGGAAAACGTGGTCTTTATCCTCGCAACAACGGAGTTACACAAAATTCCAGCCACCATTCTGTCTCGGGTGCAACGCTTTGAATTCAAATCCATCAAACTGCCGGATATCGTTCACCATTTGGAAAGCATCCTAGCTACAGAAGGGATTGCCTATGAAGCAGATGCTGTGCAGATCATCGCTCGACGCGCTGAAGGTGGGATGCGGGATGCCTTGTCCATTTTGGACCAAGCCCTGAGTCTGACTGCGGGTAGTGAGTTGACGACAGCAATCGCTGAAGAAATTACAGGCTCCATCAGTCTAGCTGCGCTCGATCAGTACGTGGCTGCCATCCTGGCTCATGATGCGACGGCGGCGCTGGATCAGCTGGCGATTATCTTTGATAACGGGAAGAATATGGCCCGTTTCGTCACGGACATACTTCAATACCTGAGAGATCTCTTGATTGTTCAGACAGGCGGAGAAAACACTCACGCTAGTGACTTATTTGCGGCGAATCTTGAAGCCGATCAAGCCCGTCTTTTTGACCTGATTGACCAGGCGACGACCAGTCTAGCGGATATCAAAAATAGTCTGCAACCGCGCATCTACACTGAAATGATGACCATTAAATTGGCTGAAAGCACAGGCCAAGCTACTAACTCAGTAGCAGTGGAGGTTCCTTCCAATGTGCTAGCTCAGCTGGAAGACTTGAAGAAGGAAGTCGCTCAGCTCAAGCAACAGTTAGCGCAATCAGGTAGCAGTCTTCCTGCTTCAAAACCAGCAGTAGCTCGCCCTACCAAGTCGAGCAAGGGGTACCGGGCAGATCGCAACAAGGTCAACGCCATTTTACAAGAGGCGGTTGAAAACCCAGAGTTAGCACGGACCAACTTGATCCGTCTTCAGAACGCTTGGGGGGAAATTATCGAGAGCTTGGCAGGTGCGGATAAGGCCCTCTTAATCGGATCTCAGCCGGTCGCTGCCAATGAAAATCACGCTATTTTAGCCTTTGAATCGGCCTTTAATGCTGAACAGACCATGAAGCGGGACAACCTCAATACCATGTTTGGAAATATCCTCAGCAATGCTGCTGGCTTCTCGCCAGAGATTTTAGCGGTTTCGATGGAAGAATGGACCCAAATCCGGGCAGAGTTTTCGGCTAAGGCGCGTGGGCCAAAAGCGGAAGTGGTAGAAGAAGAGGAAAGTGTCATCCCTGAGGAATTTCACTTTTTATCCGATAAAATCACCCTGCAAGACGATTAATACATGAATTTTTTACTGAATCATGGTAAAATAATTTTATGAATAGAAAACAATTTGCAGTGTTAGCAGTCTTTACTGCTATGGAGACATACTTTTTCAATGAAGCGACCATAGCGGGTCAAATGCTCTTTGCATGTTTTTGGGCCCTCTTGATCTTGCGCAATCTCCAGACGGCCTATATGGTGGAGAAAATTGCTAGTGCCATTGAAAAAGAAATTAAGAAGAAAAGAAAATGAAACCTTTGAAAAGAAATTCTTTTTCAAAGGTTTTTTTCTTGTTTTAAAAGGCTTTTTGGCATTGTTTGCGGTAATCTCCTGGGGAGAGGCCGACCTTTTGTTTAAAAGCCTTTGTAAAGTAAGAGTAGTTGTCGTAGCCCACCTGGAGGGCGACTTGGTAAATGGGGGTATTGCTTTGCGATAGCATCTCTTTTGCGGCGGCCATCCGTTTATCGGTGATGTATTTCACCAGGGTTTCGCCGGTATCGCGCTTAAACATCCGTGCTAGATGGTCTGGACTAAGAAAAACCATTTCGGCCAACTTAGTGCGACTGATATCCTCCTTGTAATGGTGATCGATGTAGTCAATGATCCGCTGGATGAGATTGGATTGGTGTTCTAGATCGATCACATAATGGCGAGCAGAGCTCCAGTAATCCCCAATATAGGCTTCAAATGCTTCGATGGCATGAAACCGCCGTTCGAAGAGAAATTGATGGTGTTTGTTTTGAAATAACTTGTGGGCGAGAATGCCGTTCTTATCCAGATAAATCCCAATTTGCTGGGTCCAGTCTAGCTGGAGTTCACTAAGAGCTGAGAGCGGAATGCGATCTTGATTCTCTAAGCTATGGATGATTTGGAGAAGCTGTTCTGTCTCTAGTTGATTTGTAAAAGCAAGCGATATTCGATGAGCGGGCTTTTGAGGTGCTGGATTTGAGGAAGTGTAGGAGTGGATACTGTTCCAATGGAAAACTTGTTCTTCACTGTATTGGCAGAGTTGCAGAGCCTTCATCAAGAGCGTCTCAAGGGAAATGGCATCTGAATAGAGAAGGATAGAGGATCGGTCTAAGTCTTGCTGGATCTTCTGCTGGATAGCCTTTAGGAAGTCTGCACACTCTGTAGTCTGATTCTTTTTGAAGAGGCAGAGGTAGCGATCGGTCTGGCTTTCGATTTTACTGAGGGCGCAGTAGTGGACTGGAAAATCTAGGGAGAGATCCTTGATACAATGGCGGAGCTGCAAGCGCCAAGAAGGGACGCTGGGGTGAAAGTCTTCTTCAACTAAGTGGAGAGTGATGAGGACTAAGAGGTAGTCTTCATGTGGTTTGGGGCTATAGCCTCGTTTTGTTACTTCTTGAAGGAGCAGTTCTGCTTGAGATGGACGCGGTTTTCGCAAGTAGTCATGCCAAAATTCAGCTTCTTTTTGCCCTTGCTGGGCTAATTGGGTCGCACTCTTGTGGCGCTTTATCTTATTGAGGGCTTTTTGAATGATAAATTCTAAGCGTTCGGGGTCAATCGGTTTGAGGTAGTATTCAAAACTTTGGAGTTCAATGGCTTTTTGGGCATAATTGAAATCAGCATAATTGGTGAGGAAGATCGTTTGAATGTCATATTTTTCTGACCGGACCCAAGCTAGGAGATCTAGCCCACTGCCTTGTGGCATCTCTATATCACTGATCATGAGGGCGATTGGGTGGCTTTGAATGATGGCTTGGGCTTGGCTCAGACTGGAGGCGGTATATACCTGCTCAATGCCCAAGGCTTCCCAATGGATGGTTTCCTGCAGGGCTTTAATGATAAAACGATCATCGTCAACGAGTAGGATATTCATGTGTGTCTCCTTTGTAGGGTTCATAAGGAAGGCTCAGTTGGATGTGGGCACCTCCTTGGGATCCATTTGAAAATTGAAGCGTGTAGTGATCTGGATAGAGGAGATCTAGTCGCTCTCGTGCATTGGTCAAACCAATGTGGTGGCCATCTTCTGTGACTAAGGATTTCTTTTCTACTAGATCTTGTAAGATAGCGGAGCTAAAACCAGGACCGTTATCCTGAAGGGAAATGGCAAGCTGTTGGTTTGCTTCTTCATGAATGGCAAGCTGGATGTGGAAGAAATCTTGGAAAGAAAAGCCGTGTTTGATGGCATTTTCCACAAAGGTTTGTAAAAGCAGAGGGGGGATGGCCGCATCTTTCAGACCAGGATCCCAGTCCAGGTCAAAGTGGATGCTGTCCCCATAGCGGATTTTCTGGATCTCTAGGTAATTTCGGATATGTTGGATTTCATCTGCTAAGCGATTGAAATCTTGGTTGGCTTGAAAGAGGTGACGCAAGTAGTTGGAAGTCACCTTGGTCAACTCCTCGATTTCTTTATAGTCCTTGGTTTGGAGCATGCTGTGAATCATGGAGAGCATGTTGAGGTAAAAATGGGGTCGGACTTGATTTTTGAGGTAATTGAGTTCGACCTTTTTGAGGTTGAGTTGCGCGTGGTAGGCTCGAATTTGGAGGTCCTTCATATGGATTAGGACCTGATTGAGCTTGTGATTGGCCTGATCGATCTCTAAGATCCCTTGGTCTTCGATCACATCTAGCTTGGTAGAAGCGGCATCTAGCTGAGAAAGACGCTGGGTGAGTCGTTTCATCGGTTGGATCATCCGTTGACGAATATAAAGGATCAGAATGGTAGAGAGAACGGCGATGATCAAAGGGACCAAGGAGAGAAGGGTTTCCAGTACGATATTTGTACGGAAAACGTCCCCGTAATCGACCGTCACATACAGATCAAAAGGCAGATGGGTTTGATTGCTATCGGCTTGAATGACGGAATCTGTAGCATGGATCTGGTTGGGACGATCGATGGATAAGCGTCCTTTTTTCCCAATATTGAGCTTTTGCAAGGGTTTTAAAATATCCTGGGTAGAAATGATGGCATAGATAGACTTTCCCTTGTAATGGAGAGATTTCAAGAGATAATCATGCTGGTTCAGACTGATTCGTTGCCATTTTTGACTGGTCTTGTCTGTTTCTTTGTCATAGGTTTTAAGATGATCTTTCAATTGTACATAGTCCAGGTAAGGCAGTTGAAGACTGGAGGCATTGATAAAATGAGGGATATCTCTTGTCTCTATGAAAAAGGTAATGGGGCTATCCATCTGGTACTGAAACTCCGTGAAATCGATTCGCAATTTTTTTAGATTTTCATGAAAATCCGTGAAATCAAGCGGGGTATTGAGCTCTGTCAAATAGTCATTGTGGCTAATAGTACTGTACATAAAACGCTCAACGGAGTGAAGCTCTGTATTTAAGGAATCCGCATAAATATGAATTGAGTCCTCTAAATGGAGCATATTTTGGTGTTTAATAAAATTTCGGCTAATCCCACCAATCAAAAGGTTGATCAAGGTATTGACGACTAAGAGGAGAAAGAGTAGGCGCGAAAAAAATTGAATCGAGTGATCTCGTGTACTTCTGTGAATAGCTTTCATAATGAGCACCTCACATATATTATAGCACTATTTGAAAACGGATTCATGGACAAAACCGATAGTAAAGTAAAAAAAATCGGGAAAGTGCATGTTTTTGTGTGGTGAAAACGGAAAAGTGAATGAAGATGCACGAAAAAGTTCTATAAAGATGGAAAGGATTCCTATAAAATAGAGGAGAAAGAAAAGGAGGGCCTTATGAAAAGTGAAGTAAATGCGAAGCAGAGTAAATTTAAGAAAAATATTCCTTTATATGTGCTGCTCCTACCATCGATTATTTTATTGCTTTTATTTGCCTATATCCCTATGGCAGGTCTAGTCATCGCTTTTAAAGATTACTCTCCCGCTACTGGGATATTTGGAAGTCCTTGGGCTGGTCTTAAGTATTTTAACCAGTTCTTCTCATCCTTCCAGTTTGCGACAACCATGAAGAATACCTTGAAAATTTCTATTTACAGTATTCTGGTTGGTTTTCCCTTGCCGATTGTTCTAGCCATCATTTGCAACCAGATTCGTGTGGGCAAGTTCAAAAAAATCTTTCAAGTAACGACTTATTTGCCTCATTTTATCTCGACCATGGTCATGTGTGGGATGATTATTCTCTTTCTCTCTCCAAGTAGTGGACTGTTAGCCAATGTCCTCAAATTAGTCGGCTTAAAGATGCCTGCCCTCTTATCTAAACCAGGTAGCTTTGCGGGTGTCTATGTCTGGAGTGATGTCTGGCAACATATCGGTTGGGATAGTATCATCTATCTAGCCGCTTTATCAGCCATTGATCCGACTTTTTATGAAGCAGCGACTATGGACGGAGCGAGTCGATTGCAAAAGATCCGTCATATTGACTTACCCTTACTGTTACCAACGGCGATGATTCTCCTGATTCTCAGAGCAGGAAGTCTACTCAGTGTTGGTTTTGAAAAGGTCTTGCTCTTGCAAAATCCACTCAATCTGGCAGGAAGTGAAATCATTTCGACCTATGTCTACAAAGTGGGGATGATTAATTTTCAATATAGTTACTCGACAGCGATCGGTCTCTTTAATACCTTGGTCAACTTGATCATCTTACTGTCGGTCAACTGGTTTGCGAAACGCTATACCAAGACAGGATTGTTCTAGGAAGGAGGAGAAATTGTGAAATTATTTCAACATGCGAGAAAGACCAAGTCAGAAATCCTCTTTGATATTTTTATCTATGGTCTAGCGATTTGCTTGATTCTGTTGATTGTCTACCCTTTGTGGTTTGTCATTATTGCCTCCTTTAGTAATCCGTCTGATGTGGCAACTGGTAAGGTGTGGTTTATCCCGAGGGAATGGCGACTAGATGGCTATCAACGCTTGATTGAACAGCCTTTGTTTCTAAAGAGCTATCTCAACACTATCCTCTACACGGTTGTTGGAACCATCGTTGCTCTGGTCATTAATATCCCGGCTGGTTACGCCTTGTCGCGAAAGGACCTCTTTGCTAAGAAATGGGTCAGTGTCTTCTTTATCGTTCCCATGTTTGTCTCTGGGGGCTTGATTCCCATTTATTTGACAGTTAAACAATTGGGATTGGTCGACACCTTCTGGGTAATGGTCGTACCGTTTGCAGTATCTCCTTACAATATTGTTGTAGCTCGGACTTTCTTTAACAATAGTATTCCAGAAGGGATGTGGGAAGCCGCACAGATCGATGGGTGCGGAACCATTCATTACTTCAGAAAGATCGTGCTCCCCTTGTCCAAGGCTATTATTGCCGTTATTGGACTTTGGACAGCAGTAGGGATCTGGAATTCTTGGTTCAATGCCCTGATTTATTTGACCAATGAAAATCTTCAACCCCTGCAATTGATCCTGCGCCGTCTCTTAATTAGTAATCAAATGTTGCAATCGCAAGCAACAGGGGAGGTAGCTTCTGACCTCCGTATTAAGGCTGATATGATGAAATATGCAGCCATCGTTATCTCAACAGCACCGATTATGATGCTGTATCCATTCGTCCAAAAATACTTTAATCAAGGTGTCATGATAGGGGCCTTGAAAGAATAGGAGAAGATCATGAAAAACAGGAAATTTGCCTATCTGCTCCTGGGAGCAGCTGCTTTAGCTGGCTTGACGGCTTGTGGAGCTTCCACAAATAAATCAAGCACTGACAAGAATGATGGAAATACCTTCAAGATCACGACCGTTCGTTGGTCGGATTGGGGGGAAGACTATCACAAAGGTTTTCTAGATGATTCAGCCAAGGAATCGGGTATCAAGATCAAATGGGATACCATGGTGGCTGCAGACTGGTCTGATAAGAAATCTGTCCTTGTTGCCAGTGGAGATTTACCAGACGCTTTTTTGGGATCCAATGCCTTCACGGATTCTGAAATTGCTCAGAACCAAAACATGTTCATTCCATTGGAAGACTTGATCAAGGATAATATGCCAAACTTGAACAAGGCCTTTGAAAAAGAACCGAAATTAAAAGCTATGGTGACCAACCCAGATGGTCATATTTACAGCCTGCCTAAGAAATTGCCGATGCGGCCAATCGTCGGCAACCAGCTCTTTATTAATAAGAAATGGTTGGATAACCTTGGCTTGAAGATGCCAGAAACCTATGATGAATTGGTGACTGTTTTACAAGCCTTCAAGGATAAGGATGCCAATGGCAATGGGGATGTCAATGATGAAATTCCATTTGGTTCTGGTAACTTTGATCCGACTTTCTCTTATATCTTGCCATTCAACAACCGTCTGGGTGGAGATAATACCTATGAAATGTCCGTCAAAGATGGCAAACCGGTCTACCTCCGGACGGAAGAAAGTTATAAACAAGGGATAGCGGCTATGCATGAAGCCTACAAGAAAGGCTTGATCGACCCTGAACTCTTTACAGAAGATACCTCTATGTCTGTTGCCAAACGGATGGACAAGGGAGTGGCGCGTGTCGGTGTATCAAGTGGTTGGACAGCAGATGCAACCTTTGGCCAACATGCCAGCGAATATGCTCCTCTTCCAGCATTGAAAGGCCCTGATGGCAAACAATATGTCATTTCTGACCCAGATCATTTGAACTATGGACGCAATGAAATCTTGATCACGAATAAGTGCAAGGACCCTGCAAAATTGCTCAAATGGTTGGATAAATTCTACACGGATGATGCCAGCATCCAAAACTTCTATGGTTCCTTTGGCATTGCAACTGAAAAAGATGGTGACAAGTACAAGGTCTTGGCTCCAAAAGATGGTAAATCAGCCGATGAATGGGCTTGGATCAATTCCCTTCGTGACTTTGGACCAAAATATGTGTCAGATGATATCAATAGTCATGTCGACATCGACCAAACACAAGGTGATGGTCTCAAATTGAAGATGGACAAAGAATTGAAACAATATGCTTTGCCAGCATATCCAAATGTCATCTACTCTCAAGAAGAATTGAACAAATTGTCCTCTATTTATGTAGATATCAACTCTTATGTTACCCAACAAGCTTCTAAATGGGTAGTCGAAGGGGGAGTCGAAAAAGAATGGGATGATTACAAAGCAACCTTGAAGAAGATGGGCATTGATGACTTTATGAAGATTCAACAGGATGCCTATGATCGTTACCAAAAAGAAGTGAAGTAATAGGGGTCTAAATGGATTCAAGTAAATAACTCAGGGGCTCTACGCCCCTGAGTGCTTCCTTAGAGGAAGTAGCAGAAATTGGGATGAAGAACAAGGAGAAGAAGATGCAAAAATTATTTTCATTGGATGGACGCTTGGTCAAGACCTTGACTCGGTTGACAGACATCATTATCTTGAACACCTTGTTTATCGTTTGCTGCCTTCCGATTTTCACGATCGGTGCATCGCTTACGGCTTTAGCAACCATGTGGCACCGCTTGTTGAAAGGGGAAGATACGGATCTTGTCTTTCATTTTTTCCGTCTCTTTCGCGCTAATTTCAAGCAAGCGACGATGATTTGGCTGACTTGTCTAGGCTTATCAGTACTACTTTATCTGGATTACTGTCTTTTTTCAAATACGGCCTTCTTAAGCGAGTATGGGATTTGGATCTTGCTCCCTTTTATCGTCCTTTTATGTGGAGGGATGACCTTGATCTTCCCTTATATCGGTCTCTTTGAAGATCCTACAAGAAAGGTCTGTTTGAATAGCTTCCTCATTGCTCTCTTAAATCCTATTCAAACCATCTTTCTTGTCTTCTTCAATCTAGCAGTAGTTTATATCAGTCTTAGTAGTCCTGAACGGTTACTGACAGCTATTTATCTCTTTACCTTTGGTGGTTTTGCTCTTTGGAGCTTCTTGAATGTTCGACTGACCGATCAGATCTTTTCAAGGATCCAAGAAGGAGAAATCTTTGAAAAATAAGGTCAAGCAAGTGGGACGTATGTTATACAGAATATTATATAAATCGAATAAAGTTTCCTAGAAAATCTAGGAAACTTTTTCTATTTCATAAACATTTCACATTTCTTTTCTATAATAACTATAACAAATGATGAAAGCGTCCACATTGTATTGTCGTGGACCTTGAAATGGAGGGTGAGATCATGCTCTTACAACAGGCAATCGCCTATATTTCTCGAAAAAGAACGAGGAATCTAGTTCTCTTTTTGATTCTCCTCTTAATCCTCTCTTGCTTGTATTTCTGTTTTTCACTGATGCAAGTGGGAGGAAGGCTGGAGGACCATATCAAACAGTCGGCTGGGACCAGTTTTGCTCTGACCAGTAAACAGGGGAATGCTCCCTTTGCTCTGAAGGAAGCTAAAAAAGTGCAACAACTAGCTGGGGTAGGATCCATGGTCCCACAATATGAAAGTCCCGTTCGCATTCTTGGTAAAGAAGCGGTGACGGGACAGCAGTCGGTAGAACGGGATGATCTGGGGCAGGAAGCTAAGCAAGCACTAGGCGCTGTCTTTACCCAGAAGACAGACCAGCACCTGGATTTCCGCAGTGGCAGTTTCCAACTGGTGCAAGGCAAGCACTTATCCGACAAGGCTCGCGGCCAGATCTTGATCCACCAAGAGTTGGCTAAGAAGAACAAGCTAAAGGTCGGAGATTCCTTGACCTTATCTAGCTTTCAGATGGGAGAGACTCCTGCCAAAGAGCAAACCTTTAAAATCGTTGGGATCTTTTCGGGTAAGAAACAGGAAAAATTCACAGGGATGACCTCTGATCTGAGTGAAAACCAAGTCTACCTCCCTTATGAGGATGCGGCTAAGCTCTTAGGGCTCAGTCAGCAAGAAGTGACCCAGGTCACCTTTGGGGTCAAAGATCCTGAGAAAATCGATGCCATCTTGAAGCAAGTCAAAAGCTTGGATCTGGATTGGCAGTCTCTGCGCGTGGTCGAAGATCGCAAAGCCTTTGACCAGATGAAAGAATCCTCTCAGACCTTAGAAGGCCTGGTACGGATCATGATGATCGTCCTTCTGGTGACGGGAGCCGGTGCCCTATCTCTCTTACTCAGTCTCTGGACACGGGAGCGGATCCATGAAATCGGCGTCCTCTTATCCATTGGGAAGAGCAAGGGCCGGATTTTTGGACAGTTCCTCTTAGAAGTGGTGCTGGTATCCTTACTAGCACTGATCCCGGCCTTTCTCATCGGGCGGATGGTCAGCCATCGTTTCTTAGAGCAGTTTGTCGGACAGACCGGTCAACAGCAGACCCTAGAATTACTCAACCAAATCCCGCAAGGCCTTTCCTTGGGAATCGCCTATGCTAGCCTCTTGTGCTTGATCCTTCTGTCGCTCGGTGTAACTACCAGCATGATCTGGCGCAAGAGCCCAAAAGAAATATTAACAAAAATGAGTTAAGGAGAAATGACATCTATGTTAGAACTCAAACATGTATCCTATAGTTACCAAAGCTACCAAGAAGAGATCTTCTCAGACGTGAACTATCAGTTCGCAAATGGGACTTTTTACAGCATTATCGGTCAATCGGGAGCAGGGAAATCAACCCTCCTCTCGCTCTTGGCTGGACTGGACAATCCCAAGAAGGGGCAGGTTCTCTTTGATGGGGAGGACATCCAGACCAAAGGGTCTAGCTACCACCGCAAGCACCATGTTTCCCTGGTCTTTCAGAATTACAATTTGATTGATTATTTGACGCCACTGGAAAATGTTCGCCTGGTTAACAAACAAGCTGGGAAAGACATTCTCTTAGAATTGGGGCTGGACGAAACGCAAATCAAACGCAATGTCCTGCAACTATCCGGAGGGCAGCAGCAACGGGTGGCTATTGCGCGTGCGCTCGTTTCAGAAGCACCTGTCATCTTGGCCGATGAGCCGACAGGAAACCTTGACGAACAGACAGCCGGTGACATCATTGCCATTTTGAAGAAGTTGGCCAAGGAACGCCAAAAATGTGTCATCGTCGTCACCCACAGTAAGGAAGTGGCAGAGGCCTCCAATGTGGTCTTGGAATTGAGTCGCCGTAGCCTCGTTGAGAAGAGCAAGTAAGGAGGGAATGCTATGTTGCGCAATGCTTTTGCTTATATCACACGTAAATGGCCCAAGTCTCTCTTGCTCTTTGCCATCATTCTCCTCATGGGGACCTTGAGCTTGATCGGACTCTCCATGAAGGGAGCGACCCAAAAAGCTTCATCGGAAAGCCTGGGATCCATTACCAATAGCTTCTCCATGCAGATCAACCGCAGAACCAATCCAGGAACCCCTCGGGGAGCTGGGAATCTCAGAGGAGAGGATATCGAAAAAATCAGTCAGGTAGAGGGGATCACCTCCTCCATCAGGCGGATCAATGCCATTGCGGATATCCTAGACCACGAGATCATTGAGACCGAAGAAACCCTGCAAAATCAGTCTCCAGAGCGGGCCAAATACTTCAAGAATACCTTGATGGTGACGGGGGTCAATGACTCTTCAAAAGAAGATAAATTTGTCTCTGGGGCCTACAAACTGGTCCAAGGGGAGCACCTGACAGATAAGGACAAAAACCAAATCCTCATGCACGAAGATTTGGCGAAAAAGAATGGTCTTAAGGTGGGCGATAAGGTGCGTCTCAAGTCCAATCTCTACGATGCTGACAATGAAAAAGGGGCTAATGAAACTGTCGAAGTGACCATCAAGGGCTTGTTCTCAGGGAAGAACCAAGCTCCTCTAACTTACGCCCAAGAGTTGTACGAAGATACCCTCATCTCTGACCTGGATACAGCTGCCAGACTCTATGGCAATACTGTCCAAACAGCTACCTATGAGGATGCGACCTTCTTTGCCAAAGGGGATCAGGATCTGGATGCCTTGATCGAAAAAATCAAAGCACTCGATATTGACTGGAACCTCTATGACCTGGTTAAGAGCTCTTCCAACTACCCAGCCTTGCAAAAATCCATCAGCAGCATGTTCCAAGTGGCAGACTACTTGTTTATCGGAAGTCTCGTCTTTGCTAGCTTGCTTCTCACTCTTCTCCTCGTCTTGTGGCTCAATGCCCGTCGCAGAGAAGTGGGAATCTTATTGGCTCTAGGACTTTCTAAGGTACAGATTGCGGGACAATTCGTGGCAGAATTGGTCATGATCTCCATTCCAGCCTTCCTCCTTTCCTATGGAGTCGCAGGTCTTCTTGCCAAAGGAGTCGGAGATACGGTGCTTAAAAACGTAACCAGTGGCATTGCCAAACAAATGGCTCAAGAATCCTCTGCAGCCAACCTTGGTGGAGGAGCTGAGGCGGAAAGCTTCAGTAAGACCCTGACAGATCTCCATATGGACATCCAACCGAGCCAATTGCTGGTGATTGTTTTGGTCGGTGGGCTCCTCTTGATTCTCGTATCCATCCTTTCTTCACAATGGCTCTTGCATAAGAAACCAAAGGAACTTTTGGTGGATGTCGAATAAGAGATTGTTTCCTAAAATAGAAATAGGGTATAATAGGAGGTAGAAGTTTCTTAGATAAAAAGGAAAGTGTATGAAGATACTAATCGTAGAAGATGAAGTCCTGATTCGAGAAGGGATGAGCGACTATCTCATGGAATGTGGCTATGAGGTCTTTGAAGCAGGCGATGGGCAGGAGGCCCTGGACCTCTTTCACAGAGAAGCGCCGGATCTAGTCTTGCTGGACATCCAGCTTCCTATCCTCAATGGCTTGGAAGTCCTCAAGACTATTCGCAAGACCAGTTCAGTCCCTGTCCTCATGCTGACGGCCTTTCATGATGAGGACTATAAGTTGACGGCCTTTGGAGAGATGGCAGATGGCTACCTGGAAAAACCCTTCTCCTTGTCCCTCTTGAAGGTCCGTATCGAAGCCATTTTTAAAAAGCTCCAGCCTTCACGGGTCTTCACCTATGGAGAGGCACGGGTGGATTTTGAGAGTTATACAGCCAGCCTAGCTGGGCAAGCCATCTCCATGAATGCCAAGGAGTTGGAAATCTTGGAATACTTGCTCCAGCATGAGGGCAAGGCCCGGACCCGCTCTCAGATCCTCGATGCCGTCTGGAAGGAGACGGAGGAGATTCCTTTTGACCGGGTGATCGATGTCTATATCAAGGAACTACGAAAAAAACTAGAGCTGGACTGTATCGTTACGGTACGCAATGTCGGCTATAAATTGGAGAGACCATGACCAAACGGAGTATCTTTGCAAAAATCTTTCTGATCACCTTTGCCCTTTTTAGTAGCTTAGTCATCCTTCTCCATGCTTCGGTTTACTTTATTTTTCCATCGACCTATATCGAGTCCCAGCGCCAGACAATTTTGAAGAAATCGCAAGCCCTGGCCAAGAGTTTCCAGGGCCAGGAAGAAGGGACCATTGAGTCGGTCATCGACCTTTATTCCAAGACCAATGATATCAAGGTGTCTATCAAAGGAAAGCAAAAACAAAATGCCATAGAGGTTAAGGATGACCTGCTCCTGAACCCTGACAGCCAGAACAATTCCCTGGTCATTGAAGAGCGAAAGATTCAGACCAAGGAAGGGAAAGACTTAACCTTGCAATTCTTAGCGACCGTCGATTCGCAAAAGGAAGCGCGGGACATCAGTCTGGGCTTTCTTCCCTATAGTCTCCTTGCTTCCTTTGTTCTGTCGCTAATTGCCTCCTATCTCTATGCCCGCATGATTTCCGCTCCGATCCTTGAAATCAAGCAGATGACCAAGCGGATGAAACGGCTGGATCGGACAGCCAGTCTTCCCATTAATTCGCAGGATGAGATCGGCGTTCTCAAGCAACAGATCAACGACCTATATCATCATCTTTTAGAAGTGATCGACAATCTAGAGCAGCAGAAACAGGAAAATCTGAAGTTGGAGCAGATGAAGGTTGAATTTCTAAGAGGGGCTTCGCATGAGCTCAAGACTCCTCTGGCCAGCTTGAAGATTATCCTAGAAAATATGCGGGATAAGATCGGCCGCTACAAGGATCGGGATCGCTATCTGGCGGTCTCCCTCGATATCGTCGATGAGATGAACCAGATCGTCCTGGAAATCCTCTCCCTGTCCTCTGTCCAAGAATTGGCCGGAGACAAGGAGTGGATCCAGCTGGATCAAGTCTTGGAGCAGATCCTTGACCAGTACAAGGTCTTGGCTCAATCCCGCGCGCTCACGATTGACAATCAAATCTCTGGCAAAGCAGTTTATATGGACCCAGCCATTCTGAAATTGGTCCTCTCAAATGTTATCAGTAATGCCGTTAAGCATTCGGATGCCGGTGGAGAGATCCAGCTCCGTCTCGAAGAAGAAGGGACGCACTTGGCTGTTGAAAATACCAGCCAGGAAATGGTAGAGGCCGCTGAGATGCCAATGACCGCTAGCCGCCAGAAGAAGGAAGGTGGCTTGGGGCTCTTTGTGGTCCAACACTTGCTAGACCATGAAGAACTGGCCTATCAATTTGATAAAACGGCTATGGGCTTACGCTTCCGTATGGAACTGCCCAAAGATCCTCAAGAATAAAAACTAGCGAACAAGAGAAATGCTTGTTCGCTAGTTTGTATTTAATCAACCTTTTCTACCTTTAGCAACTGGCCGTGTTTTAATTCATAAATGGTATCCACATAGGCCAGGATGGAGCGGTCATGGGTCACCATGATGGCGCTCTTGTTTTTGGATTTGACTTCTTTCCGGATCAATTGGGCGATTTCTTGCCCTCGATCCGGGTCTAGGCTAGCGGTTGGCTCATCAGCTAAAATGACCTGCGGATTTCCGATAAAGGCCCGAGCGATGGCTGCCCGTTGTTTTTGCCCACCAGACATCTGATTCGGGTATTGGTGGTAACAAGCTTCGATGCCCAGATCTGCCAACAAGGCTTTGACTTCTTCTTGGCGTTTTTTCTTGTCCTTTTCCCCCTTCAATTTGGCCACCAGTTCTAACTGGTCACCGATTTTCATATAGGAGAGGAGCTGGTGATCTTGAAAGATAAAGCCGAGCAAGTCTAGCCGTTTTTGCGTCCACTGGCCTTGGTTGAGGCCAGTCAAGTCTTGGCCTGCGATGCGAATCCGCCCCTCATCCGCTGATAAAAGCAAGCCAGCGATGGCTAAAAGCGTGGACTTTCCAGATCCTGAAGGGCCCAAGATGGCGACAAATTCGTTGGGTTCGACGCTTAAATTAAGCTGGTTGAGGACATGGTGCATCTGATTGCCATCGGCGTAGGATTTTCTGATATTTTCTAATGCAATAATAGCCATCTTATTCTCCATTTCCACCAATGACTTCGATTGGATCTACTTTTTTTATTTTGACAAGGGACAAGGCACCACACAAAATAGAGGTCAGGATAAAGCTAACTGAAATGGTGAGGTTGTCTTTCAGGGTCATAAAGGAAGGGACGCTATTGGGTAAAAATGGCGCCATCATGGTTGCCAGGCCAAGACCCAGCAGTACTCCGATGAGGGAGATGATGGTGAGCTGGGATAGTTGGACATAGGTAATCTGGCTCATGGACATGCCAATGGCCTTCAAGACGCCGAACTGTTTCAACTTCTGCAGGGTCAGGATATAGAAGAAAACCCCAAGGATAGCAGAAGAAGCGAGTAGTAGCACCCACGTGATCATCCGTAGCGTCAGGTTTTGAGCCTTGTAGCCAGGGATTTTATCGATCACTTGCTTCTTATCCGCCACCATTAAGTTACTGGATAGATCGTTAGAAGTGATGCTCTTCTTGGTCACAAGGGTTTGGGCTTGCCATTGATAGCTTGGATCTGTTTTTTGCCGCATGCCTGTGTAGGTCTCCGAGCTGATAAAGCCAATCTCGCTATAGCCATATTTAGCATTTTTCGCAAAGGCCACGACCTTGAGTTTTTGCTTAGAGGTTTTGTCAATCACTTGATCGCCGACTTGGATCCCTTCGTCCTCTTTGAAAGAACTGTCCAAAATGACCTCGTTTTTCTGTAAGTCGGAGATCTTGAGCTCTGTATCTTCCATGATTGGATTGAGGATTTCCTCCTCATTATGATCGGTCGCGAAGTAGGTGATGTCCAGGGTATTGGAATCCTCTGATTTTGAGATGGTTGCCCGCTGGATGGACAAGCCAGAATAGTCTATCCCTTCTATCTTTTGGACCTCATCTAAATCTTTCGCCGTAATGGTTGAAAAGGGGATAATCCCTTCTGAATCCGTCGAAAGGATGTAGTGCAGAGCCCCATAGTTATCGATTTGGGCCGATACCGAACGGCCCAGTCCATTTGTCAGACCGGACAAAAACACCACCATAAACATGAGAATGGTAATGAGAAGTTCAATCAGGATAAACTTCTTAGGTTGGAATTTAATTTCATTCCATGCAATTTTCATTATCGTCTCCTTTTAACACGGAGGTGCTCAAGTAGCTTGGCACCTAAACATACTCTACCATCATACCACAAGTAGCGGGATAATAGGGGGATGATGTTTGGTAGAGTGTTTCAAAAACATTATTCTTATTATCTTTCCTTTAGATACTTAAATGCCTATGAATCTGTTATTCTTCTTGTTAAGTAGACTCTGATACATATGGTTTGTGGTATACTGGGATTATAGAGAAACGATGCTAAAAACCAAATCGGAGGATAACATGTTAGAAAACTTTATTAAAGAGGCAGATATGCCCCAAGAAGTCATTGAAAAGTATAAGGATCAAGTTCCTACTGAGTTGCTACAGATTTGGCAAGAGGATGGTCTGGGAACCTTTTTAGATGGTTATTTGAAGGTGATTAATCCAGAGGATTATCTTGAGCTTCTCCGAGATAGCTATTTCAGAGGAGATATCGCTTTCCCTATGTTCATAACAGCATTTGGAGATATTATTACTTGGGAAGAGAACGCCTACGTAGGAATTGTCCAATATAATATTCAGGATTTGGATATTATGATTAAGCGTATGGATCGCTTCATAGAGTATGTTGATGATGAAGATTTCAAAGACGATTATTTCGATATTCCACTCTACAAAATAGCTGTAGCCAAACATGGTCAACTAGCCTACGATGAATGTTTCGGTTTTGTCCCGCTCTTGGCATTAGGAGGCTTTAAAGATGTGGATCACATGGATAAAGTAAAAGTCCTGGAACACATTTATCTCATGTACCAACTCACAGGCGGAGTGTTTGACGATTGATAGAAAAAGAGCCGCCAACGAGGTGGTTTTCTTGTGGTTTAATCAAAGATGGTACATATGGAATGTGGTATACTAGTCTTGTTGTGAATTTGAACTTTTGATCAATGGTAGTAGCTGCTGTTTTCTTAATGTGGATTAAACTGATAATTAATTTTATTTCAACTTATAAATTGAACAAATATCGTTATATAAAAAAATAAAAGAGGTATTATGTCTATTTCGTTTACTTATTGTGGAGTTGCATGTGGAGTCCTTTCTATTGATAATAAATTTTATATAGGAATTGATCCCGATTTATCTCCCAAAGGAACTTTAGTTCAGTTTAAAGGATTTGTGTCCGAGAAACAAACTGATGTCAATAATGATAAGTCTCTTCTTAATAAAGTTGATGTATGGCTAATAACTCATGGTCATCATGATCATTTAGATGATGTAGGAAGAAATTATTTAAAGGGTAAAACTGTAATTTCTCCTAATAAGAAAATCTTAAATGGGTTATCTGGCTTAAATAACTTTGTTTTAAAATGGGGCGAAGAAAAGCAGTTTTATGTCGGTGACTATCTTATTACTATCAAAGCCTTACCAGCCTATCATGCTAGTAATTTCATTATGCAAAAAATAGTTGGTAAAGTTAATGGTTATCAAATATCAATTGCAAGTTCATCAGAAACTAAGGTGATTTATTTTACGGGTGATACTATTTTCTATTCAAATTTAACAAAAAGTGTTCCAAAAAATATAGATGCTATTTTTGCTAATTTAGGTGCTGTAAAATCTGATTCGTTTGGTGGACCATTTACAATGGATTTGAAAATGCTAAACCAAATGAATGATCTACTTCAACCTAAAAATATTTATCCAATTCATATTGAAGACTATAGTCATTATAATACGACAAATAAAGAAGTCGAAGACGCAAACTATACAGTTTTATCTATTGGAGAAACTATTGATATCTAATTGATTTGATGAATAAATGTATAGTAGAAAAGTTTTTGAATAAAAAAATCCAAAGTAGGTCTTAAAATAGAGTTTACTCGTGCCAATACTGATAAAGTTTGGGTAGCAGAGGTAGAATTTTTGTAGCTGTGTATTATGAAATTCGGATGAAGAAGAGAAAATTTGTATTCTATTCGTTACTAGTAGTTCTGTTATTATCTTTCAGTGGCTTTTAGTACTATAAGCATCAACGAATACATAATATTTTTGATGAAATATACTATGAGGAAAGTGATGTCGGAAGGTATTTGTCCGACATCTTTTTATGAATAATCATCATTGTTACTTTTGTGCTTTTGATACGATATAATAAAAGCACGAAAGTAACAACCGGGAGGCTGAAATGATTCAAAAACAAATACAGGAAATGCTAGATCATCAGTCTATTATTAGAACATCGGATGTAGTTAAAAGTTGAAAGATGGATTGGTGCCGAAAGGTTATCAAGTGCACCATGAATTGCCACTTAATGATAGTGGAACCAACGACTTTAGCATTTTGGTCTTGATAAAGAATGAACTTTACCATAAAGTTATTACCAATTATCAAAACAGTTTTGCTAGAACAATGAAAATCTGGGACAATAAGGAAGTTTTGTGGTCGATCATTGGAAAAAACATATATAATTAGTGAGGTAATTAAATGTGGCTTGAACTTTTAGAAAAAATAGAAAGAATTGAATCTGGTTATGGGGAAAAGTTAAATTCTCCAATTGATTTAGATAAAATTAAATCTCTTAGCAAAAATGAAATAAACGAAGTTAAAATATTTATAGAACAAGAATATTCACGATTTTTAACAAAAGTAAATGGTCTTGATTTTAATGGGAGTGTACTTTATGGTTTAAAAACAGATGATAATTGTTCTGCTGAGGTTTATGATTTCTTTGATTATAATAATATTTGGCATGAAGTTGAAGAAAATAAACGGTTTGTTTTTATCGGAGAGAACAATATTAGTTGGTTTGTATATAATCCTAGTAACAATGAATATTTGGAATTAGATACGCCATCTGCGGAGGTAGTAGAGAAATTTAATTCTTTGGATGATTTACTTGAAAGTTTTCTTTCAGATGCTATTGAATATGCCTCTTGAAAAGATAGGTAAAATATGATAAATAATTTTCCAACGGCAGATATGGAAGCCTTCCAAAGAGAGCATAATAGAAACTAGATGATACAATCAAAAAAGCCACCCTTGGGTGGCTTTTTCTATACTTCATTTCACCATTTCGTCAAGGAAATTTCTCCACTATTGAGCCAGATTTCTTCTTGATTGTCTAATTGGACCAAGAGTTGGCCGGTATCAGAGATGTCTTTGGCGAGTCCTTGATAGGTCTGTTGGTTCTGCCCAAAAGTGACAGTTCGTCCTAGGACCAGGGAGCGCTCTTTATAGAGGTAGACCAGTTCATCAATATCCGTTTGGAAGAATTCCTTCCAGATCTCGCTGATAAGGTCATTGCGGGTGATGGGACAAGGCCCTTCAAATAAGGAACCAGCCTTACTTTCTAGCTCTTCTGGGAAAGTAGGGATGGCTAAATTGAGACCGACTCCGATAATGACATCCGTGACAAGACCAGTCTCGATTGACGTGATGGCTTCAGTTAAGATTCCCCCAATTTTTTTATGGCGGTAGTAAATATCATTGACCCACTTGATATCGATATCGATCAGGGTCAGGTTTTTAATAGCCTTGTAGATAGCCCCAGCGACCATGAGGGTATATGGGGGGAGCTCCGCAGGGGGCAGTTGTGGCTTGAGATGAAGGGACATGTAGATGCCCCCTTGATCGGGGCAGTAGTAGTCACGACCAAAGCGGCCCTTTCCAGCGGATTGCGAATTGGCTAGGTAGAGCGCCTTGCCTTCTTGATGGGCTTCTATGCCTAATTTGGCATCCAATTGGGTGGAGCTACATTGTTCATTTAAGGAAACGGTCAATTGGGTATTTTTTGCGATGACCTCAGGTAGCAGAATATCGCCTGAGACCAGTTTGTAGCCCTTCTTTTTGAGGGATTCGATAACGACCCCATCTTTTTCTAGACGTTGGATAGCCTTCCAGATAGAGGTGCGGGAAACACCTAGTTCTTGCGCCAGCTGCTCCCCGTTGACATAATCATCTGCCTGAGAAAGGGTTTGAAAGAGGATTTCGTGTGTTTTCATAAGACCTCCTAGCGACTGCTGTCTCGAATCGTGAGTTTGGTGGCTAATTTGACCATATAGGGAACACTTGGTTGAGCCCCTTGAAAGGTCTGCCGCAACATCTGAATAGCTTGCTTGCCCATTTCTTCTGTGTAGACGGTTACTGTAGAGAGAGCGGGAAAAACATACTTAGCAATCGATGTATCATTGAAGGAAATGAGACTGACGCGATCAGGAACTGCGATTTGGTGCTCCTGAAGAGACCGCAGGGCTCCAACAGCTAAGGCATCACTAGCCATGAAAAAGGCAGTTGGCAAGACGTCGCCCAAGTCTTGAATCAGCTGCTCCATCATCTGATAACCTGACTCAGTTGAGAATTGACCAACAGAGACAAAGCGCTCCTCATAAAGTCCTTTTTCCGTGAGAAACTGTTGAAAGCTCCGTTGACGGGGATCCATCTGTAGCGGTGTCGCATCTGCCGTCTCTTCCTGCCCGACCAAGAGCCCGATCTCCTTGTGGCCCTGCTCAAGAAAGTACTCGAGAGCAGTGATGACAGAATCTTCTAAATCGGTCGTCACACAGGAATGCCCTAAATAGAGGGTATTGCTATCGACAAAGATCAGGGGTTTGCCGTAGCTTTCTAGATCTCGAATGGTCTTGGGACTGAATTTTCCAAGAGCGATGATGCCGTCTGCCTCTTGAATCAAGGACCAATCGTCATTATTGAAGATACGAAAGATCTCATAGCCTAATTCCTGGGCTTGTTTTTCTAACCCCATCCGAATGGCATAGTAGTAGAGGTCATCTAATTCTTCTTCGCGTGTGTACCATTCAAAGATGATGATTTTATGAAAATCCTCAACTGGTTGAGGCGCTGTTTTGCGGCTTTTCTTTTGGTAATGCAGTTCCTCAGCGATGCGAAGAATCCGACTGCGTGTGTCTTCACTGACCGATAAGGTCGCATCCTGGTTGAGAACGCGAGAGACCGTTGCTTGTGAAACGCCTGCTTTTTCCGCAATGTCTTTAATCGTTGCCATAGTTCATCCTTTATTGCTTACTAGTTCCAGTATACTCTAAAAAATAGTAAAAAGAAATAAAATTTTACTAAATTTTATGTTTGCTACGATATTGGCTAGGAGTCAGTTGGCTATAGGCCTTAAAAGCCTTTGAAAAATAGAGGGGATCCGAAAAGCCCACCGAGTAAGCTACAATCTTAATGCTTTCGTCCGTGTTGGTCAGTAACTGTTGGGCACGTTGCATGCGGACCGAGTGCAAGAATTCCTTGGGAGAGATCTGGTGAAACTCCTTAAAGATAGTTGTCAGATAGGAGCGATGGACATTGAGGTCATCAGCGATCTCTTGAATACTTAGATGCTCTTTATTGTAATGTGTCTCAATCACATGCTTGCAGGTCAGATAGAGCTGATAGGTGGGAGATGGATGGCTCCGATGGATATCGGGAGCCACTTCACTGATAAGAAATAGCAGTTCATAGATCTGCGAGAGAAGGTGGAGTTGGTAGTGAGAAGTCATTTTCGAAGCCTCTGCCTTGTGGACGAGTCGCTCCATAAACTGGCCGATCTTTTCTGTTTCCACCTCTGTTTTCTTTAGAAAACCTTTTTCATGCAGGGTTGAAAAACGCATGAAATCACTCACCTTGGTGCCACTGATGCCAATCCAGTAGTAGGACCAAGGTTCTTCGGCATCGGCCTTGTAGTAGGTCACTATATTTTTAGGGAGGAGAAAGAGATCCCCAGCCTCTAGGTGGATTTCTTTTTTATTGAAGTGGAAGACTCCCTTCCCTTCTGTAATAAAATGCAGGACAAAATTATCTCGGACGCTAGGGCCAAATTCATAGTTCTTCGGGCAATCTTCGTAGCCATAAAAATCAAGGGCTAGGTCAATGGTATCGGTTTGGTATTCAGAAAAGACTAACATCGGTAAACCTCCTACCTAACATTTTACCATATATGTCCAACAAAATTCTATTTTCGAAAGCGTTTACATCAAGTAAAATAAAGACATGCTAAAAAAGAAAGTTATTGGAACTGAAATTAAAAATACATAGTGATATTTTTCGGGTCCAATGGAGGAAGATATGGCAATTCGTATTGAACAGAATTTGTTCTATGTAGAAAGTAAGGGACTGAGCCTGATCCTTGAAAATCGAGATGGCTACCTGATGCTTAAGCATCTGGGGCGCCCGATCCCGTCTTATCATTTTTCCAATACCGTGCATGAGAAGGATCATGCTTTCTCTGGAAATCCAACACCTGACCATCGAACCTTCAGCTTGGATACCCAGCGTCAGATCTTAGGACAGCACGGGCTTGGAGATTTTCGAAAGCCGTCTATTCAAATCCAGCACGGTGCCACAGAGGTGACAGATTTCCTCTATGTCGGAGCCAATATCTACTCTGGCAGTGTCGAGGCAACTGGTCTTCCCAATCCCCATACAGTAGATAGTGCTGAAACCTTGGCCTTGGTCTTTGAAGATGATCAAGCGGCCCTTCGTTTGACCCTCTATTACACAGCCTACGAGGATCGGACAACCATCACCAGCTTTTCAAAGATTGAAAACTGTAGTGATGAAACCGTCGTGATCCACAAGGCTCTCAGTGTGTTGGCAGATCTCCCAGCAGGTGACTATGATGTCATCACCCTTCAAGGGGCCTATGCGAGAGAAAAAACAGTCCGCCGCCAGCAAGTAGAGCAAGGAATCTTCTCCATCAGCTCCAACCGTGGTGCTTCTGGACACGCCCAGACTCCTGCCCTTATTCTAGCAGATCATGAAGTGACCGAAGATGCCGGTTCAGCCCTTGCCTTCCAACTGCTCTACAGTGGGAATTTTGAAGGATTTGTTCAAAAGAATCAACTCAATGAAGTTCGGGTTGGATTGGGAATCAATCCAGAAAACTTCTCTTGGGAGTTAGCGCCAAATCAGAGCTTTGATACGCCGGTAGCCATGATCAGCTACTCACATGAGGGATTGACTGGCCTCAGTCAAGAAAGTCAAGCATTTGTCCAAGACCATATCATTCCTAGCCCCTTTGCCCATAAAGAACGTCCAATTCTTATCAACAACTGGGAAGCAACCTACTTTGATTTCAAGAAAGAAAAGTTATTGGAGCTGGCAGATGAGGCTCAAAAAGTGGGAATCGAGCTCTTTGTTCTTGATGATGGCTGGTTTGGCAATCGCTATGATGATAATCGGGCCCTTGGTGACTGGACTGTCAATGAAGAAAAATTAGGAGGAAGCCTTGCAGAACTGATCCAAGGCATCCATGACAAGGGACTTCAATTTGGCCTTTGGGTGGAGCCAGAAATGATTTCTGTTGATAGCGACCTCTATCGTGCTCATCCGGACTGGGCTATTCAAGTCCCAGGCTACGAACACACCTATTCACGGAATCAACTGGTGCTCGATTTCGCAAATAAAGAAGTAGTGGCTTATATCAAGCAGGTCTTGGATGACTTACTTGGAAAGCATGAGATCGACTATATCAAATGGGATATGAACCGCAATATCACTAAACTTGGAAATGGTAAAACCTACCTTGAAACCAAGATGCAATCCCATGCTTATATCTTGGGCCTCTATGAAGTGGTTTCTTACTTAACAGAGAAGTACGAGAACATCCTCTTTGAGTCCTGCTCCGGAGGTGGTGGCCGCAATGACCTCGGTATGATGCGTTACTTCCCGCAGGTATGGGCGAGTGACAATACGGATGCCATTGCCAGACTTCCGATACAGTACGGTTCTAGCTACCTCTATCCTACCATTTCTATGGGGGCTCACGTATCAGCGGTGCCAAATCACCAGATGGGACGGATGACACCGCTTGAAACGCGAGGTCATGTAGCCATGATGGGAAATTTGGGCTATGAATTGGATCTGACTAGTCTTCCGCAAGAGGAGTTGGATCGGATCGCAGCTCAAGTCGCTCATTACAAAACGATTCGACCACTGGTTCAATTCGGAAAACACTACCGCTTGATCAATCCAAGCCAAGGTAGCAATCAAGCAGCCGTCCAGTTCACTTATCAAGACCGCACGGTTGTAACCTATGTACGGGTCTTATCAACGGTTGAAGAGATCGAGCCGACCCTGAAACTCAAAGGGTTGGAAGAAGATGCGCTCTATAGCCTAGAAGGGACGGATCAAGTCTATTCAGGAGCCGAGCTAATGTATGCTGGCTTAACCGTCATTCTTCCTCAGGGAGATTTCCTCAGCAAACAATATGTTTTTGTCAAAAAATAAAAGGAGACAGCCAAATGAAATGGTATAAAAAAATCGGACTTCTTGCGACTACAGGCTTAGCCTTGTTTGGGCTTGGCGCTTGCTCCAACGATGGTAAATCTGCTGATGGCACAGTGACCATCGAGTATTTCAACCAGAAAAAAGAAATGACCAAAACCTTGGAAGAAATCGCGCGTGATTTTGAAAAGGAAAATCCAAAGGTCAAGGTCAAAGTTGTCAATGTACCAAACGCTGGTGAGGTGTTGAAGACACGTGTCCTCGCAGGAGATGTGCCAGATGTGGTCAATATTTACCCACAGTCCATCGAATTGCAAGAATGGGCGAAAGCGGGTGTCTTCGAAGATTTAAGCAATAAAGACTATCTGAAACGTGTAAAAAATGGCTACGCTGAAAAATATGCCGTAAATGGAAAAGTCTACAACGTTCCTTTCACAGCCAATGCTTACGGAATCTACTACAACAAAGATAAATTCGAAGAGCTGGGTTTGAAGGTTCCTGAAACTTGGGACGAATTTGAACAGTTGGTAAAAGACATCGTTGCCAAAGGACAAACTCCATTTGGGATTGCAGGAGCAGATGCTTGGACCCTCAATGGTTACAATCAATTGGCCTTCGCGACAGCAGCAGGTGGAGGAAAAGAAGCCAACCAATACCTTCGTTATTCTAAGCCAAATTCCATTAAATTGTCTGATCCGATTATGAAGGATGACATCAAGGTCATGGATATCCTTCGCATTAAAGGTTCTAAGCAAAAGAACTGGGAAGGTGCAGGTTATACAGACGTTATCGGAGCCTTCGCGCGTGGGGATGTCCTCATGACACCAAATGGGTCTTGGGCTATCACCGCGATCAATGAACAAAAACCGAAATTTAAGATTGGGACCTTCATGATTCCAGGGAAAGAAAAAGGACAAAGCTTAACCGTTGGTGCGGGAGACTTAGCATGGTCTATCTCAGCTACTACCAAACATCCAAAAGAAGCCAATGCCTTTGTGGAATACATGACCCGTCCAGAAGTCATGCAAAAATACTATGATGTGGACGGATCTCCAACAGCGATCGAAGGGGTCAAACAAGCAGGAGAGGATTCACCGCTTGCTGGGATGACCAAATATGCCTTTACGGATCGTCACTTGGTCTGGTTGCAACAGTACTGGACCAGTGAAGCAGACTTCCATACCTTGACGATGAACTATGTCTTGACAGGTGATAAGCAAGGAATGGTCAATGATTTGAATGCCTTCTTTAACCCGATGAAAGCGGATGTGGATTAGGAGTAGAGAGACGATGAAAAAAGTATTACAAAAATATTGGGCATGGGCTTTTGTGGTCATTCCCCTCTTATTACAAGCAATTTTATTCTATGTGCCAATGTTCCAAGGAGCCTTTTACAGTTTTACCAACTGGACAGGTTTGACCTATAACTACAAGTTTGTTGGCTTGAACAACTTTAAGCTCCTCTTTATGGATCCAAAATTCATGAATGCCATTGGCTTTACTGCGATCATCACGATTGCCATGGTGGTTGGTGAAATTGCCCTTGGGATCTTCATTGCGCGTGTCTTGAACTCTAAAATCAAAGGGCAAACCTTCTTCCGTGCTTGGTTCTTCTTCCCAGCTGTTTTGTCTGGTTTGACAGTGGCTTTGATCTTCAAACAAGTCTTCAACTATGGTCTACCAGCCATTGGGAATGCCCTTCATATTGAGTTTCTCCAAACCAGTCTTTTAGGGACTAAGTGGGGAGCGATCTTTGCGGCTGTCTTTGTCCTTCTTTGGCAAGGGGTGGCCATGCCCATCATTATCTTCCTAGCTGGTCTGCAATCTATCCCAACTGAGATTACAGAAGCAGCAAGAATCGATGGTGCAACGAGCAAGCAAGTCTTCTGGAATGTTGAATTGCCTTACTTGCTACCAAGTGTCTCTATGGTCTTTATCCTAGCCCTAAAAGGTGGGCTTACCGCCTTTGACCAAGTCTTTGCCATGACTGGTGGGGGTCCAAACAATGCCACAACCTCACTTGGGCTCTTGGTTTATAACTACGCCTTTAAAAACAACCAATTCGGATACGCCAATGCCATTGCCGTAATCTTGTTCTTCTTGATTGTAGTGATTTCGATCATCCAATTGAGAGTATCTAAGAAATTTGAAATTTAAGAGGAGAAGCACGATGAAACAAGATGAAAGAAAAGCTTTGATTGGCAAATACATTCTATTGATTCTAGGATCGGTTCTGATTTTAGTGCCGCTCCTTGCCACCCTCTTTAGTTCCTTCAAACCCACCAAGGATATCGTAGATAATTTCTTTGGATTCCCGACGAATTTCACATGGGACAACTTTAGTCGACTCTTGTCAGATGGAATCGGAGGCTATTATTGGAACTCTGTCGTCATCACTGTCTTGTCTTTACTTGCAGTAATGATCTTTATCCCCATGGCAGCATACTCCATCGCACGTAATATGAGTAAGAGAAAAGCCTTTACCATCATGTACACCCTCTTGATCCTTGGGATTTTCGTACCTTTCCAAGTCATCATGATTCCGATTACGGTTATGATGAGTAAACTCGGTTTGGCTAACACCTTTGGTTTGATCTTGCTCTACTTGACCTATGCGATTCCACAGACCCTCTTTCTCTATGTAGGGTATATCAAAATCTCGATTCCAGAAAGTTTGGATGAAGCAGCAGAGATCGATGGGGCTAATAAGTTTACAACCTATTTCCGCATCATCTTCCCAATGATGAAACCGATGCATGCGACAACCATGATTATCAATGCCCTTTGGTTCTGGAATGACTTCATGTTGCCACTCCTTGTCTTGAACCGCGATTCCAAAATGTGGACCTTGCCTTTGTTCCAATACAACTACGCAGGCCAATATTTCAACGACTACGGACCAAGCTTTGCTTCCTACGTTGTCGGTATTATCAGTATCACCATTGTCTATCTCTTCTTCCAACGCCATATCATCGCAGGAATGAGCAACGGCGCAGTGAAATAACAAGATACAAAGGGACGATTTAGCTTGCTGATTTCAATCGTATCCTAGGAAGCAATTCTAAAATAGAAAAACTCATGAAAGCCAGGTCCTCAAAGACTTGGCTTTCAAAAAAGAAAGGGAACCATTATGCCAATTCAAAACAAAACAATGTTAATTACTTACTCAGATAGCTTAGGAAATAACCTGAAGGATCTCTATGAAAATCTGGAGAAGCACTTTGGGGATGCAGTAGGTGGGGTTCACCTCTTGCCATTTTTTCCATCAACCGGTGACCGTGGCTTTGCGCCTGTGGACTATGACCAAGTGGATCCAGCCTTTGGAGATTGGGAAGATGTCAAACGCTTGGGCGACAAGTATTATCTTATGTTTGACTTTATGATTAATCACATTTCTCGTCAATCTAAATACTACAGGGACTACCAAGAAAAGCACGACCAAAGTGCCTACAAGGATCTCTTTCTCAACTGGGACAAGTTCTGGCCGGAGAATCGTCCGACTCAAGCAGATGTAGATTTGATTTATAAGCGGAAAGATCGAGCTCCTAAACAAGCTATCACTTTTGCGGATGGGACGACTGAGCATCTCTGGAATACCTTTGGGGAAGAGCAGATTGATCTAGACGTGACCAAGGAAGTAACTATGGACTTTATTCGAAAGACCATCGAACATCTGGCAAGCAATGGCTGTGACCTCATTCGCCTAGATGCCTTTGCCTATGCAGTGAAGAAATTGGACACAAATGATTTCTTCGTGGAGCCAGACATTTGGGATTTGTTGGATAAGGTGCGCGATATGGCAGCAGGCTACGGTGCTGAGCTTTTGCCAGAGATTCATGAGCACTATTCTATCCAATTTAAGATTGCCGATCACGACTATTATGTCTATGACTTCGCGCTACCCATGGTAACCCTCTATACCCTCTATAGCTCAAAAGTGGAGCGCCTTGCCAAGTGGTTGAAGATGAGTCCGATGAAGCAGTTCACGACGCTGGACACCCATGACGGGATTGGGGTGGTCGATGTCAAGGATATCTTGACGGATGAAGAGATTGACTATGCTTCAAATGAGCTTTATAAGGTTGGGGCAAATGTTAAACGCAAATATTCAACAGCAGAATACAACAACTTGGACATCTACCAAATCAATTCGACCTACTATTCAGCGCTTGGTGATGACGATCGTAAGTACTTCCTAGCCCGCTTAATTCAAGCTTTTGCACCAGGTATTCCACAAGTTTATTATGTTGGATTCCTAGCTGGGAAGAATGATTTGGAACTTTTAGAAAATACCAAAGAAGGCCGCAATATTAACCGTCATTACTACAGCAATGAAGAAATCGCTCAAGAAGTGGAGCGACCAGTCGTGCAATCCCTTCTCAAGCTCTTTAGTTTCCGGAACAACTCGCAAGCTTTTGACTTAGAAGGAAGCATCGAGGTGGAAACACCAGATGAACATACCATTGTCATCACGCGCCAAAACAAAGACCAAACTGTCACAGCAGTAGCCCGAATCGATCTTGCTGAGGGCACTTACCAAGTGACAGAAAATGGTCAAGAAATGGTGTTTTAAAAAAATATGAACGAAGTTAAGGATAAGTAAAAAATGCTTATCCTTTTTCTGTTTTAGATATTGCAACCGTTTACAAAACTATAAAACAATGGTACAATATCTATTGAAAGAAAGGAGGTCGCTTTATGAAAAAAATCATTTATCCATCTGCGGCCCTATTAACGGCTTTTGCTCTATTATCCGTTCAAACAGCAAAAGCAGACACAGCTCAAGCGTCGGATCAAGCCAATGAACCGGTAGCAACAGTAGAAGAGGTGGTGGCTTCTCCAACTCCAGAAAGTACCACAGAAAATCAGGGAGAAGTGGCCGAAACGCCGACTTCAACAGACCGTGCAGCTGTTCCTTCTGCCTCCCCAACGGTAACATCGACAGAGACGGCATCTCCTGAAGTGGAAAAACTGATTGAAAACATGCCACTCAAGCAAAAAGTGACTCAAATGATCATGCCGGACTTCCGTAAGTGGCAGGAGGCTAATCAGGAGTCGCCACAGGATCTCACCAAGGTCAATGCTGAAGTAGCGGATGCGATTGATAAATACGATTTTGGAGGCGTCATTCTTTTTGCTGAAAACGTCAAAGAAACCAAGCAGACCCTTGCTCTGACGCAAGATATGCAAAAGGCAGCGATCGAAAACAAGGCCAACAATGGGAAGATTCCGCTATTGTTAGCCATCGACCAAGAAGGGGGGATCGTCTACCGCTTGGGTACGGGTACAGCCCTTCCCGGTAATATGGCCATCGGAGCTACCAATGATCCCAAACTAGCGAAAGAAGCTGGTCAAATTATCGGACGTGAACTTTCTGCACTAGGCTTGAATGTGGATTTTGCTCCGGTTCTAGATACCAATAACAATCCTCAAAATCCTGTGATTGGGCTTCGTTCCTTCTCATCTGATCCAAACCGGGTTGCCTACTTGGGTATTCCGATGATGAAAGGCATTCAGGACTACAATGTGGCTGTAGCAGCCAAGCATTTCCCAGGTCACGGAGATACAGCGGTCGATTCACATACGGGTCTCCCATTGGTGGATAAATCACTTGCTGAGCTTGAAAAATTGGAACTCCTTCCATTCAAAAAAGCTATGGATGAAGGGGTAGACCTCTTGATGACGGCTCATATCCAATACCCGCAGATTGAAAAAGATCAGGTCGTTTCAAAAGAAACAGGTGAGAAAATCTATGTTCCAGCGACGCTCTCTGATGATATTTTAACGGGCTTGGTACGAAAGAAATACGGCTATAAGGGCGTGATTGTCTCCGATGCCATGGGAATGGATGCTATCGCTAAGAACTTCGGTGAGGTGGAAGCTGTGAAGATGGCCATCAAAGCAGGAGTTGACCTGGTCTTGATGCCAACGACCCTTCGCAGTAAAGCGGATTTGACCAAGATTGATACCATTGTCAATGCGGTGGTAGATGCCGTGAAAACGGGTGACATTTCTGAAGATCGCTTAAATGAGTCGGTTCGCCGGATCCTGACCCTCAAAGAAAAACGTGGGGTCCTGAATTTTGATCCAAGTGCTAGGACGGCTGAAAAAGCAGAAGAAGCAGTCGGATCAACCCTCAACCGTGACTTGGAACGCAAGATTGCTGCAGCTGCAGTGACGGTTGTAAAAAATGAAGACAATACCTTGCCGTTTAAGGTGCAAACAGGAGACCATGTCTTACTCTTAGGAGCTTTTGAAAACGAAGTTCCTGGACTCAATTTGAGCATGCGTCGCTTAATTGCTGACGGAGTGCTTCCAAAAGATACCTCCTTTGTGACCAAGAACTTCACTAAAGAATCTACCCTTGATAGTCTAAAAGAAGACCTCGAAAAAGCCACCCATATCGTAGTGATTTCAGAGATCGGTTATGAAGGGCACCTGGATAAAGATTTCTGGCGGACCAAGATCCCAACAGAGATCGTCAATTATGCCAATACCAATCATAAGAAGGCAGCTGTCCTTTCTATCTCTAAACCTTATGATGTAGCCAACTATCCAGCAGCCAAAGCCATTTTAGCAGTCTATGGAAATAAGGGAATGGATCCAACGGAATCCCTCAAACCAGATAATGCATTTGGTCCTAATATTCCTGCAGGAGTGGAAGTCATCTTCAATGGCAAGGAACATCTAGGTACCTTGCCGGTTGATATTCCAAAAATTGTAGACGGAAAAATGTCGGAAACAGAGTACGCCTACCGCATTGGTCATGGTCTCTTCTATCCAGCACCGGCACCATTGCCAACACCAGAAACCCAAGATCCAACTTCACCAGTCCAAGATCCAACCCATCAGACACAACCAGTAGAGGTTGGTAACACAGGAACTCAGGTCCTTGTTAGCAAGCAAGAAAAAGCTAGCACTCTTGATGCTCCACAAGTTATTCCGATCGCTGTGAAACAAGCCACTGATCAGGCTCCTGTCAGCGTGTCAGCCAGTCCTGCCTCATCGGTATTGCCAAAAACTGGTCAAACAGAGAATCTCCTCTCCCTCATAGGCATCAGCCTCTTAACCTTCCTTGGATCTTTTGTCTATCCAAGAAAGAAACACTAAAGGATTCAGAATCTCAATTGGGTCACTCCCAATTGAGATTTTTTGGTAAAGTTTTACTAAAATTAACTCAAGTCGGCAATTATCGAATAGAAGTTTTAATCGGAGGAAAACCCTTTGTTATAGCCTTCTTTGGCATAAAATAAAAAATTAATAAAATTTTACTAAAAATACTTGAAGTTTTACTTGCGATCAGATATAATACAAGTATAAAAACGTTTACAAAACTAAAGGAGTTTCTCATGACGACAACAATCACATCTCAAGATTTACAAGCAAAATTCCAGGCTGTCTTTGGGGAAAAGGCTGACCACACTTTCTTTTCACCAGGACGGATTAATCTGATCGGTGAACACACGGACTATAATGGTGGGCATGTCTTCCCAGCAGCCATTACACTTGGTACCTACGGAGCTGCAAGAAAGCGTGAGGATAAGGTCTTGCGTTTCTTCTCAGGAAACTTTGAAGACAAGGGGATCATTGAAGTTCCACTGGATAATCTCCACTTTGAAAAAGAGCACAACTGGACCAACTATCCAAAAGGCGTGCTCCACTTCTTGCAAGAAGCTGGTCATGTCATTGATAGCGGAATGGACGTCTATGTCTACGGCAATATTCCAAACGGATCCGGTCTTTCTTCTTCAGCATCGCTTGAGCTCTTGATTGGCGTCATCGCTGAGAAACTATATGATCTTCAGTTAGATCGTCTAGATCTGGTCAAGATCGGCAAACAAACTGAAAATCACTTCATCGGAGTCAACTCTGGGATCATGGACCAATTTGCCATCGGTATGGGAGCCGACCAACGGGCTATTTATCTCGATACCAACACCCTAGAGTATGATCTGGTACCGCTGGACCTCAAAGACAATGTCGTAGTCATCATGAATACCAACAAACGCCGGGAATTAGCGGATTCAAAATACAATGAACGTCGTTCAGAATGTGAAACTGCCGTTTCTGAACTCCAAGAAAAATTGGATATCCAAACCTTAGGGGAATTGGACCTCTGGGCTTTTGATGCCTACAGCTACTTAATCAAGGATGAAAATCGCATCAAACGGGCTCGTCATGCTGTACTTGAAAACCAACGGACCCTCCAAGCACGCAAGGCACTTGAAGCAGGTGATTTGGAAGGTTTTGGCCGTCTCATGAATGCTTCCCACGTATCCTTGGAGCATGACTACGAAGTGACAGGTCTAGAATTGGATACCTTGGTGCATACAGCCTGGGAACAAGAAGGCGTCTTGGGCGCTCGTATGACAGGAGCAGGCTTTGGTGGTTGCGCCATCGCCCTTGTAAACAAAGATAAGGTTGAAGCATTTAAAGATGCTGTCGGCAAACGCTATGAAGAAGTCGTTGGCTATGCGCCTAGCTTTTATATTGCAGAAGTTGCTGCGGGTACACGGGTGCTTGATTAAAAAGGAGATAGGATGACAGAACAGGTATTAGATGCATTTGTCACAGCCGTCATTGCGGCAAGTGACTACGAAGAGATGGATCGGATTTATCTAAAAAATCGCATCATGAGTCGCGTTGGAGAAGAAGGGCTAGATGCTCCAGCTCATATGGCAGACTTGATTGCGCTCAAAGATCAGTTGGTGGAGATTGCGGTTGCGAATAATATGATCCAGGACAGTATGGCCACCAAGGACAGCTTGGGTGCAGAGTTGATGGATTGGATCACCCCTAGTCCTAGTCAGGTCAACCATCGTTTTTGGGAGACTTACCGTCAGTCTAAGGAAGACGCGATTGCGGATTTCTATGCCCTCTCTAAGCGCAATGATTACATCAAGGTCAAAGCGATTGCGCAAAATATTGCCTTTGCGGCAGAAACTCCCTACGGTTCTCTTGAAATCACCATCAATCTGTCAAAACCTGAAAAAGATCCTAAAGACATTGCAGCGGCCAAACTTGCCAAAGCCAGTCATTATCCAGCCTGCCAATTGTGTTTTGAAAATGAAGGCTATCAAGGTCGCCTAGACCATCCAGCTCGGGCCAATCATCGGATTATTCGCTTTGACATGGACGGTCATGATTGGGGCTTCCAGTATTCCCCTTATGCCTACTTCAATGAACATTGTATTTTCCTCGATAGCCAGCATGTACCCATGGTCATTAGTCGTAAGACCTTTGAGCGACTCTTGACCATTGTCGAGACTTTCCCAGGCTATTTTGCGGGGTCCAATGCAGATCTGCCCATTGTAGGGGGATCCATCCTGACTCATGACCATTACCAAGGCGGACGCCACACCTTCCCTATGGAGCTGGCTCCTGTTGAGGAAAGTTTCACCATTGAGGGATTTGAAGCTGTATCGGTAGGAATTGTTAACTGGCCCATGTCAGTTCTTCGTTTGAATTCAGATGACAAGGCGCAATTGATTGCCCTGGCAGACCATATCCTCACAGCCTGGCGAGGCTACTCGGATCCAGCCGTTCAAGTCTTAGCAGCATCCGACGGTCAGCCCCACCATACCATTACCCCCATTGCACGGATTCGTGATGGGCATTATGAATTGGACTTGGTGCTCCGTGACAACCAAACCTCACCAGAGCATCCAGATGGCATTTATCACCCACATGCGGATGTGCAACACATCAAAAAAGAAAATATCGGCCTGATCGAAGTCATGGGCTTGGCCATTTTGCCACCTCGCCTCAAGGAAGAGCTCAAGCAGGTTCAAGACTATTTGATTGGACGTGAGAATACTGTGGCGACCTACCACCAGCCTTGGGCAGATGATTTGAAAGCCACTCACCCAGCCATCACAGACGAAGCAGAGGCAGAAGCCCTTGTCCGTGAATCAGTTGGCCAGATCTTTGCGCGTGTGCTCGAAGATGCTGGTGTCTACAAGAGAACAGCAGAAGGACAAGCTGCCTTTAGACGCTTTGTTGCGACACTTTAAGTGTGGAGAAGTGGCAGAAATTTGGTACAATAAGAGAGAAGACAAGAAGCGAAAGGAAAACAAATGGCAATACTCGTACTCGGAGGAGCTGGCTATATCGGTTCCCACATGGTCGACCGTTTGGTCAATGAAGGACAGGAAAAAGTCGTCGTGGTCGATAGCCTGGTCACAGGCCACCGTGCAGCGGTGCATCCAGATGCCGTCTTTTACCAAGGAGACCTGGCGGATCAAGACTTTATGCGCACTGTTTTTAAGGAACATGCAGATATCGATGCGGTCATCCACTTTGCTGCCTACTCACTGGTCGCTGAATCCATGGCCGATCCATTGAAATATTTTGATAACAATACAGCAGGCATGGTCAAGCTCTTGGAAGTCATGCATGAATGTGGAGTGCACTACATCGTCTTTTCTTCAACTGCTGCCACCTACGGCATTCCAGAAGAAATTCCGATTCTTGAAACCACTCCACAAAAACCAATCAATCCTTATGGCGAAAGCAAGCTCATGATGGAAACCATTATGCGCTGGGCCGATCAAGCCTACGGGATCAAGTACGTGCCCCTTCGTTACTTTAATGTTGCGGGTGCTAAGCCAGATGGATCCATCGGAGAAGACCATGGACCAGAGACCCATCTCTTGCCGATCGTCTTACAAGTAGCCCAAGGCAAACGCGAGAAGATCTCTATTTTTGGAGATGACTACAAGACACCAGATGGGACCAATGTTCGGGACTACGTCCATCCATTTGACTTGGCAGATGCCCATCTTTTAGCAGTGGAGTATCTGCGTAATGGCAACCCTTCTACCGCCTTTAATCTGGGCTCATCGACAGGATTCTCTAATCTTCAAATCGTTGAAGCGGCCCGCAAGGTGACGGGTCATCCGATCCCACTTGAGCTGGCCGATCGCAGACCAGGAGATCCAGATACCCTGATCGCATCCTCTGAGAAGGCGCGTGCCATCCTCGGTTGGCAACCAAAATTTGACAATATCGAAACCATCATCCAAACAGCCTGGGCTTGGCATTCCAGCCACCCAGATGGCTACAATGATCGATAAGGAGGGACTGCGAACATCATTTTTGAGACTTTTTTAATAACATTTAAAATTACAGTTGATCTTGCCAAATGACTCGTTTCAGACGTTAGTCATTTCCTTAACCATCATAAAAAGTGAGGTATTCAAAATGAATAAAACCACAAAAATGTTAGCCGTCTTCTTGACAGCAGGTCTTCTTTTAGCTGGTTGCGCACAAAAAGAGAGTACAAAATCTACTAGTCAATCGTCTACTAAGGCGACCAGTAAAGCAACAAGCAAATCATCCGCCAAAGAGAAGACAAAAGAGTCATCAACTGATGAAAGCAAAAAAGAAGATGCACTAGCAGGTGCACAAAAGACTGTTCTCGAAACGAGTGATGAAGCAGGTAAGTCAACTATCACCTTGTATTACAAGGGAGATACCTTGTTATTACAAGAAAAAGTTGATGATTACGACGTCTCAAAAGTGCCTGGTGAGAACCCTCTTGAAACCATGAAAGAAGCCGTCGCTAAGAGCCAAGAAAAATTCAAAGATCTGATGGGACATGGATTTGAACTAACATCAGAATACAAAGACGGAATCTTTTATATCCGCAATACCATTGATTACACAAAAATCGATTTTAATAAATTAAAAGAAATCGTCCCAGGCTTTAATCCCCTAGATGACAAAACAGTCAGTTATTCAGTAACGAAAGACAGTCTTATCAAGGGCGGTATGGTCGAAAAATAAACCAAAAAGAGAGCAGCTCAGTTTGCTGCTCTTTTTTGTTTTCGTATGAATTCATGGGTATATTTTGGTAGAATAGGATTTAAGGAAAATAGTGAAATGGATGAACACGTCATTATGATAGCAGGAGCATAGGGTGAATATTCTTAAAAAAATTGAAGATAAAACATATCAAAATGAGGACTTAATATATAATATAGATTTAAATCCTATAGTTTCTTATCATATTATCAAAGAAATTGTTAACAGCAAGAACAATGATATTAACGTTATTGATAAATTAATAGAAATTTCTGTCAGACTGTCTGTCAATGATTCAGTTTTAGGTCCAATTTGTTTAGGTCATATGTCTTTAGCTGCGTTAAGAAAATTAGGAATTGATGTAAGGAAAGTTGATAATCATTCAGCTATTTCTGATTACGATTGGGAATTAGTTGATAAATTTTATCACGAAAATGGCTGGTGAGAGAATAGATTATTTCTAGAAATAGGAAAGTCAATTCAATTAATTGTATACTAAATTGAAAGAATACAGAGGACGCTGAGGTATAATTGATGAAAAGAACCTATTCCATAGTCTCTTTAGGAAATGAGCAAACAGATCAGATGCTGATTTTGAAGTTTACTGATCGAAAATTTCAATCGTTGTCAGACTTTTTAAATTCTGAGGTTCATAATTTTTACCATCATATTTATAAAGAATTGGAGGCGGTTGTTACTGGTCAAAAAGAAGAATCAGACTTTGGCGGTAATATGCTAAATATTGATATAGGTAAAAAAGAGACAGAAGTATATTATCAAATGGATGATGAAAGACTTGGAGATCCTTGCTTCATTTCAACCGAAGAACTGTATAAATTAGCGATTGAGTAGAGAAAGTAGTGGGACAGATAGTTTTCTGGTAATTATCAAAGAATTCGATGTCAATAAAAAACTACCATTCCGAGAAAGAGATAGTGAGAGGTATGAAATCGTGAAAAATAGAATTCATTACATTACAAAACTTGAATTGAAAGATCGATTGACTTTCAGTGGCTTTGTAGCAATTTTTGATGGGAAGCAGATCCAAAACAAAGAAGAGCTATTTCATTTTCTTGAAAAAATTGTCGGCCTTCCCGATGCGAATAATTGGTCGTCTATTACGGATTGGCTAACGGACCTCTCATGGATAAAAGCTGAAGAATACAGCTTTATTTTTGAAAATTATGATAGTTTCTTAAAAGATGACTTATCTTCTAAAGACTTATTTTTAGAAATTTTGGAAGAAAATGTTCTTCCTTGGTGGGAAAGTGATGTTGAAAAACATGTTGTTGACGGTAAGGTCAATAGTTTTCAAGTTTACATAGTGGAAAATTAAAAAATGGTACAAATTTTTATGGAGCTGCTTTAAGGTAACATAATCTTTATCAAAAAGGTAAATCTCGGGGCCCTGAACGAATAGTCATTGGTGATGATGGTTCAATTTGGTTTATTGAAGATCACTATCAACCATTTAATAGAATACGGTAGCATATGATTAGAAAATTTACAGAGAAGCTGATCAAGTTTTATTACCAAATCCATGGCCATTAGACTGGATAGTTGATATACGAATTGTACCAAGTAAGGTTTTGAATTATGAAAAATAAATATAAGAAATATACAGACAAATTACAAGATTTAATTGACTTAGAATATCCAAGTCAGAAGTTATACCCGGGAATTATACAGGATATATATAACTTAACTAAGAGTATAGGAAGAGGAGAAAATCTCGGCGATATTAGTTTTTTTAGTTTAGCAAGAAGATTTGTAGATGAAACTATGGATTATAAAAGCGAAATTTTAGTAGTCTTAAAACAATTAGAGAAAGAGTTAAAAAAAGAAAATTGATGGACAATAGATTAATTGATTTGATAACGAAACTAAGAATTGATTCCAATTGCTGAGAAACAGTGGATCGAATCTGAAGGTAAACTTCCAGATGATTCTGTATCGCCACTTAAGTAAGGAAGGTATAAAATGAAACCAACAAACCTAGAATGGGAAGATGTTATTCAATTTGAGGAAATAAAAGGTTATGGTCAGCATATCTGGAGAGATGGTAATCATTTTTATTACGTTACTGAGGAGGGAGGAATTGCCCCTCAGCGTGTAGTTTATGAATTACCAAATGAGCTGTTTGCCTTATTAGAAAGTGGAGAGAGATCGCTACTCGAAATATCTTGGAAGATTAAGACCGATCGTTGGCCACCGACGGAAGAAGAAAAGAAAGCTAGTGAGAAACAATTTGTATTAAAAGGCTTAACTCCTTTAATAGCTAGTCCTAAGAGTTGGGAATTATTTACTCAGGAAGAACTTGAAAGATTAATTCCGCTTGCTGAACAAAAATGGATTGACTGGAGAGGCAAACTTCCAGATGATTATGTATCACCATTGAAATAGCTAGCCTGCGTAGAACTTGTTTAGACACTGTTAGTTGTGGACAAGTTTTTTTAATTTAGGTACACTAAATGAATCTCTCCCAAAATGTGTTGAAAATATAGATAGAACCCCGGCCTTCTCTTAATGCAAGTGCGGGAAGAGTTGTTAAACTCACCCTATAACCCTCTCCTCAAGCTATTCCATTTAACACCCTAAGTTTGGTATGAATGTCGCAATGATCAATAATAAGGAACTCAAGTCAGTTGGCTTGAGTTTTTTTGTGTGGGCGAATGTGCTGAGAATACCACTAACTAGGCTTTTTTATAGCTGTGAAAGATGTTATAATATGAAAAAATTTAAAGGAGAAATGAATGGGAGATAAATACACAGTAAAAAGTGATCTTTCGGTGGCTGCTAAGCATGCTACTGCAATAGGATCTGCCAATAATCATTCAGCTATTACAGTTCAAAGAGATGAACAAACGACAGTTGCTGGTAATAATAGTGCCAAAAATGGTATTAGTCAATTTGAGAATCTTCAGACTCAACTATCGAATCATATTGTGAATATGATTCAAAATATCCATAGCTTGGCCGACCAATTTGAAGATAAGGACGCCATGATTCGTCAAAATTTAAATATTTTGAATACCATTCAGTCTAAGCCGTCATTCTCAAATGAAGCGAAATCAAAATACTTAGATGTGTTAGAGGATTAGATATGAGTGCAGAAGAGACATGGAATAAACTCCATGAGAAAGAACGACAACTTTCAGATAAGGAGTGGGACTTATATCAGCGGATAGAAAAATTAGATTCGAAAAAAATGGAAGTAATGGATCAGCTGTTGAATGATTCTCATTGGTTAAATGATCTAGATTTTCTTTTCGAAGGTAGCAGATATCAAATTCAAATGATGGATGACCAGTTAGAATTCCAGCATCAAGTGAGAATAATGGAATACAGTCTGGATGAAGAATTAGAAAAACTTCGGAAAGAACATAAATCTATTGAAATGAAGTTAGATTCGATTCACCAAGAAAAAAGACGATTAGTGACGGAGGAAATCACATGAGTATAGATATGTATCTAGAATCCGCCAGAAGCCAGGCAACTAGTTTATCTAGTATATCCGCCCAGTGCGTGCAACAGAATATTGAATTGATTAAAGTTCTTGAAAATTTTGTAGCTGAAGAAGAGTTAAAAGGGCATGCTTACGACTCAGCAAAAGCGCATATTACAAGTACTGTAATTCCATTAATCCAAGGGATTGTCTTGTACCAAGAATCACTGGCGGAGGAGTGTCAAAAATTTGTCAGTCAATATACCTCTGATGTAGATAGTAAAAGTTGGCGTCAAGTGGATTTAGAAGAAAAAATTAGGGAAGCAGATCAAAAGATTTCCAGTCTAAGACAGTTAATGGAAACAAAATCGGATAATAAGATTTCAGCTTTACTAAATCTTTCGGTATCCATAGCCGTATTTGAGGGAGTAAAACAAAAGTTACAGAAAATATTGATTAGCCTGCTTACTTATAATGCAGTCTCTCCAATTATCTTTTTAAATTCAGAGCGGTATTTATTGGCCGTTCAAAACGGGTTTGCACAAGTTGCACAATCATGGGATGCTGCTAGTGGAACCTACTTGCCTCCAAGTAATGGAGCTGATCTATCATGGAAGCAAACAATATCTTTAGGATGGCAAAAACGACAAGCCATTCTGAATAAAGTGAAGAATCCGAAAGTTGAAACGTTAGATGAAAAACTTTCAAAAATGTCACGTGCAGAACTGGAGGAAGAGTATGGTTCTGTAATTCAATCATATAAAAGGTTTCTTACAATGGGACAAGGCGATAATGTGACTGCTACTATGGATTTTGAGGATGTGAAACTAATTTGGAAGCGATATAATGAAGTGAAAGATGATCATTTAGGATTATTACCTTCAGAATTAGCCAAGGTGGACCCGAAATTTAAAAAACGTATTGATGCAATGGATCAAGAAGCGTTAGAAGAGGCCTATCCAGAACTTAAAACATTGATCTCCATGGCTCATGTGAATCCCTATGCACAATTATTTAAATCTGAAACAGAACGCGCTAATTATGATTACCTACTAGATCGCTATTTCCTTTTAGATAGTCAAAAAATGCTTAGTTGGCGAGATCCCGCCTTTCAAACTAAATATGATTATTATATAATTGAAGAAGGAATTGATCCTTTTACAGGCAAACCTGCTACACAGGAAGAAATCAATCGGGCAAAAAATATCAAAAAGGTGAGAACTGTTACTGAGAGCTTCCAACTGGCAAGTACCCTGTATACCTCTTATGTTGGATACAATCAGTACTACAATAAACCCTATACAACGTTCTCGGATGTATTTAGTAAAGTAAAAGGGAAAGTTCCATTCTTCAATAGGAAACCAGTAATTCCTGAGGTAAACCCTAAGGTAGATACCAATGTTAAAACTATAACAGAACCAGCAAAAACTTATGATCGTGAACGTATTTTACGAAATATAGAAGAGAGCAAAATTGCTAGGGAATCCAGTAACTTTGACCAATATTTGTCGAAGGAGAAATTCCAGAAGACCTTGATCGATATGGAACCGGGGGATCGTCAGAGATATCTTCAATGGCACAAATATGCGGAGGCAGGTATAGACCCATCCGATAGAGCTAAATTGAGAAATTGGGCATATCCACCTGATCCAGAATTTTATCTTAAAAATAAAAATGTATACGATAATCCAGATTTTTTTAATCAGTTAACAGGGAATACAATTTATCCAGGGACTCCGGAAAGTGCCTTAGGAAGAGTTGATGGTAGTATACATAAAGATGGATTTTTGGATGGGAAATACAAAGAATCTGTAATATTACCCGGAACCCGAATAAATAGAATTGGTTCTAATCCGACAGGAAGATATTTCTCTCCTGAAGGAGCAACTTTTGGCGAGAAAGCTTTACCTCCTTTTATGAAACTCCAACCGAATTCAGATTACATTGTTCTGAAAGAAATACCAACAAAAGTAGGATTAGTTGCCCCATGGTTTGATGAACCAGGTATGGGTATTCAATATTTTACATATTCAACGATTGATGAATTAGAAAAAGGTAGATTTTTACTTAGATTGAAATAGGGATAATAAAATGATAATAAAATTAAAAAACAAAATTGAATCCGAAGTTGCAAAAATTGGAAATTTAAAATTAGATGAATTTGGAATTTATTTTTCTGAACAACCTTCCTACTATCCGGAGGGAATTTCTGTAATAGAGGATGGAAGTGGAAGATATAATCTAGTCTTTACTGAACGAGGGGAAATAACATCCGAGATTTCTAAATTAGATGATAACGAGGTAACTTATCAAATTTTAAAGATAATCATTAAAAATATTTCATCACATAACATTGAAGAAAAAGATGTAGATTTAATTGATAAATTGATCAAAAATAATGAATTTGAAAAAGTTAGTCAATTGGTTGAGAGAATACAAGAGAATAGATATAGATATGAAAAGGAATTATTTGAAAAGATTAATCCATTATATACTTCATGGTACGAAAGAGAGCATGAATAATTCGTATAATTCCGATTGCTGAGCAAATGTAGATTGATCAGAGGGGTAAACTTCCAGATGATTATGTATCGCCGCTTAAGTAAGGAAGGTATAAAATGAAACCAACAAACCTAGAATGGGGAGATGTTACCCAATTTGAGGAAATTGAAGGATATGGAAAATCCATTTGGAAAAATGAGGACAAATATTATTTAGTTTTAGAAGAAGGCACCGTAGCTTCTTGATTAGTAGTCTATGAACTACCACAAGAATTATTTGCTCTATTAGAGAGTGGAGAGAGAACACTACATGAAGTTTCCTGGAAAGTTCAGAATGACTGTTGGCCACCGACGGAAGAAGAAAAGAAAGCTAGTGAGAAACGATTCATAGAAGAGAGTCCTACATCATTAATTGATTTACCTGAAACTAGAGAGTTATTTACTCAGGAAGAGCTTGAAAGATTAATTCCAATTGCTGAGCAAATGTGGATTGACTGGAGAGGTAAACTTCCAGATGATTATGTGTCACTACTTAAGTAAAAGAGATATAAAATGAAACCAACAAGACTACAATGGGAAGTTGTTATCCAGTTCGAAGAAGTAAAAGGTTATGGTCAGCATATATGGAGAGATGGCAATAATCTTTATTACGTTACTGAGGAGGGAGAAATTGCCCCTCAGCGTGTAGTTTATGAATTACCAAATGAGTTATTTACCTTACTGGAGAGTGGGGAGAGAACGATACGAGAATTATCTTATAGAGTAAAGAACAATTATTGGCCACCAACTGAAGAAGAGAGAAAAGAGTCTAGAAGAAAATTTATAAGTAAATATCCGGCTTCTTTGATAGATGTCCCTAAAAATTGGAAACTGTTTTCTAAGGAAGAACTTGAAGAATTGATTCCAATTGCTGAGAAACAGTGGATTGAATCTGAAGGCAAACTTCCAGACGATTATGTATCACCACTTAAGTAAGGAATGTATAAATGAAACCAACAAGACTACAATGGGAAGATGTTATCCAATTTGAAGAGGTAAAAGGATACGGTCAGCATGTCTGGAGAGATGGTAATCATTTTTATTACGTTACTGAGGAGGGAGGAATTGCCCCTCAGCGTGTGGTTTATGAATTGCCAAATGAGTTATTTGCCTTACTAGAGAGTGGTGAGAGAACGCTACGCGAAGTTTCTTGGAAGATTCAGAATGATTGTTGGCCACCAACGGAAGAAGAAAAGAACGAAATAAGAAAAAAAAGAGCTAGAGAAAAGCAAATTGTGCTGATATCAAACCGTAAAAATCAGTTGCTTTTTAGTAATAAAGAACTTGAAATACTTATTCCTCAAGCCGAACAACAATGGATAGAATCAATGGGTGAACTTCCAGACGATTATGTATCACCACTTAAGTAAAAGAGGTTTGAAATGAAACCAACAAACCTAGAATGGGAAGATGTTACCAAGTTTGAAGAGGTTGAAGGATATGGGAAATCCATCTGGAAAAATGAGGATAAATATTATTTAGTTTCAGAAGAGGGAACTGTAGCTTCTTGGTTAGTGGTTTATGAATTACCCCAAGAATTATTCTCTCTATTAGATAGTGGAGAGAGATCACTACTCGAAATATCTTGGAAGATTAAGCACGATTCTTGGCCACCGAACGTGACACAAGAAGAAGCTAATAAAAATTTCTTTAGGCAATTTCCAGAAGTTGAACTGTAGCTATGGAGCTGTTTTATGGTAACAAAATGGATGTTCATCCTTATCAAAAAGATAAATCTCGGTGCCCTGAACGAATAGCAATTGGTGATGATGCTTCAATTTGGTTTACTGAGGATCATTATCAAACATTTAATAGAATACGGTAGCATATGATTAGCAAATATACAGATGAAGTCTTTACAAAAATTGAAGAAATTTATGGGTTGGTTTTGCCTCTTGAATTTAAGAAAGTATATCGTGATTTTGAACAACTCCCAATTGGATGGCATAACTGGGCAGATTTTTCAAGAGAAAATACTGACTATTTAAAGAAACAAATGAAAGAAGTGATGGGTGAGATGACGGATCAAATAGATGAGATTGAATGGAATGATAACTGGGGAGAATGTCCAAATACCATTCATGATGTTCATCATTTTATAAAAAGTAAAATGAAATCTGCACCAGCTTTAATGCCGATAGTTGGCCATCGATATATTGCTTGTGAACCTACTGCGATTTCGACAGTATTCTCAATTGTTGGATCAGAAATTATTTATTATTCAGCAAGTTTAACAGATTTCTTAAAAGGTAAAACAATAACACAGGAAACTGAGCTAACAGACTTAACACAGATTGCATTCTGGTCTGAGATAGCTCAGTAATTTTGCAATTCAAAATAAAGGATTCTCTATCCTCAAAAGGAATACCATATGTTAAAATTAAGTCGTTTGGTTCAACATCCTTACAATATCAAAGTAGACTACTATACTCCTCTTTCGATTGAAGTAACCAATATACCTCCTTATTCAGATAAGAATTATTTTCGTTTGGTAAAAAGCGAAAACTTGCTCGAAATTGGATTGGATGCAACCTCTTATCAATTAACCAATATTATTCTAGTTCAAGCATCAAACGTCAGCTTAGTTGAGAAACTATCTCTAAAAAACGTAGAAATGAAACAAGGATGCCCTGTTTTTCTTGATGATATTTCGTTTGCCAATGGTCTACATGATCTAGACCAGTCATTTCAAGTTTTCTTATCTAAAGATAAGTTAAAGATCCAGTTAATCAATCTAGAAGAAGTATTTTATTTGGTTAATGGAAGGCTCTATTTAGGATTTTCTCAAGACGAAAGACTAGTAACTATCATACTGCTGGATTTAAATGATGAGGAATATGAAGATTTGAAAGATAGTTTTAAACTTTAATAATTAAAAAACAGTTGATTCTAACTTTACCTAGCAGTAAATAAATAGAAGGATATAGGACGTAACAAATGTTAAAAAGAGAATATGGAATATTTAAATACCCTGACGGTGATATTAGATTATCAATAAAATTTTTGGATGAAAACTATCAAACTTTAGGTGATTTTTTTATCATTGAGGTTCATACTTTTTACCCTCACATTTATAAAGAATTAGAGGCAGTTGTTACAGGTCAAAAAGAAGTTTCAGACTTTGGCGGTAATATGCTCAATATTGATATAGGTAAAGAAGAAACAGAAGTATATTATCAAATGGATGATGAAAACCTTGGAGACCCTTGTTTTATTCCAACTGAAGAACTGTATAAATTAGTTTTAGAGTGGAAAGAAATGGAAGGTAAAATGCGTAGTGGGGAAGATTGTTTTCCAGTGACTTTAGAGGATTAATGATGAAAAACCTCACCCTGTAACCTCTCCTATAGCTATTCCACTTAACACCCTAGGTTTGGTATGAATAGCAACTAGAAGGTTACAATAATCTATAAGAAGGAACTCAAGTGAGTCAGCTTGAGTTTTTTATGTGCGTGAATGAGCTGGGAATACCACTAACTAGGCTTTTTTCTAGCGGTGAAAGATGTTATAATATGAAAAAATTTAAAGGAGAAATGAATGGGAGATAAATACACAGTAAAAAGTGATCTTTCGGTGGCTGCTAAGCATGCTACTGCAATAGGATCTGCCAATAATCATTCAGCTATTACAGTTCAAAGAGATGAACAAACGACAGTTGCTGGTAATAATAGTGCCAAAAATGGTATTAGTCAATTTGAGAATCTTCAGACTCAACTATCGAATCATATTGTGAATATGATTCAAAATATCCATAGCTTGGCCGACCAATTTGAAGATAAGGACGCCATGATTCGTCAAAATTTAAATATTTTGAATACCATTCAGTCTAAGCCATCATTCTCAAATGAAGCGAAATCAAAATACTTAGATGTATTAGAGGATTAGATATGAGTATAGAAGATACATGGAATAAGCTCCATGAGAAAGAACGACAACTTTCAGAGAAGGAGTGGGACTTATATCAGCGGATAGAAAAATTAGATTCGAAAAAAATGGAAGTATTGGATCAGCTCTTAAATGATTCACATTGGTTAAATGATCTAGGTTTTCTTTTCGAAGGTAGTAGATATCAAAGTCAAATGATGGATGACCGGTTAGAATTTCAGCATCAAGTGAGAATAATGGAATACAGTTTGGATGAAGAATTAGAAAAACTTCGGAAAGAACATAAATCTATTGAAATGAAGTTAGATTCAATTCACCAAGAAAAAAGACGATTAGTGACGGAGGAAATCACATGAGTATAGATATGTATCTAGAATCCGCCAGAAGTCAGGCAACTAGTTTATCTAGTATATCCACCCAGTGCGTGCAACAGAATATGGAATTGATTAAAGTTCTTGAAAATTTTGTCGCTGAAGAAGAGTTAAAAGGGCATGCTTACGACTCAGCAAAGGCGCATATTACAAGTACTGTAATTCCATTAATTCAAGGAATTGTCTTATACCAAGAATCACTGGCGGAGGAGTGTCAAAAATTTGTCAGTCAATATACCTCTGACGTAGATAGTAAAAGTTGGCGTCAAGTGGATTTAGAGGAAAAAATTAGGGAAGCAGATCAAAAGATTTCCAGTCTACGACAGTTAATGGAAGTAAAATCGAATAATAAGATTTCAGCTTTTCTAAGTCTTTCGGTATCCATAGCCGTATTTGAGGGAGTAAAACAAAAATTACAGAAAATATTAATTAGTCTGCTTACTTTTAATGCAGTCTCTCCAACTATCTTTTTAAATTCAGAACGGTACTTATTGGCCGTTCAAAATGGTTTTGCCCAAGCTGCACAATCATGGGATGCTGCTAGTGGAACCTACTTGCCTCCAAGTAGTGGATCTGATCTATCGTGGAAGCAAACAATCTCTTTAGGATGGCAAAAACGACAAGCAGTCCTGAACAAAGTGAAGAATCCGAAGGTTGAAACATTAGAAGACAAACTCTCAAAAATGTCACGTGCAGAACTGGAGGAAGAGTATGGAGACGTGATTCAAGCCTATAAAAGATTTACGACTATGGGGCAGGGTGATGTGGTTCTCTCCAAGTGGGATATGAATGATCTCAAATTGTTATGGAAGAGATATAATGAAGTTAAGAATGATCATTTAGGATTATTACCTTCAGAATTAGCCAAGGTGGACCCAAAATTTAAGAAACGTATCGATGCAATGGATCAAGAAGCGTTAGAAGAGGCCTACCCAGAACTTAAAACATTGATCTCCATGGCTCATGTGAATCCATATGCACAACTATTTAAATCTGAAACAGAGCGAGCTAATTATCATTACCTACTAGACCGTTATTTCTTTTTGGATAGTCAAAAAATGCTCAGTTGGCGAGATCCTGCTTTTCAAACTAAATATGATTATTATATAATTGAAGAAGGTATTGATCCTTTTACAGGCAAACCTGCTACACAGGAAGAAATCAATCGGGCAAAAGATATCAAGAACGTGAGGGCTTTTACTGAGAGCCTTCAATTAGCAAGTACCTTGTATACCTCTTATGTTGGATATAATCAGTACTACAATAAACCCTATACAACGTTCTCGGATGTATTTAGTAAAGTAAAAGGGAAGGTTCCATTTGTCAATAGGAAAATTGAAAGTTGGAATCGGAATGCTTCTGAATTCAAAATGTACAATATGGATGACTTAGCAAATCTCAAACATACAGAGAATTTTACTGAGAAGTCTTTGAGTCACATTTTTGAAGGTGATTTAAATAGGAGAGGGCAATCAGGTGGTTATCACTATGATATGGTAGAGAGTACTTCTGGCAGTATCATAGAAGGTACGAAAGGCCCTGACCTAAACGATGCTGGGGTTTATGAGGCAAGGGTAGAAGTTAATGGAATTCCTAAAAAAGCAAATGGAGGCTATTCAACCTTCTTCCCTGACCATATGAGCCCTCAGGAAGTTGTAGATACCATTAATGAGGCATATGAAACAAGAGAATTTAAAATAAAAACAAGGAATACCTACGAAGGATTTAGCAAAAACGGAATGAAGATTACGATGTATTTGGATTCTGATGAAAAGATTATTTCAGCGTATCCTAGCAAATAATAAGTAAATATTGAACTATAAGATGAGAAAGAGGAGAAAAATGTTAAAAAGAGAATACGATATATTCAAATATCAAAACACTAGTACTAGCTTAATGATAAGTTTTTTTGACCCCTATTATCAAACCTTGTGTGAATTTTTTGATACAGAAGTCCATAATTTTTATCCCCACATTTACAAAGAATTGGAAGCCGTTGTTACTGGTCAAAAAGAAGAATCAGACTTTGGCGGTAATATGCTCAATATTGATATAGGCAAAGAAGAAACAGAAGTATACTATCAAATGGATGATGAAAGTCTTGGTGACCCTTGCTTTATTCCAACTGAAGAACTGTATAAATTAGTTCTTGAATGGAAAGAAATGGAAGAAAGAATGAAAAGAGGGGAAGAAATTTTTCCGGTGACTTTAGAGGATTGATGTTCAAAAAACTCTTCTCTGTAACCTCTCCTCTAGCTATTCCACCTATTTCATGCTAGAATAAAGAAAAACACATTTGGAGGCATTATGAATCAGACAGTGACTTATTTGCAGGAATTGACAGCCATTCCTTCACCGACCGGTTTTACACGGGAGATCGCAGACTACTTGGTCAAAACCATTGAAGGCTTTGGGTATGAAGTAACTCGGACTGCTAAGGGTGGCGTGAATGTGACCGTGCCTGGTGTGATCACAGACAAGCAACGCTATGTCACAGCCCATGTGGACACCTTGGGGGCTATTGTCCGCGCTGTGAAAGCAGATGGTCGCCTCAAGCTAGACCGTATCGGTGGTTTCCCTTGGAATATGATTGAAGGGGAAAATTGTACAGTCCATGTAGCCAATACAGGAAAGACCCATTCGGGGACAATTTTGGTCCATCAGACTTCATGTCACGTCTACAAGGATGCGGGAACTGTCGAACGGACCCAGGACAATATGGAAGTCCGTCTGGATGAAAAAGTGACCAATGAGAAAGAAACCCGTGCCCTTGGCATTGAAGTGGGTGATTTTGTCAGTTTTGATCCCCGGACCATTGTGACAGACACCGGCTTTATCAAATCTCGTCACTTGGATGACAAGGTGAGTGCAGCGATTCTCTTGAATCTTCTGCGCGCCTACAAGAAAGAGAAGATCCAATTGCCAGTAACGACTACCTTTGCCTTTTCAGTCTTTGAAGAAGTGGGGCATGGGGCTAATTCTAGTATCCCAGCTGAAGTGGTAGAATACTTGGCAGTGGACATGGGAGCTATGGGAGATGACCAAGCGACGGATGAATACACGGTATCCATCTGTGTCAAAGACGCTTCAGGACCGTATCACTACGAATTCCGTCAGCATTTGGTAGCCTTGGCAAAAGCCCAAGAAATCCCTTATCAATTGGATATCTATCCTTTCTATGGATCAGATGCCTCTGCAGCCATGAGCGCAGGAGCAGAAGTGAAACACGCTCTTCTCGGGGCAGGGATCGAATCTAGCCACTCATATGAGCGGACCCACTTGGATTCTGTAGTCGCAACAGAGCGCATGGTCGATGCCTACCTCAAGAGCGACTTAGTAGATTAAAAATTGGAACTACTTTTGTGAGCTAGTTTGAGAAAGAAAATAATGTTTTTTCTTAGAAAATAACATAAGAAGTCTTTTTATAAAATATCCAGTCCTTATAGTTTTTCAAATCAAAACTGAGACTTTCCGCCGTGAGAAAAGTGCTTGAAATAGAATCATTTCAAGCACTCGGGAGTTTTGAAACTTTAGGTTCAAAACTAAGTCATGGAACTTCGTAGAAGTTCGCTGACGTCCGTACTCACCTAAGGAAAGTCTCAAATAAGTCTTAAAGTTAAATTGATAACTACTCTCCGGAGTAGTTTTTTTATAAACTAAAATTTTCTGAAAATTCTTTTCTTCTGAAAATCTTTGTGGTATAATCTTAAAATAAACTTAAAATTTCTTAAGGAGTTTTACATGAAAAAAAGAAATGTCATTGCACTTGCGGGAGTTGCCCTCCTTTCAGCAGGTATCCTAGCAGCTTGTTCGGGTGGTTCTAAATCATCTAGCTCAAGCAACGGTCAAAAATTCTCATATGTCTATGAGACTGAGCCAGAAAACCTAAACTATATCACATCTGGTAAAGCAGCAACCCACGATATCACTGGAAACTTGATTGATGGTTTGTTTGAAAATGATAAATACGGGAACTTGATTCCATCTCTTGCAAAAGATTGGACAGTTTCGCAAGATGGCTTGACTTATACTTATAAACTTCGTGATGATGCCAAATGGTATGATTCAGAAGGCGAAGAGTATGCAGATGTAACAGCTAAAGATTTCGTCACAGGAATCAAATATGCGGCTGATAACAAATCAGAAATGCTCTACATCATCCAAGATTCTATCAAAGGCTTGAATGACTACGTCAGTGGCAAAAATAAAGATTTCTCAGCTGTAGGAGTAAAAGCAGTTGATGATCATACCCTTCAAATCACTTTGAACCAACCAGAATCTTACTGGAACTCTAAATTGACACTTGGGATCACTTTCCCTGTCAACGAAAAATTCGTAAAATCAAAAGGGGATAAATTCGCTCAAGCAAGTGATACTAGCTCCCTTCTTTACAATGGTCCTTACATCTTGAAGAGCTTTACTTCAAAATCTTCTATCGAAATGACTAAGAATGAAAACTACTGGGATAAAGACAAGGTCTACGTCTCAGATGTAAAATTGGAATTCTACGATGGACAAGACCAAAGTAAATTGGCCAAATCATTCGGTGAAAATGCTCTTAGCTTGGCAAAACTTTTCCCAACTGGATCTGGTTACTCAGAGCAAGCCAAAGAATTTAAAGACGAAATCACCTACACTCCTCAAGATGCTGCTTCTTATGTCATTGGTACCAACATCGACCGTCAATCTTACAAACACACAGCTAAGAAGACCGATGAAGAAAAACAATCTACTAAGAAAGCCCTCTTGAACAAGGACTTCCGTCAAGCGATCAGCTTTGCCTTCAATCGTGAAGCTTATGCTGCTCAATTGAACGGAAAAGACGGAGCAAGCAAGATCATCCGTAACCTCTACATTCCACCAACATTTGTCCAAGCTGATGGCAAGACCTTCGGTGAAATGGTGAAAACACAATTGGATACCTATGGAGATGAGTGGAAATCTACTAAACTAGATGATGGTCAAAACGGTCTCTTCGATGCGAAGAAAGCGAAGGAAGAGTTTGCAAAAGCGAAGACTGCCTTGGAAGCAGATGGTGTGAAATTCCCAATTCACATCGATATGCCTGTGGACCAAACCACTCCATCAAGAGTTCAACGGGTGCAATCTTTCAAACAATCAGTTGAAGAAGCGCTTGGTAAAGAAAATGTCGTCATCGATATCCAAATGCTTTCGAAAGAAGACCTTCAAAATGTGACCCTCTTTGCACCAAATGCGGCTGGCGAAGACTGGGATCTCTCTGATAATGTTGGATGGAGCCCTGACTACCAAGACCCATCAACTTACATGGATATCTTGAAAGCTTCATCTGGTGAAAATACTAAGACTTTCCTTGGATTTGACCCAAGTGAAAACAATGAAGCAGCTAAAAAAGTTGGTCTGTACGACTTTGAAAAGATGATCAAAGATGCTGGTGCAGAAACACAAGACGTCAACAAACGCTATGAAAAATATGCGGCTGCGCAAGCTTGGTTGACTGATAGCGCCCTTGTTATGCCAACTTCTTCATCAACTGGACGTCCATTCTTGACACGTATCGAACCATTCTCAGCTCCATTTGCATGGACTGGTGGTAAAGGAAAAGACCACGTGATCTACAAAGGAATGAAACTCCAAGACAAAGCTGTGACAAGTGCTGATTACAACAAAGCCCTTGAAAAATGGCAAAAAGAACAAGCAGAGTCAAATAAAAAAGCACAAGAAGATCTTAAGAAACACGTTAAATAAGGATCGATAACCGAGGCTGATGCCTCGGTTTTTTTGTGGATCAGATGAATATCTGTTTGATCTTAAAACGCTTACATAGTATAATGGGAGTGTTGATTACAAAAAGTTAGGAGACTGACATGAAAAAGAAAACAATGGTTTCCATTGTCGCATCAAGTTTATTGATCGCACCGATGGTCTTGCATCAAGTAGCAGCAGCAGATGAGCAGACAGAAGAGTTAGCTCCATCGACAGAAGTGGTCCATGCTCCATCTACTGAAGCAACACCGACAGCACGTGACACAAGTACTAGCTCTAGTGAAGAAGGAGCGAGCTTGAGTGAGGCATCGCTGGATCGGACGGCAGTTGCAAATCAAGTAGCCCCTGCTACAGAAGAACACACAAGACAAAGTGAGCCTACGGTCCCAGTAGCAAGTCCAGCAACAACCAACAGGGAAGCTGCACCTCAATCTGCTCCCAGTTCAGAAGCTCCGGCAACAAGTAATGATTTAGCAAAGGTTACAGGTAGCACCCTTGCAGCTGATCAGGCCCCTAAAGAGTTGACGGTCCAAGATGCTGTTAATGGCTTGCTTCAATGGGCAGCAACAGATCCTAGCCAATTGGGCCAAAGCCAAGCAGATCGCGAACGCTTTGCCAAGAGTTTAGGCTTGATTGAAAAATCAGAAGATTTGACTCGTAAGGTTAGTCAGCCAGAATTGGCCAAGATGTATGAAACAGCTAAGAAACTCTACGATGCCTACCGGGCTGAAAAGAAAAGCCCGCTCTTTTTAAATGGTCGTGCCCAGCCGATTTTCCCTTATACGACGGGAGAAAAAGCAGACCAAGACTACAAATATGAAGACAGCCAAATTGTACGCTTCCCTGTCTATGTCGAAACGGACTACGACACCGACGCAGATGGCAAGCCTGACTTAGTCAAAGCCATTGTTCAACTACCAAAAGCAGTAGCGCAAGGTGATTTTAAGGCAGCCACTATTCTGGAAGCGCGCCCTTACGTAGCGGGGACGCTTGATGAAAACTACGTGACCCTCGAAAGTTTGGGGCTTCCAACGGACGGTAGCTATGACATGAAGAAACTGCACAGCCAACCTGCAAAGAGACAGCCAGTAAGCAGTGAAACAACAGTAGAAGCAGCCAAAAAAGCCAAGGCATCGGATTGGTATTACTACAGTCCCTACGAGTATATCTATGACTACGAAGATCTGAACTGGTACGACTATTTCTTGGTCAGAGGCTATGCCTTTATCTCGAGTGCGGGACTTGGTACCAAGGGATCAGAAGGATTTAACACCACAGGTTCTGATCTCGAAATCAATGCCTTCAAGAATATCATCGAGTGGGTCAATGGCAAACGCAAGGCCTACACCGATAAGACTAGCAATGTTGAAATCAAGGCCTACACCGATAAGACTAGCAATGTTGAAATCAAGGCAGACTGGGCAACAGGCAATGTCGCTATGACCGGTCTCTCCTGGGCTGGAACCACGACCTTTGGTGTGGCAGCGACAGGCGTAGAAGGCCTAAAGACCATCGTTCCAGCAGCAGGGATTGCCTCTTGGTATGATTATTTCAATAGCCAAGGAACCCAGTTTGGCAATGCGCCTTATAGTGATCTTTCATGGCTATCCCTCTACGTTAGCACGCGGATGCTGGACCAAGACGACTGGGCAGGGATTTGGCAAAACTATTCCAACTACATCAACCAATTGAACAAGGACCAGTACGCCCATGATCGTAACTACAGTGATGTCTGGAAGGAGCGGGATTATACCCTTCATCCGGAAAATCTCAAGACCAGCGCCCTGATCGTCCATGGCTTGAATGATGACAATGTCAAGACCAAACACTTTGAACTCATGTACGATGCCCTCAAGAAAGCAGGCCAAGATGTCAAGCTCTATCTCCACCAAGGAGATCACGTCTATCCAGCGGCTATGTCACGGGGATACGGCATCACCGCCAATGGTCAGGACTTTTATGACCTGCTCAATACCTGGCTGACCCATTACCTCTACGGAGTGGACAATCACGTCGAAAGCTTGCCAGCGGTCCTAGCTCAAAACAACTATGATCCAAGCAAGTGGACCAGCTATGATAACTGGAAGAGCAGTCAACGTCTCTTCTTGAATGCAAGCTCGAAACGTCTAGAAGAAACCATTTCTAGTGATTATGCGGCTGCAGGTGTTGAGATCGCTAACCGTAATGAAACTGTCAGCAAAGCCTCCTCTAAGGCCAATCTGACCTTCGTTTCTGATGTTACTGAGGACACTACGATCAAGGGCCACATCCCTGTTCATTTCAAGGCAGCTCTTGCCAAGGGTCAAGGAAAGAATTTCCAAATCAACGCCCTCTTGGTAGATGTGGCAGATGAGGACTTTGACGTGGTAGGAAATGGTAGCGTCAAGCAAGATAAAACGGCAGACGCTTTCTGGATGGGAAGCAATTTAAGCAACCTATCTGTTGCCGAATACGAAACCATCAAGACCAAGTACAAGGTGATTGCGAAAGGCTGGATCAACCTTGCGAACCCTGAGTCTGGCTACGATTCAGCAAGCTCACGAGCTAGCATCGAGCCAAAAGTGGGAGAATACCACGATTATACGGTCTATCTCCAACCAAATCTCTATACGGTTAAGAAAGGTCACAAGTTAGCACTTGTTTTCAACACCTATGACCCATCTGATTTAACGGTGGAGCATCCATATGAAGTGACCTTTAAGACAGATTCTATCCAGGCGGCGATTCCAATTGTTGAAAAGACCCGCGCCCAAAAGGCAGCTTATGTACCAAGTGCAACAGATACAGACTATGCGAATTTACCAGAAGTTGAAGGTGCTGCTCTAGTCGCTCCAGAAGTGCACTACAAGGAAGAATATAGGCTTCCAAGCCCAGAATCCTTTGTCCAACCAAGCCAAACTCTTCCTGAAAAAGCAGAGCAGATGCAAATAGGATCAGCAAGACAAGAGCACTCTCTTCATACACTAGCTGTATCTTATGGACCTCAATTTGTTTCACAAGGATTGGCAGAAGATCCTCAAGCTGCAACTCTTGTAGTGGGAGGAGAGAAAGCAGATCATACGCTTCCTCAAACAGGGAGCAAAGACCATTCTCTGGGTCTCTTAGGGGTGATTAGCCTAACAGCTTCTAGCCTCATCTTTTGGCGCAAAAAGAGAGAAGATGCCTAAGGACTCCCCGTAGCAAATATTTCTAAAATGGCATCTTTTAGTGTAAAATAAAAGTAGAAATGCAGAATCAGTAGTCACTACTGAAAAAGGAGGAAATATGGCACACATAATCACAGATGCAACTTTTGAACAAGAAACCAGCCAAGGCCTTGTCTTGATTGACTTTTGGGCAACTTGGTGCGGTCCATGCCGCATGCAAGCTCCAATCTTGGATCAGTTGGCAGAAGAAGTACATGAAGATGATTTGAAAATCTGTAAGATGGATGTCGATGAAAATCCAAATACAGCGCGTCAATTCGGTATCATGTCGATTCCAACTCTTCTCTTTAAAAAAGATGGACAAGTTGTCAAACAAGTGGCTGGAGTTCATACGAAAGCCCAATTGAAAGAAATCATTGCAGAATTGAGCTAAAAAGAAGACTCGTTTTCCAAACCGGAAAACGAGTTTTTTTGATGCTCTTTATTTCTTTCAAATAGACGCGATACCCATTGACAGCGCTTTCTTATAGTGCTAAAATGAAGCTGTATTTCCTATAAAATTTTTACAGGAAAAAATTCTCCTAGGAAGGTGTAGATCCTAGGAGAAAATTACATATAAAGGTTATTGCCCCTCTGTATCTTGGGCTACCCAGACACTGACGGAACGTTCTGCCACTGGGAATTCAGCAGTACCGTCTTCTTGGACTTGGACGGTTTCGCTACAATTTTCTAGTACATCATAGTAGGTGAGGCCTGCGTAGGATGAGCCGATCTCCATGACTTTTGTAGCAGCTTGGTTATTGGAAATCAAGCAGGCGATTGGTGCTGATTCTTCTGAACCTGAACGTGTCCAACCGATGCAATTAGGATCATCGAAGTAGTCCGTTTCTTCCCCATAGGCCAGATCTTTACGAACCCATAAGAGTCGATCGAGGACCCCTTGGAAACTTTCTTGCGCAAATTGGCCCTCGATACCGTAGTAGTCTCCATAGAAGACACAAGGCAAACCAGCTTCACGAAGTAAGATCAAGGCATAGGCTGCAGGCTTAAACCATTCTTCAATGTTAGATTCCAAGGCTTGCCCTCGTTGGGTATCATGGTTGTCCACAAAGGTTACGGCCTGTTCAGGATGATTGAGTGCTAGTGTTCCGTCAAAAATAGTTCGAAGGTCGAAATTTTCACCCTCTTGACTAGCTCTGAAGAGATTTTGGTGGAGGGCTACGTCGACCAGGTCATACAGGTAATCAATACTTTCCAAGTACTCATCGTTGGTTTCTGTGTCCCCATTCCAAAATTCACCAAAGACGTAGAAATCTTCTCCATATTTTTTGGTGATATTGTGGATGAAATTCTTCATAAAGAAGGAGTCAATGTGCTTGACTGCATCCAGACGGAAGCCCTCAACCCCTGTTGTTTCGATAAACCATTCAGCCCATTGGTCGAGATTTTCTATAACCTCGGGATGTTTGAAATCGATATCGGCGTACATGAGGTAATCGTAGTTTCCGTTTTCTTTGTCTACCAGATCTCCATGAGCCCAACCTTTGTTGTCCCCTTGGATTTGGTAGATCCCATTCTTATTACGTGAAGCATCGTAGTCAGTGCCGGTGAAGTGGTACCAATGCCAGTGGAAGTCATTATAGGCGCCATTTCGGCCATCAAAGGTGAATTTGGTCCATCCTTGAATGGTGAAGGGTTCAGTGAGAACCTTGTTTCGATCCATGGGATCGACCTCAACGACCTCGAATTCCTCTAAGCCATCGGCAGCAGCTTTATGGTTGAGAACGACATCGGCCATTGGTTGAATCCCTGCATCTTTGAGGGCTTGGATGGCTTGAAGATAATCGTCTTTGAAACCGTATTTGGTACGAACCGTTCCTTTTTGATCGAACTCGCCCAAATCAAAGAGGTCATAGACTCCGTACCCAACGTCATTGTTAGAAGTAGCTTTAAAGGCAGGTGGCATCCAGACCTTGCGAATACCCAAGTCTGCTAAGTGTTGCGCATCTTCAGCAAGACGCGTCCAGTGGTTCCCATCAGCGGGCAAATACCACTCAAAATATTGCATTAAGGTTTGATTTTCCATCGTTATTTCTTCTTTCATGTGAATGTCCCTATTTTACCAAAAATAGTTGGATGCGACAAACGTTTGCGCTGGAAGCAAGCCCTTTCTGGAAAAGAAATCGCATACATGAAAGAAATGAAGTGAGAATATAAAAAGTAGCATTTTATCTACGTAGAAATATCAGTCTGATACATATATTTCTATTCATTCATTTAGTTTGATTATATCAAAGGAGGATTGGTTTGAAAGTGAAAACCACCAATAGAGAGAGCATCGAAACGATTTTTACCGAAGCCTTGGCGATCCCAAGCTTCACCAATACTGAGACCGAGCAAGGAATCGAAGCCTACCTGGATCAACGGATTGCTAAGATCCCCTATTTCAGGGAACATCCGGACCATTTTGGGCGCTATCAGGTACCACAGGATCACTTGCATCGGTCGGTCAATTGGGCCTTGGTTGATAAGGGCAAGAAAAAAACAGTTATCCTTTTCCACCACCATGATACAGTCGATCTAGAAGACTATGGAAATTTGGCAGAAATCGCGCTCGATTCTGATCAAGTAGCAGAAGCCTTGAAAACACTGGATAGGCGACCAGATATGCAGGAAGATTTAGCTTCTGGGGAGTGGAAATTTGGCAGAGGGTCTTGCGATATGAAAGCAGCCCTAGCCCTTCAATTGGGGGTTCTGGAAGCCTATGCAGCAAACCCCACAGAAGGTCAGGTCAATCTGCTCTATCTCTCTGTTGGAGACGAGGAATCCTATTCACGTGGGATGCGTGGAGCCTTGGGCCTCCTCACAGATTTGCAGGAAAAGTTTGATCTGAATTATGTATTAGCAGTGGATTCAGAGCCCTTTGAATCGGAAGTAGGAAAAGAAAAGGTCCTTCACATTGGCACAGTCGGCAAACTCATGCCAGTCGTTGTGTCGCAAGGCGTCTTGTCCCATATGAAGGAGCCCCTTAAAGGGATCAATGCCTTGTCCCTCTTAGTAGCCATTGCAAGCCAGCTAGATCTTCATCCCGATCTGGCAGATCAGGCCTTGGGAGAAACGTCTCCCCTCCCTTCTTGGTCCTATCTCAGAGATTTGAAGGAGCAGTACGATGTATCGACCGTGCTTTATGCGGCTGGTTATTTCAGTGTGTTGCATTTGAAGAAAACACCACAAGAGCTCTTGCGACGAATCTATGAGCTTAGTCAGGAGGCCTTGGACGCCTTTTACGTGAAGTACGAGCACTTGCAGGATCAGGCTGGCCAAGACCATATGATTGCAAGACCAAGAGTCATCACCTATCAAGAACTAGAGGAACGTTGCCAAGCCTTAGAGGGCTACCAAGACTATAGAGAAGCTTCTAATAAAAAAGCGGAGCAAGATTTTCGTAATGGGACCAGCTACCAGAGCCTTGCGATTCAGCAAATCCAGCGACTCCTTGAGTTTCTCGGAGATAAAGATCCCATAGTAGTCATCGGTTTTGCGCCCCCATATTATCCTTCCATGAATTGTCGCTTTTTAGACAATACCGATTTCAATATTGTGTCCCTCATCACTGATTACCGCGAGTATCTGGACACAAGAGGTTACCTCTTAAAAGTCGAAGAATACTTTATGGGGATTAACGACACCAGTTATTGTGCCTTGGAAAAGGATGTGGCTTCTTATCAAGTCGTCCTAGATAGCCTAGCCACACCAGCTCAGGTCTATGATCTGGATCTGGAAAAAATTGCTCAAATTCAGGTTCCAGCAGTTAATCTAGGACCATGGGGTAAAGAATTGCATAAGCGAGGAGAGCGGGTCTACAAAGAAGACTTCTTGGAGACCATTCCAAACTATCTGCTAGAATTGCTCTACCATTTCGATGATCGCTTATCAACAGAATAAGAAAAAACGGTCCCAATGAGGATCAATTAGGGAGTTAACATGATTACATTTCACGGAGTTACCAAAGATTACGATGGGCATATTGCCCTCAACCACTTGGATCTGACCATCGAAGATGGGCAAATTGTCGGACTGATTGGCCACAACGGAGCCGGTAAGTCAACGACGATTAAGAGCCTGGTCAGTGTCATCACCCCAACCACTGGATCCATTGAAGTGGATGGTCAGGACCTCTATAGCCATCGGCTTGCGATCAAAAAGAAGATCGGTTATGTGGCGGATTCGCCAGATCTTTTCTTGCGTCTCACAGCCAATGAATTCTGGGAATTGGTTGCGACCTCTTATGATATGAGTCAGAAAGACTGTGATCAACGCTTGGAAGAGCTTCTTACGATCTTTGATTTTCAGAGTCACCGCTATGAAGTGATTGAATCCTTTTCACATGGGATGCGCCAGAAGGTCTTCGTCATTGCAGCCCTCTTGTCGGATCCAGATATCTGGGTCTTGGACGAACCCATGACCGGTTTGGATCCACAGGCTTCATACGATTTAAAACAAATGATGCGCCAGCATGCGGATCGGGGCAAGACGGTTATTTTCTCTACCCACGTCTTAGAAGTGGCTGAACAACTCTGTGATAGAATCGCCATTCTCAAAAAGGGTAATCTCATTTTCTATGGGACGATCGAGGAATTGAAGGGCCAACATCCCGAACAAAGTCTGGAAAGTATCTATCTCAGTCTAGCGGGTCGGAAGGAAGAAGGTGGCGATCATGCGTCTTAAGATCATCCGGCAGCTGGTCAATGTCAATATGATCTATGCCAGTCAGCCCGCTCAGATCGCAAAATTACGTGCCAAACAGGCCAAAAAACCGGACGTCAAACTCAATGTTGCCCGTAAATCGGTGCTCAACTACCTCTTTTTAGGCCTGGTCTATTTCCTCATATTTGGCTTGCTCTTTAGTATCTATGATTTTGTCCATCAGCCAGCCTTCTTTGTCAATATGGTGGCCCTCTTTTCCTTGATGACCATTTCCCAAGGCTTTATGAGTTTTTACAATGTCTTTTATGAAAGCAAGGACCTCCAGTTTTACCGGCCCTATGCCTTCTCAGATGCGGAAGTCATTGCTGGAAAAAGTATCTCGGTCATCCTGACCCTTCTCATGGCTATCCTTCCATTGATCAGCTATTTTTTGATCCTGCCTGTCCAAGCAGGCGGCTTCAATCCGTTAGGGATCCTGCTAGGCCTCTTTTGTGCCGTGATTCTCTTAGGCGTTCTCTTTTTAGCGACGATTTTACTAGCTCATTTGATCACTAAGACCCTTTTTTTCAAAAAACACACGACCCTGGTCTCCAACATCATGGTCGGAATTGGTTCTCTTCTGAGCCTAGGAGCTTATCTCTATCTGAATCTAGTCCAAACCCATCGGGTAGAGGTGTCGGGTGGAGCGGATATTCCCATTCTATTTCCACCTTTTACAGCCTTTCATCAGTTTATCCTCCATCCTTTTGATGGTGGAGCGATCCTTGGCCTTCTGGGCTGGATAGCGGTGCTTTTGGTCTTGATCGGCCTGGTTCGCAAAATCGTGATCCCACAATTCTATGATGCAGCCCTTGCGGTTGCGACCAACCAAACCGTCAAAGAGCGCGTGAAAGCCATCCATGTGGGCCAGAAAGACTCCTTTAGACAGTTTGTCATTCAGTATCATCGCAGACTCTTGAGCGATGGAACCCTTATGGTGCAAGTCCTATTGATGATGAGTATTCTGCCATATATTTTCCTCCTCAGTGGAGCAGCAGGAGCATCAAAAAATATAGGAAGCCTCAGTCCTTACTTGACACCCCAGTATCTGGTACCACTGACCCTTGTTGCCATCTTGATCGGTGTTTTCAATAGTTTTGGAGGCTTGACCAGTATCGGTATTTCGCTAGAGCGCGAAAACTTTGAATACTTGAGATCCCTCCCTGTTGATTTCAAACGCTATCTCTTTATGAAGTTTTGGTTGCTCTATCTGGTGCAATCCATCCTTCCTTTCATTCTTCTAGTTGGCGTTTGTCTCTATTTTGGCGTCCATCCCTTGGCTATCCTTGCCATGTTACTGATCTGGGTTGTAACGACCATTCCGATCTGCATCCGAGACTATGTCAAAGATTTTCAGAACTTTAGCACCAATTGGACCAATATCACAGAGTTGATGACCCGTCATCGTGGGAATGCAGTTCTTCAGTCTATCCTCTTGATTGTCTTTCTCTTTGTGATGTTTCTCCTGATCATTGTCAGCTTCATTTGGACCTATCATTCCGTCAGCACCCTGCTGGCCGTGATCCTTTATAGTGTCATACTGCTAATTGGAGCTGGGATCAGCTATACCATTTACCGCAAAAAAATCCGTACCCTCTACCAAGAGATCGGAGAATAAAAAAAGAGAGTGGGACAGAAATCGGTCATTCGTTAGAATTCAATTTCGTCGTCCCACCTCCGCACAGTTGAGTAGGGCTGTAAAGCTGATGAAATCAGTGTAATAGAGCCCACTCAACCGCTGCGTCTTGCTCGACAATCCAAAAACAATTGAGAGGCTAGGACTTTTGTCCTAGCCTCTTTTAGTGGTAACTTAAATTTCATACCCCATGAGGAGGCCGCCTTCTTCGGCGTAGAAACTACAAAGTCCAGAAGTAGGAAGGACTTCGATCATTGCATGGGCAAATTTTTCACGAACCAATGCAGAGAATTGCTCAATAAATTTTTCATTGTTGCGGTGGGCGATGGTGATATGACCGCCAGCATAACCCGCCTTGATCAATTCATCAAAAGCAGCTTTGATCGCTTTCTTTTGGCCCCGAGCTTTTTGGAGCAACTCAAGAGTACCGGTCTTACTAGCTTCCCCGACCATACGGATATTGAGGAGTCCGACAACAGTCCCGATCAATTTGCTGAGACGCCCATTTTTGACCAGATTATCAACCTTGGCCAAAACAAAGAGCAACTTCGTCTTAGACTGGTAGGTCGTGATCACATCGACTACTTGATCAAAATCGAGGCCTTCAGCGACCAACTGATTGAGCTTGCGAACGATCAGGTCCACCTCACCCCCAGCTGACAAGCTATTAATGACGTGGATATTGGTATTCGGATGCTCTTCTAGATAAATCTTCTTGGCCACCTCAGCACTATTGTAGCTACCTGAAAGGGTTCCAGTGATGGTCACAACGACGATATTTTCAGCTCCTTCAAAGGACTTCATATAATCATCGGGACTCGGACAGGCAGACTTAGAAGCAGTCGTAGTCGCATACATCTCTTCCATCATCTGATCGATATTGAGTTGGACATCATCTGTGTAGATAGTTTCTCCCACTTGGATGGTCAATGGGACACTGACAAACTCCGTATCCGGTGCCAGATTGTCCAAAGAGCGGTAGTCACAGCCTGAATCCGCAATAATTTTCCATTTCATCAGTTCATACCTCATAATTGTATAAAAATGTACATTGACAAGTAGTATGTCTTCTTTTACAATTATATCATGAAGTACAATGCTATCCAAGCAGATATCATCAGGTGAGACAGATAGAAAGTAAATGTTATGGCAGAAAGAAAAATATCCGAGAAATCCTTGGAAAATCTCAAACGATTTAACCGAGAAAACAATGCGATTACACGAGAATCCATCGAAATCTCTCTCCTGCAATTGTTGGAGAAAAAAGATCTGAAAAAGATCACCATCTCTGAGCTGGTTCAGCGTGCGGGTGTCTCTCGCGCAGCCTTTTACCGTAATTATGACTCCAAAGAAGAGATTCTAGAGTCCATCTTTCAATCTAGTATCGCAAAGATTACCAAGTCTTTAGATGGCTACAATCTCAAGACAGACCTTTACCAAGTCTGGGTCTACCTCTTTAAGGAAGTCAAGAAAGAAGCCAAGATCATCAGTCTAGCTATTGATTATAATTTCGAACGGCTCTTGACTAAGGCTGTTTATGATTTTTTAGAAAAAAGAAATGGCAGCTCCTCGAATGGCGCTGGCAGCTACCTCAATTCCTTCTGGAGCTCAGCCATTGTCTCTGTCATCTCCAAATGGATTAAGGATGGTATGAAGATCCCCGCCGAGAAGATCGCGACACTTGGTCTGCCCCTCTTTCCACAAAAGAAGAAGTAAACACCACCGAGAGGTGGTGTTTTTTCTTGCAACTATTTCCAACTAGTGAGGAAGTTGCCCCAGTCGCAAAATTTCGGTATGATGGTAGGAGTTAACTACGAGCGTGGAGGTTGAAATGAAACGAGTGAATAAGAAAGTAGTAGGAGTGCTAGTCCTTTTAGTAAGTATAGGCTCTTTCTATATGTGGAAGCAAGTTCAAAAACATGAAAAAACGAGTCAGCAAGAAACCGAGCAGAAATATATTGATGCGAAAACCGAGAAACCTACAATTCATGTTTTTGATGACAATAAATTTGTATTTGTTGCGCAAAAAGATGGGATAGGTGGGATAGCATTCGGTCAAGACTATATTTCAGTTTTGGATGTCCATCAAAAAGAGATCAATCAAAGTATGATTGATAGAGAGAAAAATGGTTCACCTAAAATTGCAAAAGATGAGTATTTTAATATTATTTCTTATGATTTGAATGCTTCTGGCTTTCCAAGTAAAAAGACGGAAGTATATCAATTATTAGGGAAAAAAGAGTATCGAGGTGCGTACGATATCAGTCAGTATTATGCTGATAACAAGGATTACATACCGGTAACTTTGTATAAAGTTGGAAATAATGATAGTAGAAAAATCATAGTTGATATTACGAATCAAAAAATTGAAAATCTTGAAAATTTTGAGGATAATGGAAAATCAACTTTTTCTGCCGCTGAGCAGGAATTGTCAAAAGGGAATGTATATAATAACATTCGACAAGCTATGAAAGAGAAGTACCATTTGAAATTCACGGCTGGTTATATTGATACCTTACTTTCAAAAGAAGATCGTGAAAAGATAGATATCTCCAATACAAACTTTGCCCAAGACTATCCGGAAATGGCTAAGGATATAAAGGATTTAGCTCGTTTATATATGAGACCTAAACAGTACTCAACCAAAGAGTGGTTTGATACAGTTCTTCATTGGTTTGCACCAAAGGGGCAGGACGTGTTAGAGGTCTATGCGACGGATCCAAAGACTGGTGAGAAAACACAAATAAAATCCTACGATGAACTGCAGGTTTGGTCTGCTAATCATACAGACTAGAAAGGGTAAGAAATATTATGAAAAGAAAAAGTGTTATAGTAACACTAGTATTAGTAACTTTGTTACTGATTTGGACGAATGTCTGTCAAAGTTTTCCTCAAAGCAAAATCAAATGAGTTTGATATGAGGTTGATAGGATACACGTCATATCTCAATAACAACAAAGGAGATTTATGGTTAAAGATTATAAAGAACTAAGAAGACGATACAATATTCCAGTGATAGTCCTATTGGTCATTCTAGCCTTACCGTTTTTATATATCGTGCAAGTGACCCAAAGTAAAAGGATCGCGACTATTTGTTTTTTGATTTACTTACTGATGGAGCTGATTCTAGTTATCATTAAAGATACTCTTTTAGTCAAAAAGTTGAATAGTCTTATCTATCAGGATATAAATCTTGACTTGATGGCAAGCTATATTCTGAACCAAAAAAGAAAGAGTATCAAAACTATTAAAGCGCGTGTACAGTTTGCCACTATTTTCTATTCCTATAGGATTGGTGACTTTGCTGCCATCGAAGCAGTTGTAGACGAACTCAAAAATAATCAAAAGTTTACAGATGTTGAACAAGTAAAATTAAACGAAATTCTATTGAATGCAAACTTATTTTCAAGGCCAGATTTGAAGGAGGATGAGTTTGAGGAGTTACTAGCTAACTATTTGGCAGATGTTGAACCACTCAAGATGGCATACAGAGCTCGCTATGATCTACTGGTCAAAAAAGAGTCCAATGATGCCGTTCTAAAGGAAGTGACAAACAACAAGTTCTCACAATTGGAATCTATGTATCTGAAGGCAGTCAATGAGTACCTCAAAGGGAATAGAAATAAGGCAATGGAGCTATTTCGTACCATTGCGAAAGAAGATGAGGGATTGTATCTGGTCCGAATGGCTCAGGCCTATCTAGATAGTGAAAACTCGGGAGAAAAGAGTGTTTCGCTTGATACGAGACAAGAAGAAGTTACTTTGAAATTATTGCGAATGAAGCTGGTAGAAGTCAAACCAGCTAAATCAACTAAATCCACAAAAGGACTTTCTTTTTTCAAAGGCTGGAAAATTGCTTTACTGTTAATCCCGCCGTTTTTATTGTATGCGATGGTCTTAGTTGTAATAGCAGTCTTCAAAAAAATAGGGGCATTCGTTCTCTCGAAATCTGGAAAATAGGTGAAATATTCTTATATTCAGAAGTACACATAGAAAATAACTGAATAGAAGCAAGGTGAAAAATCAATGGAATTAAAATTTAAAAATTCAAATATGACCTGTTTTCAGATTGTCCAGATAGATCAAGAATCGAAGAAGTATATCATGGATACGAGTACAATGAGACCTAAGAGTTACTACTGGGGAATTAAAACAGATACGATTACAGTGGATATGGTGGAGATCGAAAAGAATAACAATCATTTCGAAATTAAGCCCACAACACCTGTCAGTACGACAATGGCAGCCATCATTGTCCAACCAATTGTCAAAGTTGGTTATGATGTTCTAAAGCGGCTTTTTATTCAAAACAATCTTAGTGAGCAAGTGTTATTAAAGTTATTGCTCTTTGCAATTTCAATGCTGATTTCTTATTTTGCCATTCTGATTTCATTAAAGTTGGCCCATAAAAAAGCAGATAAATGGATTCCTAAAAACAGTCGTAAATACACAGTTACCTTTAAAACTATTAAGAAAAGTAACGGAGGAGTATATCCTTTAGTAGGGGTAATTTTCATTTGTTTACTTTTCTTCCTTGGTGAAAATAATGGAACTGAAGGTGCTTTTTTGGTAATCAATGGAATCGTATGCTTATTCTTTTTCATGTTTACTCTAGGAAGTTTCCCAATTGCTCTTCCCTATAAGCAAGGTCAAATTGTTCTTGAAAACATAGAAGAACAGTAGAAGTTTTGTGATATCGTAGAAGTTACATAATTGGCAAATACCATTAATTCAGAAAGTGATCGAATAAAATAAATGGAAGTTAATTTTAAAGCCTTGGATGTCTATTATTTTGGCATCCTTGAAATGAATGGAAAAAGGTATGTTTTAGATTCAAATTCGTTGACATCTAAACGTTACTATTGGGGATTTGCTCCTAAGGAGTTCAAGTTGGATATCATAGAGTTAGAGGCTTCAAATAGAAACTTTGACAAAAAGATTAAAATGGCTCCAGAAGGTAGACGTTCGATAGCGATAAGTATTAGTGTTGCACTTAGTTCAGCTCTATATAGAATAGGGGCTGGAATTTTTAGATATTATAGCATTAGTCAGAATCTCTATTTAAAAATCTTGTTATTTCTAATTTCAATTCTGGTAGCTTTTGTCATTTATAGGGGAATCCTTTAGAAATCTCGAAAGGAAATTGCCAGACGACTCACACCCAATCGTCCAAAGTGTAAGATTGTCTTTCGAAATGTAAAGAAGCAGCGACAATTTCATGCTTATCTTTTTCTTATTCCAATTTTTATTGTGTTTGGATTCTATATGAATACTCATGATGGAACTGAAGCTTGTTTTCTTTATATCAATGGCATGTTGGTTTATCTTTGTATTTGGATAGAGTCAGGTAGTCTTCTATTTGAATATGCGTTTGAGAAAGGGCGTGTTGAATTTGAGAGACTGGAAGCAGTGGATGAGGATAAATCTGTTTACAAAGAAAATTAGAAGGAACTATGCATGCTAAAAAAAGCAAAAATAGAACAATTATCAAAAATTAATCTTCGTTACCGGATCTTACAAATGGATGGTGAGTCTTATTTAGTCGATGCCGATCGTCCCTTTCTCATTAGCTATTTCTTTCCATGGATTTTAAGCTTCATCCCTCATCGAGCCTATCCTTTAACTAAGGAAGAAGTGCAGACTCTAGCTCCCTCGGATCTTTCTAAAGTTCTCAATAAAAAGGATACTCGGAAGAAAGGTTTTGCTTCAGCTTTCGGTATGGGTACAACTGCCGTGCTGTTATCGAAGGCTTTTCCTGTTGAAAAATATCTTTATTTTACTTCACATGTGCTAAATTTTGGAATGTTGGCTCTAGTTTTTAGCCTTGTAATAGGGATTCGGATATAGACAAGCATTCGGAAACCAATGCCCAACATTGTAAATAGCAACCACCCTATAAAGATATACCTCGTCGCAAATGATAGAAAGCATCGATTATTATCAATGATAGCTCCAACTTTTTTTGCTGGGTTGGTTGTATTTTCATCTTGTGCAATATTTAGTAATATTGCACAAAACTTTATCCTTCATATAGCTTTGTTGATATTTTTATCGCTGTTTGTGTTTTCTGGTAATATGCTATTTTTTTCACCAGTGGTGGATTACAAAGTGAAAATTAAATCTCCTAGAAAGGATCTATTTAAATCGTGAAAATGACAAAGAAAAAAATGATGCTATCCTTACTGGTTTTGCTCTCGCTCATTGGTGGGATTTGGCTCTATATACGCTTTTCAACTGAGAGTTATTACAAGCAATTTCAGGAATATAGTGGAAAAGCCAAAATTGATGACTATGAGATGATTGCGGATGGTGCAGGCATGATTACTCACTGGAAATCAACCGATCCCAAGGAAGACCGGTTGATGAGGGCATATGGGTCTTATTATTATTTTGATCCTGTCAGAGTCGGTTCAAAGCATATTTTGCATATGAATATGAAATTGAGAGAGGATCTGTACTTTCAGGAAAAACATCCATCTAAGGATGAATATTGGACTGTTAGTGTTTACAAAGTTGATGGAGAACGATTAAAAGAAGAGAAAGAGATTGATTTGTTTAAAGTTGTTGAACAGTTCGATCCGGATTATATTCCTACAGAATTAGGTTCAGTGTATTCATGGAATGGACGTGAGTTAGCTGCATTACAAATTCGCAGTACCAAAGATAACTCGGTTCGGAAGATGATGTATTTAAATTTAGATACTCGTAAACTGGAACGAAATGAAACCTTAGAGAATGATCACCAAAGAAAACCGGTTCCGGCTTTCAATGCACGACTTGATCGTGATAAGAGCAGTATTGAAGAATTGAAATTTTTTGATAATTGGTTTTCAATTGATCCTAAGGATCTCTCAAAATCGCAATTTAAGAAATCTTCCAAGGCCTATCAGCTCTTAAAGGAAAAAGATACCAAAGTCATAGTAATAAAACCCCAGAATAGTGCGGATCAATATGCAAGAAGTATTGCTGTATTTGAACTCTTTATGAAGAAGGGTGTGAATCTCTATCAAGATGTCACCATTCCAGCTGAGGTATCAAAAGATGGTCAGGTGCATACCACTCAAACAAAAGGAGAATTTGATCACTATTATGATTTAGAAAAGGCAGGCAAAGCCTACCATGAGATTGATTGAAGTAAGAAATACAAAGGACAAGAACGATGATCGAAGAACGAATCCAAGCTGCTAAGCAGTATGTAAAATCCTTATTTGCTGATCGAGCGGATGGCCATGATGTGGAGCATACCCTCCGCGTCTATACCAATGCTATGAGAATCGCACAAGCAGAAGGTCCATGTGATCTGGAGATAGTGGGCTTGTCAGCTCTTCTTCACGATGCTGATGATGATAAATTGTTTCAAACAGAGAATCATGCGAATGCTCGTAAGTTTCTAGAAGAGATCGGTACTCCTAAAAACCAAATCGAGCAGATTTGTCGGGTAATCAATGCTGTTTCTTTCAGCAAAAATCGCGGTAAACATCCAGAAACCTTAGAAGGCAAGATTGTCCAGGATGCAGACCGGCTCGATGCGATAGGAGCTGTAGGAATTGCGCGAACTTTTTCCTATGGTGGCCACAAAGGGAGACCCCTTACTGATACCGTCCAACATTTCCACGACAAGTTGCTCCTCTTAAAAGATGAAATGAACACGGAGACTGCCAAACAAATGGCAGAAAGTCGCCATCAATTTTTAATCACCTTTCTAAAAGAACTAGAGAAGGAATTGGACTGAGTGAAATATTGAAATTAACTTTTATAAAAGACTTATTTGAAAGAAAGATATGCTAAATCAACTAATAAAGAAACCTATTTTAAGTTGTTCAATTATATTTGTTATCTGCTCAGTAGCAAGGCTATTCGAATACTTGTATATGAGGACAGATGATACTTTTTTATCGGAGAATTTTCTACACAAACTTTTTGGAATACTTTTATTGTGGGGAATTCTTTCAATTAGCAAATTAAGATGGATAGATATTGGTTTTACACCTAATGGAATTATAAGAGGTATAGGAAATGGCCTGCTCTTTGGTTTAGTGTGCTCCATCTTTGCATATACAGTTGAGTGTATTGTTCTCTTGTTTCTTCATGGCAATGTTCACTTATCGTTTTATGCCAGTGGTTTTTCCTTAACAAACGAAAAAGGATCACAAGCAGGTATCTTGTTTATCATGTTAAGTATCTTATTTAACCTGATAAACGTGTGGATGGAAGAAGGAGTTTTTCGTGGCCTTTTCACCAAAATTCTTGAAGGGATTTCTTACCGTAAGAGTCTATTCTTTATAGCCTTCCTATTTGGAATATGGCACTTGGCAATGCCGTTCAGAGATTATCTTCAAGGAGAATCGTCACTCTTAAATCTTATTACCATGGGGATTGGCTATGTTATCCTAGCGGGAATGATGAGCATCAAATGGTCCTTACTTTACAAAATGACAGGTTCCTTGTGGCTAGGACTAGGAGATCATCTTTTCAACAATCTTGCTTCAAATCTGGTCCATGTTGTCTCAAATTCTGAATCAGATAGCTTGCAGATAGTAAGAATTATTCTTTGGCAGTTGTTGTCATTTGCAATTGTTTTGAGCATTTATAAAAGAAAGTCAAAGACTATAGCAAATCAATGTTGAAGCTCTTTTAAAAATTTTTGAATCCTATTACAGTTTATGAATCAACGATAAAAAATTTTTTATAAGTAACTCTAACAAAAGAGGCTGGGACAAAAGTCCTAGCCTCTCAATTATTTTTGGATTGTCGAGCAAGACGCAGTGGTTGAGTGGGCTCTACTACGCTGATTTCATCAGCTTTTACAGCCCTACTCAACTGTGCGGAGGTGGGACGACGAAATCGAATTCTAACGAATTACCGATTTCTGTCCCACTCTCTTTCTTTATTCTTGGATCATGGCTAGGAGATCCTCTCCTGTAGTGGTTGGAAGGATCCGGACTCGTTTGAGGGAATAGAGTCCATCAGCGGAGCTGGCTAGTCCATTTTTAGTGGTGAGGCCTAGTTTGTAGTCAGCTTTCTTGGCTTGGTCGATCGTGACCTGGCTGTAGCGACCGGATGGGTAGACGATAACGCTGGTATTTTGATCCAGCACCTTATCTAGCAGGCGTTTAGAAGCAACTAGCTCATTCTTTTGGGTCTCAAGACTGGAATTGGCTAGGTCTGGATGATTGACCGTATGGCTTTCAAAGGTCAAGCCAGCACTTTTCATCTCTTTGATTTGGTCAAAGGTCAGGACATTTTCTTTTTCCTTTTGGGTAAAGTCCGTGATGATATTATTGGTGGCGGTCATCTTGTACTTCTTAAGAAGCGGATAGACGATAGTATAGAAATCTTCGACGCCATCATCAAAGGTCAGCCAGACAAATTTCTTTCCTTTGGGTACTTCGTTCTTGACGAGGATGCGATAGGCTTCCCCAGGTGTCAGGGTGTAGTAACCCGCTTTTTTTAGGGCCTTTAGTTGGCTTTCAAAGGTTTCTGGATCAACGATCAAATTAGCATTGGCAGCTTCAGACTCGGCCATATTGTGCACGGAGTGGTACATGAGGATGGGCAGTTTGACCGGCTTTTTCACCCGAGTCCACTCGATAGAGGAGCTACCTTCTTCGAGAGAACGCGTCATGGCAGTGCCACTGGTATTCCCCTCATTCGGCTGAGTGATCCGCTTGATCAGAAGAAAGCTACAAATAAAGATACAGACCAGTAGGAGGGCATTGATTCCAAGTAGGGCTTTGATTTTTTTAGGTACTCTTCGTTTACTCATAGTGTCACCGTTTTCATTATTTTCTTTATTGTACCACAAATTCTAGGTTCTTTTCCAGAACTTGCTACAGGCAGATCCTGTCATGAAAATTCAGAATTTTTAAGGCAATTGGCTGTCAAACGCTCAAGTTTTTGTTATAATGGAGCTACTATAGAAAATTCAAGGAGTCAATAGGATGTCTGTTAAGATTGCCTTACTAGGATTTGGTACTGTTGCAAGTGGCGTACCATTTTTATTAAAAGAAAACCATGAAAAAATCACCCAGGCAGCTCAAGATGAAATCGAGATCGCCAAGGTCTTGGTTCGAGATGATGCTGAGAAGGAAAAATTACAAGCTGCTGGTCATGACTACAACTTTGTGACCAATGTCGATGAGATCATTGAAGACAAGGACATTGCCATCGTGGTTGAATTGATGGGTCGTATCGAGCCAGCTAAGACCTTTATCACCCGTGCTCTTGAAGCAGGGAAGCACGTGGTTTCTGCTAACAAAGACCTTCTTGCCGTTCATGGAAGCGAGTTGCTAGAGATTGCTAAAAAACACCAAGTGGCTCTTTATTATGAAGCTGCCGTAGCTGGTGGGATCCCAATCCTTCGGACCTTGGTGAATTCCCTTGCTTCCGACAAGGTGACCAAAGTGCTCGGGGTGGTCAATGGAACATCTAACTTCATGATGACCAAAATGGTCGAAGAAGGCTGGACTTATGAGGATGCTTTAGCAGAAGCGCAACGTCTTGGTTACGCTGAAAGTGATCCAACCAACGACGTTGAAGGTATCGATGCTGCATACAAGATGGTGATCTTGAGCCAGTTCGCTTTTGGGATGAATATCCAATTTGACCAAGTAGGTCACAAAGGAATTAGCCAGATCACTCCTCAAGATGTATCGGTTGCTCAAAGCCTTGGATATGTCATTAAGCTGGTCGGATCTATCGTTGAAACAGAGTCAGGGATCGCAGCAGAAGTGACACCAACCTTCCTTCCAAAACAACATCCACTCGCAGGAGTGAATGATGTCATGAATGCGGTCTATGTGGAATCCATCGGTATTGGTGAGTCTATGTACTACGGACCAGGTGCTGGTCAAAAACCAACTGCGACAAGTGTCGTAGCCGACCTCGTCCGCATTGTCCGTCGTCTAAAAGAAGGAACGATCGGTAAAGCCTTCAATGAATACAGTCGCCCTCTTCAATTGGCTAAGCCAGAAGACGTGAAGAACAATTATTACTTCTCAATCAAGGCACCAGATGCGACTGGTCAAATCTTGCGTCTTGCGGAAATCTTTAATGCAGAAGGAGCTTCCTTCAAGCAAATCCTTCAAGAAGACTCAGATGGTCACTATGCAAGTGTTGTCATCATTACTCACCAAGTTAACCAAACTCAATTCAAGAACTTGGTTGAAAAATTGGATTCAGAGGCGAATTTCGAACTCTTGAATACCTTTAAAGTCTTGGGAGAATAAGCATGAAAATTATTGTTCCAGCAACCAGTGCCAATGTAGGGCCAGGATTTGATTCTGTTGGGATTGCCGTGACTCGCTATTTGACCATTGAAGTCCTTGAACCAGCAGATGCTTGGTTTATTGAGCATGATCTTGGAGCAGGGATTCCGACAGATGAGAAAAACCTTTTGCTCTCAACAGCTCTTTCTATCTCAACTGATATGCAACCCCATCGGATCAAGATGACTAGTGAAGTGCCTTTGGCGCGTGGTCTTGGCTCTTCTAGCTCGGTCATTGTCGCAGGGATTGAATTGGCCAACCAATTAGCCAACCTCCAGCTATCAGACGCTGAGAAATTACGCATCGCGACCGAGATCGAAGGTCATCCGGATAATGTAGCTCCAGCTATCTTTGGGAATATGGTCATTGCGAGCTACATCGGTGAAGATGTCCAATATGTCACGGCTGACTTCCCAAGCTGTGACCTTGTGGCCTTTGTACCGAGCTACCAATTGAAGACCAGTGATAGTCGGAATGTCCTACCGAAAGAATGGTCTTATAAGGAAGCTGTTGCAGCCAGTAGCGTAGCCAATGTCGCTATCGCAGCTCTCCTCAAGGGAGATTTGCTGACGGCTGGTCGCTCCATCGAGTCTGATCATTTCCACGAACGCTACCGTCAATCTCTTGTCAAAGAGTTTCCTCAGGTCAAAGAAGTCGCCCATGCGCATGGGGCTTACGCCACCTATCTGTCGGGAGCAGGCCCAACGATCATGAACCTCTTAGCGCCAGAGCATGCAGCAGCCTTTGTTGCAGCTCTCGAAAAACTCGGGCTAGATGGTCAGATTTTCCAACTTAAAATTGACACATTTGGCGTTCGTGTTGAGAATTAAACCCGAATGTAACACAAATGAAAGAAGGATGTATACGAATGTATATGTCCTTTTTGCTTCTCCTATGGTAGAATGGGAACAGTATGGGGAAAAGCTCAAGCTTTCCTGAAAATCTAGGGGGAAACATGAAACCAGAATATTTATATAGTATTGCTACCGATCTTGGTCTGCAATTTGATGGCGAAGCTCGTGTGATGTATGGAGAGCGTGAAGGCTTCTTGTTGGTCATTGAAGGCGCTCAAACCAAGAATGTATTTACCATTTCACTCAGTGTGAAACAAGGTTCCGAAGGAGACTTGATCGAAGATAGTGAAATTCTTTGGAATGAATTAAAAGAACAATCAAAAGCCATTAATGCTATCTCTTCTGATGGTTACTTGACCTCGATCGTTGTCAAAGGTGGAATGATCAAAGGGAAGGCTGTCGAAACCTTATGGACAGCTATCCAAGATATTGTTGATTTCTTACTCAACCACCAATTTGTGCAAGTGAATGCGGAAACGGGTGAGGAAGGACCAATCGGTCTGTATCAAATTGGAGATGCGATCTTTTTAATCGACGATGCAACCTTTAGAGCCTACCAAGCCGAAGTGCAAGATACAGTTGAGGCTTATGAAGCGCGGGAAGAAAACTTCCTTTTGGGGATTGTAGGGGCTGTGATCGGTGTAATCATCGGTGGAGCAGTTGCCCTCTTGTTAGCGCGTCTTGGCTATGTATCTGTTTTAGCAGGGGCTGCCCTCGGTTATTGTACCATCAAAGGTTATGAGATTCTTGGTAAGAAATTGACTAAAAAAGGTGTGGTAGTTTCAGCTATTTTGATGGTCTTGACCGTCTTTTTGGTCAACCAATTAGATTATACTTTGGCGCTTATGAGTGAACTGGATTTGCCATTTGATATGTCCTGGACGCTTCTCAATGAAGCGACATTCTCAGGGGATGTCCCTGATAAATTTTACTTGAATCTAGCACTCTTAGCTGTCTTTACTCTTGGTGGTGCTTGGATTTCGGTCAAATCAGCTCTGGATGGACAAAAGAATCGTGCCATTGCTCGTAAAATTGCATAATGAATGATAAAAGGAAGGCCTGAATATTATAGGTCTTCTTTTGTTTTTTAGGGTCGAAAAATAGTCAAAAATTTGGTATAATAGTTTGTATTTTTATAGAGAGAGAGCAGACAGAAAGATGAATGAAAAAATAAATCAAATTCTTGAAGGGATTGATATCCGTTTTCAAGAACCTTTAAAACATTATACCTTCACAAAGGTAGGTGGGAATGCTGAATTTTTAGCCTTTCCCCGCAACCAATACGAATTAAAACGCATCGTTCAATTTGCCAACCAAGAGCAAATTCCATGGATGGTCCTGGGCAATGCATCCAATATCATTGTCCGCGATGGGGGCATTCCGGGATTTGTCATTATGTTTGATCGCTTGCGTGACATCAGTGTGGATGGGTATGTGATCGAAGCAGAGGCAGGTGCTAAACTCATCGACACCACCCATGTGGCCTTGCACCATAGTTTGAAAGGTTTTGAGTTTGCTAGTGGCATTCCAGGCAGTGTCGGTGGTGCAGTCTTTATGAATGCGGGAGCCTATGGAGGAGAGATCGCGCATGTCCTAGTATCCTGTAAGGTCTTGACCAAAGACGGAGAGATCGAAACTCTGTCAGCGAGTGAACTAGCTTTTGGCTACCGTCAATCTAAGATTCAAGAGACAGGTGCTGTCGTCATCTCTGCCAAATTTGCTTTGTCTCCTGGCAATCACGAGCAAATCAAGCAGGAGATGGATCGGTTGACCCATCTTCGTCAGTTGAAACAACCCCTTGAATACCCTTCTTGTGGATCCGTCTTTAAGCGTCCTGTCGGTCATTTTGCAGGTCAATTGATCAGTGAAGCAGGTCTGAAAGGCTATCGAATCGGTGGTGTGGAAGTTTCTGAAAAGCATGCCGGCTTTATGGTCAATGTCGACAATGGAACTGCTAAGGATTACGAAGATTTGATCGCCCATGTCATTGAGGCAGTAGAAGCTCACTCAGGCGTCCGTTTAGAACCAGAAGTTCGCATAATCGGCCAAGCCTAAGAACTTAAGTATTGAAGAACAATTGATAGTGAACCATCGATAGCATCAGTCGGAGAGGGGGTGAGTGCCTATCGATACCGTAAATAGGTGGGGCAGTCTAGTAAGTCCCCGAGAGGTATTGGTGGCCTGACAGGTCTTCCTGTCAGCCGCTGCGTTTTCGTTTGAAAAGCAGTTTGGTAATCGTAGTAAAGAAGGAATTTATGTGAATTGAAAAAACCAATTATTGAGTTTAAAAATGTTACAAAGGTCTTTGAAGATAGCGGAACCGTTGTCCTAAAGGATATCAATTTTGAATTGGAAGAAGGGAAGTTCTATACCCTGCTCGGTGCATCTGGATCAGGAAAATCAACTATCCTTAATATAATTGCCGGTCTTTTAGATGCTAGCTCTGGAGATGTCTACCTTGATGGGGAACGGATCAATGATGTCCCTACCAACAAGCGGGATGTCCACACCGTCTTTCAGTCCTATGCCCTGTTTCCGCATATGACGGTCTTTGAAAATGTGGCTTTTCCCCTTCGTTTGAAAAAGCTGGACAAGGCTGAGATCGAACGTCGGGTTTCAGAAGTATTGAAAATGGTCCAGTTAGCAGGATTTGAAAAACGCTCGATCCAAAAATTATCGGGTGGTCAACGCCAGCGGGTAGCTATTGCACGGGCTATTATCAATGAACCACGAGTAGTCCTTTTAGATGAGCCTTTGTCTGCACTTGACTTGAAACTTCGGACAGACATGCAGTATGAGTTGCGGGAATTGCAACAACGCTTGGGCATTACCTTTGTCTTTGTTACCCACGACCAAGAAGAAGCCCTTGCAATGAGTGACTGGATCTTTGTCATGAATGAAGGAGAGATCGTCCAATCTGGTACACCGGTTGATATCTATGATGAACCGATCAACCACTTTGTAGCGACTTTTATCGGGGAGTCCAACATCCTAGATGGTCGCATGATCGAGGACTACTTGGTTGAGTTCAATGGCAAACGCTTTGAAGCCGTCGATGGAGGGATGCGTCCAAATGAACCAGTTGAAGTCGTCATTCGTCCAGAAGACTTGCAAATCACCCTTCCTGAAGAAGGCAAGCTCCAAGTGAAGGTGGACACCCAGCTCTTCCGTGGTGTGCATTACGAGATCATCGCCTATGATGATTTGGGTAATGAGTGGATGATTCACTCCACTCGTAAGGCCATTGTGGGAGAAGTCATCGGGCTAGACTTTGAACCAGAAGATATCCACGTTATGCGTCTCAATGAAACCGAGGAAGAATTCGATGCGCGGATCGAAGAGTACGTTGAAGTGGAAGAGCAAGAAGCTGGTTTGATTAATGCCATTGAGGAGGAAAGAGATGAAGAAAACAACCTCTAATCTATTTATCCTCCCCTATTTCTTGTGGATTTTTCTCTTTGTCTTGGCTCCTGTAGTCATGATCATCTTTCAATCGTTTTTCAACGTTGAAGGGCAGTTTTCACTTGAAAACTACAAAGAGTTCTTTACTTCGCAAAATCTGACCTATTTAAAGATGAGTTTTAATTCGGTCCTTTATGCCGGAATTGTCACCCTGGTGACGCTCTTGATCTCCTATCCGACTGCTTACTTTTTGACGCTGCTCAAACACCGGCAGTTGTGGTTGATGTTGATCGTCTTGCCAACCTGGGTCAATCTCTTGCTCAAGGCCTATGCCTTTATCGGAATCTTTGGGCAAAACGGCTCCATCAATAGCTTTTTAAGCTTTCTCGGAGTCGCTCCCCAGCAGATCCTCTTTACCGATTTCTCCTTTATCTTTGTAGCCAGCTACATCGAGTTGCCGTTTATGATTTTGCCGATCTTTAATGTCTTAGATGACTTGGATCCAAACTTGATCAATGCCAGCTATGATTTGGGAGCCAATCGTTGGGATACCTTCCGTCATGTGGTCTTCCCCTTGTCCATGAATGGAGTCCGCTCAGGTGTGCAGTCTGTCTTTATTCCTAGTCTGAGTCTCTTCATGTTGACACGGATGATCGGTGGAAATCGCGTCATTACCTTAGGGACTGCGATTGAACAGCACTTCCTAACAACACAAAACTGGGGAATGGGTTCTACCATCGGAGTTGTTCTGATCCTTGCTATGCTCTTTACCATGTGGGCAACGAGAGAAAGGAGAGAACGATGAAAAAAGTATCTCATTTCTATCTAGGCTTCGTCTTTCTGATCCTCTATCTTCCAATCTTCTATTTGATCTTTTATGCTTTCAATAAAGGGGGAGATATGAATGCCTTCACAGGCTTCACGCTTGAGCATTTCAATGAATTGTTCGCAGATAGTCGCCTGATGCTGATCTTATCAGAGACCTTCCTCTTGGCCTTCTTGTCAGCCTTGATTGCGACGGTGATCGGAACCTTTGGAGCCATTTATATCTACCAATCCAAGAAAAAGTTAGAAGGACCTTTGCTCTCCATCAATAACATTCTCATGGTAGCACCAGACGTTATGATTGGGGCCAGCTTCTTGATTCTCTTTACGACGGTGAAGTACCAGCTAGGTTTCCTATCTGTTCTGGCTAGCCACGTGGCCTTCTCGATTCCCATTGTGGTCTTGATGGTCTTGCCACGTCTCAAGGAAATGAACCGGGATATGGTTAATGCTGCCTATGACTTGGGAGCTACTCAAGTGCAAATGCTCAAAGAGATCATGTTGCCGTATCTGACACCAGCCATCATTGCGGGCTACTTTATGGCCTTTACCTATTCGCTTGATGACTTCGCCGTGACCTTCTTTGTAACTGGAAATGGCTTTACAACCTTGTCTGTAGAGATCTACTCACGTGCCCGTCAAGGAATTTCCCTCAGTATCAATGCCTTGTCTGCCCTTGTCTTTCTCTTTAGTGTGCTCTTGGTCATCGGTTATTACTTTATTACCCGTGAAAAGGAGGAAACAGCATGAAAAAACTTTATTCATTCCTAACTGGGATTGTCCTTGTCATTCTGGTCCTCTGGGGAATTAGCCACCAGATCGAAGCGAGCATGAATACCAAGAATAGTGACAAGCTGGTCATTTACAACTGGGGAGATTATATCGATCCAGACTTGCTCAAGGAATTTACCAAAGAAACAGGAATTCAGGTGCAATATGATACCTTTGATTCCAACGAAGCCATGTACACTAAGATCAAGCAAGGGGGAACTACCTACGATATTGCGATTCCTAGTGAATACATGATTGCTAAGATGATGGATGAGCATCTGGTTGAAAAGTTGGACCAATCAAAGATCAAAGGGATGGAAAATATTGATCCAAAACTCTTGAACCAATCGTTTGATCCGGGTAACCAATATTCAGTCCCTTACTTCTGGGGTACCTTGGGGATTATCTACAATACCAAGATGGTCAAAAATGCTCCTGAACATTGGTCAGATCTCTGGCGTGAAGAGTACAGAAATGACATCATGATGTACGATGGTGCGCGTGAGGTCATGGGAATTGGTCTCAATACCTTGGGCTATAGCCTCAATGAAAAGGATCCAAAGAAATTGCAAGAGGCAGTAGATAAACTCTACACCTTGACGCCAAACATCAAAGCTTTGGTTGCTGATGAGATGAAAGGCTATATGATCCAAAACAATGCGGCTATTGGGGTTACCTTTTCAGGAGAAGCCAGCCAAATGCTCGAAGCCAATAAGGATCTTCGCTATGTCGTCCCAACTGAAGCCAGCAACCTTTGGTTTGATAACATTGTCATTCCAAAAACCGTGAAAAATAAAGAAGCAGCATATGCCTTCATTAACTTCATGCTTCGTCCTAAAAATGCTTTAAAAAATGCTCTTTATGTCGGCTACTCAACGCCAAATAAAAAAGCCAAAGCCATGTTGCCAAAAGAAATCCAAAATGACCAATCCTTCTATCCAAGCGATGAAACACTGGACCATTTGGAAGTCTATCAACAATTAGGCAAGAAGTTGCTTGGAGTCTATAACGATCTTTACCTTCAGGTCAAGATGTATCGAAAATAACAAAAAGGAACCTTCGGGTTCCTTTTTGATTGAAGATAAACTCCTCTTAGAAACTTTCCTTAAGTGAGTACGGACGTTAGGTGAAATTATCCAGTGGATGATTTCAGCAATCCACGAAGTTCCATGACTTAGTTTTGAACCCCTTCGCTTTTTAATTTTTAGGCTCAGGCTAAAACAGTTTCCCAAACTGTTTTACTCCCAAAACTCCCGAGTGCTAGAAACAATGGTGTTTCTAGCACTTTTCTCACAGCGGAAAGTTTCATTATATATTTAGATACTCTACATAAATGCAACATTTGAATTCTTAGCATCACTTAGGTTGTTATTTGTAAAAAAGGATTACCTATATTCTAGAAGAACCCCGAAAGTTCTTTTATGATTGCTGCATATAGTCTCTAACTAGTGAGTTAGATTGAGATTCAAATGAAAGATGCTATAATAGTAAGGAAAGTGACTGGCCCATCCAGTCATGAAAGGAAGGATTGGAGAAGAATAGATGAAGAGACAACTGGAACTATTTTTGATTATTTTGTTACCGATCCTAGGACTGGTTTTTCTAGGAGGAAAAATCATGACCCTGACCAAAAGACCCGAACAGAAGATAACGGCCTCATCTTCAAAGAAAGTCGTACAAAAATCAGAAGAAGAAATAAAAAAAGAACAAATAGCTTTTCTCAAGGAACACGAGCAAGAAATCGTCGATTTTGTGAAAGCCCAAAATCCGAAAGTCGAATCCGTTCAGATTGATTGGGATCAAACTCAGTGGGGAGTAGCAGGAAATGGGACGCCACAAGGTGGTGACGAGATGATTCTCATTTTTGGCGGATTTAATCAAAATCCTGAATCTGGTTGGCGAGTTGATTTGGTTGTGGAAGATGGAAAGATTAATTTAAAGACGATGTCACTTGGGCAAAACTTAAGCATAGGTCAAGAAATTTTCGAGTGATTAAATTGATAGATTGATTCGAAGTGTGGTTATTTTTGGCAGTCTATCATAGTTTGGAGAAGAAGAGATGAAGAGACAACTGGAATTATTTTTGATTATTCTGTTACCGATCCTAGGAATTGTTTTTCTAGGAGGAAAAATCATGACACTGACCAAAAGACCGGAGCAGAAGATAACAACCACTTCTTCAAAGAAAGTCATTCAAAAATCAGAAGAAGAGATAAAAAAAGAACAAGTAGCCTATTTGAAAAAACATGAACAAGAAATCGTCGATTTTGTAAAGGCTCAAAATCCGAAAGTTGAATCCGTTCAGATTGATTGGGATCAAACTCAGATGAGTGATGGTGGTCTTACAACTCCCGAATATTATATGAATGTTTTTGGGCGCATTAATCATATCGAGAACTCAGGATGGGGAGTGGATATTCCAATTAATGATGATCAATCAATTAACATGCGAGAAATGTTTATGCTTCATGAACCTACGATTGACGGAAAGCCTATTTCCTAAGTAAGTACAATACATTTTGAAAACGAACTGGTTTAGAGAAAGATAGCACATGATAAAACAAACGGCGTTTAAATTAATCACTACATTAGCTCTCCTTGCAAGTATAGGAGGATGTACCATAAAATCAAAAGAGCAAACGAAACAAGCACCCATTGTAACCCCTTCGACAACCAAGGAAGATAAAGAAGCGACGAAGCAAAAACAAATCACCTACCTGAAAGAACATGAACAAGAAATCGTGGATTTTGTAAAGTCAAAAAATTCTAAAATAGCATCCATTCAGGTTAATTGGAGTGATATTCGATGGGGCGAAGCAGGCAACGGAACTCCTCAAGGAGGTGGCGAAATCATCGAGTTGTATGGTGGTTTTAATCATATTGAAAATTCTGGTTGGAATGTCACGATTGAGATTGTTAATGAAATGCCTGATCTAAAAACTATGATGTTAAGCAATGGTTTTGGTGTTGGAGGAGAAGTATTTGAGTAATTTGGATAAGGAAAAGCTATGAAATTACAAACAAGACAAATCATGGTAACAGTTGTTGCCATTGCTGGATTTTTAAGCCTTGGAGGCTGTCTTGGAAATCCAAAAAAACAGACGAAACCAATAAATCACATCGCTTCTTCATCAACTAAAGAAGACAAAGAAGCCATTAAACAAAAACAGCTCGCCTATCTGAAAGAACACGAGCAAGAAATGACAGCCTATGTTAAAGCTCATAATGCTAACATTACGCAGGTGTCTTATGACTGGGACAGCATTAAAACAGTTGTAGGAGGTAATGGAACACCTCAGGGAGGTGACGAAATACTATTAGTTTATGGTTATGCCAATGGAAGTGATCTAACAAATTTTAGCTTGAATTTTACGTTAGACGAAAATAAGATGCCTAAAATAGATTCAATTGGTTCTGATAGTTTGTATCGGGTAGAAAAGAAATGATCCGTCCGTTAGACAATGAGAGATGCAATAGAGGAATCACTTTTAAACGAAATAAAATTATGAGAAAACAAATAAACAATCTGATGATCGCACTTGCTTTCGTTTCAACACTTGGATGTCTAGTAGGATGTGTGAAGCAGGAACGTGAAAAGAGCAGACAAGCGCAAACTGGGACCTCTTCAACCAAAAAAGAAGACAAAGAAACCATTAAACAAAAGCAGCTAACCTATTTGAAAGAACACGAGCAAGAAATCGTCGATTTTGTGAAAGCCCAAAATCCGAAAGTTGAATCCGTTCAAATATATTGGGATGAAACTGAGTGGGGCGTGGCAGGAAATGGAACACCTCAAGGTGGTGACGAAATGATTCTCATTTTTGGTGGATTTGATAAAAATCCTGAATCTAGTTGGCGAGTTGATGTAGTCGTGGAAGATGGAAAGATTAATTTAAAGACGATGTCTCTGGGACAAAACTTAAGCATAGATTAAGAAATTTTCGAGTGACTCAGTTGATAGATCAATTAAAAGTGTGTAGATTGGAGAGAATTGAATGAAGAGACAAATGGAACTATTTTTGATTATTTTGTTACCGATCCTAGGACTGGTTTTTCTTGGAGGAAAAATCATGACCCTGACAAAAAGACCCGAACAGAAGATAACGGCCTCGTCTTCAAAGAAAGTCGTACAAAAACCAGAAGGAGACATAAAAAAAGAACAACTGGACTACCTAAAAGAACACGAACAGAAGGTTATTGATTTAGTCAAAGCACAAAATTCAAAAGTCGAATCCGTTCAGATTGATTGGGAGCATACACAATGGAGTGATGGTGGGCTTACAACTCCTGAATATTATATGAATGTTTATGGAGGTATAAATAATATTGAAGAATCGAGTTGGGGAGTAGATATCCCAATTAATGAGGACAATACATTAAATTTAGATGAGATGTATCTAGGATCCGACATTAGAATAGGGGGGAGATTATTTGAGTAATTGGAACTTAAAATGATAGGAAAAAAACGTGCTATGTGTAAGTAATAGACCAATAGTCTAAATTGTCACTTGCATCATAGCTTTTTAATTTAAAGATTTGATGATTAAAAGTAAAGAAATCATTAACTCATGTTTTAAAAAGCTCTATGTAGTGTGATAGCTTGTTTTTCAAACTATAAATGCTATCATAACCGGAATAACATTTATCCAGTTTCCAATTTTAGAGAATAATCTGTACAGAATGATAGGAGGACTCATGAAAAGTCGAAAAATCATGATAATAGTTGCTTCAATTGCAGTGTTGCTAAGTATAGGAGGATGTACCGTGAAACATAAAGATGATACAAAACAAGGAAAAACGATTGCTGCTTCATCTACGAAAGACCTAAAGGAAGATGAAGAAACTATAAAGAAAAAACAACTGGACTATCTAAAAGAACACGAACAGGAGATTGTTGATTTAGTCAAAGCACAAAATTCAAAAGTTGAATCCGTTCAGATTGATTGGGATCAGACACAATGGAGTGATGGTGGACTGACAACTCCTGAATATTATATGAATGTTTTTGGACGTATAAATAATATTGAAGAATCGGGTTGGGGAGTAGATATCCCAATTAATGAGGATAATACATTAAATTTAGATGAGATGTATGTAGGATCCTACATTAGAGTAGGGGGGAAATTATTTGACTAATTGGAATTTGAGCAGTTTTGATAATCAATATGCTTCATTAGCTGAATCAACATATAGAGATAGACTCCAACAAGTTTCCATATGAACAATTGGATCAAATCCAGGAAGAGCGTTCAAAGCTCAAATGGGAGTATGACAACGAGATAGATGCTTTCTATAAAAATCAGAAAATGCTGGAATCGAAAGATAAAAAAAAACAGTAAGGTTGTCCTTACTGTTTTTTTAGTTGGTTCCAGATGATGCTGTATCTGCGCCACTGTCTGTTGCTGTGGAGCCTTGGTCTTGTGCGGCAGATGAACTGGTTTCTGTAGCAGATGAGCTATCGGTTTCTTTTTGTGAACTTGTTTCTGTATTGCTTGAATTGGTTTGTGTATTGGTGTTAGCATCTGTATTGGTAGCGCTTGAGTCAGATCCCTTATCGTGAACCACGACGACGCTGGTGCTACTAGATGGTTTGTCTTCTGTTTTTTGATTGTCTTTATTGAGCAGGCTCATAATGGTAAAGGAAGTGACGATAATCCCTAAGAGACTGGCAATCGTAGCTACAACGGTTTGAAATACGGACAAACCTTGTTTGACTTTCTCACCGCGAGATGGTCTTGTATCTGCTTTTTCCTCAGGTTTTTGGTTTTTGTTACTTCTTGAATATTGTGACATGTTCATTCTCTTTCTATCAAAAATTGTTTTTTAACACTTTCCTATTATAAGTCATTTTCTGAAAAATGTCTAAAAAGAACTGAATTTTATAGAGTGATTTTGCCGCATCTCTCTTTATCAAATCCTTGTCCCAAGCGGTCAGAAATGATAAAATAGAAGTTACGTAAAAAGAAAGTGATGGATGCGTAGGACATGATTTATTTTGACAATTCAGCAACGACCAAACCTTATCCAGAAGCCCTTGCGACTTATACAGAGGTAGCGACTCGGATTTGGGGAAACCCTTCTAGTTTGCACAATCTAGGTAGTCAAGCTACTCGTATTTTGGAAGCTTCTCGGAAACAAATTGCGGAGCTAGTTGGCAAGAAAGCTGATGAAATTTACTTCACGTCTGGTGGGACAGAAGGAGACAACTGGATCCTCAAGGGTGTCGCCTTTGAGAAAGCCCCTTATGGCAAGCATATCATTGTCTCTGACATCGAGCATCCTGCCATCAAGGAATCAGCTGCTTGGTTAAAGACGCAGGGATTCGAAGTGGATTACGCTCCTGTGGATGCGCGTGGCTTTGTCAAGGTGGATGCCTTGGCTAGTCTTCTCCGTCCGGATACGACCTTAGTCTCTGTCATGGCTGTCAATAATGAGATTGGCTCCATCCAGCCCATCCATGACATCGCGGCTCTTCTGGAAAATCGGCCAACGGTTAGTTTCCATGTCGATGCTGTTCAAGCTTTGGCAAAGGTAGCAACAGAAGTTTATCTACCAGAGCGCGTGGACTTTGCGACCTTCTCTAGTCACAAATTCCATGGCCTTCGCGGAGTCGGCTTTGTCTACATCAAAGAAGGCAAAAAGATCACCCCTCTCTTAACCGGAGGTGGTCAAGAAAAAGAAATGCGCTCGACAACTGAGAATGTGGCAGGCATCGCAGCAACGGCAAAAGCCCTACGCTTAGCCATGGAAAACCAAGAAGCTTTTGCCAGCAAGACCCAGCAGATGAAAGAAGTCATCCGCAAAGAATTGGCCAACTATCCAGATGTCACTATCTTTTCTGGTGAGGATCACTTTGCGCCTCACATCTTGACTTTCGGGATCAAAGGAGTTCGTGGAGAAGTAGTGGTCCATGCCTTTGAAGAGTTTGATATTTACATCTCGACAACCAGTGCCTGCTCGTCCAAAGCTGGTAAGCCAGCTGGAACCTTGATTGCCATGGGAGTGGACAAGAGCATTGCACAGACAGCTGTCCGCTTGAGTCTCGATCTTGAAAATGACATGAGCCAAGTTGAGCAATTCTTGACCAAGTTCAAACTGATTTACGAACAAACACGAAAAGTACGTTAATTATAGAAGGAAATCAACATGACCTTAACCTATTCAGAAATTATGATTCGCTATGGAGAACTTTCTACTAAAGGAAAGAACCGCATGCGTTTCATCAATAAACTTCGCAATAATATCCAAGATGTTTTATCTATCTATCCAGCTGTCAAAGTGATAGCCGACCGCGATCGGGCGCATGCTTATCTGCATGGGACGAATTATGAGCCAGTAGCAGAATCCCTCAAGCAGGTTTTTGGAATCCAAAATTTTTCACCTGTTTACAAGATTGAAAAATCTGTTCCGGCCTTAAAATCGGCAGTGCAAGAGATCATGAAGGAGATTTACAAGGATGGCTTGACCTTTAAAATCTCAAGTAAGCGCAGTGACCATACCTTTGAACTCGATAGTCGCGAGCTCAACCAAACCTTGGGAGGTGCGGTCTTTGAAGCGATCCCAACCATCCAAGCTCAGATGAAAAAACCAGATATCAACTTGCAAGTTGAAATTCGAGAAGAAGCAGCTTACATCTCTTATGAAACCATTAAGGGAGCAGGTGGCCTTCCTGTTGGTACGTCTGGCAAGGGCATGCTCATGCTTTCTGGTGGGATCGACTCTCCAGTAGCTGGTTACCTAGCCTTGAAGCGTGGAGTGGATATCGAGGCAGTACACTTTGCTAGCCCACCTTATACCAGCCCAGGTGCTCTTAAAAAAGCCCATGATTTAACACGGAAGTTGACCAAGTTTGGGGGAAATATCCAATTTATCGAGGTGCCCTTCACAGAGATCCAAGAGGAAATCAAGGCAAAAGCGCCAGAAGCTTACCTCATGACTTTGACCCGTCGCTTTATGATGCGCATTACAGACCGTATTCGCGAGGTTCGCGGTGGTTTGGTGATTATCAATGGTGAAAGCTTGGGACAAGTGGCTAGCCAAACCTTAGAGAGTATGCAGGCCATCAATGCAGTGACCAATACGCCGGTTATCCGTCCGGTGGTGACCATGGACAAATTGGAAATCATCGATATTGCTCAAGCCATTGATACCTTTGAAATTTCTATCCAGCCATTCGAAGATTGTTGTACCATCTTTGCACCGGATCGTCCAAAGACGAATCCGAAACTCAAAAATGCGGAGCAGTATGAGCAACGGATGGATGTGGAAGCTTTGGTTGAGCGTGCGGTAGCAGGAATCATCGTAACAGAGATCACACCAAAAGCAGAAAAAGATGAGGTCGATGACCTGATCGAGGATTTGCTATAGGAGAGACTGGGAGTATCCAGCCTCTTTTTCTAACCAACTTAAAGGAGACAAAATGAAAAAAGTTATCGTTTTAATGACAAGTTTGCTTCTGTTGACAGGCTGTGTTAAAGTATCATTTACTGGCCCGAAAAAAGAAGAAAAGACCAGCCAGTCAACCAGCAGTAAAAAAGAACCCCTCACATTTGTCAGAGCCAACCAGTACAAAGATCAGGACAACGAAGTCCTGGAAGCATCTGAAAAATTTATCAAGGAACATCCAACGCTTGGAGAACCAGGAAAATTATTTGTCTTTTTCCCAGGCTATACCTTTGGAAATGAGGAAAACCGCTTCGCCTTGTTCTTTATCGTGAATCGTACCACCACAACCATCGATCGTGATGGATCCTTTGTTCTAAATTTGGAATATGATGGAGAGCCACTTTTTAAAGATGTCACAGTGGACTATGAAGTGAGCGAATCAGGGGTGTTGAAACCCAATACGGCTGCAGCCATTCCTATCAAAATCACCAAGGAACAAGAAGAAAAGATGAAGAGCATGAACGATTCGTCTAAAGCAAAAATGAGCTTCAATGACTTTAAATTTAAGGATAAGTAGATGAAGAAGTCGGACTGACAAGCAATCTTAAAATAAAAGATACAAAATAATCCATTTTATAAAAGAAATTCGTTTTCAAAGCGCAAAAATACTTGTCTTTGTCTGATAGAAGTGATATACTTAGAGAGTTGACTATGCACATGCCTGTGCAACCGCTCGAACATCGTCGCTCATTTCCATGAGAGTAAGTGGTTCGTCCCACGATGCTAGGCGAGTCTTCACAAAAATACGGGGAAACCCAAAAATACATAGGAGGTGCATAATGAGCACATACGCAATCATTAAAACTGGCGGAAAACAAGTTAAAGTTGAAGTTGGTCAAGCAGTCTACGTTGAAAAATTGAACGTTGAAGCTGGTCAAGAAGTTACATTTAACGAAGTTGTTCTTGTTGGTGGTGAAAACACTGTTGTCGGAACTCCACTTGTTTCAGGAGCTACTGTTGTTGGAACTGTTGAAAAACAAGGAAAACAAAAGAAAGTTGTTACTTACAAGTACAAACCTAAAAAAGGTAGCCACCGTAAACAAGGTCACCGTCAACCTTACACTAAAGTTGTCATCAACGCAATCAACGCTTAATTTTTAGGAGAACACATGATACAAGCAGTCTTTGAACGAGCCGAAGATGGCGAGCTGAGGAGTGCAGAAATCACTGGGCACGCTGGAAGCGGTGAATATGGCTTTGATGTCGTGTGTGCATCGGTTTCGACTCTAGCCATTAACTTTGTCAACTCTGTTGAGAAATTTGCAGGCTACGAACCGGATCTAGAATTAAACGAAGAAGAAGGTGGCTTCCTTCGGGTCACAATCCCGACAGATATTCCACCACATCAAAGAGAAATGACCCAACTATTCTTTGAATCATTTTTCTTAGGGATGGCAAACTTATCGGAGAACTCTTCAGAGTTCGTCCAAACAAGAGTTATCACAGAAAACTAACATGGAGGAAAACAATTATGTTGAAATTGAATCTTGCTAACTTGCAACTTTTCGCCCACAAAAAAGGTGGAGGTTCTACATCAAACGGACGTGATTCACAAGCAAAACGTCTTGGAGCTAAAGCAGCTGATGGACAAACTGTAACAGGTGGATCTATCCTTTACCGTCAACGCGGTACTCACATCTACCCAGGTGTGAACGTTGGACGTGGTGGAGACGATACTTTGTTTGCAAAAGTTGAAGGCGTTGTACGCTTCGAACGTAAAGGTCGCGATAAAAAACAAGTTTCTGTTTACCCAATCGCAAAATAAAAAGGTTTCCTTAACCTTTTTATCCCGAGCCTTGATCCAAAGGTGAGGAAGCTAGAAATAGCATAAATGAAAGCTTTCCGGATTGACGGAAGGCTTTTTTCTTTTATTTATTTAAAAATATCATGTTTACTCTTGTTAATATAATGTTTGAATTTGTGTTTTTTGAAAAAAGTAGTATAATAGAGAAAAATATAGTAGGAATGGAAGTAGTACCATGAAAGATAGCAGACATGTTGAAATTCTTCAGGAACTGGATCGAAAAAGTGTGGTATCGGTCAAAGAGCTAAAGGAACTCTTTGGGGTGACAGACATGACCATTCGTCGCGATCTGATCGATCTTGAAAAACAAGGTCTTTTAGTTCGTGTACATGGTGGGGCCCACAAAAAAGTCAAAGATAGTTTATTAGAAGCTTCTCACAGTGAGAAAAATCTGATCAATATTGATGAGAAACGATCCATTGCCAAAAAATGTGCGGAGTTGATCGAAAATGGGGATACCGTCTTTATTGGCTCTGGTACAACAACAGACTTTATCGGAGATTATTTGGAAGGAAAAGAAATTAGCATCGTCACTAATTCCCTGCCTATTTTTGAGAAACTCAAGGATTTCCCAAATTATGACTTGATCTTAGTTGGTGGTCGTTACCGGGTAAAGACACAAACCTTTGTCGGTCAATTTGCCAATAAACTATTGAAAGAAATCAAGGTTTCTAAAGCCTTCATCGGGGTCAATGGAATCGATGGCCATAGTGTCTCCACAGCTAATGAAGAAGAAGGAAATGGCAATGCCATTATTCTGAACAATGCGATAGAGAAATATGTGGTAGCTGATAACAGCAAGTTTGATAGTTATTCCTTCTACAGTTTCTATCGTGTGGAAGATCTAAATGCCATTATTACCGATGATAGCATTCCTAAAAAGATCAAAGATAAATATGGCTTTTATACGAAAATCATTTAAGATCAAGTGGCTGGGACAAAAGTCCTAGCCTCTCAATTATTTTTGGATTGTCGAGCAAGACGCAGTGGTTGAGTGGGCTCTACTACGCTGATTTCATCAGCTTTTGCAGCCCTACTCAACTGTGCGGAGGTGGGACGACGAAATCGAATTCTAACGAATTACCGATTTCTGTCCCACTCTCACTTTTTACTTTTTTAATAATGTTAGAAAATGACGATTAGGAAGCGCTTTAAAGATGAATATAAACAAAAATAAACAAAATACGACAAAAAATGATTGACAATCAATCAATATAGTGATATACTCTAACCATAAAATAAATAGTTAGATAAGGAGGTGGCAACAATGGGATTAAATCAACTCTTTAACAAAGATCTTGTATTTTGCCTACATGCCAAGGATCAAACAGATCTCTTTGAGCAGGTAGCAAGCTTATTGGAAGAGCGACAGATTGTGACACCAACCTATCGTTCCGCTTTGATTGAGCGTGAAAAGTCTTTCCCGACTGGATTAGACATGGAATTTCTTGGTAAAGACTTACCAAATGTGGCGATCCCGCACACAGACATTGTCCATAATCTCACTGAGAATGTGGTCGTGGTTCGTTTGGATCAACCGGTAACCTTCCATAATATGATTGCTCCAGATAAGGAAGTTCAAGTTTCACTTTTATTCTTCATTATCAACAATTCAAGCTCTAGCCAAACCAATATTTTGGCCCAGCTGATGGATTTCTTTACATCCAATGGAAATCTCGAAGCTCTATCAAAATTAGATAGTGAAGATAAGCTTTATCAATACATAACGGAAACTATTTCCTAAAACATTCGTAAATATTTATAATGGAGGACATCCAAATGATTAAAATTTTAGCTGCCTGTGGTGCAGGTGTTAACTCTAGCCACCAAATTAAGAGTGCGGTAGAAGAAGAGTTGTCAAACCGCGGTTATGATGTGCGTTGTGACGCTGTCATGGTCAAAGACGTGAATGAAGACTTGATTTCAGGTTATGATATCTTTACTCCAATTGCTGCAACTGATTTGGGATTCGATCCTGGTATTCCAGTGGTAGAAGCAGGACCAATTTTATTCCGTATTCCAGCGATGAGTGCGCCAGTCTTTGATAACATCGAAGCTGCCATTAAAGAACATGGATTAAGTTAATATTTTTTTAAACAAGTTTGTAAGCGTTATCCAATAAAAAATTGGGAACACTTTATGCCGTAAATTACAAAAAAATTATAAATCGGGAGGATTTATTATGAATGGCATTATTGATTTTGCCAATAAATTTTTCAAACCCATCCTAGATATGGGTGCTCCGATCATCATGTTGATCGTCTTGACTTTATTGGCTCTCTTGTTTGGAGTGAAATTCTCTAAAGCCCTTGAAGGTGGTATTAAACTTGCCATCGCCCTTACTGGTATCGGTGCCATCATCGGTATGTTGAATGGAGCTTTCTCAGCGTCTCTTGCAAAATTCGTTGAGAACACAGGTATTCAATTGAATATCACTGACGTTGGTTGGGCACCTCTTGCGACCATCACTTGGGGGTCTGCCTGGACACTTTACTTCTTGTTGATTATGTTGATTGTCAACGTTATCATGCTTGCGATCAAGAAAACAGATACACTTGACGTCGATATCTTCGATATCTGGCACTTGTCTATCACTGGTCTTTTGATCAAATGGTATGCGGACAACAACGGTGTCAGCCAAGGTTTATCACTCTTCTTGGCAACTCTTGCAGTTGTCCTTGTAGGGATTATGAAAATCATCAACTCAGACTTGATGAAACCAACATTTGATGATCTTTTGAATGCACCAAGTTCATCACCTATGACTTCAACTCACATGAACTACATGATGAACCCAATCATCATGGTCTTGGATAAAATCTTTGACAAATTCTTCCCAGGTCTTGATAAATACGACTTCGACGCTGCTAAATTGAACAAGAAGATCGGTTTCTGGGGATCTAAATTCTTTATCGGTTTCCTTCTTGGTATCGTCATCGGTATCATGGGTACTCCACATCCAGTTGCTGGCGTCGCAGATGCTGACAAATGGGAATTGGTTATTAAAGGTTGGTTGAGCCTTGGTTTGACTGCCGGTGTCTGCTTGGAATTGTTCTCATTGATCGGTTCTTGGTTCATCGCAGCGGTAGAACCATTGTCACAAGGTATTACAAACGTTGCTACTAAACGTCTTCAAGGACGTAAATTCAACATCGGTTTGGACTGGCCATTTATCGCTGGTCGTGCTGAAATCTGGGCTTGTGCCAACGTACTTGCACCAATCATGTTGATCGAAGCAGTGCTTCTTTCTAAAGTCGGAAATGGTATCTTGCCACTTGCAGGTATCATCGCTATGGGTGTGACTCCAGCCTTGTTGGTTGTAACACGCGGTAAATTGATCCGTATGATCATCTTCGGAAGCCTTCTCTTGCCACTCTTCCTTCTTTCAGGTACATTGATTGCACCATTTGCAACTCAATTGGCTAAGAGTGTTGATGCCTTCCCTAAAGGGGTAGCTTCTACTCAATTGATCACTCACTCAACTCTTGAAGGACCAGTTGAAAAATTGCTCGGTTGGACAATCGGTAACGCAACAACTGGTGATATCAAAGCTATCCTTGGTGTAGTTGTCTTCTTGGCATTCTATATCGGAATCTTCGCTTGGTACAGAAAACAAATGATCAAACGTAACGAAGAATATGCTGCAAATGCAAAATAATCGTCATATGTAGTTTGAAAACTGACACCATATCTTTTGTGGATATGGTGTTTTTATTTTAAAAAAATGTTCGAAAATAAACAATTTAATGTTGACTTTCGTTCAAAATAGGTGTAATATAATATCAAAAGTAAGAAAATGTTTCTTTGTGAAAATTTAACAACAGGGATATTTGCTGAAACAAACAAAAGGAGGACAGGACATGTCTATTGTAATTGGTGCAGATGCTGCAGGATTAAGATTAAAAGATCTCGTGAAAGAGTTTCTTGTAAAAGAAAACTTCGACGTTGTGGATGTAACTGCTGAAGGTCAAGATTTTGTAGATGTGACACTTGCAGTTGCGAGCGAAGTGAACAAAAACGATCAAAATCTTGGAATCGTGATTGATGCTTACGGTGCTGGTCCATTTATGGTTGCAACTAAAATCAAAGGAATGGTGGCAGCAGAAGTTTCAGATGAACGTTCTGCTTATATGACACGTGGACACAACAATTCTCGTATGATTACCATGGGTGCTGAAATTGTTGGGGATGAATTGGCCAAGAACATTGCCAAAGGCTTCGTCAATGGTAAATACGACGGTGGTCGTCACCAAATCCGTGTCGATATGTTGAATAAGATGTGCTAATGAGAGGAGAATTCAAATGAGAATTGCAATTGGTTGTGATCACATTGTGACAAATGAAAAAATGGCTGTTTCTGATTTTTTGAAATCAAAAGGATACGAAGTGCTCGACTTTGGGACTTATGACCATACACGTACCCACTATCCAATCTTTGGTAAGAAAGTCGGTGAAGCCGTAGCAAGTGGCCAAGCAGATCTTGGTGTTTGTATCTGTGGTACTGGTGTTGGGATTAACAATGCTGTTAACAAAGTACCTGGTATCCGTTCTGCCTTGGTACGCGATATGACAACTGCTCTTTATGCAAAAGAAGAATTGAACGCGAATGTCATCGGGTTTGGGGGTAAAATTACTGGTGAATTGCTCATGTGCGATATCATTGAAGCATTCATCCACGCTGAATACAAACCAACTGAAGAAAATAAAAAATTGATCGCTAAGATCCAACATGTGGAATCCCATAATGCTCATCAAGCGGATGCTGATTTCTTTACAGAATTCCTTGAAAAATGGGACCGTGGTGAATACCACGACTAAGAGGTGACGTATGATATTAACGGTCACGATGAACCCTTCGATTGATATTTCTTATCCTTTGGATGTACTCCAGTTGGATACAGTCAATCGTGTAGCTGAGGTGAGTAAGACAGCTGGTGGAAAAGGTCTCAATGTTACCCGTGTACTTTCTGAGATAAAGGATCCAGTGGCAGCGACTGGCCTACTTGGTGGTCGGACGGGGCAATTCATTCTCGATCATTTAGGAGAAGGGATAGAGGAACGTTTCTTTGAAATTGCTGGAGATACACGTAATTGTATCGCCATCCTTCACGAAGGCAAGCAAACAGAAATCTTAGAAAAAGGTCCAACCATTTCTGAGAAAGAAGGCCAAGACTTTCTCGACCATTATCGTCACTTGGTTGAACAAGTAGAGGTTGTTGCCATCTCTGGAAGTCTTCCTGCTGGTTTACCAGTGGACTACTATGCTAGCCTTGTCAAGATTGCAAGGGAAGCTGGGAAACCAGTCGTACTTGATTGCTCGGGAGCTTCTTTAGAAGCTGCCATTCAAACAGCTGTCAAGCCTACGGTCATTAAACCAAACAATGAAGAATTATCTCAGTTGTTAGGAAAAGAAGTGAGTAAGAATGTGGAAGACTTAAAAGAAGTTCTTCAGGATTCTCTCTTTGATGGCATCGAATGGGTGATTGTCTCCCTTGGTGCAAATGGCGCTTTCGCTAAGCATGGGGATGTCTTCTATAAGGTAGATATTCCTAAGATCGATGTCGTCAATCCAGTCGGATCTGGTGATTCGACTGTTGCAGGGATTGCATCTGGTCTCTATCATCATGAGAGTGACGCAGACTTGCTCAAGAAAGCAAATGTTCTTGGAATGTTAAATGCGCAAGAAGCACAAACAGGACATGTCAACATGGGGCATTATGATGCCTTGTATCAACAATTAATCGTAAAAGAGGTATAAAATGGTATTAACAGAACAAAAACGCAACTATTTGGAACGTCTTAGTACAAAAGACGGTGTCATTTCAGCTTTGGCCTTCGACCAACGTGGGGCTTTGAAACGCTTGATGGCCAAATATCAAGACACAGAACCAACAGTAGCACAAATGGAAGAATTAAAAGTCCTTGTAGCTGATGAATTGACAAAATATGCTTCATCTATGTTATTGGACCCAGAATATGGTCTACCTGCTACAAAAGCCTTGGACAAAGATGCTGGTCTCTTACTTGCCTATGAAAAAACAGGTTACGATACATCAAGCACCAAGCGCTTGCCAGACTGCTTGAACCTTTGGTCAGCAAAACGCATCAAAGAACAAGGCGCAGATGCTGTGAAATTCTTGCTCTACTATGATGTAGACAGTGCAGATGAACTCAACCAAGAAAAACAAGCTTATATCGAACGCATCGGTTCTGAATGCGCTGCTGAAGATATTCCATTCTTCCTTGAAATCTTGGCTTATGATGAAGGAATTGCAGATGCAACCTCTGCTGAATATGCGAAAGTGAAACCTCGTAAGGTGATTGAGGCTATGAAAGTCTTTTCAGATCCTCGTTTCAATATCGATGTCTTGAAAGTGGAAGTTCCAGTTAATGTGAACTTCGTGGAAGGATTTGGAGAAGGAGAAGTTGTCTATAGTCGTGAAGAAGCAGCTGCTTTCTTCAAAGAACAAGAAGAAGCAACCAACCTTCCATACATCTACCTCAGTGCTGGTGTATCCGCAAAACTTTTCCAAGAAACTTTGGAATTTGCACATGCATCAGGTGCCAACTTCAACGGTGTTCTTTGTGGACGTGCGACATGGGCAGGTTCAGTAGAAGCTTACATCAAAGATGGAGAAGCAGCTGCTCGTGAATGGCTTCGTACAGAAGGTCGTCAAAATATTGAAGAATTGAACGCAGTCTTGGCTAAAGTGGCAACACCTTGGACAGAACGCGTGTAAGAAACAAATCGTTATTGCCTCCTAAAGCAACATTTAGAACATTGGAAGGAAGAAATTCCTTCCAATGTTCTTCATTATTTCTAGGCTTTGTTTCTTTTTTATAAAAAAATGTTTAAAAATTTTCGCTGTAAGGGTTTACAAAACAAAAAGTTTATGATAGAATAAGTTTATAAGTTGAATAGCAGTGAGCGTTACTAAGTTAGATTAGGCGTGACCACAAGTAGACTGAACAATTAGTGTAGGCTAGTTTTTTCGGTTGCTTCGTGGTCATTTTTATTTGCTTTTAACAAATTTTACAAAGGAGAGCCTCATGTATCGTATTATCCATCCAATGAACAATAATGTTGCTTTGGTTCAAAATGAACTACAACAAGAGTTGATTGTTATTGGGAGTGGGATTGCATTTGGGAAAAAGAAAAATGATCTAGTAGCTGATGATAAGGTCGAAAAAGTATTTCGTTTAAATACGGATGAGTCAAGAGAAAACTTTATGGCCCTTCTAAAGGATGTTCCTCTTGATTTCATTACAACCACTTATGAAGTGATTGATACCTTGTCTAAGAAATATGCCTATCCTGTTCAAGAATATATCTATGTGACATTAACAGATCACATCTTTTGTTCTTACCAGGCAGTTCAACAGGGAAGATATAAATACAGTGACCTTCCTGATGTGTCTGCTATGCATCCGATTCCCTATAAAATCGCAAAAGAAGCGATTGAGATCTTTCGAAAGCGGCTCTTGGATCAATTTCCTGACGATGAAGTGAATCGCATCGCTTATCATTTCATTAATGCACAAGGGGAAATGATTCATGAGCAAGATCCAGATGTCCAGGACCGACAAGTTATTTTGAAAGCTGTAGAAGAAAAACTAGCTCAAAATGGCTTGAAACGGAAAGAAGAAAACAGTCATTTCTATGATCGCTTTATGATCCATCTCAATTATTTCCTAGATTCGCTAGATAAGGGAAGAGAAGATCCAGAAGGTTTGAGCGAGATGGAACAACTGATTCAGCTAAGTTATCCAAAGGCTTATGAGATTAGTCATCAAATCTACCAAACCATCGCTGAACAGACAGGAGCCAAGATATCTCCTAATGAAAAAGTCTATTTAGCCCTTCATATTCAACGTCTATTATAAAAATTTTCAAAAGGTATCATAAGGAGGAACCAACATGAATAAAGAAGAAGTCCAATTACTTGGCTTTGAAATTGTCGCTTATGCCGGTGACGCTCGATCAAAATTAGTGGAAGCCTTAAAAGCTGCTGAAAATGGTGATTTTGCTAAAGCAGAATCCTTAGTAGAAGAAGCAGGGTCCTGTATCGCTGAGGCTCACAAATCTCAAACGACCATGCTAGCGCATGAAGCAGCAGGAGAAGAAATCCCCTATAGCATTACCATGATGCATGGTCAAGACCATCTCATGACAACGATCCTATTAAAAGACGTGATTCACCATCTGATTGAACTATATAAAAGAGGAGCGAAATAATGAATAAACTGATTGAACTGATTGAAAAAGGGAAACCTTTCTTTGAAAAGATTTCTCGAAACAAATATTTGCGAGCGATTCGTGATGGTTTCATTGCAGGAATGCCTGTAATCTTATTCTCATCTATCTTCATCCTAATTGCGTATGTACCAAACGCTTGGGGATTCCATTGGTCTAAAGATATTGAAACTTTCTTGATGACTCCATATAGCTATTCTATGGGCATCTTGGCCTTCTTCGTTGGTGGGACAACGGCTAAGGCTTTGACTGATTCAATGAACCGTGACCTCCCAGCAACCAACCAAATCAACTTCATTTCTACAATGTTGGCTTCTATGGTTGGCTTCTTGCTCATGGCTGCCGAACCTGCTAAAGAAGGTGGATTCTTAACAGCCTTCATGGGTACAAAAGGTCTGTTGACAGCCTTCATTGCAGCCTTTGTTACAGTTAATGTTTATAAGGTCTGTGTGAAAAATAATGTGACGATTCGCATGCCGGACGAGGTTCCACCAAATATTTCACAAGTATTTAAAGACCTGATTCCATTTACATTGTCAGTTGTACTCTTGTATGCACTTGAATTAGTTGTGAAAGCAAGCCTTCATGTAACGGTTGCTGAATCAATCGGTACCCTTCTTGCTCCTCTATTCTCAGCAGCAGACGGTTATGTTGGTATTACGATTATTTTCGGTGCCTTTGCATTCTTCTGGTTTATTGGTATTCACGGCCCATCTATCGTTGAGCCTGCGATTGCAGCGATTACTTATGCAAATGCCGAAGTCAACTTGAACCTTCTTCAACAAGGTATGCACGCTGATAAGATCCTTACATCTGGTACACAAATGTTTATCGTCACTATGGGTGGTACTGGTGCAACTCTTGTGGTTCCATTCATGTTTATGTGGTTATGTAAATCAAAACGAAATCGTGCTATTGGACGTGCTTCAGTAGTTCCTACATTCTTCGGTGTAAACGAACCAATCTTGTTTGGTGCACCGCTTGTTTTGAACCCAATCTTCTTTATCCCATTCATCTTTGCACCAATTGCAAACGTATGGATCTTTAAGTTCTTTATTGAAACACTTGGCATGAACTCATTTACTGCCAACCTTCCATGGACTACACCAGGACCTCTTGGTATTGTTCTTGGTACAAACTTCCAGTTCTTATCATTCGCTCTTGCAGCATTATTAATTGTGGTAGATATTGTTATCTACTATCCATTCCTCAAGGTTTATGATGAACAAATTCTTGAAGAAGAACGTTCAGGTAAATCAAACGATAGCTTGAAAGAAAAAGTTGCTGCAAACTTTAACACTGCTAAAGCAGATGCTATTCTTGAAAAAGCTGGTGTTGAAGATGAACCAGTTCAAAACAATATCACAAAAGAAACAAACGTATTAGTTCTTTGTGCCGGTGGTGGAACAAGTGGTCTTCTTGCTAACGCTTTGAATAAAGCTGCTGCAGAATACAATGTTCCTGTGAAGGCTGCTGCTGGTGGTTACGGTGCTCACCGTGAAATGTTGCCAGAATTTGACCTGGTTATTCTTGCTCCTCAAGTAGCTTCAAACTATGAAGATATGAAGGCTGAAACAGATAAACTTGGAATCAAATTGGCTAAGACTGAAGGAGCTCAATACATCAAGTTGACTCGTGATGGTAAAGGCGCTCTTGCATTCGTTCAAGAACAATTTCAATAATAAATACATTTACTGTTGATTAAAGTGAGATGGAGAAGGATTGCTCACTTACTCCTCTCCATCTTGCTTTATTTTTATTTTATGATTGAGAAGGGGAAACTTATGTCAAAAACACTTCCTAAAGATTTTATTTTCGGTGGCGCAACAGCGGCATATCAGGCTGAAGGTGCAACTCATACTGATGGTAAAGGACCAGTTGCATGGGATAAATACTTAGCAGACAACTATTGGTATACTGCTGAACCAGCAAGTGATTTCTACCATAAATATCCAGTAGACTTACAGTTGGCGGAAGAATATGGCGTAAACGGAATTCGTATTTCTATTGCTTGGTCACGTATTTTCCCAACTGGTTATGGTGAAGTCAATCCAAAAGGGGTAGAATTCTATCATAAGTTATTTGCGGAATGCCACAAACGTCATGTAGAACCATTCGTAACTCTTCACCACTTTGATACTCCTGAAGCTCTTCACTCAAATGGAGACTTCTTGAATCGTGAAAATATCGAACACTTTGTAGATTACGCTGCCTTCTGTTTCGAAGAATTCCCAGAAGTCAACTACTGGACAACCTTCAATGAAATTGGCCCAATCGGTGATGGTCAATACTTGGTTGGTAAATTCCCACCAGGTATTCAATATGACCTTGCCAAAGTCTTCCAATCACACCACAATATGATGGTTTCTCATGCACGTGCTGTGAAATTGTACAAAGACAAAGGCTATAAAGGTGAAATCGGGGTTGTTCACGCCCTTCCAACTAAGTATCCATTGGATCCTAAAAATCCTGCAGACGTACGTGCTGCTGAGTTGGAAGATATCATCCACAACAAATTTATCTTGGATGCGACATACCTCGGACACTATTCAGATGCAACCATGGAAGGTGTAAACCACATTCTTTCAGTTAATGGTGGTAGGCTGGATCTTCGGGACGAAGACTTTGCAGCACTTGAAGCAGCTAAAGATCTAAACGACTTCCTTGGAATTAACTACTACATGAGTGACTGGATGGAAGCCTTTGATGGTGAAACTGAAATCATCCACAATGGTAAAGGGGAAAAAGGAAGCTCTAAATACCAAATCAAAGGTGTTGGACGTCGTGTAGCTCCTGACTATGTCCCTCGGACGGATTGGGACTGGATCATCTACCCTCAAGGTTTGTATGATCAAATCATGCGTGTCAAGAAAGATTATCCAAACTACAAGAAGATCTACATCACTGAAAACGGACTTGGATACAAAGATGAATTTGTGGACAACACGGTTTACGATGATGGCCGGATCGATTATGTGAAACAACACTTGGAAGTCTTGTCTGATGCGATTGCCGATGGTGCAAACGTCAAGGGCTACTTCATCTGGTCATTAATGGACGTCTTCTCATGGTCTAATGGTTATGAAAAACGTTACGGACTCTTCTACGTTGATTTCGATACACAAGAACGTTATCCTAAGAAATCTGCACATTGGTACAAGAAATTAGCTGAAACTCAAGTGATTGAATAAGTATCAACTGGAACTGTTTTAGTTCCAGTTTTTTATTTTCACTTGATGAAGGTCTCTTAAACGCATCTCTTCTTTCAGCCCCTAATTTATGGTATAATAGATCGATACTGTAATAAGGAAAATAGAATGAATATACAACAATTACGATATGTAGTCGCGATTGCCAATAGTGGTACTTTTCGTGAGGCTGCTGAAAAAATGTATGTGAGTCAGCCGAGCTTGTCTATTTCAGTACGCGATCTGGAAAAGGAACTGGGCTTTAAAATTTTTCGTCGAACTAGTTCGGGGACATTTTTGACCCGTCGGGGAATGGAATTTTATGAAAAAGCGCAGGACGTGGTTAAGGGGTTTGATATTTTTCAAAATCAATATGCCAGTCCTGAAGAAGAGAAGAAAGAATTCTCTATTTCTAGTCAACACTATGACTTCTTGCCACCATTGATGACGGAATTCTCGATCCGCTATCCGGAAAATAAAAACTTCCGCATCTTTGAGTCAACGACGGTCCAAATTTTGGATGAAGTGGCTCAAGGGCATAGTGAGTTGGGGATTATTTATCTCAACCGTCAAAATACCAAGGGAATTATGCAACGGGTTGATAAATTAGGACTTGAAGTGGTGGATTTGATTCCTTTTCAGACTCATATTTACCTTCGCAAGGGACACCCTCTGGCTAAGAAGAAAAAACTGGTCATGGAAGATCTAGCTCAATTGCCAACTGTTCGCTTTACCCAAGAAAAAGATGAGTACCTCTATTATTCAGAGAATTTTGTCGATACCAGTTCGAGCTCCCAAATGTTCAATGTAACCGACCGGGCCACCTTGAATGGGATCTTGGAGCGGACAGATGCTTATGCGACAGGATCAGGCTTTTTAGATAGCCAGTCAGTGAATGGTATTACCGTGATTCCTTTAGAAGACAACTTGGACAATAAAATGGTCTATGTCAAACGCGAAGAGATGGATCTCTCCCCTGTAGCAGAGAAGTTTGTCGAGGTCATGGTAGAGTATTTTGATCAAAAGAGGTAAGAAATGAAGAGAAAAATAATGGTTCCAGTAGCAATTGTGCTATTGGTCCTACTGGATCAGTTGGTCAAATGGTATGTAGTCAAGAACATTCCACTGGGTGTCGTTAAGTCTTTTATTCCCCATGTGGTCAGCCTGACCTATCTTCAAAACACAGGTGCAGCTTTTTCACTTCTTGAAAATCAGCAATGGTTCTTTACCCTCATCACGCTAGTCGTGATGGTAGGGGCCTTTTACTATCTCTATAAGCACCTCAAGGGGTCGCTTTGGATTGTGACGGGCTTGACCTTGGTCATTGCAGGTGGCTTGGGGAATTTTATCGATCGCCTGCGTCAGGGCTTCGTGGTTGATATGTTCCACCTGGACTTTATGAATTTTGCAATTTTTAATGTAGCAGATAGTTATTTGACAGTTGGAGTTTTCTTGCTCCTGATCCTGATGTTGAAAGAGGAAACGCATGGAAATTAAAATCGAAGTAGCCGGTGCGCGACTGGATAAGGCTTTGGCGGATTTGACTCCCTTGTCACGAGCTGTAGCCAATGAGCAGATCAAAGAAGGAAAAGTTCTGGTCAATGGAACTGTGAAAAAAGCTAAGTATACGGTCAAAGAAGGAGACATCATCCAGTATGAAGTCCCAGAAGTGGAAGAGGTCAGCTATGAAGCAGAAGATCTGCCCTTAGACATCGTCTATGAGGACCAGGATGTCGTCGTCGTCAATAAACCCCAAGGCATGGTTGTTCACCCAAGTGCAGGTCATACCAGCGGGACCTTGGTCAATGCGCTGTTATACCATGTCAAGGACCTTTCAGGGATCAATGGAGAATTGCGTCCAGGGATCGTTCATCGGATCGATAAAGACACGTCAGGGCTCTTGATGGTCGCAAAAAATGACCAAGCTCACGTCGCCTTAGCAGAGGAACTCAAAGACAAAAAATCTCTACGGAAGTATTGGGCCATTGTTCATGGCAACCTTCCGAACGATCGAGGGATGATTGAAGCACCAATTGGTCGCAGTGAAAAGGACCGGAAAAAACAGGCGGTGACGGCTAAAGGCAAGCCTGCAGTGACCCGTTTTCAGGTTTTGGAACGCTTTGGAAATTACACGCTGGTAGAGTTGCAACTGGAGACTGGTCGGACCCACCAAATTCGGGTGCACATGGCCTATATTGGCCATCCCGTGGCTGGAGATCCTGCTTATGGTCCTAAGAAGACACTTAAAGGACAAGGACAGTTTCTTCATGCACGGACACTTGGTTTTACCCACCCTCGCACAGGAGTGACTTTGGAATTTACAGCAGAAGTGCCAGCGATCTTTGAGAAAACGCTGGAAGATCTTCGAAAAGGATAATGAAGATGGCTGAATGGAGATTCAGTCACTTTCATTACATACGAAATAAATAGTATTAGAAAGAAACATAGAGATGAAAGCAAAACGAATCGTCTTTAAAGTAGGGACCTCGTCTTTGACCAATCCCGATGGGAGTCTCTCCAGACAGAAGGTCAAGGTCATCACCCAGCAGTTGGCTCTCTTACACGAATCGGGCCATGAGTTGATCTTGGTCTCATCAGGGGCGGTTGCTGCTGGGTTTGGTGCCCTTGGTTTTAAGAAACGACCGACTAAGGTGGCAGACAAGCAAGCCTCTGCAGCAGTTGGTCAAGGTTTATTGATGGAAGAATATACCTCTAATCTTCTTTTACGCAACATTGTTTCTGCACAAATTTTATTAACCCAGGATGACTTTGCGGATCAACGTCGCTATAAGAATGCCCACCAGGCCCTTTCTGTCTTACTAAACCGTGGGGCGATTCCGATTATCAATGAAAATGATACGGTCTCTATCGCTGAGCTAAAAGTTGGTGACAATGATACCTTGAGTGCGCAGGTTGCGGCCATGGCCCAAGCGGATCTTTTGGTGCTGTTGACGGATGTGGATGGCCTCTATACAGCCAATCCTTCTCAGGATCCAACAGCTAAGCGCTTGGATCGAATCGAACACATTTCTCGCGAGATGATCGAGATGGCTGGTGGTGCTGGCAGTAGCAACGGGACCGGCGGTATGCTGACCAAACTCAAGGCAGCGACCCTTGCGACCGAGTCTGGGGTTCCTGTCTATATTTGCTCGTCTCTCAAGTCTGATGCCTTGATCGAAGCAGCGCAAGAGCAAGCGGATGGCAGTTACTTCCTTGCAGAGGACAAGGGTTTAAAAACCCAGAAGCAATGGCTAGCCTTTTATGCAGAAAGTAAAGGAGCCGTTTGGGTGGATGCTGGAGCAGCGGAAGCCCTGTTGGATCATGGAAAGAGTTTGTTGATTTCTGGTGTGACCAAGGCAGAAGGGGATTTCTCTTATCACGACATCGTCAGCGTCTATCATCAAGAGTCAGGACAATTGCTAGGAAAAGGCAAGGTTCGTCTCGGCCAATCAGCTGTGCGCGATCTACTCCAATATAAAAAAGCTAAGGGAATCCTTATCCACCGGGATGATTGGATCTCGGTAACTCCTGAGATTGACCTACTCTTTTCAGAATTTTAGAGGAAATTGTATGGAAACAACACAAGAACAATTAGCCTTAGCGAGATCAGCTAAGAAAAGCATCAATACAGCCAGTACAGCTCTTAAAGATCAAGCCTTGGAGGCCATGGCTAGCCAGCTTCTGAAAGCGACGGAAGCCATTTTAGCAGCCAATCAGATCGATATGGAAGCAGCACGCGGGAAGATCTCTGAAGTCATGCTGGATCGCCTATTTCTTGATCAAGAGCGGATTGCCGGGATGGCCCAAGGAATTCGTGCTTTAATAGACCTGCCAGATCCGATTGGGGAGGTGCTGGATACTGAAGTCTTGGAAAATGGTCTTGAAATCCAGAAAGTCCGAGTCGCCATGGGTGTTATTGGCATCATTTATGAAAGCCGTCCAAATGTAACGTCAGACGCTGCAGCGCTTGCCATCAAGAGTGGAAATGCAGTGGTTCTTCGTACTGGAAAGGATGCCTTTCATTCTGCCCAAGCGATCGTGACCGCACTCAAGGCTGGATTGGAAGAAGTCGGACTCAATCCAGACCTTCTCCAATTGATCCAAGATACGAGTCGAGCTTCCAGCCTTGCTATGATGAAGGCTAAGGGCTATCTAGATTTGCTCATTCCACGTGGTGGTGCTGGATTGATCCAAGCGGTGGTTGAAAATGCCATTGTCCCCGTGATCGAGACAGGAACTGGAATTGTTCATGTCTATGTGGACAAGGAGGCTGACTTCCAGAAAGCCCTAGCGATTATTGAAAATGCCAAGACCAGTCGCCCCTCTGTCTGCAACGCTATGGAGGTCTTGTTGGTCGATCGAGCGATCGCGTCTGATTTCTTGCCTTTGGTCAAAGAGCGCTTAGTGGATGCACGAGAAAGATCCGTTGAGTTGCGCCTAGATGAGCAAGCACAGGCCATCATTTCGGGAACAGCAGCACAGGAGCAGGATTTTGATACCGAATTTTTAGATTATATATTAGCAGTCAAGGTCGTTGATGGAGTTGAGGAAGCGGTGGACCACATAGAAGCCCACAGCACCCATCATTCGGATGCCATTGTGACTGAAAATCCTGAGACAGCCGCTTATTTTACAAAGCAAGTAGATTCAGCAGCCGTTTATGTCAATGCGTCTACACGCTTTACAGATGGGGGTCAATTTGGCCTAGGTTGTGAAATGGGGATCTCGACGCAGAAACTCCATGCGCGTGGACCAATGGGACTGCGGGAGATGACTAGTTACAAGTATATCGTCAGTGGAAATGGTCAAGTGAGGTAAGTCATGAAAGTAGCATTTATCGGTCTTGGAAATATGGGAGCTAGTCTGGCCAAAGCGGTCGCAAAAGAAGTGGCTAGCACAGACCTGCTCTTGGTCAATCGTTCCCCACAAAAGGTGGAAGAGTTTATCAGCCAGTATGGGGGAACGGCGTCTGATCTTGAACAAGTCTTTCAAGAGGCTGAAGTAATCTTTTTAGGGGTCAAACCCTATCAACTCAGCCCTTTACTTGAAGAGTACCAGGTCATTTTGGGCCAACGTTCCAATCTCCTGTTGGTTTCTATGGCAGCAGGTCTGGAACTGGAGCAAATGTCAAGTGTAGTTAAAAATGAGCGGGTGGGTCTCATCCGCATCATGCCTAATACACCAGTAGCCATTGGTCAAGGTGTCATCAGTTTGGCCCGCTCCCAAGCAGTAACAGACCAGCAGATAGCGCAAGTCAACCAGCTCTTATCAGGAGCAGGGGCCCTCTACGAAATTGAAGAAAAATTGATGGATCCTGCAACGGCTGTCGCAGGCTGTGGACCAGCCTTTGTCTATCAGATGATTGAAGCCATGGCAGATGCAGGAGTAAGCTTGGGACTTTCACGAGAGCAAGCCTTGAAGATGGCTGCCGAGACCTTCCACGGCGCTAGTCAAATGGTCCTAGAGACAGGCGAACATCCAGCCCGCTTGCGAGATGCAGTTTGTAGCCCAGGTGGCTCTACCATCGCAGGAGTCAATCGCCTGGAACAAGTCGGCTTACGGGGCGACATTATTGCAGGAGTGGAAGCAGCCTATAAACGCACTCAAGAATTAGGACAAGAGACGAAAGAATGAGAATCGAAATGGGTCAACCTGTTTCGGTTTTTTTTCTTATTTTGAGCCATCTTTGCCCCTATTTTTACCATCAGTTTTAAGCCATTTTATGGTATAATTAAAGGTATGCATACAAAACCAACGTCCGCTTATGTCCACATCCCATTTTGTACCCAGATTTGTTTTTATTGTGATTTTTCGAAGGTCTTTATCAAGAACCAACCGGTCGATGCTTATCTAGATCATTTGATCCAAGAATTTCGTCGGGAAGAAATCACAAACCTACGGACTCTCTATATTGGGGGTGGGACACCGACAGCTCTAACTGCGGATCAGCTAGCCTATCTGCTCAAGGAGCTGACCAAGTCGCTTGATCTGTCTCAGATGGAAGAGCTGACGATCGAGGTCAATCCTGGTGATTTGGATCCGGATAAGATTGCGGTCTTGAAGGATTCGCCAGTTAATCGGGTTTCATTGGGCGTGCAGACCTTTGATAATCGCTTGCTCAAGAAGATCGGTCGGAGCCATCAAGAGCAGGATATTTATGACAATATCGACCGTCTGAAGCTGGCTGGTTTTGACAATATTTCGATCGACCTCATCTATGCGCTTCCGACACAAACCATGGACCAGGTCAAAGAGAATGTTGCGAAGGCTCGTGCCCTTGACATTCCCCACATGAGTCTTTATAGCTTGATTCTGGAGAATCACACAGTCTTTATGAATCGCATGAGACGGGGCAAGCTTCCTCTACCAAAAGAGGAGTTGGAAGCAGAGATGTTTGAATACATTATTCAGGAGTTGGAGCGAGCGGGCTTTGAGCATTACGAAATTTCTAATTTCTCCAAGCCTGGTTTTGAAAGTCGACACAATCTCATGTATTGGGACAATGCTGAGTATTATGGTCTGGGAGCTGGTGCATCCGGCTATGTCGATGGGATTCGCTACAAGAATCATGGCCCCATTCGTCACTATATGCAAGCTGTCGAAGAGGGAAATGCGCGTGTCCAAGAAGAGCATCTGACTCAGACAGAAATGATGGAGGAAGAGATGTTTCTAGGACTACGTAAGAAAACAGGCGTTTCCAAGAAGCGTTTTGAAGAAAAATTTGGTGTGAATTTTGACCAACAATATGGACCGGTGGTTGAGGAATTGATCCAGCAGGGACTTTTGGTCCCTGACAAGGACATTGTACGAATGACCAAGAAAGGTCTCTTTTTAGGAGACACTGTAGCAGAGAAGTTTATTTTGGAGTAGAAAATGGCAAAAACATTTGAATACAGCATGAAAATTCCGTTTGATATGAGCGATGTCAATGGTTATATTAAGATTCCCCAATTGATCTTGCTGTCTTTACAGGTATCGGGCATGCAATCGATTGAGCTGGGTATGAGTGATATGTACATTTTAGAGAACTACAATCTAGTCTGGATTATCACGGATTACAATATGAAGATCGAGCGTCTCCCTGTTTTTGATGAGAAAATCACTATCGAAACCTATGCCAAGAGTCACAATCGACTTTTCTGCTACCGGGCCTTTAATATCAAGGATGAAGCAGGAAATACTATCATTGAGATGGTCGCGACCTTTGTCTTGATGGATCGTGATACACGCAAGGTTCATCCTGTTATGAGTGAAATCACGGATGCCTTTGACTCTGAATTTTCAAAAACCATGCTCCGTGGTCCCCGTTTCAAAGAATTAGAAGGCGGCGTCGAACAAGAATACCGGGTTCGGTTTTACGACTTGGATATGAACGGACATGTCAACAATAGCAAGTACTTGGACTGGGTTTTTGAGGTGATGGGAGCAGACTTCTTGACCCATCATATCCCTAAAAAAGTTCATCTAAAATATGTCAAAGAAGTGCTAGCAGGAGGTCTCATCACCTCTCAATATGAACAAGAGGGCTTGAAAACTCAGCACCAAATTACTTCAGATAGTCAGATCAATGCCCAAGCTGAAATTGAGTGGGAAGAAGTAGAAGAAAAGGGTTGGAATTATGGAAAGTAGAAGATTAAAAAATAAAAAACAGGAACTTGAAAGCTATCAAAAACGGGTTGTGGCCTATGCCAAGCGTCAAAAGAACCCTTTGTACATGTTGGGAGATTGGCTCTTGACTCTTTGTGCTTTGGGCATCATCCTGGTAGAGGAAATTTATAAATTTTTCCGCTATCGCTTGAATTTAGAGAGTTTTAATCGCTTTTTAAGAGAAGATATACGCTGGTATCGGGTCTGGATCCATTTCACCTTGGCCTTTCTTTTACCGGTCATGATCTTCTCGATTGGGATTACTAGCCAATCAGGATCCTTCTGGTCCAATTTCTATCACCGCTTGTCTCAAGGCGTGCTCTTTAGCACAACAGTCAGCCTCGCTGCGACCTTAGTGACGGATTTTGTGGAGAATTTGCAACCAGAAACTAAGTCTGACGGGAAAAATCGGAGCACTAAACGCACGGTTTATCAAATCAGTGTGGATCAGGCAACCGTGATAGGCTTGTTATTGACCATTGTGATCCTCATGGTAGCATCCTTCTTGTTCACCCAATCGGGAAGTCAAGGGATTAATTTTACAGGTTTGGTGTTACAATTTGTCCTCTATGCTGGAGCATTGCTCTTATATGGTTCTGGTGGACGAGTCGATGCAGAGAAGTTTCATGAAGAAGCTGACACAGAAAGGGAAGAATAAATGCACTATAAGGGCTATTTGATTGATTTGGATGGCACTATTTACAAAGGAAAATCACGAATTCCTGCAGGAGAAGCTTTTGTTCATGAACTGCAGGCGCGTGAGATTCCCTATCTCTTTGTGACCAACAATACAACCCGCACACCAGAGACTGTTCGGGATATGCTGGCTACTCATTTCAATATAAAAACCCCAGTTTCGACTATCTATACAGCTACCCTTGCGACCATTGACTACATGAATGACCAAAATTTGGGCAAAAAGGTCTATGTGATCGGAGAAGCGGGGCTCAAAGACGCTATTGAAGAAGCTGGCTATATCATCGATGAAGAAGCACCTGATTATGTGGTGATTGGCCTGGATTGGCAAGTGGATTATGAGAAGTTTGCTATTGCGACCTTGGCGATTCAAAAAGGAGCACACTTTATTGGGACCAATCCGGACCTGAACATTCCAACAGAGCGTGGCTTGATGCCAGGGGCAGGATCCCTGATTGCCCTTGTCGAAGCAGCGACACGGGTCAAGCCAGTGATCATTGGGAAACCAAAGGCCATCATCATGGATAAGGCTATTGAACATCTGGGGTTTGAAAGAGAAGAAGTCGTTATGGTAGGGGATAATTATCTAACAGATATTCGTGCTGGTATTGACAATGGGATTCCAACCCTTTTGGTGACGACAGGTTTTACCAAACCAGAAGAAGTGCCGACCTTACCAATTGCACCGACACATGTTGTTTCCAGTTTAGCGGAGTGGGATTTTGATGCTTAGAAGTTTGAAATCAATCAACCAATTTTTCTTTATCTTGTCAGCTACGATTCTTCTCACCATTGCTCTAGCTTGGGCCCTCTATCCCGTGGAGATTCATTGGTTGGGGATTCAAAGTCGAACTGGTTTTTCGGCTTCAGTCATCATGAAGAATTTTAATGTCTTGATGAACTATTTGACCAATCCTTTTCAATGGGTGTTGAAGATGCCTCAATTCCCCTCTTCAAAAAATGGTTTGCACCATTTTGAGGCTGTCAAGTACCTGTTTCATTTGGTGACGGTCGTTTTCTTGGTCACTCTACCTGGTTTTATCCATTTTATGCGGACAGTCGTCAAAAAAGGCTACCTGGCCTTGTACCGAAGTCTCTTCTTTTGGATGATGGTTTTACCAGTAGTGCTTGCAGTGATGACTGTTATAATTGGTTTTGATCAATTCTTTACGCTTTTTCATCAGGTCTTATTTGCTGGGGACAATACTTGGCTCTTTGATCCGCGCGTGGATTCGATTATTCTTGCATTACCAGAAGACTACTTTATGCATGCCTTTTTGATTTTCTTTGTCTTATACGAAGGAATGTGTGCGAGTTTTTATCTATTTTCTAGGAGGAAGAAATGAACCAATACAACCGATTATTAGACCCTAAAAAAGATATAGGAAGGTATTCCGGGACACTTGCCATTTATCTCTTGGTAATGACCTTGGTAACCGTCCTGTGGGAAGTCCTCCTTGGATTGACCATAGCAGGCTCTCTCAGAAAAGATCCAAGTCAAGTAACGGAAAAACTCAATGCCCTGAATGTTTGGGCTGGTATTCCCTACCTTATCTCTATTTCCATTGGACTCTTTCTCTTTAATGCCTATCGCAAGAAGGCCCTTTATAAATATGATCTTAAGCACAAGGGACGTAAGATGACTCTTTCAGTCTTCTTTATTCTTCTCGCCTTTCTTGGCTTTTCTCAAGTCTTTTCATCTGTGATGACACAAGTGATTGAGCGCATGTTTGAGACCATTGGCCTTCATTCTCCAACACCCGATCTAGGTGATACGATTGAGCGATCATGGACCATGCTCTTGTATGCTGGATTTTTTGGTCCTATCACAGAGGAATTCTTCTTCCGTGGGGCCGGCTTGCGAGGCTTGGAGCGTTACGGGAAAATCTTTGCCATTGTTATGACGGCTATCTTATTTGGACTCTTCCATGCCAATTTTGATCAGCTCTTCTTTGCGAGTATCATCGGTTTAGGATTTGGCTACATTGCCTTTGAATACAATATCTGGTGGGCTATTTTCTATCACATTTTCAATAACTTTGTCATTTCCCAAGGCTTGCATTATGTGGCCTATCATGTGGACGAGGGACTAGCGAATTGGCTCCAAATCGGTGTTTTAGCCATTGGTTCCATTGTCATGATAGTGGTTCTCGCGACTAAATGGCCAGCTATCAAGGCTTATATTCAAGCCAATAAACCTCAACCGGGAGTTTTCCAGCGTGCCCTCGCTTCCTTCTGGTTCTGGTTCTTCGTGCTATTCACTATCCTGATGTCTATTGTTCCTTATGTGATTCCGATCTTCCAGATGGCTAATCTCAAAGGCTGAGGATGTAAAGTTGGATACATACAATTGAGAGGTATGCGCCTCTCTTTTTTGATATAATAGAGAGTATGAATAACTTGATTAAATCCAAGCTCGAGCTCTTGCCGACGAGTCCGGGCTGTTACATTCACAAAGATAAGAACGGTACCATCATCTATGTGGGGAAGGCTAAGAATCTTCGCAATCGCGTGCGGTCCTATTTCAGAGGAAGCCACGATACCAAGACAGAAGCGCTGGTATCTGAGATTGTGGATTTTGAGTTTATCGTCACTGAGTCCAATATTGAGGCCTTGCTTCTTGAGATCAACCTGATCAAGGAGAACAAGCCTAAGTACAATATCATGCTCAAGGACGACAAGTCCTATCCCTTCATCAAGATTACCAATGAGCGTTATCCCCGTCTTATCATCACGCGCCAGGTCAAAAAAGATGGCGGTCTCTATTTCGGTCCCTATCCAGACGTAGGAGCGGCTAATGAGATCAAAAGGCTTTTGGACCGGATTTTTCCTTTCCGCAAGTGTACCAATCCCCCTTCCAAGGTCTGCTTTTATTACCATTTAGGGCAATGTATGGCCCACACAGTCTGCCACAAGGATGAGGCTTATTTCAAGGGCATGGCCCAGGAGGTTTCTGATTTCCTCAAAGGGCAGGATGACAAGATTATCGATGAGCTCAAGCTCAAGATGAATACCGCTGCGCAAAACATGGAATTCGAGCGGGCAGCCGAGTATCGGGATCTGATCCAGGCTATTGGGACCCTGCGGACCAAACAGCGGGTCATGGCCAAGGATTTGCAGAACCGGGATGTTTTTGGCTACTACGTGGACAAGGGCTGGATGTGTGTGCAGGTCTTCTTTGTCCGTCAGGGCAAGCTGATTGAGCGTGACGTCAATCTCTTTCCATACTACAATGATCCAGACGAGGATTTGTTGACCTATGTGGGGCAGTTTTACCAGGAGAAATCTCACCTGATTCCTAATGAAATCCTTATCCCTCAGGATATCGATGAGGAAGCGGTCAAGGCACTAGTGGATACCAAGGTCCTCAAACCCCAGCGTGGGGAGAAGAAACAATTGGTCAATCTGGCCATTAAGAATGCGCGTGTCAGTCTGGAGCAGAAGTTCAATCTCCTTGAAAAATCCATGGAGAAGACCCAAGGTGCCATTGAAAATCTTGGAAAACTCCTGCAAATTCCAACTCCTGTGCGCATTGAGTCCTTTGATAACTCCAACATTATGGGGACCAGTCCCGTATCTGCCATGGTGGTCTTTGTCAATGGGAAGCCAAGCAAAAAGGACTACCGCAAGTACAAGATCAAGACCGTTGTCGGACCAGATGACTATGCCAGCATGCGAGAAGTCATTCGCAGACGCTACAGCCGGGTTATGCGGGATGGCCTGACGCCACCAGATCTGATCGTCATAGATGGGGGTCAGGGTCAGGTTAATGTCGCTAAGCAAGTCATCCAAGACGAGTTGGGGTTAGATATTCCCATTGCAGGTTTGCAAAAGAATGACAAGCACCAGACCCATGAATTGCTCTTCGGTGATCCCCTCCAAGTCATCGAACTCTCTCGAACCTCGCAGGAATTTTTCCTCCTCCAACGGATCCAGGATGAGGTCCACCGTTTCGCCATCACCTTCCACCGCCAGCTCCGATCCAAGAATTCCTTCTCCTCCCAGCTGGACGGCATCGAAGGTTTGGGACCAAAACGCAAGCAGTTGCTGATGAAGTACTTCAAGTCGCTGACCAAGATCAAAGAAGCTACTGTAGATGAGATTGTCACAGTCGGCATCCCGCGAGCAGTGGCGGAGGCAGTGCAAGCCAAGCTCAATCAAGGAAAGCAAGAAGAAGAAAGTCCATTGATGGAAGTGGCGGAGTCCGCAAAAGACTTGCAGTAAAGATAGGACACCAGAGGGTCAAGAGCTTGATTATTTATTGGAAATCGTAGAGTCATTGGGATATGAAGTTCAATATGATAAGCGAGAACGATTTTTCCATATTAACTTGCAGCAAGTTGAGAATTTTCGTTTTGGTTTTCATTTTGTTTTTGAACATGGTAGATTGGAATTGATTTGGGTCATATATGAAGGAGATAAAGCCATCATGGGTAGTCCCTTTGAAATGGCTAATTTCTAGAGAGTATATTATTCTAGATCCAGTTATTTCTGATTATATTGATTTTCGGGATGTTATGAAAATTGCTTTTGAAATGTATGTGGATTTTAAACAAGCATTTGTAAAGATTGCTAAAGATCAATAATTTAAAAATTTCAATTGACCATCATGCTACTTCTACGCAAAAATGTGATAACTAGAGTGTTATCGCATTTTTTATTTTTGTAAGTTTTTGTTATACTGGATTTAAACTTCTAACACTTTATTACCAGTCAGCTACTGGCCACCTTGGAAATAAATACAAATCCTACCGAGTAAGTCAAGCAGCCAATGTCAACATCCACAGTGGAGAAGCGACTAGTTTTAAGGCTAGCATAAAAGATCGCGTCAAAACAACTTGGACAGATGTTAAGACCAAGGTGGGTGATGTCAAGGTTCAAGCTGGAGAAGCTTTTGAACACTTCAAGAACCGTGTTTCAAATGTGAAGAACAAAACCGTTGCGGCAGGAGCAGAGGCGCTTTCCACTAAAGTTTGGAACTTCAATGATGCGATGGAAACAGGTCGACAAAATGTTCAAAACATGATGGATTCCATTGGAAATCAACGTCAACCTGCCTTTGCTCTTGCAGGGGATGGAAATGTTAATCTACCAAAGTCTAACGTCTCAACGAAGATAGATGATTTCGCCGATCGCATCCAACAAATCTCAGTCGATCGCAAACAGAAGATTGCGGCATTTGAAGGTAGGGGTGGGGGAAGAACGATCCCTACTCCAGTTAATAATATGCAAGAATTTTTTGAGACAGATTTTGGTGAACAGTTAAAAAATTCGGTGAGAAAGACAAAGAAACGATATGATGGACAAACTATTTATGAAGTGGTAGATAAGAGTATTCCTGGGCTTAAAAAAGGTGATCAGATATATTTAGATGGTATGCATAAAGACCATTTGGAAGTATTTAAGTCGAATGGAGAATTTAAAAAAGTAATAAATATTGACGGTACAATAAACAAAATGAAGACCAAATTAGGAGCAGGGCGGAGACTAAATAAATGATTGAAGTAAGCAAACTAATAAGACAATATATCGATTTTTTTGAACAATTAAATATTAAACAGCATATAGATAATTCTGAATATCTTATTGATTTAAAAACTTGTGAGAATGAAATAGAAGACTACTTGGAGCAATTAAAAAATGGAATTACCTTGTTAGACAAAAAGAAAGATAAGATTTCTTCATCAAAAGATCAAGATTATACAACTGGTTTTGTAGATGTCTTTTTGGCTCTAGACGGATTAGCAGATAGCTTTTCAGAGTTTAAGCAAATGTCCATAAAATTAAATAAGCAATTTATGTATCATAGCGGTGAAATCACTCATGAAGAATACCTAGATAATGGTTACTTGAATGTAGAGGTTGTAGAGGATGAAGAAGCCGATGATGAAGGGAATATCTAGTTCATTCTAGAACCTTATTATAATATAGTCTAAACCATTCATATTCATGTGGATGGTTTTCACGTTTTGTACTCGTTTTTGTTATACTAGTTTTATTGTATGCTGATTTAGGCGGGGCGAGATGTGATCACACGTCTTAAAATACAATAGGAACGAATGGATTTTAGGTTTGATGGAAAATAACTTACTACTGACAGGAGTAGATTTTGGTGGGGTTAGTCCTTTGTCTCTTAAAGAGTTGAAAACTAATCTAGAGTCTATTTCTGATGAAAAAGAATGTATTTTACTGATTGCAGAGATATTAAAAAAGGGGGATTTTTCAGTTAAACCATTGTTGATTGAACTGATGAATCAAACGAAAGATGAATCTGTCTTAAATTTGTGTATTCGATTGTTTTGCTCGGTATGCACCAATGAAGATTTAAGGGATGTTTCCAATCTTAGATGTTTATCCGATGTGTCAGAATTTGCTATTTTTACATTTGTCACTGGTGCTGTGGACACGATGTCCTATGAAGTAGTTCCTTATTTGCTTGCACTTTGGGACGAGTGGGAAGATAGCGATTCAGACATTGAATATGCGATCCAAGATGCATTGGATGATTATTTTTATGATCAGAAATTATCGACGGAGGAAGCAACCGAAGAAGAGGTTGAAGAATTATGGTCGTTAGTAAGCGAACAGAAAGAACCAGATACCTATTACTATAAGGGCTCTCCTGTCTTTCCGGGAATGTTTGCTAAGGAAATCATGACTTCATTGTATACTGGTATCCAAGTTGAAGGTAAGTTTCATAAATACCTTCAATCTGCTCTCCTTTCTACATTTACTGGTAAAAGGGTTCCAGTAAAAGTTAACGAAACAATTTCAAGAAAAGATATCGATAATATGATTGATTACATTGAAGATGTTTCCAAGCGAGACTGGGTCGAAGGAAGAAAATATTTTTATGGTTTTGAAATCAAATGATGACTGGTCGTTTAAAATGTGATATCCAAGTGTGATCACATTTTTTATTTTTGCTCGTTTTTGTTATACTTAAGGCACACAGATTTTTCAATCCAAAAAGGAGTAGTTATGAACCATCGAATCGCCATTTTATCTGATATTCACGGAGATACAACAGCCCTCAAGGCAGTGATTGCGGATGCGCGTGCTCTAGGCGCGACGGAATACTGGCTTTTAGGGGACATTTTGCTTCCGGGGCCTGGACGAGAGGACCTTTTTGAGTTACTGGATGCGATTCCGATTACAGCGGCTGTTCGTGGAAATTGGGACGATTGTGTCCTAGAGGCCTTGGATGGCGAGTACGGACTTGAGGATCCACAGGAGATCCAGCTTCTCCGTCTTACTCAGTACCTCATGGAAGGACTAGATCCTAAGCGGATCGATTGGCTTCGCGCCCTTCCATTGGTAGAGAAGAAGGAGGTCAATGGTATTCGCTTTTCACTGACCCACAATTTGCCAGAAAAGAATTATGGTGGAGATTTGCGTCCAGCAAATGCGACGGAGAACTTTGACCAACTGCTGGATGATCAGACGGATATGGCGATCTACGGTCATGTCCATAAGCAGTTGCTTCGCTATGGCAGTCAGGGCCAACAGATCCTCAATCCAGGAACTATTGGCATGCCTTATTTCGACTGGGAACCAATTCAAAACCACAGAGCTCAGTATGCTCTGATCGATGTCGAAGAAGACGGAGTGACCAACCTGCAATTTCGGAAGGTGGCCTATGACTATGAAGCAGAGCTCCAAGATGCCAAAGACAAGGGCCTTCCTTTTATTGAGATGTACGAAGAATTAAGACGCGAGGATAACTATCGGGGCCATAACATCGAGCTTCTAACTAGCTTAATTGAGAAATACGGTTATGCCAAAGAAGTAGCTACCTATTTCAATCTTTCCAATGAATCATAGGTAGGTCTCTTATGTATTCAACCTATAACAAAGAAGCGGATCTTCAAAATGTCTGCTTCTTTTTTCACAATCTTAGGCTGTAAAACCCTGCAAGCTCTTTCATTTTGTGTTAAAATAGAGGTAACAGAAATAGAAAAGGAAGAAGCTTATGAAATTTCTAGAGCTCAATAAAAAACGCCATGCGATCAAGCATTTCACTGACCAACCGGTCGATCCAAAGGATGTACGGACTGCCATTGAGATCGCAACCTTGGCCCCTAGCGCCCACAATAGCCAGCCTTGGAAATTTGTGGTCGTTCGTCAAAAAAATGCGGAATTGGCAAAATTAGCCTATGGTGCAAACTACGATCAAGTCATGGAAGCACCTGTGACCATCGCCCTCTTTACAGATACTGATTTGCAAAAACGGGCTCGCAAGATTGCGCGTGTCGGTGGGGTTAAAAACTTCACAGACGAGCAGTTGCAATACTTTATGCAAAATCTTCCTGCTGAATTTGCACGCTATGATGCCCAACAAACAAGTGATTACTTGGCTTTGAATGCTGGTCTTGTGGCCATGAACTTGGTACTTGCTTTGACGGACCAAGGCATTGGAACCAATATTATCTTGGGATTTGATAAATCGAAAATCAATGAAGTATTGGACATCGAAGAGCGTTTCCGTCCGGAAGTCTTGATTACGGTTGGCTATGCGGCTGAAAAAGTAGAGCCAAGCTATCGCTTACCAGTGGACGAAATCATTGACAAACGCTAAGCCAATTAGCAAATAGAAGATTGAGGAGGAATTCATGACAACAGTTGACTTTAAAGCAGAAGTAGAAAAACGTCGCGATGAGATGATGGCTGACTTATACAGCCTCTTGGAAATCAATTCTGAACGCGATGACAGCAAGGCAGATGCAGAGCATCCTTTTGGACCTGGTCCTGTAAAAGCTCTTGAAAAATTCTTGGAAATTGCCAAACGTGATGGCTATGAAACCAAGAATGTCGACAATTATGCCGGTCATTTTACTTTTGGTGAAGGAGAAGAAGAGCTTGGGATCTTTGCCCATATGGACGTCGTGCCTGCAGGTAGTGGCTGGAAGACGGATCCCTACAAACCAGAAATTATCGATGGCAAGCTCTATGCGCGTGGTTCGTCTGATGATAAAGGGCCTACAATGGCCTGCTACTATGGTTTGAAGATCATTAAAGACCTAGGACTCCCTGTTTCTAAGCGCGTGCGCTTTGTTGTCGGTACGGATGAAGAATCAGGCTGGGGCGACATGGATTATTATTTCAAACATGTCGGACTTCCTGAGCCAGATTTTGGCTTCTCACCAGATGCGGAATTCCCAATCATCAATGGGGAAAAAGGAAACATCACTGAGTACCTTCATTTTGGAAATGATAACACAGGAAGTGCTCATCTCCATAGCTTTACAGGTGGACTTCGTGAAAACATGGTACCAGAGTCAGCGACTGCAGTAGTTTCTGGACAACTACCAGATCTTGCTGGCCTCTTAGATGCCTTTGCCAAGGAACACCAACTCAAGTATGAAATCTCAACTGTCGATGAAGAAACCTATACCGTTACGATTGTTGGGAAATCTGCTCATGGATCAACTCCTGAAGATGGAATTAATGGTGCGACCTACTTGGCTCTCTTGTTGAACCAATTTGATTTTGGTGGTGCTGCTAAGGCTTACCTTCATGTGACAGCTTCACTTCTTCACGAAGATTTTGCAGGTGAAAAATTAGGAATTGCCCATACAGATGCCAAAATGGGACCATTGAGTATGAATGCAGGTGTCTTCCATTTTGATGACAGCCAAGCAGACAACACTATTGCCCTCAATATCCGTTACCCTCAAGGTACAGATCCTGAAACTATCAAAGCTATCCTTGAAAAGATCGAAGGAGTGGCTACAGTAAGCTTGTCAGCCCATGGTCACACACCTCACTATGTTCCGATGGATGACGAATTGGTATCCACTCTCTTGCGTGTTTACGAAAAACAAACTGGCCTCAAAGGACACGAACAAGTGATCGGTGGTGGTACCTTTGGTCGCCTCTTGAAACGTGGCGTTGCTTTTGGTGCTATGTTCCCAGACTATGTCAATACTATGCACCAAGCTAATGAATTCGCAGATGTTGAAGATCTCTATCGTGCAGCAGCTATTTACGCAGAAGCCATCTACGAATTAATCAAATAATCCACTACTCGGCCAGTTTTTCTGGCTGAGTTTTTCCATAGAAGGAGGACTTATGTCAACGATTGAAAGCATTAAACAAGCCATTATGGCAGATCCTAAAAATAAAGAATATACAGAGAAAGGGATAGAGCCACTCTTTGCAGCCCCAAAGACAGCTCGTATCAATATTATCGGACAAGCTCCAGGGATGAAGACGGAAGAAGCTGGTATTTACTGGAAGGATAAGAGTGGTGATCGTCTGCGCGAATGGTTAGGAGTTGACGAAGATACCTTTTACCATTCTGGTTTGTTTGCGGTCATTCCCATGGACTTTTATTTCCCAGGGCATGGGAAATCTGGTGACCTTCCCCCTCGCAAAGGGTTTGCGGAAAAGTGGCACCCTCAACTTCTCAAGGAGTGTCCGGATATTGAGTTGACCCTCTTAATTGGACAATATGCCCAAGCATACTACCTTCATGAGAAGGTTAGCGGCAAGGTAACCGAACGCGTTCACCATTTTAAAGACTATTTGCCAACCTATTTTCCACTCGTTCACCCTTCCCCTCGCAATCAAATCTGGATGGCTAAAAATCCTTGGTTTGAAGCAGAGGTGGTTCCAGAATTGCAAACCTTAGTACAAGAGATCATTCAAAAATAAAGGAGAGCGAAGATGGACCCTTATCAACAAGTTAAAGAAAAATTAGATGAGTTGGGAATTTCATTTGATGTGGTGGAACACCCACCTGCATTCACAACTGAGCAGGCCGATTCTTACATTGAAGGCTTAGAAGGTGTTCGGACCAAGTCCATGTTTTTGACCAACAAGAAGAAAACCCAATTCTATCTGCTCATCATGGACGACCAGAAACCATTGGATATGGAGGATTTCAAAGAACAAGTGGAAGCCAACCGGATCCGCATGGCTTCAGCAGATTCTTTAGCTGAAAAAATGCAATTACCGCCAGGTACGGTTTCTCCATTTGGTTTATTGAACAATGGAGAAAAAGATATTCGAGTCTATTTCGATAAAGACATTGTGTCAGAGGAGATCATGACTTTCCATCCCAATACTAACGAAAAGACGATCTTTATTAAAACCCAAGACTTGTTACGATTTTTAGAGGCTATTGGCTTTCATTATGAAATTCTAACCCTCCCATAACATACCTGATAGGAGAAATCATGAAAGAAATTCCATTTTCAAGCTTTTACCAAGCTTATCAAAAAGGAGACTTACACGTTCTTGATGTACGCGAGCAGGAGGAATATGATGCCCTTCACTTAGACGGAGTTCGTCTTCTTCCCTTATCTGAGTTAGCAGATCGCTACCAGGAATTAGAGAAGGATCATCCCTATTATGTCATCTGCAAGTCTGGTCGACGCTCAGCACGTGCTTGCCAATTTTTGGAAGAGCAAGGCTATGATGTGACCAACGTCCAAGGTGGCATGGATGCATTTGAATCCTAAAAGAGAGTGGGACAGAAATCGGTAATTCATTAAGAATTCGATTTCGTCGTCCCACCTCCGCACAGTTGAGTAGGGCTGTAAAAGCTGATGAAATCAGCGTAGTAGAGCCCACTCAACCACTGTGTCTTGCTCGACAATCCAAAAATAATTGAGAGGCTAGGACTTTTTTCCCAGCCTCTTTCTTTACTAATTTCTAAAAATGAGTAGAATTTGTATGTTTTCAAAAGATATTACAGGGATTTTCCAGTCTTTCATTGAAAATGGTTCAGAAATTTTGTATAATACCCTAGTATAAACAATAGTTAAGGAGATTCATTATGTCAAAACAAGATTGGCTGGATTATTTCGAAGCCGTAAATGGTCGTTCTGCTAGTGCAGAAGAAATTGCTCAAGCACTGGCTGCAGGAGAATTTCAAGAAGAAGTAGTGGTTCCAGAAACTCCACAAGCCCCAGAATTTATCGCAGCACCAACTGCCCCTGTGGAAGAACCAGTAGCAGCTCCACAAGCCCCAGAGTTTGTTGCAGCGCCAACTGCCCCTGTTGAAGAACCAGTAGCAGCTCCACAAGCCCCAGAGTTTGTCGCAGCGCCAACTGCCCCTGTTGAAGAACCAGTAGCAGCCCCACAAGCCCCAGACTTTGTCGCAGCGCCAGCAGCTCCTGCAGCGCCAACTGCTCCTACAGAAGAACCAGTCGTAGCTCCAGTTCAAGAGCCTGCCCCTCAAGCTGCTCCAGCGAATGGACCTGCTTTCCAACAAGCTCCACAACAAGCCTACCAACAACCTACTCAAGCAGCTTATCAACAAGCTCCTTACCAAGGTCAACCAGGACAACCTTATCCTGCCCAACCAAGTCAATTTGGTGTAGCCGTTGGTGGTTACTGGAATTGGTTCCTTTCAGCTTTGAAACGTCCTACAGCTGTAGAAAATCCAAAAGCTCTTAACGGAATTTTACAGTATGTCTTAACTGCCTTTGTCTTGACCCTATCAACTTTCTTCACAGCTAGTGGAGCTACAGGTGGTTATGGAATGGATTTCCGTGCCTTTATGTTGACATTGATTTCCCTATTCTTTAGCGTTTACGCCTTCCAAGTGGCTGGATTCTTTGTTCGTCGTGTGGTTCTTCAAGATAAGGAATACAGTTACGGTCGTTCATTTGAAGAGTTTGGACGTTTGTCTGTTTACACTTTGCCACTTGCCCTTCTTGCTTTCTTAGTAGGTCTTGTAAAAGTTTATGAATTTTATGGCTTTGTAAACTTCCTTATTTTCTTCTTGTTCTTTGTTGGAACATGCTATGTCGTTCATCAAGGATTGAACAAGACAAGCTTTAAAGCAGATAAATTCTTGCTTCTAGTAGCATCATCTTTTGTCTTGCTTCTCATTGCCATCTTTGTTCTTTATGTAAATGCTCGTATTTTAGAACAAGTAGCTACTGGATTTATTCCAAGTGCTCCAAATTTCTCTAACTTTGGATTCTAACAATATCACAAAATGGAAGGTGGGGGGACCCACTTTCCCTATTTTATACTGAGGGAGAAGAGATCCATGCAAAAGAAATGGGTTGAATTATTTGAAAAAGTGATCGGTCGCAAACCGTCGCCAGAAGAGTTTATGGCTGGGAAAGCCTGTGGATTTGATTTAAAACAAATTCAGTCTATCGCAGGCAATGCCCCAGAAGAGAATCTATCACCTGTCGAGGAACCGGTGCTTGAACCAGTTGAAGAAGTGAAGAATGTTGATCCACTTCTGGCGGCTCGTCAGGCTTGGTTGCAACATTTTGAAGAAACCTATGGACGCAAGCCAAGTGCAGAAGAATTTACCGCTGCTAAAAGTCAGAACTTCGAGTTTTTTGTAAGACCTGTTCCTGAAGCAGAATTTACGAACCCAGATTCAACTGAAGAAACACAGAAATATGTCCCTCAGCAGCCTACTCAAGAGTATACGGCTCCACTTGCTACTGAGCAAACGCAGGTCTTTGCTGGTCCAAATGTTACAGAAGCAGGTCCAGCTCAGAAAAAACAAAAGGCCCCTAAAACGAAGAGTGGGAAAAAAGGTTCTAAGAAGAAAATTGGGATTATTTCTGCCATTGCTGTTCTTGTAATTGCTTTGGTGGCAGCCTTCTTTTACTTCCAGTCTACAACACGTGTCGAAGTGACTGCAGATAAATTTATTAAGGCAGTGGACACCAAGGATTATCGCGAAGCAGCAGACCTGCTTTCAACTGATAACGATAAATGGACAAAGGATGAAGCCGAAAGTTTGATCACCAGCATGGAAGATCAAGGAGTCGATATTGGCACAGAGTTGAACAAGATCATCGATAATGGTGGAGAAGGCAGCTATACGGATAAATCTGGTAACAAGATCTTAGGTTTGGAAAAGGCGGACAAGAAATTTGGAATCTTCCAAGAATACCGTGTGGCCAGCTATCCAGTGCAAGTCAAGGTCAAGACCAATTTGGACCAAGCCAAACTCAAAGTGGCTACTAATAAAACCGTGACCTTGAAGAAAGATGCAGTGACAGATCTTGGTTCTTTCCATTACAATACAAAAGAAATGGAATTGACTGCTAAAACAGAAGTCGGAAATGTCACTTCTAAGATCCATCTCAATCCTAAAAAAGCAACGAAGAATAACTTAGAATTGCAGTTGAATTCTGAAAAACGGAATTTAGAAGTTGAGTTCCCAGATGAAGTTGAAAACCCAACGGATGTGAAGGTTGTGGTCAACGGTAAAGAAGTCGGAACTAGCACGACCTTTGAAGTAGACAGCATCCCTTATCAAGAAATTGAAGTGCACGCCGTCTTCAATATGAATGGGGAAACCTACACAACCGAAAAGGCTAAGGTGACGATTGAAGAGGGTGAAAACGATCCGATCGAACTTAAACTAGCCAAAGATACCTTAAAACGCATCAAGAGTGCACAAGATGCTAAGAAAGCGCAAGCAGCCAAAGAAGAACAAAATCGGACCTTGGCAGAAGAGTTCTTGAAAGAGTACCGCGACGCTGTCTTTAGCTCAGTTTCAAATCGAAATAACACCTACTCTAAATACTATGACACACAAAGTCAAGCCTACAAAGACATGGTTGAATTCACAACGGGTGATGGTGTTCGAAAGGCTAAAATTGACTACTATACACCAGGAGCTTTGGATATTCAAAGTGTCACTGAAGAAAATGGTGTGGTGACGATTAAGACTTATGAAGACTTTACCGTGCATTATACAGATAGTCATCCAGATTCACAAAACCGTAAGTACAAGACCTACACCTTGAAAAAAGTAGGTGCAAGTTATGTGATCACGGATATTGTCGTAACAAAAGAATCATAGGAGATTCCCCATGAAAGCAAGATTTTCCAAATTAACGTTGGTGACAGTTGCCTTGTTAACCCTGACAGCTTGCTCCCAATCTCAATCCACTAGTTCTAAATCTTCTGCAAAAGAAGAAACCAAGCAAACGCAAACCAAGTCTTCCAAAGAAATGTCTTCTGCAAAGAATCCATCAAAAGAGACTGGCAAAGAAGAGTCGTCAAAAGCTGGTAAGTCAGATGTGAAAGTGGACTCTGGTGTCAGCTACAATGGTTCTTACTATAGTGTTAAAGGGAAATATGGGGAGGTGATGATCGCCAACAAACATTATCCTTTGGCGCCGGACTTTAACCCAGGTGAAGATCCTGAAGCTGTTTCGGCCCTTCATGAATTGATTGCAGCCATGCAGGCAGAGGGTTATCCGATCAGTGACCAATATAGTGGTTTTCGTAGCTACGATACCCAAGTTGAACTCTATCAAAACTATGTCAATCAAGATGGTCAGGAAGCCGCAGATCGTTATTCCGCAAGACCAGGCTATAGTGAACACCAAACTGGTTTGACCTTTGATTTGATCGATACCAGTGGTAATTTGGTAACCGAACCTGGACCAAGTAAGTGGTTGCTCAAGAATGCTGCTAAATATGGCTTTGTGGTTCGTTACCAAGAAGGAAAAGAAAAAGTAACAGGCTACATGCCAGAAAGCTGGCATCTCCGCTATATCGGAAAAGAAGCCCAAGAGATTGCTGATTCAGGCTTGAGTCTGGAAGAATACTATGGCTTCACCGGCGGAGATTACGTTGATAAATAAGAAAAGGCTGGGATTTTAATCCCAACCTTTTCTTATTGTATTGTTTTTAGAAATGCATCTAGCTCTTTTTGATTCTTGAGAGAGATAAATTTGTCTGGATAGGTAGAACGGATATTTCGATACCTTTCTTTGGCATTCTTAGTTCGACCGTCCCAGAGAATCCAACGGATGAATTCCCAGTCAAAGCGTTCAGGGCAGCCTGCTGCCATACTCTCGCGAACGCGTCCCTTATAACGACGGTATCGTTTCCAGGCTCTATAGAGGCAGTTCCAACGAGAGAAATTAAGAAAGATAATGTGATCGGCTTGCTCCATTCTTTCCTCATAGCAACACCATGAATAATTTCCATCAATGACCCAGTCTTTATGTTGGCTAAGAAACTGTTTCATCTGTCCCTCCATCCAATCCCGGTCACTGTCTACCCATCCCGGTTGAAATTGAAGGGTATCCATGTGGAGCTTGGGGATGGAGTAGTGGCGAGATAAGGCTCCAGCCAAAGTTGACTTGCCAGAACCTGAATAGCCGATAATAACAATTTTCATAAGCACCTCTCAAAAATTTAGGAACAAAAAAAGCTCCGGAGAGCTTGATTTTTATGCTGTTCTTGATTAACCAAGTTTCGCTGCAAGACGTGCTTTATCACGGCTAGCTTTGTTCTTGTGGATCAAACCTTTAGTTTCTGCTTTATCGATAGCTGAGCTAGCAGCGCGGTAAAGTTCTTCAGATGGGTTTGCTTCAAAAGCTTTGATTGCAGTACGCATAGCTGATTTTTGAGCTGAGTTTTTTTCGTTTTGTTTAACGTTCAATTCAGCGCGTTTGATAGCTGATTTAATGTTTGCCAAGTTATTCACCTCCATTGATAATCTAACTATCTCATTATATATGAAAAGTTATGATTTGACAAGCCTAAAATAGCTTTTCCTTAAAAAAGTACCGGTAAAAGGCCATTTTCTCTAGCGTTTGAGATAAATTTCGTCGATTTCATGGTTGGTTGCCTTATGGAGAATCAGATCAGCTCGGTTTCTGGTTGGTTGAATGTAATGTTGCAAGTTGACTAAATTAATGGATTCCCAGACCTGATGGGCCATGCTTAAAACTTCATCTAGGGGTTGCTCTGTAAATCGATAGTAGTAGTTATTGGGATCATTCTGAGCTAATGCCAAGAGTTTTTGGAAGCGATCGATATACCAAGTCTCGATATCATCGACTGCGGCATCCACATAGATTGAAAAATCAAAGAAATCGGTCATATAGAGACTGTCATTTTGCGGATTTTGAAAGACATTGATTCCTTCTACAATGACAAAATCAGCCGGTAAAATCGTTTGCTTCTCATCTGGGACAATATCGTAAATTTCGTGGGAATAGACAGGGATTTCTACACTCTTGTTGTTTTTGATTTGATTGAGAAAATCAAGAAGCAATTCCATGTCATAGCTTTCAGGAAATCCTTTTCGATTGAGGAGCTCTTGTTCTTTTAAGATAGCATTTGGATAGAGAAAGCCATCTGTTGTCACCAATTCTACGGTCGAGCCTTCGAAGGTCCGCGAAAGTAGGATTTGGAGAAGACGGCTAGTAGTCGATTTCCCAACAGCGACACTCCCAGAAACCCCAATGATAAAGGGTTGGCGTTCACTGGTTTTTTGAAGAAAAATCCCTTTTGAGAAGGCCAAATCTTCTTTGGAACGCTTGTAGATTCCGATCAAGTTTGTCAAAGGCAGGTAGACGTCACGCACATCCTGGAGGTTGATGCGGTCGTTAAAACTTTTAATAGAATTGAGCTCTGTTTGAGAGAGAGGCGGGGTGGTTTTGCGATGCAAATTTTGCCAGGTTTCCCGATTGATTTTTTCAAAATGTAGAAATTCTTTGTCCATATGTCACTCCTATTTGTAGTCTTTAGTATACCAATTTTTAGAGGTCGTGTAAACGATTTAAAAAACGAATGAATTATGATAAAATAACCTTATGAGTAAAATGTATTTCGATATAAACCCAGATGCAGCCCATGATATTCATGATCTGGCTGTTGTTTTATTGGGACAAAAGATGAATTTCTATACAGATGCGGGCGTCTTTAGTAAAAAAATGATAGATTATGGAAGTCAGGTGCTCTTATCAACCCTGGATTTCCAAGGAGGGGAAAGCGTTCTTGATGTCGGTTGTGGCTATGGTCCAATTGGCCTTTCTCTAGCTAAAGCACAGGGAGTCGCCGTGACCATGGTGGATGTCAATGAGCGGGCGCTAGACTTGGCTAAGAAAAATGCCAGCCGAAATGGCGTGGAAGCTCAGATCTTTTCTTCGGATGTCTATGAAGCGGTTGAAGGGGTCTTTGACCATGTGATCAGTAATCCGCCAATCCGAGCTGGTAAAAAAGTGGTTCACCAGGTGATCACCGGTAGTTTTGATCATTTGAAGCCAGGTGGAGACTTGACCATTGTCGTTCAGAAAAAGCAAGGGGCTCCAAGTGCTAAGGCCAAGATGGAAGAGACGTTTGGCAATTGTGAGACAGTAAAAAAAGACAAAGGCTATTATATTTTAAGAAGTGAGAAAGAATCATGAGAGCTGTAGATATCATTCAGAAAAAAAGAGATGGTCTTGCCTTAAACAAAGAAGAAATTGAATGGCTGATTGAGGGATATGTGGCTGGAACAGTTCCAGATTACCAAATGTCCGCTTTTGCTATGGCTGTTTATTTTAAAGGGATGACGACAGAAGAAATCTCCCATATGACCATGAAGATGGTCCAAACAGGCCAACAGTTTGACCTGTCAGCTATTCCAGGAATTAAGGTGGACAAACATTCAACTGGTGGTGTGGGAGACAAGGTGACCTTGGTCTTGGTACCTCTGGTTGCAAGTTTCGGAGTGCCAGTTGCTAAAATGAGCGGTCGTGGCTTAGGCCACACGGGAGGAACGATTGATAAATTAGAATCGATTAAAGGATTCCAAATTGAGCGGACTCAAGAGGAATTTATCCAGCAGGTGCAGGAGATCGGCTTATCGGTTATTGGTCAATCTGATCAACTTGTGAAAGCAGATAAACTCTTGTATGCTCTTCGGGACGTGACGGCGACAGTGGATACCATTCCTTTGATTGCTAGCTCCGTCATGAGTAAGAAAATTGCTGCTGGAGCAGATGCCATCCTTCTCGATGTCACCGTTGGAGAAGGGGCCTTTATGAAGACCATTGAAGAGGCGCGTGAACTAGCTCGTACCATGGTGGATCTCGGTAATGCCGTAGGGCGCAAGACAATCGCTGTCATTACAGATATGAGCCAACCTTTGGGAACCAGTATTGGCAATCGTTTAGAGATTTTGGAAGCCTTGGATATTCTAAAAGGACAGGGGCGTGCTGATGTCACAGAGTTTATTTGTGAATTAGCACAAATCATGTTGAAATTGGCCAATGTAGATCAATCGATTGAAGCCATTCATGAACACTTGAGCAATGAACAAGCCTTAGCCAAGTTTGAAGAAATGGTCGTGGCACAAGGTGGAGACTTAGAGGATTTGCATCGTCCCGTCAAAGTAGATCAGGTCCTTGAAGTAACAGCAGATCAAGATGGCGTCATTGCAGCTTTACCTGCCATGGAATTTGGCCTGTTAGCCATGCGACTTGGTGCTGGCCGTGCTGTCAAATCGGATCCGCTTGATTATGAAACAGGGATTGTATTTGACAAAAAAGTGGGAGAGCAGGTTAAAAAAGGGGAACGCATTGCTCGTATTTTCGTGAATGAAAAAAATTCACAAGAAAGCGTTACAGAATTCAAAAAAAATGTTAAAATACTAGAAGGGGCTGAAAGCGTTAAAGAAATTATTGAAATAATATCTTAAGTAGCTCAGGAGATTATATGAAGTTAAATAAATATATCGATCACACTCTTTTAAAACCAGATGCGCAACAAGAACAGATCGAAAAATTGATCGAAGAAGCTAAGGCATATGATTTTGCGAGTGTCTGTGTGAATCCGACATGGGTGAATTTTGCAGCTGAGGGCTTGCGCGATTCAGATGTAAAAGTTTGTACCGTCATTGGTTTTCCTTTGGGAGCAAATACCCCTTTTGTCAAAGCGTGTGAAACAAAAAATGCGATTCAAAATGGTGCCGATGAGATTGACATGGTCATTAATATCGGGGCTCTTAAGTCTAAGAATTTAGCACTAGTTAAGGAAGATATCCAAGCTGTAGTCGAAGCAAGCGGTGATAAGCTGGTCAAAGTCATCATTGAGACTTGTCTTTTAACAGATGATGAAAAGATCGTTGCTTGCCAAATTGCTAAGTCAGCTGGCGCAGACTTTGTGAAGACTTCAACTGGCTTTTCAACTGGAGGAGCAACGGTAGAAGATGTGGCCTTAATGCGTCAAACTGTTGGACCCGACATGGGTGTCAAAGCTTCTGGTGGTGCTCGCTCTTATGAAGATGCTCTTGCTTTTATCGAAGCTGGTGCGACCCGTATCGGGACTTCTTCTGGTGTAGCCATCATGGAAGGAAAGGTGGCTCATGGCGACTACTGAGTTGATTGACTTAGCAGTTGAAGTGAGTAAACAAGCCTATGTGCCTTACTCTCATTTCCCAATTGGAGCTGTACTGCTAACGAAGGATGGAGAAATCTATACAGGTGTCAATATCGAAAATGCCAGTTTTGGATTAACCAACTGTGGAGAACGGACAGCCATTTTTAAAGCTGTTTCTGAAGGAGCTCGCGATTTCAAAGAGCTCATTATCTACGGGCAAACAGAAAAGCCCATCTCTCCATGTGGTGCTTGTCGCCAGGTCATGGCTGAATTTTTTGAACCAGACCTTCCTGTAACCTTAGTATCTAAAGATAAATCGACGGTCGTGATGACGGTCAAGGAATTACTTCCATATTCCTTTACAGACCTGACTTAATAGGTCTGTGAGGCGGTCTTTTGACCCTTTCAATACTTCGCAACAATGTTGCACAATAATTTAGGAGGTTCAGTAATGAACAAGAAACAATGGCTAGGCCTTGGTCTAGTAACTGTCGCTGCTATCGGACTTGCAGCATGTGGAAATCGTGCGTCTAAAAAAGATAGCGCAAACTCAGAATCTAAAACAGATTTGAAAGCTGCTATCATTACCGATACTGGTGGTGTGGATGACAAATCATTCAACCAATCTGCTTGGGAAGGTTTGCAAGCTTGGGGTAAAGAAAACGGTCTTTCTAAAGGGAACGGATTTGACTACTTCCAATCAACAGATGAATCTCAATATGCGACAAACCTTGATGAAGCTGTTTCTAACGACTACAAATTGATCTTTGGTGTTGGTTTTGCCTTGAGCGACTCTGTTAAAAAAGCTGCAAAAGACAACGAAGATGTGAACTATGTCATCATCGATGACCGTATTGAAGGACAAAAGAACGTAGCATCTGCTGTTTATGCCGATAACGAAGCTGGTTACCTTGCTGGTATTGCTGCTGCGAAAACTACAAAAACTAAACAAGTTGGTTTTGTAGGTGGTATGGAAAGTGAAGTTATCACTCGTTTCCGCGCTGGATTTGAAGCTGGTGTTAAATCTGTTGACCCATCTATCAAAGTTCAAGTAGACTACGCTGGTTCATTCGGTGACTCTGCGAAAGGTAAAACAATTGCCGCTGCACAATACGCTGCAGGTGCAGACGTTATCTACCAAGTAGCTGGTGGTACTGGTGCAGGTGTCTTCTCTGAAGCTAAAGACTTGAACGAGAAGAAAAATGAAGACGAAAAAGTTTGGGTTCTTGGTGTTGACCGTGACCAAAAAGCTGAAGGTGAATACACTTCTAAAGATGGTAAAAAATCTAACTTTGTATTGGCTTCAAGCTTGAAGAAAGTCGGAGAATCTGTAAAAGACTTGGCTAAGAAAACTGCTGACGGTAAATTCCCTGGCGGTAAAGTGATTACTTATAGCTTGAAAGATGGTGGAGTTGATTTGACAACTGACAACCTTTCTGCAGATGCTAAAAAAGCTGTAGAAGACGCTAAAGCTAAAATCCTTGACGGGTCTCTTAAAGTTCCTGAAAAATAATATTTGATTGGATCGGCCCGACCTTCAAGGGCCGTTCCTTTTAATAAATTGAGACATTTTTGTCTCAGTAAAATCTATTAGCAACCCTAGTAGATTTTATTGAAATAAAAATAGATTTGAAAGGAAACACCCCATGACACATGAATATGTCATCGAAATGCGTGAGATTACCAAAAAATTTGGTGACTTTGTAGCAAATGACAAGATTAATCTTCAGTTGCGCAAAGGTGAAATCCATGCACTTCTTGGAGAAAATGGTGCAGGGAAATCTACCCTGATGAATATGCTGGCTGGTTTGTTGGAACCAACTAGCGGAGACATCGTGGTAAATGGAAAAACTGTTAACCTAGACTCACCTTCAAAAGCAGCCTCTTTAGGAATTGGAATGGTGCACCAACACTTTATGTTGGTTGAAGCCTTCACTGTTGCTGAAAATATTATCCTTGGGTCTGAAACCACTAAACATGGTATTTTGGATCTTAAGAAAGCCAGTCAAGATATCCTTGATTTGTCTAAAAAATATGGCTTAGCAGTGGATCCAAATGCTAAAGTTGAGGATATTTCCGTCGGTGCGCAGCAACGTGTGGAAATTTTAAAGACGCTTTATCGTGGAGCCGACATCCTAATCTTCGATGAACCAACTGCGGTGTTGACACCAGCTGAAATCGAAGAATTGATGACAATCATGAAGAACTTGGCAAATGAAGGAAAATCCATTATCTTGATTACGCACAAGTTGGATGAAATTCGTGCTGTTTCAGACCGGGTAACGGTTATCCGTCGTGGGAAATCAATTGAGACAGTCGAGATTGGTGGAGCTACCAACCAAGACTTGGCCGAAATGATGGTCGGTCGTTCTGTTTCCTTTAAAACGGAGAAAGGTCCTTCTCAACCGAAAGAAGTCGTCTTGTCGATCGAAAACTTGGTTGTAAACGAAAACCGGGGTGTCCCAGCTGTTAAGAAACTTTCACTGGAACTTCGTGCTGGTGAGGTCGTCGGGATTGCAGGGATTGACGGAAATGGTCAGTCTGAGTTGATCCAAGCCATTACAGGACTACGGAAGGTAAAATCCGGTTCAATCAAGATTAAAGGCAAGGAAGTTGTAGGACTTCGCCCACGTCAAATCACAGAAATGAAGGTAGGGCACGTCCCTGAAGACCGTCATCGTGATGGATTAGTCCTTGATATGATGATCTCTGAAAACATTGCCCTTCAAACCTACTATAAAGAACCTCTTAGCAAGAATGGTATTTTGAATTATCCAAATATTACCTCTTATGCCAAGAAGTTGATGGAAGAGTTTGACGTTCGTGCAGCCAGTGAAGTGGTACCTGCTAAGGCTCTCTCTGGAGGGAACCAGCAAAAAGCTATTATCGCTCGCGAAATCGATCGCGATCCAGATCTCTTAATCGTCAGCCAGCCAACTCGTGGATTGGACGTTGGAGCGATTGAATATATCCACAAACGTTTGATCCAAGAACGGGATAATGGAAAAGCCGTTCTGGTTGTCAGCTTTGAATTAGATGAAATTTTGAATGTTTCTGACCGTATTGCGGTTATTCATGATGGGAAGATCCAAGGGATCGTAACCCCTGAAACAACGAATAAGCAAGAACTTGGAATCCTCATGGCAGGAGGCCAAGTAAAGGAGGGAGCATCAAATGAATAAGAATTTAAAACAAATTGCCGTTCCATTGGTGTCTGTCCTTTTAGGATTGGTCTTGGGTGCCATTATTATGTGGGCCTTCAGCTATGATGCCCTTTGGGGATATGAATTGCTGTTTAAAAAAGCCTTTGGTTCGATTAAGAGTTGGGGAAATATTTCCCGTGCCATGGGGCCACTGATTTTGGTTGCTCTTGGATTTTCAGTAGCTAGCCGGGCCGGCTTCTTTAACGTTGGACTTCCTGGTCAGGCTTTTGCAGGATGGATCATGGCGACTTGGTTTGCCCTCTCCTTCCCAAATATGCCTCGCTTACTGATGATTCCGATGACCGTTTTGATTGCGGCTATTGCAGGTGGATTTATTGGAGCGATTCCTGGTTTCCTTCGTGCCTATCTCGGAACCAGTGAGGTCATTATCACCATTATGATGAACTACATTGTTCTCTATGGTGGGAATGCCTTGATTCATAGCTTCCCAGCTTCCTTGATGAAAAACAAGGACTCAACCATTGATGTGGGAGCCAACGCTGTCTACCAAACGGAGTGGTTGCGTAATTTGACAGACAAATCACAAATGAACATCGGGATCTTCTTTGCCATCATCGCAGTGGTGGTCATCTGGTTCTTGATGAAGAAAACAACACTTGGTTTTGAAATCCGTGCCGTTGGTCTCAATTCGAATGCGGCAGAATACGCTGGGATGTCTGCAAAACGGACCATTATCCTTTCTATGATCATTTCTGGTGCTCTTGCTGGTATTGGTGGGGTAGCAGAAGGTCTGGGTATTTACTCAAATGTCTACGTTCAAACCAGCTCGATGAGTGTTGGATTTAACGGAATGGCCGTAGCCCTTCTTGCGATGAATTCACCAATTGGTATTCCATTTGCTGCCTTCTTGTTTGGTGCACTTCAAATTGGGGGAGTTGGTATGAAGCCAGCTGCAATCCCTGAAGAAGTCGTTCAAATTGTGACAGCATCTATTATCTTCTTCGTATGTGCCCACTACATTATTGAAAAGATGATCTCGATGCGTTCAGCTAAAAAAGGAGGAGCAAACTAATGAGTATTGTAACGATTTTAAGTATTCTTGTTTCCTCTATGATTGTGTATGCAGCGCCGCTGATCTTCACAAGTATCGGAGGAGCATACTCAGAACACGCTGGGGTTGTTAACGTTGGTCTGGAAGGAATCATGGTTATGGGAGCCTTCTCAGGTATTATCTTTAACTTGACTTTTGAGCCTACCTTAGGGAATATGACACCATGGTTGTCCTTGATTGTTGCTGCAGGAATTGGAGTACTTTTCTCCTTGATCCACGCAGTGGCAACGATTCATTTCCGTGCTGACCATATCGTTTCAGGTACAGTATTGAACTTGATGGCCCCTCCATTAGCCGTCTTTCTAGTTAAAGCAATGTACAACAAAGGGCAAACTGATAATATCAAAGTTGCCTTTGGGAAAACATCCATTCCGGTCTTATCTAAAATTCCGGTGATTGGGGATATTTTCTTCAACAATGCCAGCATCATCGGCTGGGTTGCAATTCTTTTCTCATTCTTTGCTTGGTTCGTCATGTTCAAGACAAAATTTGGTTTGCGTCTTCGTTCAGTTGGTGAACACCCACAAGCAGCAGATACATTGGGAATCAATGTTTATAAAATGCGCTACTTAGGAGTCATGATCTCAGGTGCCCTAGCAGGTATCGGAGGAGCCATATACGCTCAGTCAGTTTCTGTTAACTTTGCGGTAACTACTATTGTAGGTCCTGGATTTATCGCCCTTGCGGCTATGATTTTCGGGAAATGGAACCCAATCGGTGCCATGTTGGCTAGTCTCTTCTTTGGAGCTTCACAAAGTTTGGCAGTTATCGGGAATCAATTGCCTTTGCTTAAAGGTATCCCATCCATCTACTTGCAAATTGCGCCTTACGTCTTGACCATGGTTGTCTTGGCAGCCTTCTTCGGACAAGCAGTTGCACCAAAAGCAGATGGTGTTAACTACATTAAATCGAAATAATGCACAAAGAGAGGTTGGGACAAAAGTCCTAGCCTCTCAATTGTTTTTGGATTGTCGAGTAAGACGCAGTGGTTGAGTGGGCTCTACTACGCTGATTTCATCAGCTTTTACAGCCCTACTCAACTGTGCGGAGGTGGGACGACGAAATCGAATTCTAACGAATTACCGATTTCTGTCCCACGCTCTCTTTTGCTTTGTAAAGGCCCCTCTTAGTCGCAATTTCTTTAGATTTAGGGTACAATAAGAATACAACTTTTCATGTATCGGAGGAGCAGATGTTTAAGTGGATAAGACGCCTGATTGGCATGGTGATCGTTTTATTTATTTTATTAGTGATCCTGTTGGTTCCTGGATCAATTCCTGAAGGGGAGCAGCTGAGAAATGTGCAGGCAGGGAGTTCTTTGATTGAGCTGGCTAAAAATGCAGTTTCAAACGCTTCTGTGAGCACCGAAGGGCTCTCAACTGAGCTAAGTCTCAATTCTGTGCAATTGAGTCAGGTCGTAAAAGCAAGTGCTGGATCTGCTCTTGACAATTCTGACTTTCAAAAGTTGGCACTTGGAATGGATGGCAATGACCTTCACGTCAAAGTTCCTGTTTCCTTAGGGCCAGTCGATAGCTATCTAGATATAACCATGACAGGTCAAGTTGAAAACAATGTCATGAATTTGACTGTGACCGGTGCTAAATTAGGGAAAATGCCCATTCCAAAATCCTTGGTTCTCAACTATTTGAAGGATCAATCCAATCAAAATGGAGGCGGCTTCACAGTGAACGGTGATCAGATTACGCTTGAAATCCCTCAAGCAGGTTATACTATCTCAAAAGCCCGAGTAGAAAATGGCAATGCCAAGGTGACGGTTAGTATCTCCTTATTTTAAGTCTATGAAAATGGGGTTGTCATGATTGTCTTTGAATTTTGTGCAGAGAATTTAACTTTTATTGATAAGGCGATTGCTGCTGGGGCAGGTCGCATTGAACTGTGTGACAACCTTGCAGTAGGCGGGACCACACCGAGCTTAGGGGTGATCAAGGAAGCAATCAGACTGACAGAAGAGAAGTCAGTGGATCTATGTGTCATTATCCGGCCCCGTGGTGGAGATTTTGTCTACACTGATCTGGAAGTCCAAGCTATGCTGACGGATATTCGGGCTGCGAAGGAAATAGGTGTTTCTAGTTTTGTGCTGGGTGCGCTGACGAGCGATCGAAAGTTGGACCAGAGGGTCATGCAGCTTTTACTAGCAGCCTGTGGAGAGGCAGAGGTTGTCTTTCATATGGCTTTTGATGAGTTAGCTCATACAGATCAGCTAGAAGCGATTGAGTGGCTTTCTATCCATGGTGTGGCTCGAATTTTAACTCGAGCTGGAAGTATAGACGCAACACTAGAGCAACGTTTTGAACATTACCATCGTTTATTAGATGCGGCTAAGGGAAAGATTCAGATCCTACCAGGTGGAGGTGTGACCCTTGACAATCGTCAGCTCTTTTTGGAGCAATTGGGTGTTTGTCAACTGCATGGCACGCGCATCGTGTTTTAAAAAAGAAACGCTCACTGCCTGAAGTAGTTTTGAAGATCCGTTATCAAGGTTGGAGACGTTGTTTCCAGCCTCTTCTAGTGCAAAAATGAATAAGGGAGAGAAAATGTTTTTAGAGCATTATTTTGACCGATACACCTTTCAGCCAGAAAAGGGATTGGCTTTTGGATTTGAAAAGAGAGGGGCAGGCTATGAGTACCAGTGTCCCGTCTTATCGGACTCTTTTCTCTTAAAGGTCCGTGTCTGCGACCAGAAGATATCTTTTCAGGTCTATGATCAGGATACAGGGGACGAGTATATCCAGATCCATCAGGAACAGCTACAAGGAAATTTCGTTGGCCAAGTCAGAGAAGCTTGTCAGGAAAGTCTTGCAAGGATTCGCCAAGCTTGTTTTGAGGTAGAGAAATTTCTCTATCCTCAAGCCAAGCGTCTCATGGCCTATATCTCTCTGTACTATCAGGGAACGATTGAGTATTTGTGGGAGAGATCTCCAGAATCTGGTGCCATTCGCCACCGAGACACCCTCAAGTGGTATGGTGTCTTTATGACCATTGATTGGAAAAAACTAGATGCTGGCAAGTCTGGGAAAATAGAAGTTTTGAATGTTAAGTCTGATCAAGTAGCCCGTTTCATCCAGCAGAAGGGGATTTATCCAGCTTTTCATATGAATAAAAAATATTGGGTGAGTATCCCCTTAGATGGAACAATTGCTGATGAGGAGTTGTTTGCTCTAGTGGATAGTAGTTGGCAACTCACAAAAAAGGGGAAATAAGATGAATCTGTTGAGGAAATTATCTTGGTTTTTTAATTTAGAGAAGAAGCGATACTTGATCGGGATAGGGGCCTTGATCTTGGTTAGCTTTTTAAATCTCATTCCTCCAAGAATCATGGGCCTTGTGATCGATTTGATCGATAAAAGAAGGCTGACACTGGGGCAGTTAGTTGTGGATATCGCCCTTTTGGTCCTCGCAGCTCTTGCTATGTATGGCCTTCGTTTTATTTGGAGACGCTATATTTTTGGGACGGCCAATAAGTTGGCTCGGATCTTGCGTTACCGTTTGTTCAAGCAATTTACGCTCATGTCTCCGTCTTTTTATCAGCGTTATCGGACAGGGAATCTCATGGCCCATGCTACTAATGATATCAATGCGGTAACCATGTTTGCCGGTGGCGGGGTTATGTCTGCAGTGGATGCTTCCGTGACCGCCTTGGTGACCCTGGTCAGCATGTTTTTCATGATTGATTGGCGCTTAACCCTCTTGGTTATTTTGCCCCTACCGGTTATGGTGGTAGTGACTTCAGCTATTGGACGCAAAAATCACAAAGCCTTCAAAGAGGCCCAAGAAGGCTTCTCAGAGCTGAACAACTTTGTTCAGGAATCAGTATCAGGGGTTAAGGTGACCAAATCCTTTGGCTTTCAGGCAGATGAGATTCGGGCTTTTGAAAAAACTAATCAAATGGTCTTTTCAAAGAATATGACTTCAGCCGGTTACAATGCTTTGTTTGATCCGACTACTCTTCTTTTTGTCGGTCTCTCCTATGTTTTGACGCTCTACTTCGGGGGGCTATTTGTTCAGGAAGGGAGCCTGACGGTTGGACAAATCGTAACCTTTATTACCTATCTCAATATGCTCGTCTGGCCCCTTCAAGCCATGGGCTTCTTGTTTAATATTAGTCAGCGTGCTAGCGTCTCCTATGATCGGATTGAGACACTTTTGGCAGAAATACCTGATATTCAAGATTCAACTCAACCAGTCACAGTCATTCAAAACGGCAATCTGGAATATAACATTAAAGAATTCGCGTATGAGAAAGAGCCTGTCCTTGAAAAGGTTGTCTTTCATTTAGAAAAAGGGCAAACCCTTGGAATTGTGGGTCCAACTGGATCTGGAAAGACCACCTTGTTGCGTCTCTTGCTTAGGGAGCATGACTTGGAGCAGGGAGATATTTTGTTCAATGGAATCTCCATCAAACATTATCGCTTAGAGGATCTTCGAAGCTTGATCGGCTATGTCCCTCAGGATCAGATCCTTTTTGCCATGACCATTCGTGAGAATGTAGCTTTTTCAGATCCACAGATCGAGGAAGAAGAGGTAATGAAGGCTCTGAGAACTTGTGGAGTCTATGAGGACGTCTTGGCTATGCCAGACCAGATGGAGACAGTGTTAGGAGAGAGAGGGGTCTCTCTTTCTGGCGGGCAAAAGCAACGGATTGCCATGAGTCGAGCATTGGTCATGAATCCTGAGATCTTGATTCTGGATGATTCCCTGTCTGCAGTAGATGCTAAAACGGAGCACCAAATCATTGAAAATATGAAGCTAGAACGCAAGGGGAAAACAACGATCATTACAGCCCACCGCCTATCAGCGATCGTTCATGCGGATTTGATTCTGGTAATGGAGAATGGACAGATCAAGGAGCGCGGAAATCACGAGGAATTAATGGCTCAAAAAGGTTGGTACTATGAAACCTACCAAGCACAACAATTATCAGAAGAAATGGAGGGAAAGCTGAATGAAAACATCTGAAGCTCGTGTGATGAAGCGGCTCTTGACTTACATGTGGCGTTATAAATGGCTAACAGCCCTAGCCTTAGCCTTTACCTTCCTAACTAGTCTGTTATTGACGGCGATCCCTCTTGCAGCCCGCTGGTATATTGACCACCTAGTGGATCCAACAGAAGCAAGCTCCTCAGTTATGACAGCTTTTCAGTTTTTGATTCTCTACTATGGGTTATTCATTGGGCGCGTGCTAGCAACTTATCTGAGTCAATTAACCTTTGCGCGTGTATCCAATTCCATCGTAAGAGATATCCGTCTAGATATTTTCAAAAATCTTCAAAGACTGGGTATGTCCTTTTATGACCAGACAGCAGCAGGTTCGATTGTTTCGCGTGTGACCAATGATACACAGGCAGTCGCAGATATGTTTTCTACGGTCTTTTCAAGCCTGGTTTCATCCTTTTTACTTTTTATAGTCACTCTTGTAACCATGTTTAGCTTGGACTGGCATTTGACTATTTGGATCCTGCCTTTTCTTCCCATTATTTGGTTTTCCATTCGTCTCTATCGCAAGTTATCCAATCGCTTGGTCAAGATGACACGACAAAAATTATCAGATATCAATGTGAAATTATCGGAATCCATTGAAGGAATGCGGATCGTACAGGCCTTTCGTCAAGAAAAGCGCTTGACGGATGAATTCGAACAGATAAATGGGGAACATTTAGACTATGCCAACCGATCTGTGGATGTCAATTCCCTCTTTTTGAGGCCAGCTATGACCCTGTTACAGGTTCTGGCTTATGCGGTTATTCTAACCTTTTTCGGCCTAAAATGGCAGTCCTCTGGCTTTACAGCAGGTCTTATCTATGCCTTTATCCAGTATGTTAGCCAGCTTTTCCAGCCCTTGATTGATGTCACCCAAAATTTTGCAACTTTGCAGACCTCAACCATTTCTGCAGGGCGTGTCTTTGAAATGATGGATCGAGATGACTACGAGCCAAAGCAAGCTGGTAGCCTGAAAGAAATCGAGCGGGGAGATATTCGCTTTGACCATGTATCTTTTTCTTATGATGGCAAACGGGATGTCCTAAAAGATATCTCCTTTGAGGTCAAAAATGGACAAACCATCGCTTTTGTTGGCCATACTGGTTCTGGTAAATCGTCTATTATCAATCTCTTTATGCGCTTTTATGAATTTGATCGCGGCCAGATCTTGATTGATGGACAGGATATCAAGGACTACAGCCAGGAAGCCTTGCGCAAGTCCATTGGTCTAGTGCTGCAGGAACCCTTCCTCTATCATGGAACCATTGCTTCTAATATCCGGATGTACCATAAAGAATTGACAGATGAGGACGTCCGACAAGCAGCTGCATTTGTGGATGTGGCAGATTTTATCGAGAGTCTACCTGGTGGTTATGATCATCCGGTAACCGAGCGAGGTTCTACCTTATCGACGGGTCAGCGACAGCTTCTGGCTTTTGCCCGGACCATTGCTGCCCAGCCTAAGATCCTCATTTTGGATGAGGCTACTGCCAATATCGATCAAGAGACGGAAGAGATGATTCAAAACTCTCTGAAGAAGATGCGCCAAGGGCGGACAACCATTGCCATCGCCCATCGCCTTTCTACCATCCAAGATGCCGATTGCATCTATGTTCTCGATAAAGGAAAAATCATCGAATCAGGCAACCACGACCAACTCATTGCTCTAGGAGGAACGTATAAGAAAATGTATGACCTCCAAGCCGGTATGATGAAATAAGGATAAACAAGGTCTAAATGCAAATTTAACCTTGTTTTTCTTTCTTGAAAGCTGTAAAATAAAGAAAAGAAAAGAAAAAGGGAGCATACACCATGTCAAACGATCTGATCCTGATGGGAGTTGTCATTGTCTTATTTGGACTTTATTTCACTCTTCAAGTTGAGCTCAATAAAGTCAGAAATCAATTCACTCACTATCTTCTTAAACCAGGTAGCATCTCCAAGGAACAAAGAGAGAAGTACCTCAAAGAACCAGAGATGGAAGCGATTCGCCTAATTCGCCTCGATTATCGGATCGGCCTTCAAAATGCTAAACTTATCTATGAGCAATTAAAGAAATAAGAAAGACCCTCGTATAGTCTATACGAGGGTTTCTCTTTCAAAAAAAGGCGTAAGCTTTGGTAAAACAGTGGCCACATCTGCAGATTTGATCTTGGCGAGTTGATAAGGACAAGTAGTAATGTAAGCTGCTTCAAAGAAATCAAGCGGGAGTCCACTGTGTTTTAAGGCAGCAAGGGATTGAACTTGACTGAGTTCTAGAAGGATCCCATCGTGGGTCAGGGTCAGATGAGGGAGAAGAGAAGACTGATCCATCAAGGTATTCAATCTTTCTTCTTCCTCTTTTTTTCTGGCTAGGAGTCGTTTTTTATTGGTCAGATACATACCGTTATCAATGTAGAGACTCAAAGCCTTTTGCATGATCAGATTACTATCATAGTCCAGAATCGTCTTATAGGTCAAGACCGGCTTAAGAAGGTCTTGGGGAAGGATCATGGAAGTGATACGAAGAGCAGAAAAGAGATTGGTCGAAAAAGATTTGATATAGATGACTCGGTCCTTTTGATCCAAATAATGAAAAGATGGAGCATTGCTGCCATCAAGATCTCCAAGATAGTCATCCTCAACAAGGTAGACATCATATTGGTCAGCTAGTTGCAAGATCGCTTCTTTCTGCTTGGTCGAATAGCTATGACCAAGCGGATAGTGAAAACGAGGGATCGTGTAGAAGAATTTGATATGGCCACTTTTGAAAATCTCTTCAAGTTCCTCGAGATCAATCCCCGTTAAATTACGTTGAATGGTACGGTAGGCAAGTCGCTGCGAATCTAAGAGTTGGTTCATCCGATGATAAGTCGGTTGCTCGATCAAGATCTGCGATTTTTTATTGGGAAAGTCAATCTGGCTGAGGATATTGAGCGCCTGCTGGGTACCAGCAGTCAAAACAATCTGATCCGCAGTCGTATAAATACCTTCTTCCTTCAATAAGCCTTGAATCGATTGACGTACTTCGAGTAAGCCTGCTTGGTCCGAAAAGTTGTTGAAGAGATAATTCTCCCGTCCAATCAAGGTTTCATTGATACAGGTCCGGAAGTCCTCAAAAGCCTGGTTGCGGTCTTTCTCTAATTTTAGTGGAAGATCCTCATGTCGATTAGGTTCTTGCTCCAAAACATAGTAGCCACTTTGAGGCTTAGCATAGAGGAAGTGCTGGTAAGTCAAGTCCAGCAAGGCCCGTTGCACTGTGTCCTTACTACAAGAAAATTGACTAGCTAACTGGCGAACGGAGGGAATTTTCTCTCCAGTTTCCAGTTCTCCATCTTGAATGGCTTTTTTTAGTACATGAATAATTTGTTGGTATTTGCTCGTCTTCATCCTGACTGTCCCCATACAGTTTTTTTCTATTGTACAGAAAAAATCACAAAAAAACCACTCCGAAGAGTGGTGAGCGTATTACATAAAGTAAACGATGGCTAAATACTGAAGAGCAGAAGCTGCCAGGATGAAGAGGTGCCAAATCATGTGGAAGTATGGTTTTTTCTTAGCATAAAAGCCAGCTCCAACCGTGTAGCACAGACCGCCCATGAGCATGAGACCCCAGAAGATCGGATTGGTTTGGCTAACGATTTGGGGAATAATAAAGATGACCAACCAGCCCATGATCAAGTAAAGAGCGAGACTGAACTTTTCATTGACTTTTTTGGCAAAGATTTTGTAGAGAATACCAAAGATGGTGGTCCCCCATTGGATCAAGATAATGCTGTAGCCCATCCAGTTGTTCATCAAGGTGAGGACGACCGGTGTGTAACTACCTGCGATCGCAATGTAAATCATGGAATGGTCGATAATACGAAGCACATACTTTTGAGGTGAATCGTAAGACATAGCATGGTAGACGGTCGAAGACAGAAACATCAAAAAGAGGCTGATCACAAAGATAGAAGTCCCAAAAGCACTGAGGAGACCGTGTTGCTCAAAGCTATAGACTGCTGAGATCGGAAGTAAGATCAACATGAGGAGGGCGCCAACAGCATGGGTTACGCTATTGGCGATCTCTTCTCCAAAGGATAATTTTTTACTTAGTTTCATGGTGTAATTCATTAGTTTCTTCCTCCGTTTTTGCTGGTTGAATGTAAGATAGGGTTTCAAGATAAAGTTGAACCGTCTGACAGGCAGAGCGAATGATGGGAGCGATCGGCTCTTTTTGCTCATTGAGATAAGCGACAAAGCTATTATAGAGAAGATCTGAACTCGCCTGGTCCTGCAAGAAATTTAAGGTAGAAGCGATCTCCTGAATAGAAAAGACCGTTTTTAAGGTTGTAATAGCGATCAAGCGAGCCACCTGTCTACGCTGGTATTTCTTCTTACCTGGTTTTTCGACATAGCCATGTTTTACGTAATTGTTGATCATGGCAGCCGTCAAGCCCTTATCTGAAGAAGGGAGGACAGGTGCACAGGTTTTATTGACATAAAGTAGAACCTGATCGAGATAGAGATCTAGCTCAGGTAGTTGCTCCCACGTTGGATAGGAAAAAGTGGTCACGAAATCTTCACCTTTCTTAAATCTAGTTTTCATAACTAGATAATAACATTAATAAAAACTCCTGTCAAGAAAATTTGAAAAATATGGTACAATAGACCTATGAAACTATTAATTCCATCCGCCAAAGAACTGAACGAACAGGCTCGTATCGTCGAGCCCCAACCCTTGTCAGAGAAGACAAAAACCATCCTTCAAGCTTTGAAGGCATTCTCCCTAGAAGAATTAGCGACCTTTTACGGCATCTCAGAAGAAAGAGCCCTAGTAGAAAAAGAAAGAATTGAGGCTCTGTTAGCTGGGAGTGCTAAAACCTATCCTGCTTTGGAACTGTTTGATGGCCTCATGTACCGTAGTATCGAGCGTCAAGACTTATCCCAAAAAGAGCAGGTTTATCTGCAGGAACATTTGTTGATCACGACTGCTTTATACGGTGTACTACCTGCCTATGAAGGAATTGCTCCCCATCGCTTAGATTTTATGATGAAGCTAAAACCAGCTGGAAAGTCTCTAAAGGCATTCTGGAAAGAGGACTATGATCAGGCAGTAGAAGGTGAGAAACAGATCTTATCCCTTTTGTCTTCTGAGTTTGAACAGGTCTTCTCAAAAGCTATTCGTGAGCGAATGACTCGGATCAAATTCATGGAGAATCGTGGTGGGACACTGAAGATTCACTCGACGATTTCAAAAAAAGCACGTGGGGCCATGGTGACAGCTATGATGAAGAAAGAAATCACCCAGCTAGAAGATCTGAAATCACTAGAAGTGGCAGGTTTCTCTTATCGTGAGGATTTATCGCAAGAGAAGGAATGGGCCTTTGTGAAAGAATAAATAAAAATATTCCTGAGAAGCGTCAGGAATATTTTTTTGATCTGTTAGATAAAGAGAATGCACGATGAAAACTCCAAAATAGAGGATTTTGGAGTCAGAATCGTCTTGAGCAGTAGGCTTAGGCGATATGTTTGAATTTCTTCAAGAGTTCTGTCAACTCAGCTTGCTCGCCACTATTAAAGACTTGCATCAAGCGTTGAATATTTTTGATATGATCTGGAAGAGCTTCTTCGATCTTTTTACGACCGGCATCTGTAATAGATACAAGATAAGCACGGCGGTCTTCTGGATCGGTTTCGCGTGTAATCCAACCATCGCGGACCATATTGCGAATAACCACAGTCATATTTCCAGAGGTCGCAAGAATGCTATCAATCAGATCTTGAATGCGGAGATCGCCTTTGCTGTACAAGGTCTCAAGTACAGAGAATTGAGTTGGTGTCAACTGGTGCTTTTTAAAGATATGAGCCTCAGAGGCACGGATCAATCGTTCTGCCTTGTGGAAGACGATCATGGTTTTTAAATCTACGTTTGCTTCTTTGAATAATCTCTTTAAATTTTCCATATCTATATTTTATCAATAAATAGTATTTCTGTCGTTTAATTTTATTTTCAAATTAGTTACAAAATTGTGACAAATTTTTTAAACTATGAACAAATGATAGCAAAGGTGTTAATTTTACTTTGTTTATCAAACAATTTTATACTAAAACATTGTAACAGGTATGAAATATTAGTAACAATTCTTTCTTGAAAATCTATAGAATTCTAGGTGGCTTTGGTGTATAATGAGGGAGTGAAACAGAAAAATAATCTTTTTATAATATGGCAACATATAATAGGAATCTGTATCTTAGTATTGACGGTCCTTTTTTCTTGGCTATTTCTTGCTGAAAAAACTTCTGATCACATGCAGGATCAAATGGCGCAAGCAAGAAAAATAGCTCTGTCTCACTCTTCGATTGCTACCATTGAGACGGAGAGTTTCTTTCATGGCAAAGAAGCGTATCTTTCCTTTATTGGAAAGGACCAAGAGGGGCAAGGACTAGCGGTTTTGGTGGCGCAGGCGGATGATGCAGTCTATACTTACCCTTTGAAAGAAGGAGTTAGTTCTAAAGAGGCAGCTTTTGTCGTCAAAGAGAAGAGTCAGGACGCGATTGATGGGGTAACTTTTGGACGCTTTAAAGGCAAACCGATCTGGGAAGTCAAGGCTGGGAGCTCCTATTATGTGGTGGATTTCAAGACTGGGAAAGTCACCGGTGTTTTTTAAGATTTGAGGAGGAAATATGAAATTATCAAATCGTGTATTGGAAATGGAAGAAAGTGTGACCTTGGCTGCAAATGCGCGTGCCAAAGCTTTGGCAGCAGAAGGTCGTGATATCTTGAGTTTGACCCTGGGTCAACCTGACTTTGCGACTCCAAAAAATATTCAAGAAGCAGCAGTCGCATCCATTGAGGATGGTCGCGCTAGCTTTTATACGGTCGCATCTGGACTTCCAGAATTGAAGGATGCCATTAGCGACTATATGAAAGAGTTTTATGGCTATGCAGTGAATCGAAATGAGGTTGTGGTCGGCACTGGTGCCAAGTTTATCCTCTATGCCTTCTTTACTTCTGTCATCAATCCAGGTGATGAAGTCATCATTCCAACCCCTTGCTGGGTTTCTTATGTTGACCAGGTCAAGATGGTAGAAGGCACACCTGTTACTTTCCAAACAACAGAAGAAAATCACTTCAAGGCAACGGTAGAGCAACTGGAAGCAGCACGGACAGACAAGACAAAAGTTGTCTTGCTGAATTCGCCTTCTAATCCAACAGGAATGATCTACAGTAAAGAAGAACTCGAAGCAATTGGAAATTGGGCTGTCGAGCATGATATCTTGATTTTGGCAGACGATATCTATGGTCGATTGGTCTATAATGGCAATAGTTTTACACCAATTTCTAGCTTATCTGAAGCGATTCGCAAGCAAACTATCGTGATTAACGGAGTTTCTAAAACCTATGCTATGACTGGTTGGCGGGTTGGTTTTGCAGTGGGTGATCCTGAGATTATTGGAGCCATGGCCAAGGTGATCAGCCAAACAACTTCCAACTTAACAACCGTTTCCCAATATGCCGCCATCGAAGCCCTAACAGGAGATCAATCTTCTATTGAGATCATGCGTCAAGCTTTTGAAGAGCGCTTGAATACTATTTATCCTTTGTTGAATGAAGTACCTGGTTTTGAAGCCATCAAACCTCAAGGAGCCTTCTATCTCTTCCCAAATGTCAAGAAGGCCATGGAAATGAAGGGGTATACAGATGTGACGGAATTTACCACAGCAATTTTAGAAGAAGCAGAGGTTGCTTTAGTAACGGGAGCTGGCTTTGGTGCCCCTGAAAATGTTCGCTTGTCTTATGCGACAGATTTGGATACCCTTAAAGAAGCTGTTTGCCGACTCAAGGCCTTTATGGAAAAATAAAATTACAAGATCCTTAGTAATGAGCTGAGGATCTTTTTCTTTAAAAAAAATCTGGTTTTCACAGGTAGAGCCTAGCACTGAAAGCCTTTTTATGATACAATTAAGAAGATAATGTCTTCGGACAAGTTTAACGAGAAAAGGAAGATGAATGATGACAAAACGGATTACTATCATCGAAGTAAAAGACTATGTTGGTCAAGAAGTGACCATCGGTGCTTGGGTGGCCAACAAATCAGGTAAAGGAAAAATTGCTTTCTTGCAATTGCGTGACGGGACTGCCTTTTTCCAAGGTGTGGCTTTTAAACCAAACTTTATCGAAAAATTCGGCGAAGAAGTGGGGCTTGAAAAATTTGATACCATCAAACGCTTGAGCCAAGAAACATCAGTGTTTGTAACTGGTATTGTCAAAGAAGACGAGCGTTCAAAATTTGGCTACGAGTTGGATATTACGGACATCGAAGTCATTGGTGAATCCCAAGATTACCCAATCACTCCAAAAGAACACGGGACAGACTTCTTGATGGACAACCGCCACTTGTGGTTGCGTTCACGCAAACAAGTTGCTGTGATGCAAATCCGTAATGCCATTATCTATGCAACTTATGAGTTCTTTGATAAGAATGGCTTCATGAAGTTTGATAGTCCAATTCTTTCAGGAAATGCGGCAGAAGATTCAACTGAACTTTTTGAAACAGACTACTTTGGAACACCAGCCTACTTGAGTCAATCCGGTCAGCTTTACCTTGAAGCTGGTGCGATGGCCCTTGGTCGCGTCTTTGACTTTGGTCCAGTATTCCGTGCTGAAAAATCAAAAACTCGTCGTCACTTGACTGAGTTCTGGATGATGGATGCTGAGTATTCATACTTGACACACGATGAGTCACTTGACTTGCAAGAAGCTTATGTGAAAGCTCTTCTACAAGGTGTTTTGGACCGTGCACCTCAAGCCTTGGAAACCTTGGAACGTGATACAGAGCTCTTGAAACGCTATATTGCGGAGCCATTCAAACGGATCACTTACGATGAAGCCATTGATCTCTTGCAAGAGCATGAAAATGATGAAGATGCGGATTATGAGCATTTGGAACATGGTGATGACTTCGGCTCACCACATGAAACTTGGATTTCAAACCACTTTGGTGTGCCAACATTTGTCATGAACTACCCAGCAGCTATCAAGGCCTTCTACATGAAACCAGTTCCTGGAAATCCAGAGCGCGTGCTTTGTGCAGACTTGCTTGCTCCAGAAGGCTATGGAGAAATCATCGGTGGCTCTATGCGTGAGGAAGACTACGATGCCCTCGTTTCAAAAATGGATGAACTTGGCATGGATCGCACAGAATATGAATTCTACCTTGACCTTCGTAAATACGGTACAGTTCCACACGGTGGATTTGGTATCGGTATCGAGCGTATGGTAACCTTCGCAGCTGGTACAAAACACATCCGTGAAGCCATTCCATTCCCACGTATGTTGCACCGTATCAAACCTTAATAGACGTAAAAACGCCATTAGGCGTTTTTCACTTTTATCTGCGTCAAAAAACTATGAAAGGAAACTCAATGCTGAAAATAGACATCATCGATGGGAAAGAATACGAGGATGGTCAGGGGGCTTTGATCGCAGATCTAGACCATAGCATTCAACAGATGCTCAAGACATCCTACCCGGAAAGTCAAATGGATGATTTTATCACTTATAAAAATTTGAGCCAATATTGCATGGATTATCTAGGTCAGATTATTGAGCGTGCCAATGATAAAAACGAAGCCATTAAACAGCAGGTGACAGGTGTCATGCCCGAAAGCGAGCGCCCCTTTAACGTTGAAGACCGCTTGACAGCCAGCTATACCTTCGGTCAGCGGGTAGCGGATTCTGTTGCGCGCTTCGGTGGTTCTTGGACTTTTATCATTAGTTTTATCCTGATGATGGCTATCTGGATGTTGATCAATGTCTTGCATCCCTTTGGCTGGAATTTTGATCCTTATCCCTTCATCTTGCTCAATCTTGCGCTTTCTACGATTGCGGCGATTCAAGCTCCTTTGATTATGATGAGCCAAAACAGGGCGGCAGATTATGATCGCCTGCAAGCGCGAAATGACTTTAACGTCAATATGGAGTCGGAACGAGAAATTCGCTTACTGCATACGAAGATTGATCATATGGTGCAGCAAGACCAGACGGATTTACTGGAAATTCAAAAGTTGCAAACCGAATTGTTGGTGTCCTTGTCTAATCAAGTGGCCCAGCTGCGTCAAGAAATGAATCAAGAAAAAATGAAGGAGGTGGAGAAGATGTAGGCAACTCTAAGTAAGTCTTTTAGAAACACTTATATAATCTATTGAAAGAGGAAAAACAATGTTTAAAAGAACTTACAAACGCAATATTTCACTCCTAGCAGGTCTGGAATTTACATCTTATTTTGGAATCACCAGTTTTTGGATTCTCTTTTTTATTCAAAATGGTCTTTCCTTGCTTCAAATCGGTCTATTGGAGAGTATCTTTCATGGGACGAGTCTCTTGTGTGAGATCCCGTCTGGTATGTTAGCAGATCGCTTTAGCTACAAGACTAATCTCTATTTGGCTCGCTGGTCCAGTATTGGATCTTCTATCTTGATCTTACTTGGTCAGGGGAATTTTTGGATCTATGCGCTTGCTATGATGGTCAATGCTTGGTCTTATAATTTTGACTCGGGGACCAGTACAGCTTTCTTATTTGATTCAGCTGTGGAAGCAGGTCAAAAAGACCGTTATCTTCAGATTTCTAGCTTTTTGTCTGGTGTGGCCGAAGTTACCCGAACTTTAGGGACAGTTGTGGCAGGCTTCTTTATTCACGGAGCATTGGCTTGGACCTATTATATTGCTATCGGGCTATCCTTGATTTCTATTCTTTTGATTTTTCTGATGAGAGAGCCAGAGAGCAAGAGTGATGAACGAAGTCACTTGACCTTAAAGCGGATATTGGAGGTAGTGAAACAAGAATGGCAGGAAAAACCAGTCTTGTTTTACTGGATGCTCACCTATCAGTTGGTAGGGACCATCATGTGTATGTTTTATTTTTACTACCAACAGAAAATCAGTGACTTAGCCAGTTGGCAAGTTTCGCTTATCATGTTAATTGGTAGTGGATTCAATCTCCTGGCGGTTTATCTGGCCAGTCAAATTGGGAAAAAATGGAATAGTAATCAAGTCTTTCCGGTTTTGGTTGCATTGACAGGATTGGCCTTGTTTTTGGTAGGCTTCAAGACTCCATTCGCCTATCTGTGTGTCTATCTCTTGACCAATGCTCTTTATGCCGTTTATCAACCCATCTACTACAATGATTTACAAGCCTATCTACCTTCCAGTGTGCGAGCAACCATGCTGAGTATCAATTCAATGATGTTTAGTCTTTCCATGATCGTGATCTTCCCACTGACTGGTTGGTTGATCGATACTTGTGGATTTATAGCTGTTTTTCTTATGCTAGGCCTGATAACACTCATCTCTTTCCCTCTCTTGATGTTTGGGTTGGGGAAAATGGGCAAGATCTTAAGCCAGGTAACAAAGACGGAATAAAATTGCTGACCACATCTGGTCAATATTCAACTCTCTCTGCTTTGCAGGGAGAGTTTTTTCATCTTTAGAAAATTGTGATAAAATATGTTTATCCTATTTAAAAAGAATCGAGTCGTATGAAATCATTATTGAAGTATTTTAAGGGCTATCTATGGGAAACTTTTCTAGGGCCCGTGTTTAAGCTTTTAGAAGCTATTTTTGAATTGTGTGTCCCCTTAATCATCGCCCACTTAGTCGATCAGGTCATTCCGAAAAAGGAAACGAGCGCAGTGGTGATGACTGTCGGTGTTTTGTTTTTATTTGCGAGCTTTGGGGTCGTCGTAGCTATTACGGCCCAGTATTTTTCTTCTAAAGCAGCTGTCGGATTTACCCGCGAGATGACCAAGGATTTGTATGATAAGATCTTATCACTTCCAAAGGACAAGCGCGATAGGATCGGTACTTCTAGTTTGGTAACACGCCTTACCTCTGATACCTATCAAATCCAGGTTGGGATCAATCTCTTCTTGCGGCTTTTTTTGAGGGCACCGATTATTGTCTTTGGAGCTATCATCATGGCCTTCACCATCAGTCCTAAACTCACTCTTTGGTTCTTGGGGATGGTAGCGATTTTAACCCTGATTATTGTGATCATGTCACGGATTGTCAATCCGCTCTTTGCTAAGATTCGGAAAATCACAGACCGGATGGTTACGGTGACGCGTCAGCAATTTCAAGGGATGCGGGTGATTCGGGCCTTTGGACAACAGTCTAGTGAATTAGAGGATTTTAGAGAGGTCAATCAGGACTACAAGATCTGGCAAATTCGCGCTGGTATCTGGTCTAGTTTGGTGAGTCCCTTGACCTTTCTTGTGGTCAATACGACCTTGGTTTGTGTCATTTGGCAAGGACAATTGAATATCTCTGCTGGTCTTTTAACCCAAGGGATGTTGGTCGCTTTGGTCAATTATTTATTACAAATTTTAACAGAATTGATCAAGCTGGCTATGCTGGTCACGTCCTTAAATATCAGCTATATTTCAGCCAAGCGTGTCCAAGAGATTTTTGATTTGAAGGAAGAAGACCTCCTTGAAGCTTTACCAGTAGAAACTGCAAGAGAGCAAGAAGCGATCAGCGCCCAGAAAGTTTCTTTCACTTATCCAACGGCTTCAAGCCCAGCTCTAGAAGATATTTCCTTTGATCTGGATCATGGACAGATGTTGGGAATTATCGGTGGTACAGGATCTGGGAAATCCACCCTGGTTCAGTTATTGAGTCACTTGTATGCCGTTAGTCAGGGAAAATTAGCCCTCTATCATCAAGGTCGCTCTCCTCAAACCCTAAAGGAGTGGCGGGAGTGGGTAGCTGTTGTCCCACAGAAGGCAGAGCTCTTTAGAGGGACTATCCGCTCCAATCTTTTACTAGGAATGGAAGAAAATGTGTCCGATGATGATTTGTGGTGGGCCCTAGAAACAGCTCAGGCGGCTGATTTTGTCCGTGAAAAAGAAGGACAACTCGATGAGCCAGTGGAAGCCTTTGGGCGAAATTTCTCAGGAGGCCAACGTCAGCGGTTGACCATTTCGCGTGCCCTTTTGAAGAAGGCTCCTTTCTTGATTTTGGATGATTCAACCTCCGCCTTGGATTATTTGACGGAAGCTCGTCTCTTAAAATCGATTAAAGAAGAATTGAGGGACACAAGTCTGATCTTAGTATCTCAACGAACCAATAGTCTCAAGTCTGCTGATCAGATTTTGGTTTTGAACAAGGGACATCAAGTAGGACTGGGAAATCATGATTTCCTCTTGTCTACCAATGAGATTTATCAAGAAATTCATTATTCACAACACGGGAGGGAGGAAGCATGAGTCAAAAACGTTCTAGTTATGTAAAACGTCTGTTTAGAGATTTTGCTCACCATCCCGGGCTCTTGATTCTAGCTAGTGTCGGAACCATCGCTCAAGTGGCCTTAACAGTCTGGTTACCGATCCTGATTGGACATGCGGTTGACTTGGTCATTAATCCTCAAGGGATGACAGTCTTATGGCCCGTTTTGATCCAAATGGTTCTGGTCATTGTGGCCAATACCTTGATCCAATGGATCAATCCTCTTGTCTACAATCAATTGGTCTATCGGTTTAGCCAAAACCTAAGAGCAGAAGTGATGGAAAAAGTACACCGATTGCCCTTGTCTTATCTAGATAAACAAGGGAGCGGAGACTTTGTCAGTCGTCTCACGACCGATGTAGAGCAGCTTAATAGCGGTCTTCTCATGGTCTTTAACCAGTTCTTTGTTGGCCTCTTAACCATTCTTGTCACCATCGTGACCATGGCAGAATTGGATTTCTTTATGATGGTGGCGGTTCTGGTCTTAACTCCTTTATCCCTAGTGATTGCTCGTTTTATTGCCAAGCGTTCTTATACGCTTTTCCAAAAGCAGACCAAGGCGCGTGGTCTTCAAACTCAGTTGATCGAAGAGTCTTTGACCCAGGAAAGTTTGATCCAGTCCTTTAATGCTCAGGATCAATTCCGTAAGGCTTTTAAAGGGACGAATGAAAGCTATGCCAATTATTCCCAATCCGCTGTCTTTTATTCCTCAACTGTCAACCCTGCCACTCGCTTTGTGAATGCCTTGATTTATGCAGTAGTGGCTGGATTTGGTGCTGTACGCATTATTTCGGGATCTCACTTTACTGTTGGTCAATTGGTGACCTTCCTCAATTATGTCAACCAATACACCAAGCCCTTTAATGATATCTCCTCTGTCTTGTCAGAACTCCAAAGTGCCCTTGCCTGCGCAGAGCGCTTGTACAGCGTCTTGGATCAAGCTGAGGTCGGAGAGACGGGGCAACGGGTCCTGGAAAGTCAGGATGTTAAAGGTGCGATTGGTTTTGAACACGTCACATTTGGCTATGATTTGGGGCGGACCTTGATCAAAGATCTAACCATTCAGGTTCCAGCCGGCAGTAAGGTTGCCATTGTAGGACCTACAGGAGCTGGAAAGTCGACCTTGATTAATCTGCTCATGCGTTTCTACCCTGTTAACTCTGGAGAGATCACGATTGATGGGGTGCCAATTACGGACTACACCCGTGCTTCTTACCGCCAACAGTTTGGTATGGTTTTGCAAGAAACCTGGCTCAAGGTCGGGACCATTCATGAAAATATCGCCTTTTCTCGTCCAGATGCAACTAGAGAAGAAGTCATCGAAGCAGCCAAAGCAGCCAATGCAGATTTCTTTATCCGGCAGTTGCCACAAGGGTACGATACCTATCTTTCAGATGCTGGAGAGTCTTTGTCTCAAGGACAACGCCAACTCTTAACGATTGCGCGGGTTTTCCTTTCAGTTCCTAAGATTTTGATCTTGGATGAGGCTACATCATCCATCGATACTCGGACGGAGGTCTTGATTCAAGATGCCTTTAATCAGCTCATGAAGGGACGGACCAGCTTTATCATTGCTCACCGCTTATCGACCATTCAAAATGCCGATATGATCCTTGTCATGGTGGATGGTGATATAGTTGAGCATGGCACTCATGAAGAGCTAATGCAAGCGCAAGGTGTGTACTACAAGATGCAGACAGCTCAGCAACAGGTTAGTTAGAATGTAGACAAACTATTTTTAAAGTAAATAAGTAAAGTAATTCTGTAAAGAAATAAATATCTACCTAATTTGTATAACGAATTAAGAGAACATTAAAACTTTCCGCCGTGAGAAAAGTGCCTGAAACAATTTAGTTTCAGGCACTCGGGAGTTTTGAAACTTTAGGTTCAAAACTAAGTCATGGAACTTCGTAGAAGTTCGCTGACGTCCGTACTCACCTAAGGAAAGTTTTTAATATGTCTTTATCTTCAATCTAAGCATTTTCAGATTTGAAAATGCTTTTTTGGGTCTAAAAAACATCTAGCAAAATTGCTAGATGCTTCAAAAACCACTATTTTTTAAACGTTTAGAACCTTATCCAAGAATTCTTTCAAGCGTGGGTGTTGTGGGTTGTCGAAGATTTGGTCTGGTTTACCATCTTCGAGGAATTCACCGTCTGCGGTGAAGATGACGCGGTTGGCTACTTGGCGGGCAAATCCCATCTCGTGGGTAACGATGATCATGGTCATGCCTTGCTCTGCCAACTCTTTCATAACGTTCAATACATCTCCAACCATCTCAGGGTCAAGGGCAGAAGTAGGTTCGTCAAAGAGCATAATATCTGGATTCATGGCGAGTCCACGGGCAATGGCCACACGTTGTTTTTGACCACCGGAAAGGCTGTTCGGATTGGCATCGGCTTTATCTGCGAGTCCAACTTTTTCCAACAATTCCATCCCGACTTTTTGAGCTTCTTCACGGGTCATCAGTTTGTGCTCTACTGGCGCAAACATAATGTTTTCAAGGACGCTCATGTGAGGGAAGAGGTTGAAGTGTTGGAAGACCATCCCGACATTTTCACGGACCAAATCGACATTGGTTTTTGGATCGGTTAGATCATAGCCATTTACGGTAATTTGACCTTTTGTAACTTCTTCGAGGAGATTGAGACTACGAAGGAAGGTCGATTTACCAGAACCGGACGGTCCGATAATACAGACTACGTCCCCTTCGTAGAATTTTGCTGAGATTCCTTTTAAGACCTCATTTTCACCATAGTATTTGTGGAGGTCATGGACATCAATTTTTAATTTAGCCATTAGTTAACCTTCTTTTCTAATTTTTTCGCAAATCGTGTTAGCAAGGTGATAATCACGAGGTAGAAGACGGCAAGGATCGCATACATCTTGAAACTTTGGTAGTTTCGAGCGATGATGATCTTACCAGTTTGGAAGAGTTCTACCAATCCGATCGCAGACACAATAGTTGTATCTTTCAGGGCAATGACGAATTGGTTAACAAAGTTTGGAAGCATGAGTTTGGTTGCTTGTGGCAAGATGATCTTACGCATGGTCTTGCCATAAGAGATTCCAAGGCTTCGGCTGGCTTCCATCTGTCCAATCGGTACAGCTTGGATCCCCCCACGAACAATTTCTGCAATATAGGCAGCAGCATTGAGAGAGAGTGCGATGGTACCTGCGACAAAGTCGTTGATTGGGGATTGATGACCTGTGACAGATTCAATCAAGTTTGGAATTCCCCAGAAGATGAAGGCGGCGAGGATCATGAGTGGGATCCCACGAATAACATCGACAAAGATCTCAGCAGTCCAGCGAAGCCATTTATAAGGGCTAACACTAAACATCCCAAAGATAACACCGATCACCATAGCAATGGCGAAAGAGAGAAGGGCAAGGGCAAGAGTGACACCCAAACCACTTAACAATTGTTTGTAGTTGTTTTGAAGCAAGCCCCAGATCGTTGTTTCATCTGCTGTTGTACTTGAAGTACTTGACTTGCTATCTGCTTTAAGGTATTTATCGAGGATCTTTTGGTATTGGCCGCTTTTCTTCAAGTTTGCAAGACCGTTATTGAACATTTCGATCAATTCAGGATTTTCACCCTTTTTAACAGCAAATGCTAGTTGACCACTTGGAGTTCCTTTGATAGGTGTTTTGAATTTACGTCCTTGTTTAATGGCGTATTTGATAACAGGTTCGTCATCCATGATCGCTGCAACAGAACCAGAATTCAAACTGTCATACATAGAAGCTCCGTCAGAGAACGTTTTGATCTTGTAACCATATTTCTTTTGGTTTTCTTCAAGGAAGTTTTGTGAGGAAGTACCGTTTTTAACACCGACTGTCTTTCCTTTTAGGTCATCATAAGAATCAATCTTGCTACTTTCTTGAACGGCTAGAATAGAATTGGCTGTGTAGTATGGTTCAGAAAAATCAAATGTTTCTTTCCGAGCATCTGTTACGGTCATCCCTGCGATCATTCCTTGCGCATGGCCGGATTGGACATCACTTACTGCTGCGTCAAATCCAGGATTATTAATCTCGATGGTAAATCCTTGGTCTTTGGCAATAGCCTTGATCAAGTCCATATCGATCCCTGTGTATTTGTTTTTTCCATTTTGGAAGACAAATGGTGCAAAGGAAGAATCACTTGAAATGCTATATTTTGATTTTTTAGGAGTTGCTTTTTGACCAGCAGGAGTGGTGGTTTCTGGAACGGCACTGTTACTTGATGATTGGCTTTCACCTGTCCATTTTTTGATGATCTCATCAAGTGTTCCATCAGCTTTCATTTGAGCGAGAGCCTTGTTAAATTCAGTGATTAACTTTTCATGATTTCCACCTTTTTTAACACCAAAGGCAAAGCCACCGACTGCTTCCCCGTCCATATTGATAGCTAGGTCCTGACCCTTTTGGATGGCGTATTGAATAACAGGTTGGTCGTCCATCACCGCATCGACCGCACCAGCTGATAAACTGTTATACATGAGATCACCAGTATCAAAAGTCTTGATCTTGTAGCCGTACTTGTCCTTGTTTTTATCGAGGAAGCGTTGGGCTGCAGTTCCGTTTTTGACACCGACTGTCTTCCCTTTTAATTGGCTGTACTTCGTGATTTTGTCAGCTTTCGTAGTCGCGATGACAACTTTTGTATCATAGTAAGTATCAGACATGGTGAAGACTTTTTCACGTTCTGTTGTTTTGGTCATTCCGGCCATGATGGCATCCGCTTGACCAGCTTGAACTGCATTGACTGCTGCATCAAATCCAGGGAAGGATTTGTCCAAATCCCAGCCGTTGATTTCAGCGACCTTGTCTAAGATCTCTACGTCGATTCCTTTATAGGTTTGATCTGAATCCTTAAATTCAAATGGTGCATACGCTGTATCGAAAACGACCTTGATCGTTTCAGCATGAGCATGACCAGCGAATGCAACGATTGGAAATAAGAAAAGCAAACATGCTAGTAATTTTTTCTTCATTTCTGTCTCCTTTAAATTCTTTTCTCTTAGGGGATTTGACCCATGAGCACATTGACCAAAGGATGGCCTAAAAAAAACAAATCATTCATACCAAAACGAGTATGAATGGTCTTATGTTTTTCTACAAGAGCTATTATATCAGAAAAGACGTTGCTTTGCAAGAAAAATCCGGTTTTCATGTTAGGTTTTCTAACACGAAACGATATTGCAGCTCTAGATTTTCTTTGCTACAATGGAACTATCAGATAAATGGAGGTTGATCATGAAGAAAGGAAAGATGATTCAGGATATAAAAACTAACACCTCATGGCCAGTTCTTATTTCTACACTATTTTATGTATTATTAGCATCTCTCTTTATAGAAGGAGGCCTTTGGATTGGTAGTGAACTTGTGGGGCCATTTTCCTTAGTGATAGGTTTTCTAGTGGAGTTCTTTTCGCCAGGAAATGGGACAGCAAGTATTCAAGAATTTTTCTACCATTATCTTCTCTATTATGAGCTTTTCAGTTTTGTAATCATACTATTTCTCTTTATTTTTTGGGTGAAGGTCATAGAGAAGAATGCTTTATCAAGCTTAGGCTTTGTAAAAAGAAATTGGCTCAAGTATCTAGTCTGGGGGATCATGATTTCACTTGTTCAAATGGGAGTGATCGCGCTTGTCTACCAAGTAAGTGGCATAGGGTCTTTTGTGTTAAATGAGCTGAGTATAGACCCCTTGCTTTTTATCCTAGGATTATTTCCATTTTGGCTTCTGCAAGGGGGGACTGAAGAAGTGGCGACGCGAGGTTGGCTTCTGACTCGGATTGCTGCAAGAACTAATCTGCCTTTCGCAATCGCGATTTCTAGTAGTCTCTTTGGCATTCTGCATATGGGAAATGCAGGAGTGACCTTCTTATCCGTTCTGAATATCATCCTCGATGGAGTACTGGCTGGTCTGCTTTTTATCTATACGGATAGTATCTGGCTAGTGGTCGCCCAACACGGAACTTGGAACTATGTACAAGGAAATCTCCTTGGTTTTCAAGTCAGTGGCACAGGCGCAGATGCGTCTATCTTTAGTTTTACCATGGGAGATGGACCTGACTGGTTGACCGGAGGGGCATTTGGAGCAGAAGGATCAATCATCACCACCCTAGTTCTTCTTGTATCCCTAGTGATTGTATATTGCTTAGGGGAGAGGAAAGAAAAGTTTGTTGACTAATCTCTGTGTAATGTCTGAAAGTCATATATGAAAAAGACAAACACCAAAAATGACGTTTGTCTGCATTCTGAGCCGAACACATAATGATGAGTTCGGCTTTTTCTATATAATAATGGGAATGATTAGCTTGACTTGTGCACCATTATGAATATTTTCTAAATGCATAGTTCCATTATGAAGTTTCATGACGCGTTTCACGAAAGATAAACCAAGTCCAAAGTGACTTTCTTGAGAGGGTGTTCTTGCTTGGTCCTCTTTATAGAAAAGATTTCCAGCATGTTGTAAAACATTTTTTGAAAAAGTAGATTGATTATTCCATATAGTTAGAACTAATCGATTATTTTCTTGTGACATTGTTAGTTGGATCTTTGCATCATTTTCTTTTTGATGTTGTATTGCATTATTAATAATATTTGTGATTGCTCGGAAAAATAGATTGGAATGAATGGCAATTTGTGTCGATGAAGTTACTGTGTTAGTAAAAACAAAATGTGTATTTCTAGGGAGTAAAGGAGTAATATGTTCCTTCAATTGATGAGTTACTTGTTTAATTGATATGTTCTCAAGTTGAATATCCTGGTCGTAAAAGGTTTTGGAGTATTGGATAAAGTGGTTAAAATAATCGTTTAACTGAATACTTGCTTGCTCAAGATCTTTTAGACATTCCATTACTTGAGGTGTTTGTTTGGTAGATTGTAGGAATTCAGCATTTCCTCTGATGACGGTTAGAGGAGTTCGAAGATCATGTGCAGCGCTAGATACTTGAAACATGAGTTCTTTTTTTTGTTCTTTTTCATTTTCAATCCTATTTTTTATATCAGATTGCATTTTTTCGATCAGATCATTTGTTTCAATAAATTCTTTAATCTGCAAATGGTGATGTTCATTTTTTGTGAAATATAGACCACTATGATAAACCATATTCATTTCTGTTTGAATCTCAGTTAATAATCGTCTAATATTTATTACAATGATAAAAATTAAAATGATGCAAAGATAAATCCAAGAACTGACGCTAAAAAATAAAGCAAAGCGATTGACATTTTTCTCATTAATTCCAGATACAGAAGATAGAAGAGCTGGAACTATGTAAAAAAGTATCAGACATAGAAGAAATTGCCACATGATTTTAAGGTAGGTACGCTTAATGAGTTGCTTGATTGTCAATTCTTTTTCCATTTGTATCCTCCTCCCCATACTGTTTTGATGGGATCAATTTGATGAATCTTAAATTTTTGTCTGATTTGATAGATGTATTCAGTAATGGATCGTAGTTGTGCATCAGAGTCTACAGGATAGAGGTAATTGTAAAGCTCTTCTATACTAAATATTCGGTTTTCATTTTTTGCTAAAAGATAAAGTAAATCAAACTCTCGCTTAGTTAATGAAATTCTCTTTGATTGATAATAAACTTCTTGACTATCTCGATAAAAAGTTATATTTGAATCCATCTCTTCTTTAGAGGCATGATGTGATCTTTCTTCTCTACGAAGATGCATTTGAATTCTTGCAATTAATTCTTTAATGCTGAATGGTTTTGTGATGTAATCATCTGCCCCAGCTTGAATTCCTTTTAGTAAATCTTCTTCAAAATCTTTAGCGGTTAGAAATAGGATTGGAGTAGTAATTTGTGAACGAATGGAACGACAGATTTCTAAACCAGAAATAGGCATCATGACATCAAGTAAAATTAGATCAAATCCAGTAAAGTCGCAGATATTGATTTCTTCTATATATTTACGAGTTTCCACGTGGAAGTTGTTGGCTTTTAATGCATTCTCTATTAATCGTAAGATTTTTTCATCATCGTCAATGGCTAAAATTTTATACTTCATAGTTCCTCCGATTATATGTGCATATTATAGCAAATCTAGAATGCAATTTGTTAGAAATGAAGAAAATAATTATTCTGATAATTTCCTGATTTTCTCCTGTTATACTTGCTCCAAGTGAAGGTGGAATTTCACTAAAAGTTAGAAAGGAAAAAGAATGAATGATAACAATTCAAAAGCTACATAAGGAATATAATAATAAAATTGTCCTTCAAAACGTGTCTTTCAAAGCCAAGAAAGGTGAGATTACCGGATTGATTGGACCGAATGGATCTGGAAAATCAACTTTAATTAGAATTTTACTTGGTTTAGAAAATAGTCAAATGGGAATGGCTTTGATCGATGGCAAAAAATACTCTCAATTGGGGGATAATCCTTTTTGTATTGTTGGATCATTCCTAGATTGTTGTCAACCTTATCCAACAAGAACCGGATTTCAGCATCTTCGGTGGATTGGCTTGGCTTGTGGCGTTGACAAAAATAGGTGCAACGAATGTTTAGAGTTGGTGGGGTTAAGTGAAGCTAAAAATAAAAAAGTAAAAGACTATTCATTAGGAATGAAGCAACGTCTTGGTTTAGCAACAGCCTTATTAGCAAATCCTGACATCTTAATTTTAGATGAACCAATCAATGGACTAGATCCAGAAGGAATACGCTGGGTACGCAATTTTTTGCAGTCTTTTGTCAATGAAGGTAAAACTGTATTAATGACAAGTCATTATATGAGTGAGTTAGAATTAACTGTAGATCATCTGGTTGGTATTTCTAATGGGAAAATTGTTATTGATGCTCCTACCAAAGACATTTTGAAACAGTTTGGATCTTTTGAGGAAGCATATTTTAAGGCGCTCGAAGGGAAAGAAGGTGAATAGTATGTTGAAGCGTTACTTTTTTAGTGACCTTTATAAATATAGTAGTTTACCTACTTTTAAAATTACTTTTTTTCTTATTTTAGGAGTCAGCATATTTTTTTCAATTCAAAATATCCAGGTGATAAATGCTTTAGTGGAAGGAAATGGTCAAGCAGTTAACCTTGATCCGTCTATGTTATCATCTAATCCAGTCTATACAGTCAGGGATGCTCTTTTATCTTCCCCCTACCAAGCAAGTGTTATTTTCTTACCAATCTTGGTTTCACTTGTTTATTCAACCCATTACCAATTTGGTGATGATAGTTTTACTCAGTTATTGATTCCTAACTGGAAAGTTCGTCTTACTGGGTTTATTGCAAGTTCGATTGTCCTATCGTTACTCTCTACTTTAATATTTTCTATAGTAAACGCTGTTATTTTATTCGTTTTTCTAGATTCAACTCTAAAGAATTTTTTAGAATTGACATTGTTTTTAGATGTCACGGTAAGGGTTATGATATTTGCAATCGTTCTTACTTTATTAGCTTTACTTTTCGTAATCGTAACGAAAAAATCAATGACTGCATTAATTGCAGACGTTTTATTATTGGTAATCACCTTATCAGGTATTCTAAGAGGAATTTCCTCTAAAATAGAAAATCTATTGCCTTTGATTGGAGCAAAGTCATTTGCATTTGGTAGAATTGAAGGGACTCAAACGAGCCAATTGTACGGCTTTACACTTTTAGTAGTAGAAGGGATCTTGTTCTTGGTGTTCATAATGGTTGTAGAAATGATTCGAATGAGGAGGAAGAATGGCAAGAATATTATTTAGTCTTATCGTCAAAAAATATAGTTTAAAACCCGTAAAGTACCAGATAGCTATACAGTCACTTTTGATAGGTTTTGTGTGTCTCTTCGGTGTGTTACCAGTTTCAATCAATGATACTGTTGTACAATTATCTATAAAGCAAGCTCTTGTTTTTGCCTCAATGCTCTCTGTTAGTATAGGGTGTGTTAATGTATTTGTTGAGTTACAATCACACGAAACAAAACTAGTTTATTTGGTAAGTGGAAAAAGGATCTTAAGTTCAATTCGGATCCTGTTCGTAGAGTTATGTGATGTAGTACTACAATCAACCTTTTATTTCATTGTATTGCTTATATGGTTTCATTTTTTTAGTAGCGAAAATGGTGTCAGTTTAGAAATTTTCAGCTTCTATTTGATTGGCTCCATCCAATACTTTTTGATTTCTTACTTCTTAAGTTATTTTTTCAAAAGTCCAATGGGGAGTTTAGCTATTTTATTGCTATTTCCTATTTTAGTACAACCATTCATAGAAAGAGTAGTGGAACCATTGACTAGTTACCTATTTTATAATATTGTTGCAGATACCATTTTAGGGAGAGCTTCCTATTTGCAACTCTGTACTTACGTTATTGGATTTGTATGTTCACTTGGAGCAACTCTCTACTTCTTGGTAAGGAATCAAGAAGTTAAGTAGTAAATAAAAATGATACTGATGAGCAAACTTTTCTAATTTTGGGAGAGTGGGACAGAAATCGGTCATTCGTTAGAATTCGATTTCGTCGTCCCACCTCCGCACAGTTGAGTAGGGCTGTAAAAGTTGATGAAATCAGCGTAGTAGAGCCCACTCAACCACTGCGTCTTGCTCGACAATCCAAAAACAATTAAGAGGCTATGACTTTTGTCCCAGCCTCTTGTTACGTATTGCATGGTTTTAGAATAAAAGACAAGACTTTCGAAGTAATTGCGAGAGTCTTGTTTAGTTTTTATGCTAATGAGTGTCCAATTAATTAGATTGTAATTCGCTCATGTACCAATTTAATAGATCGTTCTGTAACATGTTGTCTTCCCTCTTCATTCCTCATCTCAGAGAATTCTAGTGATTTATGGTAAAATAAGGTCTATATATGTGAGGACAAAGAGATGATTAATCGAATTACAGATAACAAATTTAAACTTGTATCCAAATACCAACCGTCTGGGGACCAACCGCAGGCCATCGAGCAGTTGGTGGATAACATCGAGGGTGGTGAAAAGGCCCAAATCTTGATGGGGGCAACTGGTACGGGGAAGACCTATACTATGAGTCAGGTTATTGCCCAGGTCAATAAGCCGACCTTGGTCATTGCCCACAATAAAACGCTAGCAGGTCAGCTCTATGGGGAGTTCAAGGAATTTTTCCCTGAAAATGCTGTCGAGTATTTCGTCTCTTACTACGATTACTACCAGCCAGAAGCCTATGTGCCATCGAGTGATACCTATATTGAAAAAGATAGCTCGGTAAATGATGAGATTGACAAGCTACGTCACTCAGCAACCTCCGCTCTTTTAGAACGAAATGACGTCATTGTAGTTGCGTCTGTTTCATGTATCTATGGGTTGGGTTCTCCCAAAGAATACTCGGATAGCGTGGTGAGCCTGCGCCCAGGTCTCGAGATTTCTCGCGATAAACTGCTGAACGACTTGGTGGATATCCAGTTTGAGCGCAATGACATCGACTTTCAACGGGGGAAATTCCGTGTCCGTGGAGATGTAGTCGAGATTTTCCCAGCTTCGCGTGATGAGCATGCCTTTCGAGTCGAGTTTTTTGGCGATGAGATTGATCGTATCCGTGAAGTTGAAGCTTTGACGGGTCAAGTCCTTGGTGAAGTAGACCACTTGGCTATTTTCCCAGCCACTCACTTCGTGACCAATGATGACCATATGGAAGTAGCCATTGCCAAGATTCAGGCGGAACTAGAAGAACAGTTGAAGGTTTTTGAAAAAGAAGGCAAGCTCTTGGAAGCCCAGCGCCTGAAACAACGGACCGAGTATGATATTGAAATGCTACGGGAGATGGGCTACACCAATGGGGTCGAAAACTACTCCCGTCACATGGATGGACGGAGTGAAGGAGAACCTCCTTACACCCTTCTTGACTTCTTCCCAGAAGATTTTCTCATCATGATCGATGAAAGCCACATGACTATGGGACAAATCAAGGGCATGTACAATGGAGACCGCTCACGTAAGGAGATGCTGGTCAACTATGGCTTCCGTTTGCCATCTGCCTTAGACAACCGGCCGCTGCGTCGTGAGGAGTTTGAAAGCCATGTCCACCAGATCGTTTATGTGTCTGCGACACCAGGCGACTATGAGATGGAGCAAACCGATACCATCATCGAGCAAATCATTCGTCCGACAGGTCTACTCGATCCCGAGGTGGAAGTGCGTCCGACTATGGGACAAATGGACGATCTCTTGGGTGAGATCAATGCACGTGTAGAACGTGGAGAGCGGACCTTTGTCACCACCTTGACCAAAAAGATGGCAGAAGACTTGACCGACTACTTTAAGGAAATGGGCGTCAAGGTCAAATACATGCACTCGGACATTAAGACCTTGGAGCGGACGGAGATTATCCGTGATTTGCGTTTGGGTGTCTTTGATGTACTTGTCGGTATCAACCTTCTTCGGGAAGGGATAGACGTACCAGAAGTCAGCCTAGTTGCCATTCTCGATGCGGACAAGGAAGGATTCCTTCGTAACGAACGGGGACTCATCCAGACTATCGGTCGTGCAGCCCGTAATAGCGAAGGTCATGTCATCATGTATGCGGATACCATGACCCAGTCTATGCAACGTGCGATTGATGAAACGGCCCGGCGTCGTCAGATCCAGATGGCCTATAATGAAGAGCATGGCATTGTGCCACAAACCATCAAGAAGGAAATCCGTGACCTGATCTCTGTTACCAAGGCTGTGGCCAAGGAAGAGGATAAGGAAGTGGATATCACTAGTCTCAACCGCCAAGAGCGTAAGGAACTGGTCAAGAAACTGCAAGGCCAAATGCAAGAAGCCGTCGAAGTGCTTGATTTCGAGCTGGCAGCGCAAATTCGCGATATGATGTTAGAAGTCAAAGCCTTGGACTAGTAGGAGGGAAGAATGAAGATTTTAGTCATCAACGGGCATCCGGATAAGGAAAGTTACTGTCAGGCTATTTTTCAAACCATTGTCGGAACTATTGACTCAAATCGCCACGAGCTCCAAGTGATCAGTCTCAATGAAGAGGACTTTGATCCGGTTCTTCGCTACGGCTATCGAAGGCGGATGGAGGAAGATCCCTTTATCCTTCGTTCTCAAGAATGGATCCAGTGGGCGGATCACCTGATCTTTGTCTATCCCATCTGGTGGAGTAGTATGCCGAGCCTCCTGAAAGGTTGGATCGATCGGGTCTTTACACCGGGGATTGCCTACTCGGCTAATGACCAGGGCAGCTTTATCTGGAATTACCTCAGAGGCAAGCAATTCAAGAAGTTGCTAAAAGGAAAAACGGCCAGTATTTATGCGACCTCCATGGCGCCTACTTGGTGGTACAAGATCTTTTCAGGCCCTCTCAACATTCCGGATAGTTATGGTATCTCTGTTTTGAAGAATGCCGTCTTGAACCATTGTGGGATTAAAACTAAGCGCGTCTGTATCTTGGGAGAAGTCGGCCGGGATGTGAACACCGCTAGCATGCGGGAACACCATCTCCAAAAGGTAGCAGCAGAAGTGAAGAAACTATTATGAAACAAGATTCTAAGAGACACAAATAATTAAAAAATAGTACAAGGTAAAGAGAAAGACAGATAACTAGACCGATTTGAAAAAAGGGTAAGAAGCTAATGGGGAAAATCCACACAAATGAAAAATAATCAAAGAAAATCAAATACAAAAAAGAATCTATCAAGGAGAGAAAGTTTTCGGTTTTGGATGGATTCGCATAAATTATTAGGCTTCTTCTTGGTATTTGGTCTAATCTTAGGAATAGGAATAGGTATCAATCTTATTTTTAATATTCTTCCTATTCCGTCGCCCTATAGAGATATCAATTATAGTTTTCCATTATATATAAATCTTTTTTGTCTGGTGTATCGATTATTTGACTATTGGTTCCTAGACTTATCTGGGACAAGAATGACAATAAAAAGATATGCAGATTTATTTATTTATCTTAATAGTATCGGTTTAGTGGTCCATCTTTTTATCGGGGTTGGTGGGAAAAATAGTAAGGGGCTCCTGCCTTCACTCTTATCCCTAGATCACAGTTACATTTGGTTTCCTATAGCAACCTATCTGGTCTTTTTTACCGTGTCTGCTTTAACGATTTTGCTTATGAAATATATCGAAACAAAGAGGAATAAATAATAGAAAGGAAATTTATGTCACGTACAACGCCTACTATACTGTGCAATCTTTGCATGGTCGAAGATCTTGAAAATGGGAAAGTAGTCCTCCAATACCGCTCACCTGAAAAGACTCACTGGGCTGGCTATGCTTTTCCAGGTGGCCATATCGAAGAAGGAGAAAGCCTTGTAGAATCCGTCATTCGTGAAATCTACGAAGAGACAGGACTTACAATTACAAATCCAAAACTGGTCGCAGTCAAAGACTGGCCACAAGATGAGGGCAGCCGCTACATCGTCTTTTGCTACAAAGCGACAGAATTTACAGGCCAGCTCAGATCATCTGAAGAAGGAGAAGTTTCTTGGGTTGAAAAAGACCAATTAGATCAGTTGGACTTGTCCTACGATATGCTTCCTCTGCTGGAAGTGATGGAAGACCCGGATTTATCGGAGTACTATTATCGTAAACGGACAGACGACGGCTGGGAAAAATTAAGATTTTAAGCAAAGAACTAGAACTATCTAGTTCTTTTTTAGCTCTAAGGATTGCCCCTTCGCTTGTATCTGCTTCTTAATTGTAGTATGATAGAGGAGTTGAAAAGATGCTAGAAAAGGTGGCAAGTAATATGAAAGATTTTCACTTTGATGCAATTGCTGCATTTGAAAATTATGAAATCGAAAAGATGAGAGATGGCCATGTAGTGGTGACAACCAAAGTCGTGGAATCATCGCTCAATTATTATGGAAATGCGCATGGAGGCTATCTCTTTACCCTGTGTGACCAAGTTAGTGGGTTGGTCGTGGTTTCTCAAGGGGTCGATGGTGTGACCCTGCAATCTTCGATCAATTACTTGAAAGCAGGGCGTCTGGGGGATGTTCTTACGATCCATGGCGAATGTGTCCACAGTGGGCGGACGACTCGAGTTGTGGATGTCGATATTACCAATCAAGACGGGGCCAATGTCTGCAAGGCAACCTTTACGATGTTTGTTACGGGAGTGAGAGATGAATCCGCACAAGTACGCATTTAAAAACTATATTTTTGATTTTTATGGAACCTTGGTCGACATCGAAACCGATGAGTCGAGTCCCATTTTATGGGATACCATGGCTCAGATCTACCAATCCTACGGGGCAAGCTATACAGGAGAAGGTCTGCGCCTGCGTTATAAAGAGTTGGTGCAACAAGCCGAAGAAGACTTGTCTAAGGAAAAACACGTTGCCTATCCGGAGATTGATCTGACGGTCATCTTTGTGCAATTGTATTTAGAAGGTCATCCAAGTGGGGATAGTGTTGCCCACCTCAAAGAGTGGGGACGTTTGATTGCGCGGACTTTTCGTGTCCTTTCTCGCAAGCGGTTGGAGCTTTATCCTCATACGAAAGAAGTATTAGAGGATATGAAAGCTGCAGGTTGCCGAATCTTTCTTTTATCCAATGCCCAAGCAGATTTTACCAATCCGGAGATTGATTTGGTTGGTTTGAGAGAGCTTTTCCATGCCATTTACTTGTCGTCTGACGCAGGTATTCGCAAACCTCAGCCAGAGTTCCTCTTGGAAGTCATCAAAGAACACCAGTTGAACCCTGAGAAAACGGTCATGGTGGGGAATGACTTTACGACAGATGTCGCTGTTGCCCAAAGTATCGGGATGGAGAGTATCTTGATCAATACCTTCCCCTACTCTGATGCTGAACTGCGCGAGAAGAATCAAGCAGGTGTACGCGTGATTCGAGATATTCAAGAATTGCAGGAAGATTGAGAAATATCATCCATGTAGGGAGGCCAAGTCGCCTCTTTTTTTCATGAAAATGCTACAATCGAGCAGGATTTGTCAAATTTTCGCTTTCATGGTATACTATGAAAGTTAATTTGAATAAGGAGATAAAAATGAATAACTTACCAAACTGTCCAAAATGTAACTCTGAATACGTCTATGAAGATGGAGCGCTCTTGGTGTGCCCAGAGTGTGCGTATGAATGGAACCCAGCTGAGGTCGAAGAAGAAGAGGGTGTCGTAGCGATTGATGCCAACGGAAACAAATTGGCTGATGGCGATACGGTAACCTTGATCAAAGATTTGAAAGTGAAGGGTGCACCGAAAGATTTGAAACAAGGTACGCGCGTGAAAAACATCCGTATCGTTGAAGGAGACCACAACATCGATTGTAAGATTGATGGCTTTGGTGCAATGAAACTCAAATCAGAATTTGTGAAGAAAATCTAAAGAAAAGTACACAAATTAATAGAGTTGTTTAAGTTTATAATGGAACTTTCCGCTGTGAGAAAAGTACTTGAAACAGTATTGATTCAAGTACTCGGGAGTTTTGAAACTTTAGGTTCAAAACTAAGTCATGGAACTTCGTAGAAGTTCGCTGACGTCCGTCCTCACTTAAGGAAAGTTCCTGATTAAACTGAAGGGGCTACCCCCTTTTCTTTCAGGAGAATACTATGAAATTCAAATTATTATTTAGCTATCGTTTTCTATTATTTATCTTAAGTGTGCTCGGTGTTTATCTGCAACTGACTAAGCATGGTGGCTTTGGCATGATGCTCTATTACACCATTTTATCTAACATGTTGGTCATGTTCTTTATGGGAGACATGGTTTGGCGCATGGTTCGAGGTCGTTCGACCCAGACTCAGGGTTACCTTCGTATGAAAGGCGCAGTTACCATGTCCATTATGATCACCTGTGTCATCTACCACTTTATGTTGGCGCCTATCGCGACACCCGAGAAGTTTTATCGTTTGGAAAACTTCCTTTGTCATTACATCGTTCCTTTGATGTTCTTCTTTGATACCCTAGTGATTGATAAAGCCAAGCAATACCGTAAGCTCGATCCTTTCTTTTGGACCTTGATTCCACTGGCTTACATGCTCTTTGCCCTTCTCAATGGTTTGGTCTTGAAGTGGCCAATTCCAGGTGCAAAAGATAGTCCCTTTGCCTATTTCTTTATCAATGTGAATAAATACGGCTGGGCTTTTGTGGGCAAATGGGTGGTGATCATCTTTATCGCCTACCTCTTGGCTGGCTATGTGCTCTATGGGATCAAAAATATCAAGCGAAAATCGGCTGTTTCTTAGTAAAAACCGAACATTATTCAGACGAAAAGTCATGTTTTTAAATTTTTTTGAAAAAAGTTGAGTTTTTTCTTGCATGTCATTTGAAACTGTGATATAGTTATCTCAATTAAATAAATCCTTTAATCCTGTCCCGTGAGGCAGGCAAGGAGACTGTGAAAAACAATGGCTAGGACCATAGGGCGAGACTCTATCCTCTTAGACCATCCATTTGCTGAACCTCCTTGAAAAAGGAGGTTTTTCTTTTACAACTAAGGAGGACTGAATGAAAACCAAAGAAGTCGTTGATGATTTGACGATGAAACGGGCCATTACCCGGATCACCTACGAAATCATTGAACGAAACAAAGATTTGAGCCAGATTGTGCTGGTGGGGATCAAGACGCGTGGTGTTTACATCGCTCGCCGGATCCAAGAACGCCTCTCTCAACTGGAACAAATCGATGTCCCTGTAGCAGAACTAGATACCAAGCCTTTCCGAGATGACATGAAGGCGACAGAAGATACAACGGTCTTACCAGTTGATATCGCTCATAGAGAAGTCATTTTGATCGATGACGTCCTCTATACAGGTCGCACGATACGCGCTGCCATTGACAATCTGGTCAGTCGCGGTCGTCCTGCTCGAGTGAGTCTTGCGGTTCTCGTCGACCGTGGGCATCGGGAGTTGCCGATTCGTCCGGACTTTGTTGGGAAAAATATCCCGACAAGTAAGTCAGAGGAAATCATTGTCGAGATGGTGGAGCTAGACGGTCAAGACCGCGTCCTCATCAAAGAAGCTTAAACAAATTGTAAATTATTTGCATCCACATTATAAAAGGAGAATCAACATGTCTGAAAATCAAATCGCTCTTAAAAACCTTGTCTCAATGGAAACTCTTACCAATGAAGAAGTAATGGCATTGATCAAACGTGGGATTGAGTTCAAAAACGGAGCTAAAGTAGCCTACGAAGATCAACACATCATCTCAAACCTTTTCTTTGAACCTTCAACTCGTACCCACAAAGCCTTTGAAGTGGCAGAGTTGAAATTGGGATGTGATCTCCTTGACTTTGATGTGAAGACAAGCTCTGTGAACAAAGGGGAAACACTTTACGATACTATCTTAACCATGTCAGCTCTTGGAGTAGATGTCTGCGTCATCCGTCACCCTGAAGTGGACTACTACAAAGAATTGGTTGAAAGCCCAACGATCACAGCCTCTATCGTCAATGGTGGGGACGGTTCAGGTCAACACCCAAGCCAAAGCCTGCTTGATTTGATGACTATCTACCAAGAATTCGGTCACTTTGATGGCTTGAAAGTTTGTATCGCTGGGGACTTGGATCACTCACGTGTGGCAAAATCAAATATGCAAATCTTGAAACGTTTGGGAGCAACCCTCTACTTTGCAGGTCCAGACGAATGGAGAAGTGCGGAATTTGAAGACTATGGAAGTTTCGTCACTATCGATGAAGTCATTGAAGAAGTAGATGTGATGATGTTCTTGCGTGTGCAACACGAACGTCATGATTACGAATCACTCTTCTCTAAAGAAAACTACCACCGTCTTCATGGCTTGACTCAAGAACGTTATGACCGTATGAAAGATACAGCGATCCTGATGCACCCAGCACCAGTCAACCGTGACGTTGAAATTGCGGACCACTTGGTAGAAGCTCCTAAATCACGTATCGTAGAACAAATGACCAACGGTGTCTTTGTCCGTATGGCCATCATTGAAGCCGTCCTTAAAGGTCGCGGTGCAAAATAAGATAACTGACAATTCATTGAAAGGAAAGGAAGAGGACAGAGTAGACAGCTACATGGAATCTGACTTTCCTTTTTTTGAGGAACTATGATAAAATTGGATTAGTGTAAAAGAAGGGAGGGGTTCGATGAAACGATTATTGGTCCTAGAGGATGGGACTGTATTTGAAGGAGAAGCCTTTGGTGCAGACTTATATGTGACTGGTGAATTGGTCTTTACGACAGCCATGACAGGCTATCAAGAATTGATCACGGATCAGGCTTTTAGTGGCCAGATCCTCTCCTTTACCTTTCCAGTTATTGGCGCAACAGGGATCAATCGGGACGATTCTGAATCCATTACACCCACTTGTTTGGCAGTAGTGGTTCAACATCTGGTGGAGATGCCGAGTAATTGGCGACAGCAGATGACCTTGGATGAATTCTTGAAGCGAAAAAAAATCCCTGGTATTGTAGGGATTGATACAAGACAGGTAGCAAAAATTGTCCGCAAGTATGGACGGATGAAGGCGACTGTCATTAACAAGGGGGATTCGATCGAGCATATCTTAGATCAGTTGCGAGCGACAGTCCTTCCCAAAGACCAAGTGCGTCAAGTCTCGACAAAAACGGCCTATGCTGTACCAGGTTTTGGAAAGAGTATTGCCTTGATTGATCTAGGGGTCAAGCACTCTGTCTTACGCCAGCTGAGTCAAAGGGACTGTAATGTGACAGTTTATCCCTATGATATCTCTTATGATGAACTGATGGAACAGCAACCAGATGGGGTTATTTTATCCAGTGGGCCTGGCGATCCCCATCAGGTGAAAAAACTCTGCCGCTTGATCAAAAAGCTCAATGGTCAAATTCCGATCTGGGGCATGGGCTTGGGAGCACAGGTACTGGCTCAAGCTTATGGAGCGGAGCTAGCTCCCATGGAAGTTGGACACTTCGGATTAAATATTCCTGTTCGTGAAATTGCGACAGGAAAAATTGAGATGACTAGTCAAAATCACTTGTATAGTATCGCACGCGATAGCCTACCCCATGATTTATTGGTCACGCATGAAAACGTCAATGACCATAGTATCGAAGCTTTTCGCCATCGTTACCAACCGATTTTAGGGGTTCAATTCCAAGTGGATGCGAGTCCAGGGCCAAGGGAAAATCTCTATTTTTACGATGAATTTTTAGAATTGATTGATGCCAAAATTCACGAAAGTAGAAGGGAGAAGGAATGATGAAAGAAAACCAGAAATTGCTTCTCCTATGTGGAGATTCTTATCAGGATATTAGCCTCTTGGCTGCGGTAAATGAAGTACAAAAACTTAATGCCAAGGATGGGAATGCTCTTGTCCTTTATCTGGGCGAAGAAAATACTATCACACAAGAAGCTGGAGAACAGGTAGTAGTCAGTAAGCTCAAGCTGGATGCTCTTAGGACGACTCTTCTTTCTTATACTGGATCTCGCTTGCTTCTAGCTTTTGCGGATAAACAGATTTTAAACCTCTTATTTCGATTGGAAGAAACTGGATTTTTCAAAGACGCATCGATCATGATTATCGGACCGAGCCTCCAACGTTATCGTAGTTTTTATCAGCAGGCGGATCAACGACGCCTCTTTCAAGAGCTGGGCTATCAGGTACCCGCTTCTGCCCTGGTCGGTTCTGTTCGAGAAGCCATCGAGTTTTCTGAAGGCATTCAATTTCCCATTATGATCTGGCCGGTAGCGAGTAAGCAAGGGCAGGGACGAAAAATTGCTCATAATCTAGATGACCTGTGCGAAGCAGTGGAAACGGGACTTTCAGTCTCTCCAAGTCAGCAGTGTTTGCTAGAGTTTTCGACCTATGGCTTTAAGGAATTGGATTTTGTCGTCATGCGCGATCGCGAAGACAATCACTACCTGGCGGCCTCTATTGAAAGCATTGATCCTGTCGGGATCCACTCTAGTGACTCTTATCAATTTATGCCAGCTGTCACCCTGACTGACCGGGAGTTTCAAAATCTTCGTGAAGCAGCGATCCACATCAGTCGCTATTTGAAGCTGACAGGAGCCATTTCGATCAAGTTTGCTCTAGATCCGACGAGCTATGCTTTTTATATCCTAGAAGTTAATCCATTTGCTTCAGACAGTATCTCAATGGCCTCTATGGGCTTGGGCTATTCCTTATTTGAGCAAGAAGTTCAGCTACAATTAGGGCGATCTCTCGAGCATTTGCCTCACCCTTTATTAAAGGATCTAAAGGCCGTTTACGAACCAAGTTTGGACTATATCTTCTTTAAGATCCCGATTTTTTCTGATGCTGCTAAAAATGCCCGCCTCAATACCCAAATTCACTCTTATGGGGCAGTTTATGGATTTGGGAAGAGAATCGATGAAGCTTATCAACAAGCCCTAGAAACCATTAAAGATAAGAACTTGCTGACCATCCTTCCTGAGGAAATGAGCGATGATGAATTAATCCAGAAAATTGCTCGTCATATGCCACACCGGCTCTTCTATATCTTAGAAGCTTTAAAACGTGGTTTTGAGTTTGAGGAACTCTTGGATTTGAGTAAATTAGCACCTGTTTATTTGCAGGTCTTGGCCAATCTAGTGGAGTTAGATAAAGGAGTAGAGGCTGAGACAAGTCCAGCCTTTCTTCCGGTTGAACCATCAGCTGGCTTATATGAGGTCAAAGCGGGAGCAGCCTATTATCTGACCCAAAACGGAACCAATGAATCATTGGCTTTGGAGGCTGCTTGTGTCTTGGTGGATGATCTAGAAATCTGCGATGAGAGTTTTTACCAAAAGGTGCGAAAGAAGGCTAAAGAGCTGAAAGAAAAAGGACAACAGGTGATCTTACTCACAAATCGTCCTTTTACAGAATCATTGGTAGATAAAGTCTATTATCTTTCGATCAATGAGACAAGCCTTCGCCTGATTCAGAAAATTGATCAGGTCAAAGATATTGTCAAGCTTTCTAATAGACAATAAAGGATCCGGACAACCTATCCGAATCCTTTTTTTGTTTCTTATTTTTTGGTCACAATACCGATAATGGTATCAACTGCGCGTTCCATGGTTTGGAGACTTACGTATTCAAAGCGACCATGCATGTTTTCTCCACCGGCAAAAATATTTGGTGTTGGAATTCCCATAAAGGAAATTTTAGATCCATCTGTACCACCGCGGATCGGTTCAATGATTGGAGTGATACCAAGATCTTCCATGACTCCCTTAGCAAGGGTAATCGGCGTCATATCTTTTGCAATCACTTGCTTCATGTTGTAGTACTGATCTTTGAGGGTGAGGAGAACGCGTTCGCTACCGAGCTCCGCATTCATCTGATCGGCAATAGATTTCATGAGGTCTTTGCGTTTCTCAAAGCTTTCAGTTTCAAAGTCCCGAATGATGTAGCTGGCACTTGCTTCCTCGACAGTTCCATCGATGTTCATCAAGTGGTAGAAGCCTTCATAGCCTTCGGTTAATTCTGGACGTGCTCCTTCAGGGAGTTTGTTATGGAAATCAATGGCCAATTGAAGAGCGTTGATCATTTGACCTTTGGCTGTACCTGGGTGGACATTGCGTCCTTTGAAGGTAATTTCAGCTCCAGCTGCTGAGAAGGTTTCGTATTGAAGCTCCCCAAGAGGTCCGCCATCAACCGTATAGGCAAAGTCTACGTCAAAATCCTCTGCATCAAATTGATCTGCCCCAACTCCGATTTCTTCATCGGGACCAAAGCCGACACGGATTTCTCCGTGTTTGATTTCAGGATGAGCTGTCAGGTATTCAATAGCTGTCATGATTTCAGCGATACCTGACTTATCGTCTGCACCCAGAAGAGTAGTACCGTCAGTTGTGATCAAGGTTTGTCCCTTGTAGTTGTTCAAATGAGCAAAATCAGCTGGATCGAGTGTGAAACCAGAGTCACCGAGGACAATGACACCCCCATCATAATTCTCAACGATTTGAGGATTAACATTTTCGGCATTGAAGTCAGCGGTATCCATGTGAGAGATAAATCCAATCTTGCGTGTAAAGCTTGGATCATTAGCTGGAAGTGTTCCAATAGCATAGCCGTTTGGTAAATAGTAGACGTTTTGAAGACCCACGCGTTTCATCTCAGGGATCAAGATGTTTGTTGCAAAATCAACTTGTGATTGGGTACTTGGAGTGGTTGTAGAATTTTCGTCTGAACGTGTGTTAACCTTTACATAGGTAATAAAACGGTCCAACAAATTTTGGTATTTCATAATCATTCTCCTTTTTCAGATTCAATTAATTTGTGAATAGCATAGGCCACGCCATCCTCATCATTGGTCAGGGTGATGAAGTCTGCTATTTCCTTGACAGCAGCATTGCCATTTCCCATAGCGACGCTATAACCAGCAAAACGTAGCATTTCAAGGTCATTATTGGCATCTCCAAGAGCCATGACCTGGTCTCTCCTGTAGCCTAATGTTTGACTTAATGCTTGAAGAGCAGAAGCCTTGCTCGCGCCTTTTGGCAAGATTTCAAACAAGATATCCTGTGAACGTACAGTGTTAAAATCGGCCTCTAATGCAGCCTCGTGCTGAGCTTGGAAGGCATCAATAGCAGAAGGATCTCCTACATACATGGCTTGGAAAATAGGAACAAGGTTGGGTAGATCTTCTTCTGAGACAGGTGTCGGTTTACTATTAACAATGCCCGCATCCATCGTGACAAGTTCACTGGCTTCAGGTGCGACCACTAGGTAGTGATCCATATCAAATAAGGTTAGCTGGACGTCTGTATCTTCCGTCAAAACTTGCAAGCGGTGCATGTCCTCAAGGCTCAATTCTTCCTTGTCAATGATTTCCCAATTCTTAGTCGACAAGGTTGTACACCCGTTATTGATAATCATATAGTAGTTGCCATCAGGAAGACCAATCTCTTCAAAGATGGGCCGTACACCCGCTAAGGGGCGCCCAGTACAGATCACAATATCATAACCGGCTTCATGGGCCCGGTGAAGTGCTTCAATATTTCCTTTGGATAAACTCTTGTCCTCGTGTAAGAGGGTGCCATCCAAGTCAATCGCTATTAATTGAATCATTTAATTTCCTCCAAATTGAGAGGAACAAAGCCATCTATAACCTTACCAATCACTCCAGGTTCCTCATCCAGTGGAATGATCTGATCACTATATTTCTTATTGAGGGAAACGAGTCGAATACCGTTGGCCTCACGAAAGACACGCTTGATCAAAGTTTGCCCATCAAAATCAATGGCATAAATAGCTCCTGCCTGATCGTAATAGGTTTGCTTGATTAAGACAACAGCTCCTTTTTCGTATTTAGGCTCGAGGGAATCCGTATGAATCCAAAAAGCCAAATCGTAAGGAATCTTTTGATCAAACCAGACGATATCAGCTTGCTTTTGATTTTGGTAAGCTGCAAAAGAATCATAGACAGAATACGAGTGGTATTGCTTTTCAATTTTCTGTCTTTCTTTTTGATGGGTCAAGAGACTCTTTCCATAAGAAAGAAGATTTTCTTGATTTCCTTCATCGAGCTGTTTATACAATCGTTCAATCTCTGAATCAATGACCACAAAATCATTGCGCAAGCGAGGGTCAATTTCAGCAACTGCTACCTGGAAAAAGGCTGCAATCTTCTCTAAATTTTCGGGAACGGGAAGAGAAGTTCCTTTTACATATCCAGTCAGGGTACTTGCAGGGATTCCAGTAATACGAGATAATTCGATCTGTTTTTTTCCTTGTTCTTTCAGTAATTCTCTAATCTTTTCCGATATAATCCGTAATGCCTCTTTGTCTTGAGGGCTTGCTTTTCCACGACCTCTAGCCAACGTACTCACCTCCTTGTATTTACCCTTACTATTATAATGAATTAAATCGAAAAAGTAAATAGAAATCCCTGAGAAATGTGAAAAAAGATGAATTTGATCTAAATCGGATTTTCTTTTTAAATTTTATTTGGTCTTCCTTTACTTTTTGAGGAAAAAGGTCTAAGATAAAAGCAAAGAGTTCATGGAGGTGGAGGTATGATTCGTACCGTTCAAGTCAGAGATGCAAGTCAAATTAGAGATTTATGTCATCAAGCATTGGGGTATGATTCGACCCTTGAAAAAGTGGCAGCTCAGATTGATAAGTTTAATCAGCCAGATTCGGGTCATTTTTGCTTTGTTTATGAAGAGGACCAAACTGGAAATATTCTTGGTTATGTGGAAGCGGAAGTCTATGAAAGCCTCTATAGTGATGCTGGTTTAAATATTTTGGGTCTTGCGGTTTTTCCATCTGCACGAGGACGTGGGATCGGTCGCCAATTGATGGAGCGAGTTGAAGAACTTGCCAAAAGCAAGCATTATGCTTTTATCCGTTTAAATTCTGCCTCTCATCGAAAAGAAGCTCATGTCTTTTACGAACGGATTGGATATGAGGGGAATAAAACGCAGAAGCGATTTTTGAAAATAATGAATTAAGATAGGCAAAGGCCTATCTTTTTTGTTATAATGAAGAGTACGATTAAATTTACTAGGAAGATGATTATGCCAAATTTTGAAGAATTAAAAAAACGACAAGAGAAGATTCGGAACTTCTCGATCATCGCCCATATTGACCACGGAAAGTCAACCTTGGCCGATCGAATTTTAGAAAAAACCGAAACCGTGTCTAGTCGGGAGATGCAAGCCCAACTTTTGGACAGCATGGACCTGGAACGGGAGCGTGGGATTACCATCAAGCTTAATGCCATCGAGTTGAACTACACGGCTAAAGATGGGGAAACCTATATCTTCCACTTGATTGACACACCAGGACACGTTGACTTTACCTATGAGGTTTCGCGGTCGCTCGCTGCCTGTGAGGGGGCCATTCTCGTAGTGGATGCCGCTCAAGGGATTGAAGCTCAGACCCTAGCCAATGTCTACTTAGCGCTGGACAATGATTTGGAAATCCTTCCAGTCATTAACAAGATTGACTTGCCAGCTGCAGATCCAGAACGGGTGCGCACAGAAATAGAAGATGTCATCGGCTTGGATGCTAGTGAAGCTGTCCTAGCCTCTGCCAAGGCTGGTATCGGGATTGAAGAAATTTTGGAGCAGATCGTTGAGAAAGTTCCAGCACCTACGGGTGATGTTGAAGCCCCTCTTCAAGCCTTGATCTTTGACTCTGTATATGATGCCTATCGTGGGGTAATCCTTCAGGTCCGAGTGGTCAATGGAATGGTTAAACCAGGCGATAAGATCCAACTCATGAGCAATGGCAAGACCTTTGATGTCACCGAGGTTGGGATCTTTACTCCTAAAGCAGTTGGACGTGATTTTCTTGCAACTGGAGACGTCGGCTATATTGCGGCTTCTATCAAAACCGTTGCGGACACCCGCGTCGGGGATACGGTGACCCTAGCGACCAATCCAGCAAGTGAGCCACTACATGGATACAAGCAAATGAATCCAATGGTCTTTGCTGGTCTTTACCCAATCGAATCTAACAAATACAATGATCTTCGTGAAGCCTTGGAAAAATTGCAATTGAATGACGCCAGTCTTCAATTTGAACCAGAAACTTCTCAGGCCCTCGGTTTTGGTTTCCGTTGTGGTTTCTTGGGTCTCCTTCATATGGACGTTATCCAGGAGCGCTTGGAGCGTGAGTTCAACATTGACTTGATCATGACAGCACCGTCTGTTATCTACAAGGTCAATTTGACAGATGGAGAAGCACTGGATGTCTCAAACCCTTCTGAGTTTCCAGATCCAACCAAGATCGCTTCGATCGAAGAACCATATGTCAAAGCACAAATCATGGTGCCACAAGAGTTTGTCGGGGCTGTCATGGAATTGGCCCAACGCAAACGTGGGGATTTTGTGACCATGGATTACATCGATGAAAATCGGGTGAATGTCATCTATCAAATCCCACTAGCGGAAATTGTCTTTGATTTCTTTGATAAATTGAAATCCTCTACTCGTGGCTATGCGAGCTTTGACTATGAGTTGTCTGAATACCGTCCATCTAAATTGGTTAAAATGGATATCCTTCTTAATGGGGATACTGTCGATGCCCTCAGCTTTATCGTTCACAAGGACTTTGCTTATGAACGTGGTAAGTTGATCGTTGAGAAGCTTAAGAAGATTATCCCTCGTCAACAGTTTGAGGTGCCCATCCAAGCAGCTATCGGTCATAAGATCGTGGCCCGTACAGATATCAAGGCCCTTCGTAAGAACGTCTTGGCCAAGTGTTATGGTGGGGACGTCTCACGGAAACGCAAGCTTCTTGAAAAACAAAAAGCCGGTAAGAAACGGATGAAAGCCATCGGTTCGGTAGAAGTGCCACAGGAAGCCTTCTTATCCGTATTGTCAATGGATGAAGAATAAGAAATAAAGTGCCCCCTAGAGGGCACTTTTGTTTTCTGTTTGATATTAAAACGAAATGAACGGGATTAGTGGGCTTGGATCAGATGTGACACTTATCCTATTTTAAAATACCTGCATTTATGGTAGACTAGAGGACGGAAAACGTTCACAAGGAGGTTGAGCATGAAACACAAATTACTAGTCGCATCATTGACGATTCTCTCTGCCTGCACACTAATGGCCTGTAGTCACACCACAAAAAAAGATACAGCAGCTTCTTCTACAAAAGAAAGTAGCAGCAAAGTCGAAAAGCAAACAAGCAGCTCTTCGTCAAAGGATACTTCTTCTACAAAGAAAAACACTTCCAGTCAAGAAACCAAGCGAATTGGTAATGCAGATTATGGATACATCGATATTCCAAGTAAATGGTTCAAGTTCACGGATATCGATGGGACAGAAGCTGTCCAATATACAGATGGCAGTGGCTATAATATTGTCACCTTGAACAGCTTTACGCGGGAAAAGGCCAAAGTTCCTGCGGATATCGAGTTTAATGCTGGATTTCTAGCCAAGAAACTAGCCGTAATGTGGCAAGATAACCAGGATGTTGGAAAGATGACGGGAGCGCGGACTAAAGTCGCAGGTCTAGACGCCTACCAGCTTCAAATTGTCATGAAATCTGGTCAATACCTGATTACTTGGGTTTTCCAGAAGGGTGAAAAAGTTTATACCATTTCTTTTGAAGGGGATGCAGAAACCTTGAAAACCTTTATCCCATACATCGAAGACACATGGAGCTTAGACGGAACGGGCGCTGTAACGGATTGATGAAGAGGAAGTTTGACTTAAACTATCTAGCCTTCGATGTTTGATAAGAATAACAGTATGACGCAGTGGTTGATTGGCATCTTTGTTCGCTTTTTAAGCTCCAAAGATAGCCTAATGAGGGAAACGAAGTTTCCTTTATCTGCAACCTCCAACAGTCTCCCAGACTGTTGGAGCTATGCGGGGGTGGGAAGATTGAAAAGGTTTGGGGAATCTTTTCAACTCTTTGAATTTCTCGGAGTTCTGTCCCACTCCCTTTTTCACAGTCTTTGTGGTATAATGCTTCTATTGTTTAGAAGAGGAAATAGAGGATGACACAGGAAATTGATATTGAAAAATACCATCAGTTAGCTCTCCAAAAGCAAAAGGAGCACCGCAAGGTATTGGCAAATCTCAAGAAGAAGCCACCTAAGAATTTAGATAAAATAGCGCAGGAAATCCACGATGAAGTTTTCCAAGAAATCGACTGTACGGCTTGTGCTAATTGCTGCAAAACCTTAGGGCCCGATTTTAAGGAAGCGGATATCACGCGGATCGCCAAATATTTCAAGATGAAGCTTCCTGCCTTTGAGGCAGAATTTCTTCAAGTTGACGAAGATGGGGACAAGGTTTTTAAATCCATGCCTTGCCCCTTTCTTGGTGGGGACAATCTCTGTTCCATTTATGATGTACGCCCAAAAGCTTGTCGGGAATTCCCTCACACCGATCGCAAGAAGATTTATCAGATCAACCATCTGACCATCAAGAATACCCTCACCTGCCCAGCAGCTTATTTATTTGTAGAAAAATTGAAGGATCGTTTGTAATGGCATATACATTTTTACTTTTTGATTTGGACCATACCTTGTTGGACTTTGAATCTGCTGAAGAAACAGCCTTGACGCAGATGTTAGAAGACATGAATTTTCCAGATGTACAGGCCTTTAAGGATTACTACAAACCCATGAACCAAGGTCTTTGGAAGGATTTGGAACAAAAGAAATTGACCAAGCAAGAACTAGTGGATAGTCGGTTTGCGATTGGGTTTGCCCACTTTGGGATTTCTGTTGATGGGGCTGAGATGGCTCTTCACTACCAAGATTACATCAGTCTTCAAGGGCAGTCTTTCCCCGGTGCTGAGGACTTACTGGCTCGACTTGAAAAAGCAGGTTACCAGCTCTATGGTGCAACGAACGGAGTGACTGCCATTCAAGAAGGACGCTTGGCTCATTCTACAATTGCTTCTTATTTCAAAGAGGTCTTTATCTCTGAGCAGCTTCATACTCAGAAACCAGAACCTGCATTTTTGGACAAAGTTGGCCAACTGATTCCAGGTTTTAGCAAGGAAGAGACCCTCATGATCGGTGATTCCTTGACGGCGGATATCGCAGGAGGAAATGCTGCGGGGATTGATACCGTCTGGTATAATCCTGATCACAAGGAAAATACTAGCCAGGTAGTGCCGACTTATACCGTTCGCAACTATCAAGAAATCGCCGATTTACTGATAAAATAAAAAATTTTAAATACTGTCAAGTTTTTTTCTTGACAGGTCTATAAAATGTGTTATAATAGATCATGTGCTAAATAGCTTGTCTATTTCACCGAAAATTAAAATATAGAAAAGAGACTTATAAAAATGGCAGTTAAAATTCGTTTGACTCGTATGGGTTCTAAGAAAAAACCTTACTACCGTATTAACGTAGCAGATTCACGTTCACCACGTGATGGACGTTTCATCGAAACAGTTGGAACTTACAATCCACTTGTTGAAGAAAACCAAGTAACTTTGAAAGAAGACCGCGTTCTTGCATGGTTGGCTGATGGAGCTCAACCTTCAGATACAGTTCGCAACATCCTTTCAAAAGCTGGTGTGATGAAGAAATTCCACGATTCTAAATTCTCAAAATAATTTTTTAAGTAGGTTGATGTATGGATACGATTGAAAATCTCATTATTGCAATTGTGAAACCCTTGATTTCACAACCGGATGCTTTAACCATCAAGATCGAAGATACTCCTGAATTCTTGGAGTACCATCTTGACCTTGATCCTAGCGATGTTGGTCGTGTAATCGGTCGAAAAGGTCGCACCATTTCTGCGATAAGAACGATTGTCTACTCTGTCCCAACTGAAGATAAAAAAGTAAGAATCGTTATTGACGAAAAATAAGAAAAGCGGGACAAGGTCTCGCTTTTTTTGCAAGGAGAAGGAATGAGAGATTTAACAGTTAGACAACTAGAGGAATACTTACTTGATCATTACCAACAATCTAGAACAGAAGAAGGACTTTTTATCAAACTAGTAGAAGAAGTTGGAGAAGTCGCTGAGGTTTTAAATGGACGTTCAGGTAGAAAAGAGGGTGTCCAAGATTCAAACGAGGAATTGGCAAAGGAGTTGGCAGATGTCATTCACTACACAGTGGCAATTGCAGCTATTAACCATATCGACCTAACGAAGACCATTTTTGAAAAAGACAAGAAGGCAGCCATCAAGTATCAGCATGAACAAGATTTGGAAGGTTTTTTAGTAAAAAAGGGCATTTGAGAAAATCCCTTGAACGTGATAAAATAAAACCTAAGAATGTTAAGTGAATGGTTGTTCAGAAGGAGTTATTTTGATATGAACCGATTTGAAGTATCTACAAAGATTGGTTGTCTATCTGTTACTTATAAAAAGGGAAATAAAATACTAGTTTGTTTAAATGGTGCTGGTTTGATACCAAGTTATGAAAATTTCCTACCAATACTTGAAAAACTTCCTTCCTCAATGGGTTACTTAACGATTGATTTTCCGAATACAGGTAGGAGTCCGATTCATAGTCAAACAGGACTTAATTTGGATAATCTTGTTGAAGCGGTATACGAAATCCTGAAGGGATTGGAAATTTCCAATTATATACTTTGTGTTCATAGTTTAAGTGGTGTTTTGGCTTTAAAGTTAATGAGTAAACCAATTAAGTGTCAAGCTTTGATAGCAATTGAACCAACAACCAAAAATATAATGTTTGCTGATTTTTCAAAAAATCCTTATCCAGAAATGGAAGAGCAAATGAGAATGATCGAAGAATGTGGTCCGGAAAATTATTTTAAGGGGCTAACTCAAGCAACATTTGAAGCTGAAACTGAAAAACTGATTTGGAAATTGATGGAAGAAAAGAGCTTAGAATTTGGAAAGCAAGTTCCTGGATTTCAGCTATCTGTAAATATTACTGCTGAAGATTTTGATAGTTCGTTCTTAGCAGATAATATTCCTATTTTCATATTTTGTCAGGCATATAGAGAAAAAGAGTACAGAGATTCAGAATATTGGAGTACTAAAACAAAACTCATTCTAGGTGGAAATCATCACTATCTACAGTGGTCAGAGTCGGAAAAAATTGCAACTATTATTAGAGACTTGTAGTGATAAACTAATTAAAAGAGGAATGTAAATAATAAAATGAACTACTTTAATGTTGGGAAAATTGTCAATACCCAAGGCTTACAAGGTGAGATGCGGGTCTTGTCTGTGACAGACTTTGCGGAAGAGCGCTTTAAAAAAGGAGCAGAGTTGGCTCTCTTTGATGAAAAGGATCGTTTTGTCCAAACGGTAATCATTGCTAGTCACCGCAAGCACAAGAACTTTGATATCATCAAGTTTAAGGATATGTACCATATCAATGCCATCGAGAAATTCAAAGGCTTTAGCCTCAAGGTTGCAGAAGAAGACTTGACGGATTTAGAGGATGGCGAGTTTTATTACCATGAGATCATCGGCCTTGATGTTTACGAAAATGACCAGCTGATCGGTCAGATCAAGGAGATCCTGCAACCAGGTGCCAATGATGTCTGGGTCGTAAAACGCAAAGGAAAACGTGACCTTCTCCTCCCTTATATCCCACCAGTGGTCCTCAATATTGATATCCCAGGAAATCGGGTGGATGTAGACATCTTAGAAGGGTTAGACGATGAAGATTGATATTTTAACTCTCTTTCCAGAGATGTTTTCACCTTTGGAGCATTCGATTGTCGGAAAGGCGCGTGAAAAGGGACTCCTTGAGATCAACTACCATAATTTCCGTGAAAATGCTGAGAAGGCGCGGCATGTGGACGATGAACCCTATGGTGGGGGGCAAGGTATGCTCTTACGTGCTCAGCCAATCTTCGATACCTTTGATGCCATCGAAAAAAAGAATCCGCGAGTGATCTTGCTAGATCCAGCTGGTCGGACTTTTGACCAATCTTATGCTGAAGAATTAGCTCAAGAAGATGAATTGATCTTTATCTGCGGTCACTATGAGGGCTACGATGAGCGGATCAAGACCTTGGTAACGGATGAGATTTCACTGGGGGATTATGTGCTGACAGGTGGGGAACTTGCTGCCATGACCATGATTGATGCGACAGTCCGCTTGATTCCAGAGGTGATCGGCAAAGAGTCCAGTCACCAGGATGATAGTTTCTCATCTGGACTTCTAGAATACCCTCAATACACACGGCCTTATGAATACAGAGGAATGACAGTTCCCGATGTTCTCATGAGTGGTCATCATGAAAATATCCGTCAGTGGCGCCTCTATCAGAGTTTGAAAAAGACCTTAGAACGTCGGCCAGACTTGCTAGAAAACTATGAGTTGACAGCAGAAGAAGTGAAGATGTTGGAACAAATTAAACAAGAAGACTAACAGCGTCAGCTGTTTTTCTTTTGCTCCAAAATTTTATGAAAAAAACTTTTTAAACCTACTAGTTATTGGTAACAAAATGTGGTATGCTAAGGGGTAGAGAAACTTCAAGAAATGATTCAGTTTTGGGGGTGAGTTTAATGGGAAAGAAATTAGGAAAATCGGTTTTCACGACGGGGATTGCCGCAACAACGGTCCTATCTGGTATGTTTAATCACAAGGCTAGTGCCGAAGAGGTGAAGCAAAATGAAAATGCAGAAACCAACAGTACAGAAGTATTCGAAAAACCAATTACGGTCGATGAGTTGAAGCAAATTACAGCTCAAAAAGGCCAAGTGGTGAAAGATGTCCACTACCAAGAGCAAAAAGTGATCGATGCTCAAACGGAAGTCAAGGCTGCTGGACAAGAACTGGAAGAAAAGAAAGCAGAAGTGACGGATGCGGAAAACCTCATCGCAACGACATCGGATGCCCAAGTTCAGAATGCAGAAAATGACGTCAAGGTGGCTCAAGCTTATGTGACTATCGAAGAAAATAAGGTTCGAGAAGCAGAAGCTGCACATGATCAAGTTGTAGAAGCTGTTCGTCAACAGGAAAATCAGGTTACTGCTCAGGAATCTTTGGTCGATGTAGCACAAAATGAATTGAACCAAGCCAAAGCACCGATTTCAAATGATGAGAATGTGCTCAACCAGGCTTTGTTGGAGCAAAGCCAAGTCGAGCAAAGTATTCGAGAATCTCAGAGTTATCTCGCGACCTTGCAAGCGAGTCAGCAGAATGGGGCTGACACAGTGGCTCAAATTGAGAGCGATATTCAACTGGCTCAAACGCGTCTGACAGATTTGAAAGCGGTCATCGCAACCAAGGAAGCAGAATTGGCAGCCTTAGAACAAGCAGCGGCCAATAGCCCTGTCCAGTTGAGTCAAGCAACCTACGAAGGCTACTTGCAACACTTGGCTGACAATGGCAATGAAGCTGCAGCAAGTGCTTTAGCCCTTTACAAGCGTGGTCGTGAAGAAGACGACTTGACGGTTGGAGAGTCTGGATCTTTGCAAGCCAACCTTCGAGCTCTTGAAATTGCTGATGCTATTAATAACTATCGTCGCAATGCCGGCTTGCCTGAATTGGAGCTGGATCCTTATTCCCTTCCTGCCAGCCAAGTACAGTTGGAATACTTCAAGAAAGCCAACTGGCATATGTTTAAGTATTTGCCAAACGAAAACATTGCTTATGGCTTCTCACCTGCTGGGGCGGTTGACTTTTGGTACAATGAAAAAGCGGCTTATCAAGAAGTAGCGGCTCAATATGGTCTACCAACAGACGAAACTCAAATCGATGCCAACGATATCTATATGAAGATTGGTGCTGAGGCCTTTGCTAAGGTTGGTCACTACCTCCAAATGGTAGACAACAAAGCGACAGCTTTATCAGTGGCTTATGACCCAAGCAATGCTATGTCAGAAGCAGCTTTCTTACACAGCCCAATCAATTCAGCAGTGTCAACCAGTGCACTCGCTTACCAATTGCGTCAGGGAGCTGGGGCCACGACGACAAGATCAGATGTGAAAGCCAAATCTGATGAAGTCGCTAATCTCAAGCTGGACAAGGCCAATCAAGAGTCTCAAATCATTATCTTGCAAGGCAAATTAGAAGATGCCCGCCATGCCAATTCAAATGTGACAGTAGAGATGGCCAATGTCCAAAAGACCATCCAAAATTACAAGATTCTTCTTGTCAGCAAGGACCATGCGGTTGAAAAGGCGAAGGCGACTCTTGATGTATCTCGAGGTCGGATTGAAGCAGCTATCCAGCCAAAAGAAGCAGCCCTTCAAAAAGCCAAAGATTTGTTAGCGGCTGCGCGTGAGAAATTAGATCGTTTAAAAGCAGAAGAAGCAGAAAAAGCCCAAGTCGTTCAAGAAGCGCATGAGGGCTTGAAGGCAGCTCAAGAGCGCCTAGTTGCTGCTGAAAAACGTCTTTCTGACTTTAAAAATGCTCCAGAATTATTGGTCAAAGCCCAATCTGTTTTATCAGCTGCGGTGGCTAATTTAGAGAATAAAAAAGAAAAATTGGAAGCAGAATTCACAACCCTTCAATCTTATCAAAGTGTCGTGGAACTGTTGAATTCCCAATATGAAGATCTAGCCTCACGGATAGATCCAGCTATTTTAGAAGCTGCAGATATGCCAATGGATATCCGCTCAAGCAATCCAACAACTTTCCCGGATAGACCAACGGTTCTTCCAACAACTACCAATAGTCCGAAAGTGCAAGCACCAACAGCTACTCCAGCTCCAAAACAAGAAGCCAAAGTGGAAGAAATCAAGCCTAAAAAAGAAAACAGCCAGGCCGTAGCAGGATCAGATTCATCTAAATATGCAGTAGCAACAACAGGTGTTGCCGTTGGGCTACTTGCTGGATTGTTTGGTTTCAAGAAAAAGAAACAATCTTCAAAAAATGATTAAGCCATACCGAAGATAGAGTGAATGCTTAGACACTTTATTGCTTAAACTCTTCAAAGAAGATAGATGAGGGTGGGAAAAGAACTCGCTTAACAAAATGAGTTCTTTCCTGCTCATTTTTTGTACATTTTTAGAATTTCTGAAAGAAAATGACAGAAAATGATAAAAAGTGTTGACATTTTTTGGAGATGGAGTATAATAGTCCTTGTAATCGATTGCAAAAGGAGGAGAAATGCTTAAGTCTGAACGAAAACAATTCATCCTCGAGAAGGTATTGAAGGAAAAGTTTGTTTCCTTAGAAACCCTTGTACAAGAGCTTGGAACGTCTGAATCAACGGTTCGACGTGACTTGGATGAATTAGAAGCTGAAAGTAAACTTCGCCGGGTTCACGGCGGTGCGGAAAGCCTGCATTTTCTTCAAGAGGAAGAAAGCAATAAAGAAAAATCTATCAAAAACATTCAAGTTAAGTCAAAGATTGCGGTAAAAGCAGCGGAATTGATCAAAGATCATGACGTGATCTTTATCGATGCTGGGACGACCAATGAACTTTTGGTACAAGAAATTGTCAATCCAACGGTAACCGTGGTGACCAACTCGATTCACCATGCGACCAAGTTGGTCGAGCGAAATGTTCCAACGGTCATCATCGGTGGGAAGGTAAAATCTTCTACAGATGCTAGTATCGGAGGGATTGCGCTCAATCAGATCGGTCAGTTGAACTTTGACAAGGCCTTTCTTGGAATGAATGGAATCGATGATGAATTTTACAGCACTCCAGACCTGGAAGAAGGATCTGTCAAGCGTGCGATTATCGAAAATGCGAAAAAAACCTATATCCTAGCGGATGATTCAAAAATTGGGGTGACATCCTTTGTCAAAGTGGCTCCTATCAAGCGAGCCATGATTATCACCAATCAATGTGAACCGCAACGATTAAAGGTTTTAAAAGAAAAAACGGAGGTTATAGAGGTTTGATTTATACAGTTACACTGAATCCAGCAATTGACTATATTGTCCGTCTCGATCATGTAGAGACCGGAGCGGTCAATCGGATGGCTTCAGAAGATAAATTCGCCGGTGGTAAGGGAATCAATGTCAGTCGTGTTTTGAAGCGTCTCGATATCGAGAACACAGCGACTGGATTTATCGGTGGTTTCACAGGACGCTTCATTGAAGACGTACTGATTAGCGAAGCCATTTCAACCAACTTTGTGACAGTGGACCAAGATACACGGATCAATGTCAAGATCAAAGCTGATGAGGAAACAGAGATCAATGGGAATGGCCCAGAAGTGACGGAAGCTCAGTTGCAAGAATTGCTCAACATCTTATCGAGCTTAACAGCAGATGATGTGGTAGTCTTTGCAGGATCTGCCCCATCTTCACTTGGAAATGCTGTTTACAAACAATTGATCGCAGCAACTCGTGCGACAGGTGCACAAGTCGTTTGCGACTTTGAAGGGCAAACTTTGATTGATTCCTTGGAGTTTAATCCGCAATTGGTTAAACCAAACAACCATGAGTTGGGAGATATTTTTGGCGTGACCTTGACGGAATTGCCAGAAATCGAACGCTATGCCAAAGAAATTTTGGCCAAAGGTGCACAAAACGTCATTATTTCCATGGCAGGTGATGGTGCTCTCCTTGTCAGTCCAAGCGGTACTTACTTCGCAAAACCAATCAAAGGGCAAGTGAAGAATTCTGTTGGGGCTGGGGATTCCATGGTAGCAGGCTTCACAGGGAAGCTCGCAACGACGGGAGATGTTATCGAAGCCTTCAAATGGGGCGTGGCTTGTGGCACAGCAACCACCTTCTCAGATGACTTGGCGACAGCTGACTATATTCAAGAAACTTATGAAAAAGTAGAGGTAGAAAAACTATGAATATTCAAGACGTTTTAAATAAAAACGTAATGTTGTTTGACCTTCAGGCAACAGATAAAGAGGGCGTGATCAATGAGATGGTCCAATCGCTCGTTGACAATGGTGTGGTGACAGATTTTGAAACCTTTAAAACTGGAATCATGAACCGTGAAGCACAAACTTCAACTGGTTTGGGTGACGGAATTGCTATGCCCCACAGCAAAAATGAAGCAGTCAAAGAAGCAACTGTCTTGTTTGCAAAATCAAACAAGGGTGTGGACTATGCTTCTCTTGATGGTCAACCAACAGACTTGTTCTTCATGATCGCAGCTCCAGAAGGAGCAAACGACACTCACTTGGCAGCCCTTGCTGAATTGTCTAAGTACTTGATGAAACCAGGTTTTGCGGACAAACTTCGCCAAGCCAGCACTCCTGATCAAGTGATCGCAGCCTTTGATGCAGAGGAGCAAGAAGCTGCCGCTGAAGAAGCGAAAAAAGCAGAAGCGGTCAAAGAAGCAGCTTCATCTGACAAACCTCTCATCGTTGCCGTAACAGCATGTACAACGGGTATCGCCCACACTTACATGGCAGAAGAAGCCCTCATCAAAAAAGGTGAAGAAATGGGTGTTACAGTTCGTGTTGAAACAAATGGTGCATCAGGTGTCGGCAACCGTTTGACAGCTGAAGAAATCGCCAAAGCTGAGGGAGTGATCATTGCAGCGGATAAAGCAGTTGAAACCGCTCGTTTCGATGGCAAAAAATTGATCTCTAAACCAGTCGCAGCCGGTATCCGTCAGACAGAAGAATTGATCCAAACCATCTTGGATGGCAAAGCAGATGTCTTCCACGCTGAAAATGCTGCACAAGCTAGCGCTAGCCAAGAAAAATTAAGCTTGGGTGGAGCCTTCTACAAACACTTGATGAGTGGGGTTTCTCAAATGCTTCCATTCGTTATCGGTGGTGGTATCTTGATTGCCCTTGCCTTCTTGATTGACCAAGTTATGGGTGTACCAACTGACCTTGAGTCTTTGAAACAACTTGGTTCTTATAACCAGCCTGCTGCTTACTTCATGACTGCTGGTAAAGCTGCCTTTGGTTTCATGTTACCAATTCTTGCAGGATTTATTGGATTCTCTATTGCAGAAAAACCAGGTTTGGTTGCTGGTTTTGTAGCAGGTGCTATTGCTGACAGCGGTGCTGCCCTCGGAAATGTTGCATACGGAGCTACTAAAGCAACTATTCCTGCCGCACAAAGTTCCGGTTTCCTTGGAGCCTTGGTTGGTGGTTTCCTTGCAGGTGGGGTGATTCTTGTTCTTCGTAAAGTTCTTGCAGGTCTTCCACGTACACTCGACGGTATCCGTTCAATCCTACTCTTGCCATTGCTTGGTGTTGGATTTACCGCAGCAATTATGTTTGTATTGAACATTCCAATGTCAGCTATTAACACTGGAATGAATACTTTCCTTACAAATCTTGGAGGAAGTTCAGCAGTTCTTCTTGGTCTTCTTGTCGGTGGTATGATGGCTGTCGATATGGGTGGACCAGTTAATAAAGCTGCTTATGTATTTGGTACAGGTACTTTGACAGCTTCAGCTCTTTCTGGTGGTGGTTCTACTGTTATGGCGGCAGTTATGGCAGCTGGTATGGTTCCTCCATTGGCAGTATTTGTAGCTACAGTTTTGTTCAAAGACAAATTTACTAAAGAAGAACGCGATTCTGGTTTGACTAACATTGTTATGGGTCTTTCCTTCATCACAGAAGGTGCCATTCCATTCGGTGCAGCTGACCCCGCTCGTGCGATTCCAAGCTTCATCGTAGGTTCAGCTTTGACAGGTGCCCTTGTTGGTCTTGCAGGCTTGAAACTTATGGCTCCTCACGGAGGTATCTTCGTTATCGCCCTTACATCAAATCCACTTCTTTACATCTTGTTCGTGTTGATCGGTGCTGTCGTAAGTGGTATCTTGTTCGGATTGCTTCGCAAACCTAAAAACTAAATATGACTAAAAGAGGCTGGGCAAAAATCGTCCAGCCTTTGAAGTCTTATAAAAATAAATATATGACGCAGTGGTTGATTGGCATCTTTGTTCACTTTATAAGCTCCAAAGATGACCTAATCAACTGTGCGGGGGTGGGAATACGAACTCTTTTAATTAGTCAGAGTTCTTTCCCACTCCCTTTTTTATTGCGCAAAAATACCAACTAGTAATGAAGTTGCTTATCTCTATAGATTTCGATATGATAGTAGAAAGCATTTTTCTTGGAGGATCAATGAGAAAAAAGAAGAAAGTTCTCATATTGGGATTTACAGCAATTGCGTTATCAGGAGTGGCCATTATCGGTTCTCAATATCAAAACTTGTTTTCAATTAGTAGTCATCAAGCGAATCAAGTCAGTCCTAAGGAACAACAGTTAGAAGATGTAAAGAAGCATGCGAAAGAAATTGAAGATTTTGTAAAATCGTTAAGTCCTAAAGTTGAATCTGTCCAGATTGCTTGGGATGAAACGCAATGGGATGAGATAGGAAATGGTACGCCACAAGGAGGTGGCGAAATTCTTATGGTCTATGGAGGATTTAATCATATCCAAAATTCAAGTTGGAGTGTTTTGGTCTATTTAAAAGACGGTAAAAATGGCGAGAAAGATTTAATCGAAGGTTTTGGTAGCGGTAGTCCACTTCGTGTAGGAGGCGAATATTTTGACGAATAGATCCCTAAAAAACTTTTGCAATGGATTAGATTTTTAGTAGAAAAGGGAAAGGGATAAATGAAAAAGAAAATTATTATTGTTGTTTCGTTAGTTCTAGCAATTGCAGTCGCTGTTTTTGGACTTTTTGCCTATCAACATCAGCAAAAAATAGAAAAAGCCAAGCAGGAGCGTGATAAATATGAAAAGTTATTTTTATATACTGGGAAATGGAAAATTGATTCCTATGAATTTTTAGAGGACGGTCGAGGTGTCGCAGTTCATTGGAAGAGCCAAACAAAAAAGGAAGATGACTTAGTATTAAAGTATGGTTCAAAAACCAGCAGGAACTATTTAAATAATATACATGGAGCATCCAATGAAAATTACATTGTTAGAGAGAATATGAAGCTTGATTCCTATAAGCCTAAAATAATGTCATCAAAAAATAACTCAGAAAATTACTACACATTATCAATTTATAAAATAGCAAATAAGAAATTAGAAGAATCAGAGGTAGATCTCTATAAACTGTTTGCGAAATACAATGCTAACTATGTCCCAACAGCCATAGGAAATATTGCTGAAATGAATGGTAAATTTTACTTACCTATTTCTACATATGAATCTGGCCATGATCTTTCTTATCGAAAACAAGTTTGGATGAATTTGGAAACTAAAACAATAGAATGGGAAGATCATAAAGAAGATCAGAATACTGAGATACCTAGTGTAGCTCTAGGTGAATTGAGAGAACGACTGTCAGATATGAATAGTAAATTAAATACGATTTCGTATTATGATTGGAACCATCAAAATCAAATAATGTTCAATAAAAAGTATCTAAAAGGAAGCGTTTTAGAAAAATATTCTCCCAAAGTATATCAATTATTGTCAGAAAAAGATTCTCAATTTTACATCCTTTTAGACTCAAAACTTGAAAATGATAGAGTTTACGGCAATGTTCAACAGTTTATCGACTTGTACCAACTTTTCGTTCCTGATAATACGAATCTCTATGAAGGAATTACGATTCCAGCAGAATTGAGTTCTGATGGTCTGGTCCATCAAGTGAATACCAAGGATGAGTTTGACAGATATTATGATGTACAAAAGGACGATGAGCTAAACAAGCAACGTCAGGTTTTGGTCGAGCGCCATTAGGTATTCTTTGTTCAGAGAAAGGTCGGGTCTCCGGTCTTTCTTTTTTTCAACCTCACAAACTAGTAAAGAAAATTGCCAATCAAATCAGATTTCGTTATAATTGTAACAACTTTTCCTTTTCTAGGAGGACGGATCATGAAAAAAGGGAAACTGATCATTCTTTTAGCTATTACCTCTGTAATAGCAGGGGGTGTGATCCTTACGAATCAAAAGAAAAATATATTTACAAATGACGCCCAAGCAAGTAAGCAACTCAGTGCGAAAGAGAAGCAACTGGCTTATTTAAAGGAACAGGAAAAAGATATGGCTGATTTTGTAAAATCGTTGAGCCCGAAAGTTGATAGTGTCCAGTTTGATTGGGATAGTATGGAAGTTGGACAAGTAGGCAATGGAACACCTCAAGGTGGTGGCTATATGTTAACTCTTAGAGGAAAGGTGAATCAGAATGAACAAACGAAATTCATGGTTGGCTTTTCTTTAGATAATGCTACCAGCACACCAAAAGAATTTGGAATTTATGAGATGCAACCCATAAGAATTTATAGGGATGGCGGTTGGTATTATTATGACTAATCGTCATTCAAAAGTCTTTATCTTGTTTTTTAGATCCTTACAAAATAATAATAAGCCAAACAAGCGAAGAATAAAGCAAAACTAGTTATCCACTGTCTAAAGAATGGCCAAACTTCCCCTGCCTTTTCTTCTTGTACTAGCAAAAAAATCACCTCAGTCGGCGTTGGTATCTTGAGCTGAATTATGATATAATAAGCCTATCGCATATTTTTAGGAGAATAAAAATGGATATTCAACGTGAAAAAGAATTTGTCAGCCAATACCACTATGATGCTCGTAATTTTGAGTGGGAAAAAGAAAATGGCATCCCTGAAACAAAAGTAGATGTAAACTTTCAATTGATCAATCGTGATCAAGAACAAAACACAACTTCTTTGATTGTCATCTTGAGCTATATGATCGTTTTTGACGGTTTTGTGATCAGCGGAACCATCACTCAAATCAACCACTTGTTTGGTCGTTATGTCAATGAACCAAGTGAATTCAGCAAAGACGAAGTGGAAGAATTGGCTCGCCCTTGCTTGAATATGCTCAACCGTTTGACTTACGAAGTCACAGAAATTGCCCTCGATTTACCGGGTATTAATTTGGAGTTTTAATCAATGAAATTAGCAGTGATCACGGATTCGTCTGCCTATTTACCGCAAGACGTGCTCCATCACGACGACTTATTTATTTTAGAGATCCCGATCTATATCGATGGGGAGTCTTATGTTGAAGGGAAGAACTTGACACACGATGAGTTCTACCAAAAGATGGCGGCGTCTAAGGAATTGCCAAAGACTAGCCAACCGAGTGTGGCAGAGTTAGAAGAAGTCTTATCTGGTTTGACAGCTAAGGGCTATACGCATGCTATTGGTCTTTTCTTGTCATCTGGTATCTCTGGTTTCTACCAAAATATCCAATATTTGAAGGACGAATTCGAAGGCTTGACCGTTGAATTTCCGGACTCAAAAATCACCAGTGCTCCATTAGGAATGATGGCAGAAGACTGCTTGAAATGGGCTGGTGAAGGTCGTTCTTTCGATGAGATTGTGGCCAATGTCCAACACCAGATTGATGGAACCTCTGCCTATATCATGGTGGATGATTTGAACCACTTGGTTAAAGGTGGTCGTCTGTCAAATGGGGCTGCTATTCTTGGGAACCTCTTGAGCATCAAGCCTATTCTTCATTTTAATGATGAAGGCGTGATTGAGGTCTTTGAGAAAGTCCGGACGGAAAAGAAAGCCATGAAACGCTTGGTAGAGATTGTTGTATCAGATATCGCAGATGGTCATTACCAAGTCTTTGTCATCCATGCCAATGTCCCTGAAAAAGCAGAAGCACTTCGCCAACTGCTCATTGAAGAAGGAGTGGAAGGTGATATTCCTTTTGCGACTTTTGGAGGGGTTATTGGGACGCACTTAGGTGACCATAGCTTAGCAGTTGGGTATATCCCTATCGTTTAAGGAGAATTCTATGTCCATTAAAGTCATTATCGCAGGTTTCAAAGGAAGAATGGGACAAGCAGCCTACAAGATGGTTTCTGAAGATCCTGAGCTAGAATTAGCTGGCTTGATCGATCCGTTCACAGATGAGACTGACGTCGCAGGGGTCCCTATCTTTAACCGCAAAGAAGATGTCGTGGGTCTTGAAGCAGATGTTTGGGTGGACTTTACCATGCCAAAGGTTGCTTACGAGAATACTCGCTTTGCAATTGAAAATGGCTTTGCTCCTGTTGTGGGAACGACTGGCTTCACGCCTGAGCAGATCCAAGAATTGACAGACCTTTCGCGTGAAAAGGATTTGGGTGGCTTGATTGCTCCGAACTTTGCTATTGGAGCTGTGCTCTTGATGCAATTTGCAGCGCAAGCGGCCAAGTATTTCCCAAATGTGGAAATCATCGAATTGCACCATGATAAGAAGAAAGATGCACCGAGTGGAACAGCGATTAAGACAGCTGAGCTGATCTCTGAGAAGCGCGAAAAAATCCAGCAAGGTGCAGCAGATGAAGAAGAGTTGATGCCTGGAGCAAGAGGGGCAGATTTTGAAGGGATGCGCATCCATTCTGTTCGATTGCCTGGCCTAGTGGCTCACCAAGAGGTGATTTTTGGTAGCCAAGGTGAAGGCTTGACTCTCCGTCATGATTCCTATGATCGTGTTTCCTTCATGACAGGAGTAAATCTAGGGATTAAAGAAGTTGTCAAGCGTCATGAGCTTGTCTATGGTTTGGAACACTTACTATGAGATTAAAAAAGATGCCTTCTGAGTTTCAGGAGGCTTTACCAATATTAGAGAAGATTAAAGCAGCTGGTTTTGAGGCCTATTTTGTGGGAGGATCTGTCCGAGATGCTCTCTTAGATCGTCCGATTCACGATGTCGATATCGCTTCCTCCTCTTACCCAGAGGAAACCAAGGCGATTTTTGATCGAACAGTAGATATCGGTATCGAACACGGGACCGTCTTGGTTCTTGAAAATGGTCAAGAATATGAAATTACGACCTTCCGGACGGAGGATGTCTATGTCGATTATCGCCGTCCAAGCTCCGTGTCTTTTGTCCGCTCACTAGAAGAAGACCTCAAGCGCCGCGATTTCACCGTCAATGCCTTTGCCTTAAATGAAAAGGGAGAAATTGTCGATCTCTTTCAGGGGTTAGCAGATTTAGAAAACAAGGTCCTTCGGGCCGTTGGGCTTCCTCATGAACGCTTTCATGAAGATGCGCTTCGGATCATGCGTGGCTTTCGTTTTCAAGCCAGTCTTGGCTTTGAATTAGAAGATGCAACCTTTGATGCTATGAAGGAGTGTGCTCCTTTGCTAGAGAAGATCTCTGTTGAGCGCACCTTCATCGAGTTTGATAAGCTCTTACTTTCTCCATATTGGAGACAAGGCTTGGAGGCCATGCTTGCAAGCGAAGCCTTTCACTATCTGCCAGAGATGAAGGATCGCAAAGAAGCACTTGAGCGTTTGTTTGACATAGAGCTTGTATTTACCTTTTCAACTTCTGAGCAAGCTTGGGCTGCTCTGGTTTTAGCACTAGACATCCAAGACATTCCAAAATTCTTTAAGAAATGGAAGACCTCAAGAGACTTTGCCAAGACGGTGGAGCAGATCGTGGAGATTCTTAAGCTTAGAGAAAAAGGAAGTCTAGACAAGCGGGCTTGTTACAAGTATGAGAAGCGCTTGTTGCTACTAGCGGAAGAATTACGTGAGGCTTCTGAATTAAGCGTCGATTACCTAGCGATTGAGCAGGTCTATGATAGCTTGACCATTCATGATAAGCACGAAGTGGTGGTCAATGGTGGCATGCTGATCAAAGAATACGGCTTTCAACCTGGTCCAGCCTTGGGAGAGATTTTGACAAAGATCGAATACGCCATTGTCGATGGGGAGCTGGCCAATGAAAAAGAAGCCATCATTGCCTATATCCAGCAAGTAAAAGAGGAGAAAAAATGAGCGATTTTATTGTCGATAAATTAACCAAATCTGTCGGAGATAAGACCGTCTTTCGTGAGATTTCCTTTATTATTCACGACTTGGATCGGATCGGATTGATCGGGGTCAATGGGACTGGAAAAACCACGCTGTTAGATGTGTTGTCTGGTCGCTCTGGCTTTGATGGAGATGTGAGTCCTTTTTCTGCCAAGAGTGATTATACGATTGGTTACTTGACGCAAGAGCCAGACTTTGATGATCAAAAGACAGTTCTTGATACAGTATTGTCCAGTGATTTGCGTGAAATGCAGCTGATTCGTGATTATGAATTCTTGATGGCGGATTACAGAGAAGAGAACCAAGCACGTCTGGAAAAGGTGATGGCGGAGATGGATTCACTCAATGCTTGGGAAATCGAAAGTCAGGTCAAGACAGTCCTTTCAAAACTTGGGATTGAAGACTTGAATGCAAAAGTTGGGGATCTATCTGGAGGCTTGCGTCGACGGGTACAGCTGGCCCAGGTATTGCTTTCTCACCACGACCTGCTCTTGTTAGATGAGCCGACAAACCACCTAGATATTGATACCATCGAATGGTTGACCAATTTCTTGAAGAATTCTAAGAAAACCGTGCTCTTCATTACCCACGATCGTTATTTTTTGGATAATATTTCAACACGGATCTTTGAGTTGGATCGAGCTAGTTTGATTGAGTATCAAGGCAATTACCAGGATTATGTCCGCTTAAAGGCCGAGCAAGATGAGCGTGATGCAGCCCTTCTTCACAAGAAGCAGCAACTCTATAAGCAGGAGTTGACCTGGATGCGAAGACAACCCCAGGCGCGTGCGACCAAGCAACAGGCGCGGATCAATCGTTTCCATGATCTTAAGCAAGACTTGTCTGGCCAAAGCAACCAGACGGATCTAGAGATGAACTTTGAGACCAGCCGGATTGGAAAGAAAGTCATCGAGTTTAAAGAGGTGAGTTTTGCTTTTGAAAACAAGCCGATTTTACAGGACTTTAACCTCTTGGTGCAAAACAAGGATCGCATCGGGATCGTCGGGGACAATGGTGTCGGAAAGTCCACTCTTTTGAATCTGATCGCTGAGCGACTCCAGCCTCAGTCAGGGCAAGTGACTATTGGGGAAACTGTGCGGGTGGCTTATTTCTCTCAACAGATCGATGGCTTGGATGAGAGTAAGCGCGTGATCAATTTCTTGCAAGAAGTGGCTGAGGAAGTCAAGACGACTGTCGGAACAACTTCGATCGCTGATCTTTTGGAGCAATTTCTCTTCCCACGTTCTATGCATGGAACCTTGATCGAAAAACTCTCCGGTGGAGAGAAGAAGCGCCTCTTTCTCTTAAAACTCTTGATTGAAAAACCCAATGTGCTTCTCCTCGATGAGCCGACCAATGACTTAGATATCGCAACCTTGACGGTTTTGGAAAACTTCCTTCAAAACTTTGGTGGTCCTGTCATTACCGTTAGTCACGACCGTTATTTTCTGGATAAGGTCGCTAGCAAGATCCTGGCTTTTGAAAATGGGGGCATTCGTGAGTTCTTTGGCAATTATACGGATTATTTAGATGAAAAAGCCTTTGAAGCAGCCCAGGTAACGGCTAGTCAAAAGATTGAAAAAGAGAAACCTGTCAAGCCAAAAGAAGAGAAGAAGCGCATGAGCTACAAGGAGAAGCAAGAGTGGGCAAGTATTGAGGCAGATATCGAAGCGATTGAAAATCGAATTGCAGAGATTGAAGTGGAGATGAATGAAAACGGCTCTGACTTTGGCAAGTTGTCAGCCCTTCAAAAGGAATTGGATCAGGAAAATGAGCGATTGCTTGAGAAATACGATCGCTATGAATACCTGAGCGAATTAGATGAATAAGGAGGCCCTATGAATCAATTGAACCGGATATCCCTTGGGATTTCAGCCACTATTTTTACCATTATCGGTATCGTCTTGTTTATCAATCCAATTGAGCATATTGGCTCGTTTAGCTGGTTGATTTCCTGTGGTTTCTTTTTAATCTCCCTTTCGCGTTTTTCACGCTATTACCGATTGCGCCAAGCTGGTATCATTCAGCAGCAACAGCTCTTTCACAGTATGGTCGCCTTGGTTTTTGCGGTCTACTTACTGCTCTATGGCTACAAGACCTTGCCGATTGTCTTTCCAGTTACTTTAGGAATTTGGCTGATCTATCGTTCGATTTTAAACTTCCGAAAAGCCAATTTCTACTCGAGAAAGGTTGAAGAACTGTCCAAGCGTTATATTTTCTTTGCCTTATTGCAGCTCTTTATCGGTTTATTCTTAATTGTTAGTCCGCTTTCGATTAGCGTTTTTCTATTAAATATTATTGGTTTGATTTTTCTGCTTCTAGGACTTCAATCCTTCAGTCTCTTGCTAAAAAATTAAGAAAAGTTACGTGCAAACCTTTGCATTTGTCTAAAAGTCTGATATAATAGAACTGTAAGTGTTTACAAGTTTGAAAGGAGTTACAGATGTCTAAAAAAATTATCGGTATTGACCTTGGAGGAACTTCCATCAAGTTTGCTATCCTCACTTTAGATGGGGAAGTTCAAGAAAAATGGTCTATTAAAACAAATATTTTGGATGAAGGTAGCCATATCGTCGACGATATGATCGAATCAATCGCGCATCGTTTGAAGATGCTTGAACTTGATGCTTCTGAATTCCAAGGAATCGGAATGGGATCGCCTGGTGTTGTTGACCGTGAAAAAGGTACAGTTATCGGGGCCTACAACTTGAACTGGAAGACCCTTCAACCAGTTAAAGAAAAGATCGAAAGTGCCCTTCATATTCCATTCTTCATTGATAACGATGCCAACGTTGCTGCTTTGGGTGAACGTTGGAAAGGGGCTGGTGAAAACCAACCAGATGTTGTCTTCATGACACTTGGTACAGGTGTTGGCGGTGGTATCGTCGCTGAAGGTCGTCTCTTGCACGGTGTGCGTGGAGCTGCTGGAGAACTTGGTCACATCACGGTTGACTTTGATGATCCAATCCAATGTACCTGTGGTAAAAAAGGCTGTCTTGAAACGGTTGCGTCAGCAACAGGGATCGTCAACTTGACTCGTCGTTATGCAGATGAGTACGAAGGGGACTCTCAATTGAAAGTCTTGATCGACAATGGTGAAGAAGTGACAGCTAAAACGGTCTTTGATCTAGCAAAAGAGGGTGACGCTCTTGCTTTGATCGTCTACAAGAACTTCTCACGTTACCTTGGACTTGCTGCAGCCAATATTGGTTCAACCTTGAACCCATCTAAGATCGTTATCGGTGGTGGGGTATCTGCGGCTGGAGACTTCCTCTTGGATGGCGTGCGCAAGGTCTTTGAAGAAAATTCATTCCCACAAGTACGTGAATCTACTCAATTGGCGCTTGCTACTTTGGGAAATGATGCTGGTGTCATTGGTGCCGCATCGCTAGTATTACAATAAGATTAAAAGGAGATCTGCCTCTCCTTTTTTCTTTGTCCTGTGATATAATGAAGGCAATAGTAGTTTTAGGAGGATATATGACAAAAGCAGATACGATTTTTAAAGAAAGCATTCGAAAAATCATGGAAGAAGGGGTCTGGTCAGAGCAGGCGCGTCCTAAATACAAGGATGGTAGAACGGCCAACTCTAAGTACATCACGGGAGCCTTTATGGAATTCGACCTCGCAAAAGGCGAGTTTCCTATCACCACCCTTCGTCCCATCGCGATTAAATCCGCCATCAAAGAGATGCTCTGGATCTACCAGGATCAGTCGAATAGCTTGGACCTTTTAGAAGACAAGTACAATGTCCACTACTGGAATGACTGGGAAGTGGGAGATAGCCGGACGATTGGACAACGCTACGGAGCTGTTGTCAAAAAGCATGACATTACGAACAAGATCCTCAAGCAATTAGAGGCCAATCCTTGGAATCGCCGCAATATTATTTCCCTCTGGGATTATGATGCCTTTGAGGAGACCGACGGACTCTTGCCGTGTGCATTTCAAACCATGTTTGACGTGCGTCGGGTTGATGAAGAGATTTATCTAGATGCGACCCTGACCCAGCGTTCAAATGATATGTTGGTAGCCCACCATATCAATGCCATGCAATATGTAGCTCTTCAGATGATGATTGCCAAGCACTTTGGCTGGAAGGTTGGAAAGTTCTTTTACTTCATTAATAACCTTCATATTTATGATAATCAATTTGAACAGGCTGAAGAGTTACTTCGTCGGGAGCCTTCAGATTGTCAGCCACACTTGGTTTTGAATGTACCAGATGGAACCAATTTCTTTGACATCAAACCAGAAGATTTTGAACTGGTCGATTATGATCCAGTGAGGCCACAATTGAAGTTCGATCTTGCCATTTAGTAATAAATCAAGGTTTTTTGATGCCTTGATCAATTGGTAAAATCCTTTTAGAATTAAAACAATTTTAGCTAAAAATTTTTACTCATTTTTGAGTCAAAATGTTTTGAAAATCGTTCGGTTTTTGTTAAAATAGATAAGGTTTGTAAAAACTAAACAATTTTAAAAAGAATGTTAATTTATAGATAAATATGGAGGTCCATTAGATGGGGAAAGACTTATTTAATGATCGTATTAGCAGATTCTCAATTCGTAAACTGAATGTGGGGGTTTGCTCAGTACTTTTGGGAACGCTTGTCATGGTTGGGACAGCCGCAAGTGCAGCCGCAGAAGAAAAGACAGATACGACAAGTGAAAGTGTAGCAGCAGTTGCAACAGCGTCAGAAGCGCCCGCAACTTCAACAGCTACAGCAACTTCAGCTACGTCAACTGCACCAGCTACATCGACTTATGATGCAAGCCCAGCCGTCACTGCTGCACCAGCTACATCAACTGCCGTAGCGTCTACAAGTGCCGCTTCAAGCGCGAGCACAGCAGCATCTGCTGCCTCGACTGCACCAGCAACATCAACAGGTTCAGAAACACCAAGCTTAGAAGTTGCTAAACCTGCAAACAAGGCGGCAGAAGTAACTTCAACAAGTGCAGATAAAAAAGAAACACCAACTCTTTCAGCTGGACAAGGTCTACCAACAAACAATACACTAGCCACTGAAGAGACAGCACAAACTTCTGGTAAACGTCGTAGTCGTCGTTCAATTGGGGATCCAAACGATCCAAACCTCATCGGAGATGATGTCCAAGATGCCACATCAACTCCAAAAGTTGAAAAACCTGGCTTTACAACAAATATCAAAGCTACAGACTTGGCTAGCCAAATCTCTTGGTTGGATTTTGGAGATGTAGCTAACTGGACAGGAACGACGACAACATCAAGCGGGAATCTGGCCCTTCAAGTAGGCTCTACCTACACCAAGGAAATCATGCCTGGCTATGTGGTCAAGATCAAGGTTAAATCCTTAAAACCCTTCCAAGCGACAGAACTTTATAAAAAACGTCTTGAAGAACGAGGAGCAACAGAAGCAGAAAAAGCGACCTATGACCCAAATGCTAAGAACGGATATATAGGAACAACTACTAATCCTGGAACTAACAATGCATTTGGAAAAGGTGAAGAAGCTAAAATTATTGCCGAAGCTCAAAACCGTTGGACAGAAATAAAAGGTGAAGGCATCGATACTGGCACTAAAAAAACAACCATCAGTTCCGAGTTTGACGGTGGAAATATTGGTGTTCAGTTTGAAATTTCTGCTACTTTCCGTGGCAAAACCGTAAAACCTGCTGTAGTCATGGCAGATGGTGAGTCCGCTAACCCTGGTGAATCGGTTATTTTCACCACAAACGGAGAAGGTTGGAAACAAATTGGGGAGTGGTATAAATATGGAAGAACATCTACTAAAACTTTTATTCCACAAGATACAGACAATTTATTTGGCCCAAATCCTTCCTTTAATATAGAAGGTACGAATTACTATTCGACGAACCTTAACTTACTTAAACGTGCAAATGAAGTGGGACCAGATAAAAAAGCGGTTGCTTGGAAGTACTTTGGAAGTGCTGATTTAACAACTGGAGGCCTCGGAACAGGGGTCTTCGGGCCAAATATTTCTGCAGGTCCTTCTGCCGTTCCCCTTGTTATGACAAAAGGAGCTTCTGAAGTTGGTCTTTACATTGCTTCAAGTGGTAAACAATCAGCCATGCTTGGATTCTTCCCACTTGATGAAGGAGATGCGCCAGCATCTTACGGGAAGGCGATTCATTCGATTGCAACTGTAGATGGTGTAACAGGTAAGAAAGTAAACCAACCTTATCTAGGTCACTTAAGCCCTGATATGGATGAAAACAATACGCTTGATTGGACGGGTGATGACAAGGCGACCACTGCGGATGAAGGCATCGACCAATTACTTCCAAATGATCTCAAAGGGAAAACCAATGAGCTGATCAAGATGGACCGGACACGTCCAGGTAATTACACCATTTCAGTGGAAGCTCATACGGATGGAGCAGCAAAAGCTAACATCTATGGTTGGGTAGATTTCAACCAAAACGGAACCTTCGATGAAGATGAACGGTCTGATTTAACAACCATTACCCAAGATGGAACGGCTACGTTAAGATTTACAAAGAGTAAAACCTATATTGATCCTAGTGTCAATGAATTAGGTGTTCGTGTCCGGATTGCTAAGGATGCTGATCAAATTGAAAGCCCAACGGGGATGGCTTTCTCTGGTGAGGTTGAAGACTTTAAGACTCAAATCACTCACCCACCAAAAGGGGAATTTAAAGAAACAACTGGCCCTCAAGGTGCAAAACAAACAGCAACCGTAGCCTTTACTGCTCGAGGTTTGCAAGGCTATAGCCTAACTGAGTCAGCAAAAATTGATGAAACAGTAGCTCCACAAATGATAGATAACCGTACGGGGCAAGTCGTAACACCTGGTGCAGATGGCTACTATGCTGTAGCTGGTCAAGGGAAGTACAAGATCACTTCAAACGGAACTTCTGTGGATGTTGAGTTCATTCCCGAAGATCACTTCCTTGGAACAGCTGACGGTATCTCTATCCGTCGTACAGACAGCAATGGCTACGATACGGGTTGGTCAACAAAATTCCCAGCCGATGAAGCCAATGTCGATACTGCCATCAATACCATGGACGGTCTATACATCCCAACAGTTACACCAACGGAAATTGAAGGGGTAGATAAGACTTCATCAGATGTCCAAGGTGCGACTCAAACTGGTACACCTACTTTTAACACAACTACAACGAATGCTAATGGCGAAAAGATCTCTGTCACTCCAAGCTTGGAATACCCTGCTAAATTGGTGGACCCAGCGACTGGTCAAGTAACCAATGCAACCTCTGTAACAGTAGCAGGTGAAGGAACATACAGCATTGACGATGCTACTGGTAAAGTAACCTTTGTTCCAGAACCAGGATTCACAGGTACAGCTCAAGGTGTTACCGTATCAGTGACAGCTCCTGTCGGAAGAGATAAAGACGGTACCGTTCGTGATGAATACCTTAAGACAGCGACAGCTAAGTACACACCAACGGTTACTCCAATCACAGTGACTCCTACAGACAAGGTTTCTGCGGATATTCAAAATGTTCCTCAAACCCAAACACCAACCTTTGATTTGAGTAACGATAAGACTGCTGAAATCACAAGCAAGAAATTGGTGGATCCAGCAACTGGTCAACCGACTGATGAAACAACTGTAACAGTAGCAGGTGAAGGTAGCTATACAATCGATCCTACTACAGGAGCGGTGACCTTCACACCTGAAAAAGACTTTGTTGGTACTGCAAAAGGAGTAACTGTTCAGGCAACTGCTACTATTACAAATGCTAATGGTAAGACTGCAACCATTACTTCAGATGCGACCTACACACCAACTGTTGTGCCAGCAGTTCCAACTGCAAACCCTGCAACTTCAAAAGATATCCAAGGTGCAACTCAAACCGGTACACCAACCTTTGCAGGAACTACTGTTCAAGTAAATGGTGAAGATAAAGCTATTACCATAAAAGACAATAGCTACACATTGCTAGATAAAGATGGTAACGAAGTTTCAACGACACCAGCTTATGCGGCAGACGGTACAACCGTGATCGGTAACTTCACAATCGACCCAGCAAATGGTCAAGTAACTTTCACACCGACTGATAAATCATACACTGGTTCAGTCACACCAGCCAAGGTTCAAGCTGAAAGCTCAAACGGTATCAAGGTGGATACAACTTACACACCAGAAATCGTTCCAGTAACCCCAACAGCAACACCAACTGAAACAAAAGATATCCAAGGTGCTACTCAAACAGGTAAACCTGAATTCAAGGGTGGAACTGTAACGGTTGATGGCGTTGAAAAGACTGTTGAAATCAACGAAGATGTTCCAGCGACATTTGACGATGGATCAACTACGAAGACCGTTGAAGGTGTTGGTACTTACACAGTAGCAGCAGATGGCACAGTGACATTTGTTCCTGAGAAATCATTTGTAGGAACTGCACCGGCTGTAACGGTTGTTCGTGAAGACATGAACGGAACTAAGGCTTCAGCGACATACACACCAACTGTAACTCCGGTAACGCCAACTGCAGCCCCAGCTGAAACAACTGATATCCAAGGTGCTACTCAAACTGGTAAGCCTGTATTTACTGAAGGCGACAGCCGTGTGCCAATGAACAATGATGTTCCAGCAACATTTGATGATGGTTCAACTACCAAGACTGTTGACGGCGTTGGTACTTACACAGTAGCAGCAGACGGAACAGTTACATTTGTACCAGAAAAATCATTTGTTGGTACTGCACCAGCGGTAACAGTTGTGCGTGAAGACATGAACGGAACCAAAGCTTCTGCGACTTACACACCAACTGTAACGCCTGTAACACCAACAGCTGAAGATGCTACTTCAACTGGTAAACAAGGTCAAACTCAAACAGGTAAGCCTGAATTTACTGAAGGCAACAGCCGTGTGCCAATGAACGATGATGTTCCAGCAACCTTCGATGATGGATCAACTACTAAGACAGTTGATGGCGTTGGTACTTACACAGTAGCAGCAGACGGAACTGTAACCTTTGTTCCTGAAAAATCATTCACAGGTAAAGCACCAGCCGTAACAGTTGTTCGTGAAGATAAGAACGGAACTAAAGCTTCTGCAACTTACACACCAACTGTAACTCCAGTAACTCCAACTGCAACACCAGCTGAATCTACTGGACCTCAAGGTCTTGTTCAAACTGGCACTGTAACCTTCACTGAAGGTGATGAAGTAGCTCCAATTAACAAGGATTCGATTACTCTTCTTGATGAAAATGGTCAACCAGCAGCATCAGTAGAAGCGAAATCACCAGCAGGTGATGTGATCGGTACATACACAGTTGATAAAGATACAGGTGTAGTTACTTTCACACCAACAGATAAATCTTATTCAGGGGATGTTGTCCCAGTTAAGGTTCAAGCAGCTGATGCAAATGGAACTACAGTTGAAACAACTTATACACCGAAGATTACTCCGGTTGTTCCAACTTCTGAAGATGCTACATCGACAGATATTCAAGGTCAAACACAATCTGGTAAACCAACCTTCACCGAAGGAAATCCAAATGTTCCAATCGATGAAGATACTCCAGCTACCTTCGAAGATGGCTCAACCACTAAGACAGTAGATGGTGAAGGAACATATACTGTTGCTCCAGATGGAACCGTAACCTTCGTACCAGAAAAATCATTCACTGGAACTGCTACAGGCGTAACAGTGAAACGCGTGGACAAGAACGGTACTGAAATCACAGCTAAGTACACACCAACTGTGACACCAGTAACACCAACAGCAACACCAGCTGAATCAACAGATATCCAAGGTGCAACTCAAACTGGTAAACCTAAATTCACCGAAGGTGACAGCCGTGTACCTATGAACGATGATGTTCCAGCAACCTTCGATGATGGATCAACTACGAAGACTGTAGATGGTGTTGGTACATACACAGTAGCAGCAGACGGTACAGTAACCTTTGTACCAGAAAAATCATTCGTTGGAACTGCACCAGCCGTAACAGTGGTTCGTGAAGATAAGAACGGAACAAAAGCTTCTGCGACTTATACACCAACCGTAACACCAGTTACACCAACTGCAGAAGATACAACATCTACTGACAAACAAGGTCAAACGCAAACAGGTACACCAACCTTCACACCAGGTAATCCAAATGTTCCAATGGATGATGATACACCTGCAACATTTGAAGATGGCTCAACTACGAAGACCGTTCCTGGTGAAGGAACTTACACTGTAGCTCCAAACGGAACTGTAACCTTTGTACCAGAAAAATCATTCACAGGAACAGGTACAGGCGTGACTGTTAAACGTGTAGATAAGAACGGTACACCAGTAACAGCTAAGTACACACCAACTGTGACTCCAGTAACCCCAACAGCAACTCCAGCTACATCAGAAGCACCTCAAGGTGTGGTTCAAACTGGAACTGTGACCTTCACCGAAGGTGACCCAGTTGCACCAATTGACAAAGATACCATTACTCTTCTTGATGAAAATGGTCAACCAGCAGAATCTGTAGTTGCTAAATCACCAGAAGGTAAAGAAATTGGTACTTTCACAGTTGATAAAGAAACAGGTGTTGTGACCTTCACCCCAACGGATAAATCTTACTCAGGTGATGTGGTTCCAGTTAAGGTTCAAGGTAAAGATACAAACGGAACAGTTGCTGAAACAACCTACACACCTAAGATTACTCCAGTTGTCCCAACTGCTGATCCTGCAACATCAACAGATATCCAAGGTAAAACACAAACAGGTACACCAAGCTTCACACCTGGTAACCCTGCAATCCCAATGGATGATGATACACCTGCAACATTTGAAGATGGATCAACAACCAAGACTATTCCAGGTGAAGGTACTTATACAGTAGCTCCAGATGGAACTGTTACTTTCGTACCGGAAAAATCATTCACAGGAACAGGTACAGGCGTAACCGTGAAACGTGTTGATAAGAACGGTACACCAGTTACTGCAACTTACACACCAACTGTAACACCAGTAACACCAACTGCAACACCAGCAGAAACAACTGATATCCAAGGTAAGACACAAACAGGCAAACCAACCTTCACACCAGGTAACCCAGATGTACCGATGGATGATGATGTGCCAGCAACATTTGAAGATGGTTCAACAACTAAGACTATTCCAGGTGAAGGAACCTACACAGTAGCTCCAGATGGAACAGTTACCTTCGTACCAGAAAAATCATTCACAGGAACAGGAACAGGCGTGACTGTTAAACGTGTTGACAAGAACGGTACACCAGTTACAGCTAAGTACACACCAACTGTAACTCCGGTAACACCAACAGCAGAACCAGCAACATCAACAGATATTCAAGGGCAAACACAAACAGGCAAACCAACATTCACACCGGGTAACCCAGATGTACCAATGGATGATGATACACCTGCAACCTTTGAAGATGGTTCAACAACTAAGGTAATTCCAGGCGAAGGAACCTACACAGTAGCTCCAGATGGAACAGTTACATTTGTACCAGAAAAATCATTCACAGGAACAGGAACAGGCGTGATTGTTAAACGTGTTGATAAGAATGGTACACCAGTTACAGCTAAGTACACACCAACTGTAACTCCAGTAACACCAACAGCAGAACCAGCTACAACTATTGGACCAAAAGGTAAAGAACAATCTGGTAAACCAACATTCAAGGAAGGCGATAGCCGTGTTCCAATGAATGATGATGTTCCAGCTACATTTGACGATGGTTCAACAACTAAGACTATTCCAGGAGTTGGTACTTACACAGTAGCACCAGACGGAACCGTAACCTTCAAACCAGAACCTGAATTCACTGGAACTGCACCAGCTGTAACAGTGGTTCGCGAAGATGTGAATGGAACCAAAGCTTCTGCAACTTACACACCAACTGTCCTTCCAATCACTAAGTTTGTTGATAAAGAAGGTAAGGAAATCCCAGGATACCCTACAGTTGATGGAGAAGAGCCAAAAGCTGAAATTCCAGGTTACCGCTTTGTGGAAACGAAGAAATTGCCTAATGGTGATACTGAACACGTCTATGAAAAAGTTACAACTTCATACGTAGACGAAAATGGTAATCCTATCCCAGGTAACCCAACAGAAGATGGGGAACAACCGAAGAAGGATATCCCAGGTTATGACTTCGTGAAGACTGTTGTAGATAAAGATGGAAACACACAACATATCTACAAGAAGACTGTGACACCAACTCCAATGCCGGATCCAACTCCGACACCAGAGCCACAGCCACAGCCTACTCCACAACCGCAACCAACACCAGAACCACAACCTACTCCACAACCAAAACCAGAAGAACCAACGATTCCTGTCGTTCCAGAAACGAAAGAAGAAGTGAAGTATATTGATCCACAAAATCCTACTGCACAACTTCCAAACACAGGAACAAAAGAATCTTCTACTGCTGGTCTTGCAATCTTTAGCGCTTTAGCAGGTCTCTCATTATTCGGATTTGCAAAACGCAAAAAAGAAGACTAAGCTAACTTGTGGCTAAGAAAAACCGCGAAAATCTCGCGGTTTTTTCTGTTTGTATTTAAAAAAATATCCTCCAAACTAGATAGTTGAAATCAGTCTTTTATAAGAAAATTTGATAAAATAGAAGTATCAGTGTAAAGGATGAGAGAATGAAAAAGATAATTGGTATCTGGGCTCAGACTGAAAATGGCATTATTGGAAAAGACCAAGTGATGCCTTGGCATCTGCCTGCTGAGCTTCAGCATTTCAAAGAAACAACCATGGGACAAGCCATTCTCATGGGAAGAGTGACCTTTGATGGTATGAAAAAACGGGTTCTACCAGGTCGAACTAGTATTATCTTAACGCAAGATCAAGCTTATGATCCTGAAAACGATGCTGTACTCGTCATGCACAGTAAGGAAGAAGTCTTGGAGTGGTATCAGAAGCAAGAGAAGAATCTTTATATTATTGGAGGCAGTCAGATTTTAAGGCTCTTTTCTGACCAGTTAGAAGAGTTGATCCAGACCATGATTCATGCGGATATTGATGGCGATACATTGGCACCGAGATTTGAAGAGAATCGCTATGAAAGAGTCCGTCAAGTCCATCATCCAAAAGATGAGAAGAACCCCTATGATTTTACGGTCAACTATTATAAGAGAAAGGATTTAGACTAATGGAGCGAAGTGTCTTTGGTTTTTTTACAGCTGTCCTATGTGTCATCTGTTTGATTTGCGCCTTACAAACCTTTCGTAAAAAACGGTTCGGCCTCGCTATTTTATTCTTACTAAATGCTTTTACCAATCTTGTGAATTCCATTCACGCCTTTTACATGACCTTATTTTAAACTAAATAGAAACAGAAAATGACAGAAAGAGGAAATACATGCCAACGAATCAAAATAATGATATGATGGTTTATTGTTCATTTTGCGGAAAGAGTCAAGATGAAGTCCAAAAAATCATTGCAGGAAACAACGCGTTTATCTGTAATGAATGTGTAGAGTTAGCACAAGAAATTATTCGCGAGGAGCTAGCAGAAGAAGTTCTTGCAGACCTTAGTGAAGTTCCAAAACCAATCGAATTGCTCAATATCTTGAACCACTATGTCATCGGTCAAGATCGCGCCAAGCGTGCCCTTGCTGTAGCGGTATACAACCACTACAAACGCATCAACTTCCATGATACGCGCGAAGACGAGACAGATGTTGAATTGCAAAAATCAAACATCCTCATGATTGGTCCTACTGGTTCAGGTAAGACTTTCTTGGCCCAAACCTTAGCACGTAGCTTGAATGTCCCATTTGCCATTGCAGATGCAACAGCCTTGACAGAAGCTGGTTATGTGGGAGAAGACGTTGAAAACATTCTCTTGAAACTTCTTCAGGCAGCTGATTTCAACATCGAGCGTGCTGAACGAGGCATTATCTATGTCGATGAAATCGATAAGATCGCTAAGAAAAGTGAAAATGTCTCTATCACACGTGATGTTTCTGGTGAAGGGGTACAACAAGCCCTCTTGAAGATCATCGAAGGAACCGTCGCTAGTGTCCCACCTCAAGGGGGACGTAAACACCCTCAACAAGAGATGATCCAAGTGGATACCAAGAACATCCTCTTCATCGTAGGTGGGGCTTTTGACGGGATCGAAGAAATTGTCAAACAACGTCTCGGTGAAAAAGTCATCGGTTTCGGTAAAAACAATAAAGCTATTGATGAATCAAGCTCTTACATGCAAGAAATCGTGGCAGAAGATATTCAAAAATTCGGGATTATCCCAGAATTGATCGGACGTCTTCCAGTCTTTGCTGCTCTTGAGCAATTGACAGTTGACGACCTTGTCCGTATCTTGAAAGAGCCACGCAATGCCTTGGTAAAACAATACCAAACCTTGCTTTCTTATGATAATGTTGAATTGGAATTCGATGATGAAGCCCTTCAAGAGATTGCTAATAAAGCCATCGAAAGAAAAACAGGAGCTCGTGGACTTCGTTCAATTATCGAAGAAACCATGATGGATGTCATGTTTGAAATTCCAAGTCAAGAAGATGTCAAACTTGTTCGAATTACAAAAGAAGCTGTAGACGGAACTGAAAAACCAATTCTCGAAACAGCCTAGAAAGATAAAATATGGAAATTAACACACATAATGCGGATATCCTCTTAAGCGCTGCAAATAAGAGCCATTATCCTCAAGATGAGATTCCAGAAGTTGCACTTGCCGGTCGATCCAATGTCGGCAAGTCTTCTTTTATTAATACTCTCTTAAATCGAAAAAACCTGGCCAGAACATCTGGGAAACCAGGAAAAACCCAATTGCTCAATTTCTTCAATATCGATGATAAACTCCGTTTGGTAGACGTACCTGGTTATGGTTACGCACGTGTCTCAAAAAAAGAGCGCGAGAAGTGGGGAAGGATGATTGAAGAATACCTCACTAGCCGGGAGAACTTAAAAGCAGTCGTTAGCCTAGTCGATTTTCGTCATGAACCTTCTGCAGATGATGTCCAAATGTATGAATTCTTAAAGTACTACGAAATTCCAGTAATCTTGGTAGCGACTAAGGCAGATAAAATTCCACGTGGAAAATGGAACAAACATGAATCGATCATCAAGAAAAAACTAGATTTTGATCCAGCTGACACCTTTATCGTCTTTTCTTCTGTAACCAGGGAAGGACTAGAGAAGTCCTGGGATGCTATTTTAGAAAATGCGTTTTACGAAATAAATTGAAATGACATGAAAATGTCATTTTTGTTTTGGATTTATCTCGCAATTGTAATACAAGTGTAATATAAGTGCCTTTGTTTTCTTCTATTTATATGGTATAATCTCTATAAAGATAAAAGATGATAAAAAATTAATTGGAGATAAATTGTATTATGAAAAAGAAAATACGGAATAAAACGAAATTATTTGGTTTGTTCGTTTCTGTATTAGCAGTGGGGACATTTGCTGCTGCTATGAGCGAGCACGTCACATCAGTTGGTGCTAATGATGGAACTTACCAAGCTTATTCAGACCCTACTGAAGCTTTCATCTCACAAATTGGTGAGTCAGCTCGTCAGCTCGGTCAAGAGAATGACCTTTATGCTTCCGTTATGATCGCACAAGCCATCCTTGAAAGTGGATCAGGTCAGTCTGGCTTGTCTTCTTATCCGCATTACAACCTTTTCGGGATTAAAGGAAGTTATGCTGGCCAATCTGCAGTGATGCAAACTTGGGAAGATGACGGGGCTGGAAATGCCTATACCATTAATGATGCTTTTCGTTCTTACCCATCCTACTACGAATCATTGCAGGACTACGTAGCTGTTTTGAAACAAGGACATTTTGCAGGTGCTTGGAAGAGCAACACCTCTAGTTATCAAGATGCAACAGCAGCGTTGACAGGGGTTTATGCGACAGACACAAGCTACTATGCAAAACTTAATAACATCATTGAAACTTATAATTTAACTCAATACGATTCACCAAATGTTCAAGGTGGTATTACAGGTTCGGTATACAATCCATATCGTCAACAGTTCACTTCACAAGAAATCTTGAATTTGGATATCGCTTGGGCAAACCGTTTGAATTATTAAAACTAAAACAGGCAGATGCCTGTTTTTTTATTTGTTTTTAGCACACAGTGATATTCGATATAAAACGTATATGATGAAAAGTTAAGAATTCTTCCTGAAAACCTTTTCAAACTTTTCTCTCTATGATATAATGATTTTGTTCACAAACATTATATAAGGAGAATATTATGTCTGAATCTAATTTTATTCAAAAAGTTGGAGCGGCGTGTAATAAGAAGGAAGATCTCTATCAGAAATCTAAAACGCGCTATGCAGTCCGTTCTATTTTTGCGGGTGGATTTCTTACTTTAAGTACGGCGGTTGGAGCAGTTGCAGCTGACTTATTAAATACCTTTGTACCTGGATCTGGTCGTTTTCTATTTCCATTCATCTTTGCCTGGGGCTTGGTTTACCTCCTATTCTTAAATGCGGAATTAACCACCTCAAATATGATGTATCTGACGGCGGGTACCTATCTAAAGAAAATTAACTGGAAGAAAGCGTTGGAGATTCTTCTTTATTGTACCTTCTTTAATTTAATTGGTGCTTTAATCGTCGCTTTTCTTTTCAATCAAACAACTGCCTTTGCACATATCGATCCAAAAGGTTTCCTAGCCACGGTAGCAGAAAATAAACTCCAACGAGGCAATCAAGTGGTTTTCTTTGAAGGAGTTATTGCCAATATCTTCGTAAATATTGCTATTCTTTCTTATCTATATTTCAAAGATGAAACAGCCAAGGTTCTCTTAGCCCTCTCAGCTATCTATATGTTTGTCTTTATGACCAATGAACACTTGGCAGCAAACTTTGCTTCCTTCTCATTATTAAGCTTTAATTCAGTATCTAGCCAATTACCGCATTTTGAGTTTTTAAATATTTTACGACATTATTGCGTGACTTTCTTTGCCAACTGGGTAGGAGGAGGAGTTCTAATGGGACTAGCCTATGCTTGGTTGAATAATATCAAGAGTCTTTATAACGATTAAAAAATATAAAAAAAGTTTGCAAAAGTACTTGCATTCTTTTTTTATATATGATAAACTAATCTACGGTTTGAAAAAACTGCCTAAGACAGTAGGGGAGCTCGACTCATAAAGATCCTACCGAGGACAAAACGTATCAATTAAAAGAAGCGTATTGTACTTTCGTGTCTAGGTTTGGGCGCGTTTTTCTTTTGGAAAAATTCCCCAAGCAAAATAATTACGGAGGTGAACACACTAATGAGTGAAGCAATTATTGCTAAAAAAGCGGAACTTGTTGACGTGGTAGCTGAAAAAATGAAAGCTGCTGCATCAATCGTCGTTGTAGATTCTCGCGGTTTGACAGTTGAGCAAGATACAGTTCTCCGTCGCAACCTTCGCGGAAGCGAAGTTGAGTTTAAAGTTATCAAAAACTCAATCTTGCGTCGTGCAGCTGAAAAAGCTGGTCTTGAAGATCTTGCATCTGTATTCGTTGGACCTTCTGCAGTAGCATTTTCTAACGAAGATGTTATCGCACCTGCGAAAATCTTGAACGATTTTGCAAAAGACGCTGAAGCACTTGAAATCAAAGGTGGTGCAATCGAAGGCGCTGTCGCATCTAAAGAAGAGATTCTTGCACTTGCAACTCTTCCAAACCGCGAAGGACTTCTTTCTATGCTCCTTTCTGTACTTCAAGCGCCAGTGCGCAACGTTGCTCTTGCAGTCAAAGCGGTTGCAGACAACAAAGAAGACGCAGCTTAATCTTAAGCTACGCAGCGTAGCCTAGCTACAAAAAATAAAAACATAAAATTAAAACTTATTTGGAGGAAATAACAATGGCATTGAACATTGAAAACATTATTGCTGAAATTAAAGAAGCTTCAATCCTTGAATTGAACGACCTTGTAAAAGCTATCGAAGAAGAATTTGGTGTAACTGCAGCTGCTCCTGTAGCTGTTGCTGCAGCTGGTGCTGCTGACGCAGGTGCTGCTAAAGATTCATTCGATATCGAATTGACATCTGCAGGCGACAAGAAAGTCGGCGTTATCAAAGTTGTGCGTGAAATCACTGGTCTTGGTCTTAAAGAAGCTAAAGAACTTGTTGATGGTGCACCTGGTGTCATCAAAGAAGGTGTTGCAGCTGCTGAAGCTGAAGAAATCAAAGGTAAATTGGAAGAAGCTGGAGCTTCAGTTACTCTTAAATAATAGAGTTTCCAATCAAAATGAAAACCGAGGTTTAGGCCTCGGTTTTTTTGTCGTTGAAAAAAATGATGATAGAATGTGAATAGAGGACTTTTATAAAGCTAACATGTGTAGCTCTCTTTATTTTCTCTAAACCTACTAAATAGTGCAGTTTTAATGATGTTACATTTGCTATATTCCCTTGAGATGTTGCTAATTTGTTGCTATAATGGCTATAAATCATATCATAAAGGAGAAGATGATGAAAAATTTTAAACGTCTTTTGTTAGCTGTTGTAGCTGTCTTTGCAGCCGTCCTTTTGGTAGCTTGTGGCGCTAAAAGCGATAATGGGACTTACGTGTTTGAGCCTACTAAGGATGAGATCAAAGATATTATGCCAAGTGAATTTCAATCTTTGATAGGTGATAATTACTCATTCACTATTTCGATTACAATCAATGATAAGAAAGGTGAGATGAAAGTAGACACCAATGCAGGTGGTCAAAATGTAAATCAAGTGATTGATTTGGAAGTAGACCAAAAAGCTAAAACTCTTGTCTCAGAAAATGAGTATGGGAAAGCGGAAATTACTTATCAAGTTTCAGGAAATGTGTTAACGATTAAGGATGTGAAGAATTCTTTGATGGGTGACACAGACATGTTTAATAACTACATGAAAATTGCTAAGTTCAAAAAAGTTAAATAAGCAATCATGGCGGGATTTAAATTCCGCCTTATTCTATTTCTTTGTTGATACAAGAAATATTACAAGAATATGACATTTATAAACTTTCATTGCCGTGTACCTGAATTGTTGATATAATAGTGTTAATCTAACTAAAAAGGAGAAGTTATGAAAAACTTTAAACGTATTCTTTTGGCTGTAGTAGCTGTTTTTGCAGCAGTCCTCTTGGTGGCATGTGGTGCCAAAAGTGATAACGGGACTTATGTCTACAAACCATCAAAAACTGAAGTGAAGGAAATCCTTGAAGAACAAGGTGCTCCAAGTTCAAGTGTAGATGCATTGATCGACAATGTTAAATTGGAAGTTTCAGTGACCATTAAAGATAAAACAGGTAGCCTTAAAATTAAAGGTGAAATGATGGGACAAAAGACTGACCAATCATTTGATATGAAAGTTGACCAACAAAAGAAAACTCTTCAATCTAAAACAGGTGAAGGTGAGAAGGTTAAATACAAAGTTTCAGGCGATGTGTTCACTTTTGATTTATCTGGTGAGAAGAGTTCAGGTCATGAAGCTGCTTTGGAAATGTTCAAAAACGCTAAATTCAAACGTACAAAATAATACAAGAGAAGGGCAGAGAGTATCTGCTCTTTTTCTTCTTTAAAACATCTTGAATCGGTATTAAAATAGTGGTAAAATCTGATTATAAAATACATTAGGAGATTGATTATGAAAAATATTAAACGTATTCTTTTAGCTTTCGTTGCAGTTTTTGCAGCAGTCCTCTTGGTGGCATGTGGTGCAAAAAGTGATAATGGGACTTATGTCTACAAACCATCAAAAACTGAACTCAAGAAAATTCTTGAGGAGCAAGGCTTATCAGGTAGTCAATTAGAGTCTATTGGAAACGTTATTAATTTTGAAGTTTCTATTAAGATCAAAGATTCTAAAGGAACCCTCAGCATCGCGGGTGAAGTCGCTGGTCAAAAGAATGAGCGATCTTATGATGTCAAAATCAATCAAAAAGAGAAAACAATCTCGTCAAATGATGGTAAAGGAGAAAAGATTACATACAAGGTCGATGGTGATTATTTGACATTTGATCTTTCTAAGTTAAGTAATAGCAACCAAGGGGATCTTATGATTCTTAAAAACGCTAAATTCAAACGCACGAAATAATGCATATGAAGAGTGGGGAAACCTGCTCTTTTGCTTTACTTTTATGACTAGTTTGGTATAATGAATGAGACTACAGATGGGACTGGGGCAGGAATGATTTTCTTTGAAAATGATTTCGTCTCGCTCCCTCTTTTCTGTGTGATCAAGGTTATTATTTATGGAAAAGGAGAATCATCTATGCTTTATATTTGGTCTTACTTGAAAAAGTATCCCAAGTGGCTAGCCCTGAATCTATTTTCAGCGGTCCTGTTTGTTATTGTCAATTTGGGCTTGCCAACGATTCTAGCTCGCATGATTGATGAGGGGATTAACCCGCGTGATGTGGATCGGCTATATTTCTGGGGCTGGGTCATGTTTGCGATCATTTTGCTTGGGATTGTGGGACGGATTATCTTGTCTTACGCGGTTGGTCAACTAACGACCACCATGGTCCGCGATATGCGCAATGACCTCTATGCTAAGTTACAGGAGTACTCGCATCGCGAGTATGAGCAAATTGGGGTATCGTCATTGGTCACTCGCTTGACTTCGGATGCCTTTGTTTTGATGCAGTTTGCGGATTCTATGTTGAAGATGGGGGTCATTACACCCTTGATGATGGTTTCCAGTGTTCTCTTGATTCTCACGACCAGTCCTTCTTTAGCGTGGATTGTAGCGGTTTCTGTACCATTTCTTGCTGTCGTCGTCTGGTATGTAGCAGTTAAGACACGTCCACTTTCCGAGAAGCAACAAAAGACCCTGGACCATCTTAATCAATTTGCACGTGAAAATTTGACTGGACTTCGTGTGATTCGTGCCTTTGCCCGTGAAGAATTCCAGGAAGAGAAATTTGCGGCTGAAAATGCAGTCTACGCAGAAAACTCGAATAAATTGTTCAAACTTACTGGTTTGACAGAGCCCTTATTTGTGCAGATCATCATTGCTATGATTGTGGCGATTGTCTGGTTTGCTTTGGATCCTCTTCATGACGGTAGTTTGAAAATTGGGGATCTGGTTGCTTTTATTGAGTATAGCTTCCACGCGCTCTTATCTTTCCTCTTTTTAGCCAATCTCTTTACCATGTATCCTCGGACTGCGGTTTCTAGCCGTCGTCTCAAGGAAATCATGGATATGCCCATTTCGATCGATCCAAATGAGAATGGTGTAACAGAAACAGCATCTCGTGGCTATTTGGAATTTGACAATGTCACCTTTGCTTATCCAGGTGAGACGGAGAGTCCAGTTCTTCACAACATTTCCTTTCAGGCCAAACCCGGCGAAACGATCGCCTTTATCGGCTCGACCGGTTCTGGGAAATCATCGCTTGTGCAGCTGATTCCTCGATTCTATGATGTAACACTTGGGAAGATTTTGGTGGATGGTGTGGATGTCCGTGACTACAATCTGAAAGCCCTTCGCCAAAAGATTGGTTTTATTCCACAAAAGGCCTTGCTCTTTACAGGAACCATTGCTGAAAACCTTCGTTATGGGAAAGAAGATGCATCTGTCGAAGAATTAGAACAAGCGGCTGATATTTCCCAAGCCAAGGAATTTATCGACAGCCGTGAGGAACGCTTCGACACGCATTTAGCAGAAGGTGGTAGCAACCTTTCGGGTGGTCAAAAACAACGCTTATCCATCGCTCGTGCTGTTGTCAAAGATCCAGATGTCTTTATTTTTGATGATTCCTTCTCTGCCCTAGACTACAAGACGGATGCCACTTTGCGGAAGCGTCTCAAAGAAGTTACAGGAGATGCGACCGTCTTGATCGTAGCGCAACGTGTGGGAACCATTATGGATGCGGATCAAATTATTGTCTTGGACCAAGGGGAAATCGTTGGTCGAGGAACCCACGATGAATTGATGGAAAGCAATGAGATCTATCGCGAAATTGCCAATTCGCAGCTCGATAGTCCATCATTAACAGAGGAATAGAAAGGAGAAGCAGATGAAACAAGAACAAAACAGTTTTAGTAGACTATGGACTTATTTGAGAGCCTATCGCTTGGAAGTTTGCTTGTCCATTTTCTTAAAAATCCTGAGTGTCGTCATGAGTGTTGTCGAACCCTTTGTTTTGGGGCTTGCCATTACTGAGTTGACAAAAAATCTCATGGATATAGCAAAAGGCCTTGCGGGAGCTGGTCTTAACACCTCCTATATCGCGATCATTATGACGCTCTATCTATTCCGTGGGGTCCTCTATGAGTTGGGATCTTATTATTCCAACTATTTCATGACTAATGCTGTTCAAAAGACCGTTCAGGACATGCGAAATGATTTGTCCCATAAAATCAATCACATTCCCGTTTCTTATTTTGACCGGCATCAGTTCGGAGATTTGCTGGGACGTTTTACTAGCGATGTCGAAACCGTCTCGAATGCCTTGCAACAGTCCTTCTTACAAATCGTCAACGCTATCTTTACCTTGCTCTTTGTCATCAGCATGGTCTTATACTTAAACATCCAGCTGGGGCTAGTGGTCATCTTGTCCATTCCGATCACTTATTTCAGTGCTCGATTTATCATGAAAAAATCGCAGCCTTACTTTAAAGAGCAGGCAGATGTTTTGGGGGCAATGAACGGATTTGTACAAGAAAATTTAACAGGCTTTAATGTCCTTAAGCTCTACGTCCGGGAAAAATCTTCCCAGGAAGAGTTTCATGATATTACCCATCACCTTCAAAAGGTAGGATTCAAGGCTAATTTCATTTCCGGCTTAATGATGCCGATTTTAAATGGGATTTCAGATTTGACTTATCTCATTATCGCTTTGTTTGGTGGCTTGCAAGTGATAGCAGGCCGTTTGACTGTCGGGAATATGCAGGCTTTCGTTCAATATGTTTGGCAGATCAACCAACCAATTCAAAACTTGACCCAATTGGCAGGTCAGCTACAAAGTGCTAAGTCGTCTCTAGATCGGATTTTCCAAGTCATGGATGAACCAGATGAAGTAGCAGATGTGACAGAAACCCTCTCTGGAGATTTGACAGGGCAAGTCAGCTTTAAAAACGTTGATTTCCAATATGTAGCGGACAAACCCTTGATTCGTGATTTCAACCTAGAAGTCAAACCAGGTGAAATGGTGGCCATTGTCGGACCAACCGGAGCAGGGAAAACAACTCTGATTAATCTGCTCATGCGCTTTTACGATGTGACTGCGGGATCGATTACAGTGGATGGTCATGATATTCGCCATCTGTCACGCCAAGATTACCGCAAACAATTCGGAATGGTGCTTCAGGATGCTTGGTTATATGAAGGAACCATCAAAGAAAACCTTCGCTTTGGTAATCTCGAGGCAACGGATGAAGAAATTGTGGAAGCTGCAAAGGCAGCCAATGTCGATCACTTTATCCGGACGCTTCCTGGTGGTTACAATATGGAAATGAACCAGGAGTCTAGCAATATTTCTCTAGGGCAAAAGCAACTTCTAACTATTGCGCGTGCGCTCCTTGCTGATCCCAAGATTTTGATTTTGGATGAAGCGACGTCTTCTGTCGATACGCGTTTAGAGCTCTTGATTCAAAAAGCGATGAAGAATTTGATGAAAGGGCGGACTAGCTTTGTTATTGCTCACCGCTTGTCTACCATTCAAGAAGCAGATAAAATCCTTGTCCTCAAAGATGGTCAAATCATCGAGCAAGGAAATCACCAATCCTTGTTAGCAGACAAAGGGTTCTACTATGAGCTCTACAATAGCCAATTTTCAAATAAAAAAGCGGAATAAGCGCGTGTCATCAAAAGAGGTTTGAGATAGAATTCTCAGCCTCTTTTTCTTGCTCACTTTTATTACTACATAAAAAGGTTAACATATCTGCAACAAATTGATACAGAATATTCACACAATTCACCTTGTTTGTCATGATATTTTTTATTAGGATAGAATTGTTGTAAAAAATAAAAGGAGAAATGTGTGATGAATCATTTAAACAAAGATATCGTTTTTGGCATTCGCAAGTCTAAGCTTGGAGTCTTTTCTGTCGTGATTGCGATCATGGGGGCTTGTTTTTTGACTGGACAATCTGTGGCAGCTGATCAAGCTGGAGAGCAGACACAAATCCAAACACAAGGGCAAGAAGCGACAACCTCTGATCCCGCTAGCTCTCAAGTAGATACCAGCCAATATGGCGCATCTATGCCTTACACCCGTTATGAAGCAGACAAAGGGAACCTCCTTGGAAAGGCAGAGGTAGAGCAGTCTCAAGACAGTCACTCAACAGCTATTGAAGCTTCTGATCAGACTTATGTCGCTTTAAAAGAAAAAGGAGATGGTGTCTCCTTTAAGGTAAATGAACCAGCCAATGCCTTAACTGTACGCTATACAGTGCCAGATGGAGCCAGTGGACAACTCGATGTACAGGTGAATGGTCATAGTGTTCAACAATTGGATCTTTCATCCACGTCTAACTGGCAGTACTTGAATGACAAAGGTGTTCATGATAGTGCCCAGGCTGATACACGCGCTCGGTTCCAATTTGATGAAGTACACAGCCTCCTTCCAGGCCTTCAGCTTCAAAAAGGAGATGTGGTTTCACTGGTGAAAAACAGGTCAGACGACGTCCATTACGGCCTTGACTTTGTGGAATTCGAGCAAGCTCCAGACCCGATTGCTCAAGGGGATAATGCTATCAATATTGTTTCTAAAGGAGCTACGCCAAACGACGATACTGATGACAGCCAGGCCCTCTATGATGCGATTTATGAAGCTAAACAAACCGGAAAGAATGTCTATATCCCAGCTGGGCGATTTAATCTCAATCGAAAAGTCGGTATCGATGCTTCTGATATGAAGATTTCAGGGGCTGGTATCTGGCATACCCAACTGCATTTCACTAGCGACCTAGCTGGTGGCGGTGGTTTTGACTTCCTTCATCAAGATAACCATGTTGAATTTAGCGATGTCTATCTATCCTCCAACCTCCGTTCACGCTATGGTGAAAACGCTCAGTACAAGGCCATTTCTGGAACACCAGGGAAGAACTCTCATATTCACGATATTTGGGCCGAACACTTTGAAGTTGGCATGTGGATTGGCGATTATGCTGGCAAAAATGATATGAAGTACACAGATGGTCTAGTAGTAGAAAATGTCCGTTTGCGAAACAATTTAGCTGACGGAGTTAACTTCGCCCAAGGGACTAAGAATTCGATTGTCCGCAATTCTAGTATCCGTGGGAATGGAGATGACGGACTTGCCAGCTGGTCAAGTATTGCAGATGGGACAGAATCGGCAGTAGCAGAAAATAATAAATTCTTGCACAATACGATTGAACTCGGTTGGCGCGCTGGTGGTGTTGGGATCTTTGGTGGAAAAGGCCATGAGATTGCCTACAATCGGATTAAAGACAATATCGGTGATGCTGGAATTCGCTTGACGACTGTCTTTAAGGGCCATAACTTTGATTTGAATGAAGAAGGGATTCGGGTTCACCACAATCTCTTGGAGCGCACAGGAACGAAGAGCGATATCTACAACAAGCATCGTGGATCGATTGATGTTGAAACGCGCTATGGAGATATTAAAAATGTCACCATTGAGGACAATGTATTTGTAGCGCCATTTGATACAGGTGTGACCGATCACCTCAATCCAAATGGAGGTATCCTAAACCATGTCGAAGTCAGAAATAATCAAACCATGAGTCAACTCTCTCATTCAGCTCAAGGAGGACTATCTGCTCCTGCTTCAAAACCAGTTGTACAAGCCTTGAAGGTGAAAGAAAAACCCCTTCAAACAGGCGCAGTGAAAGTTCCCCTTCAACCATCGAAAGTTCAACCGTCTAAAAAACAAACCGGTCTGAATCTTAAACAAGCAAAGACAGTCACTAAAACAGTCAAACCTAACTATGTCTTAAAAGCAACAAATTCCAAGCAAAAGAGCTTTTTGAAAGCTCCGAGTGCTTTATTCCTTTACCGGATGATGGGGTTACGTCAAACGGTTTAAGAAGGATGGAAATCCTGGATACAATTCCAGGATTTTTTGCTTGCTGCTAGTCCTTCATTGACAGTGAGAAGGCATATCGGTATACTAGGTATAATCTAATGAGGAGGCCACCATAATGATTCGACCCGTTCAGCTCAGCGATGCAGCAGCTATCCGAGCGATTTACCAACCTTATGTGACAGAGACAGCCATTACCTTTGAGGTTGATGTGCCGACTGTCCAGGAATTTGAAAGTCGCATCATAAAAACGCTGACCCAATTTCCTTATTTGGTCGCAGAAGTGGATGGGAAAGTTGTGGGGTATGCCTATGCTTCGACCTATTATGCACGCGCTGCCTATGATTGGACCACTGAATTGTCTATTTATGTAGCAAAAGAAGCGCGTGGACAAGGGATCGGATCGGCCCTTTATACTGCCTTAGAAGAGGAGTTGCAAGCACGAGGCTACTTACGCTTTCTGGCTTGTATCGCAGTTCCGAACGAAGCGAGCATTTCCATGCATGAAAAGCGAGGGTATGTCCAAGTGGCTCATTTCCCAAAGATTGGCTATAAGTTTAACAAATGGCATGATATCGTCTGGATGCAAAAGACGATCGAAGGGCCGGTGAGAAAAATACAGTAGAAATCACGACATTTGTAAATCGCAATAGTTAATTATCCCTGACTTTTTCATAGGCTAAAATGATACTAATAAAATTACTGAAAGAGACCGGAAAGTTGTGATGGTCTCCCCTACATGAAAGGAGCCTTTATGACTGAAGAACAAAGTGCTAGGCTGTTACCTCAAAAGCCCTCCAGATGGGCCAAAATTCTACTTAACCGAAAGGTTCCCATTCTTCTGTTCTTCTTACTGGAATTGGCCTTTCTTGTCTTTTCATATCTCAGTCTACAAGAGCATTTCCCATCCATTATCTTATGGGAACACTTGTTGAGTGTCTTTACCTTCTTTTACTTGCTCAATCGTTCCATGGATTCTCGTTCCAAACTGTCCTGGGTGATTATCATTGCCCTCTTTCCAATTTTTGGGACAGCTCTGCTTTACTTTTCGTTAGCTGATTTGGGTGTGAGACGCTTGAAGAAGCGGCTTGAGGATGCTACAGTGCAGGCATCTGACTATCTAAGCACCGATCCAGAAGTTGCTGATTATTTATCCCAAAGTGATCGCCAATTACAGAAATTAGCTTATTTTTTGGAGCATAGTCCAGCCCAGTTTCCTATCTACAGCAACACAGAGGTAACCTACTTTTCACTTGGAGATGACATGCTTCCAGCCTTGTTGGAGGATTTGAAAAAGGCGGAGCGTTATATCTTCATGGAATATTTCATTATCGACGAAGGGATCATGTGGGGCGAGATTTTAGCCATTTTGGAGGAGAAGACCAAGGCAGGTCTGGACGTTCGTGTCATGTTTGATGGAATGAATGAGATGACTACCTTGTCCTATGATTATATCGAGCGCTTGCACAAGGTTGGGATTAAAGCCCAGGCCTTCTCACCAGTCAAGCCTATTCTATCAACCTATTACAATTACCGAGACCATCGAAAAATTACAGTAATTGATGGTCAAGTTGCTTATACTGGTGGCGTTAATATCGCTGATGAGTATGTCAATAAACGAGAACGCTTTGGTCATTGGAAGGACACGGCCCTTCGCTTAGATGGTTCAGCAGTTCAAACACTGAAAGCTCTCTTTTTGACCATGTGGAAAGTGACTGGAATAGAAGATAAAAGGGATATGGAGCGCTATCTACAAGAAAAACCTCAACAAAGAAAGAGTCAGGGCTTTGTACTCCCTTATGGCAATTCACCATTGACCTATCACAAAGTGGCTGAGGATGTTTATCTTCATTTACTGAATACATCGACCGATTATGTTCACATCATGACCCCTTATTTGATCTTGGATGACGAATTGGTTAGAGCTATGACTTTCGCGGCCAAACGAGGAGTAGATGTTCGGATCATTATGCCAGGGATTCCAGATAAACAGTATGCCTTTGATATTGCGACGACCTATTTTAAAGCCCTCTTGGATGCTGGCGTCCGTATTTTCCGTTATAGCCCAGGCTTTGTCCATGCTAAAGTATATGTTTCTGATAGCCAACAAGCTGTGGTAGGAACCATTAATACAGACTACCGAAGTCTTTATCAAAATTTTGAAGATGGCGTATATCTTTATAAGAATCCGGAAGTGCTTAACATTGAACAAGATTTTGAGAGAACCCAGTCTCTCTCGGAGGAAGTAACATTGGAAAGTTTGTCAAAAATTCCTATAGCACATCGTCTAGGTGGTTATCTCTTTTCTTTGATTGGACCTTTGATGTAAAAAAGGAGGAATCATATGGATACAAAAATTCTTTTGAAATTGTTAGAAGACCAAGCTGATCCAGAGAAAGTCCCAGCAATGGAAGCTTATATGAAAAATAAATTCAGCTTTCTTGGCGTTCAAAAACCAATTCTCAAAAAGATTGAAAGAGATTTTTTTAAGCTTTTCATAAAGAATCCAATTGATTGGGCTTTTGTGGAAGAGTGTTGGCAGCAACCCTACCGTGAGTTCCAATATATTGCTATGGATTATCTGGATAAAAAGAAGAAGGAGCTTAGACCTGAAGATTTTCCAAAGCTAAAGGAATTGGCTCAAACCAAATCCTGGTGGGACAGTATAGATCAATTGGACCTTATCATCGGAGAGATTACTTTTCACTATCCAGAAACCAAGCAGGTTATGCTGGATTGGAGTAAGGATCAGGACTTTTGGTTGAGGCGGATTGCCATTGATCACCAGCTTATGAGGAAAGAAAAAACAGATACGGATTTGTTAGAAAAAGTGATCCTCAATAATCTAGGTCAAAGCGAGTTCTTTATAAATAAGGCAATCGGCTGGAGTTTACGCAATTATTCCAAGGTTAATCCGGATTGGGTAGGGGCCTTTATCGACCGCTATCGAGAGCAGTTATCTCCTTTGAGTATTCGAGAAGGAAGCAAGTACCTACCTTCTTGACAGTTTGTGGATGTTCATGGTAAACTAGATTTATGCGATGAGTCGATTGGCTCTTAGGAGCCTTTTGCGCTGAGGAGGTCTACATTCAATTGTAACGCAGGAGCGGACCTTGAACAGTTGTGTGAACCGGCGGTTCTCACCGAAAGGTGCCTCAAATCCTGGTCTTCGGATCAGGATTTTTTTGTACCTTCAAAGGACCGAAACTATTATAATACAGTTGCTACAAAGTTATGTTGGTGTTATAATATAGTAAAGTGCCTCGTGTCAGAAAGGAGTGGAGTTGATTGGGAGATTTCTATCATTCTAATGATTCAGCATCTACAGACTATTCGCAGAAAATTGAGGATCTTGAAAACTCCAAACAATTTCAGGATGCAATCGGATTGATCCGAGAACAGATGAAGAACAATCTTAAGTGGAATGTTTTGCGATCTTTTGGTATTATTTGTGCCATACTGTCTCTCATTTTATTGCGTTTTGCAGCTATTCCTTTGATCCTTTTAGTGGTTGGTTTGTATTATTGGCCACAATATAAAAAAAGAAAAGCCTTGTTTGGGGATCGAATTCGTTCGAACGATGAAATCTATCTTGATGATATCTTGTCGCCTGTATTAAAGGAAGTTTTTCCTAAGGCTTCGATCAAAGAGGACGGTTCCATCCCTTCTGAAGCTCTCTCGCATTTATGTCCTCGGTCGACTGATTTTCTGTGTTTCAAAGAGCTATCATTTCATGATGACAAAGAGCTGACGGTGTCAAATCTCTATGCCCATCATACAGAGACTCGTTACCGGACATCTAATGGTCATACGAGGACGGAACATGTGGAAGTTACAGATTTCCTTGGACAAGTGTTCTCTTTATGTCTACCGATCAATTTCTCGGGTCATCTTCGGGTGGTTCCGACCAAGAAATCATTTCTTTTTAAGAGGGAGGTGAATGGGGTTTATCCTGGAGCCAGAGGAGATGAAGTTCAGATTGAAACCGAGGATATTCGCAATAACGAAAATTACAATATCTACTGCACGGATGAACTGTCTGCCCGTAAATTTCTCACCCCTAAGATGTTGGAATGGTTTGATCGACAAATTTCTCAAAATGCCATGTGTGTATTTTTGAAAGACAAGAAACTATTTATTTCTTTGTATACCGATCGCTATATCTTTCCGACGCCCCAAAAACCAGAAGATATTGATCAACTATCTTTGGTATCTGAATATCATAAATTATGCAGAGAACTAGCTTTAATTAAAGAAATAACAGCAATTTTTGAAGGAGAAGCATCATGAATCTCATTATCTGCTTAATCATATTTGTTGCCCTATTGGCTATTTGGTTTATTAGTGTAGGAAATCGTCTCAATCGCTATCTAGTGACCATTGAAGAATCAAAGAGAACGGTCGATATCGTTCTCGTAAAACGCTATGATACCATTTCGGAAATGCTAAAAGTAGCCAAAGCTTATGCCAAACATGAGCAAGAGATTTTCACTGATTTAGTTGCTTTACGCCAAGGAGCAACTATTCAAGAATCCAACCAAGTCATTACCAATCAAAATGATGTCTTGGCACAAATTCGTGCAGTGGGTGAAAACTATCCAGAGCTCTTGTCTTCTAACCAATTCTTGGCCCTACAAAAGGAAATTGCTGACGAAAATGAAGATCTTGCTGCAGCGAAGCGAATTGTTAACAGTAATGTCAGCCACATCAATCAAGAAATTGTTTCCTTTCCAGCGTCTATCGTAGCAGGTGTAAAGGGGATCCATCAAGTTCCATTTCTTGCTGAAGAAACACAAGGTAAGAAAGATTTAAGTGATTTGAACTATGACCTGAATTAAAGAGCTTTTATGATAAATAACCATTAAAAATCCTGGTCTTAGAATCAGGATTTTTTCCTACTGTTGGTACTTTTCATTTATGCCAAAAAATTGTATAATAGTACAAATACTCAATTTTTAGAAAATTTTGAAAGAGGATTTACTATGGGATACACAGTTGCTGTTGTCGGTGCTACAGGTGCCGTTGGTGCTCAAATGATCAAAATGTTGGAAGAATCTACTCTTCCAATCGATAAAATTCGCTACCTTGCGTCTGCACGTTCTGCAGGGAAAGTCTTGCAATTTAAAGGTCAAGACGTGACCATCGAAGAAACGACTGAAGACGCATTTGAAGGGGTTGATATTGCACTTTTCTCAGCTGGTGGTTCAACATCTGCCAAATATGCACCTTATGCGGTGAAAGCAGGCGCAGTAGTGGTTGATAACACTTCTTATTTCCGTCAAAATCCGGATGTCCCATTGGTAGTTCCTGAAGTGAATGCACATGCTCTTGATGCTCACAACGGAATCATCTCTTGTCCAAACTGTTCAACCATCCAAATGATGGTAGCGCTTGAACCAGTCCGTCAAAAATGGGGCTTGGACCGTATCATCGTGTCTACTTACCAAGCTGTTTCAGGTGCTGGTATGGGAGCTATTCTTGAAACCCAACGTGAGTTGAAAGAAGTCTTAAATGATGGAGTTAATCCACGTGATGTTAAAGCAGAAATCTTACCTTCAGGTGGAGATAAGAAACACTATCCAATCGCCTTCAACGCTCTTCCACAAATTGATGTCTTCACAGATAATGACTACACATACGAAGAAATGAAGATGACAAACGAGACTAAGAAAATTATGGAAGACGATAGCATTGCTGTTTCAGCAACTTGTGTGCGGATTCCAGTCTTGTCAGCTCACTCAGAGTCAGTCTACATTGAAACAAAAGAAGTGGCACCAATTGACGAAGTGAAAGCTGCTATTGCAGAATTTCCAGGTGCAGTCCTTGAAGATGATGTTGCTCACCAAATCTATCCTCAAGCAGTCAATGCTGTAGGTTCACGTGATACCTTCGTTGGACGGATTCGTAGAGACTTGGATGCTGAAAAAGGAATCCACATGTGGGTTGTTTCAGATAACCTCCTTAAAGGAGCTGCTTGGAACTCAGTCCAAATCGCAGAAACCCTTCACGAACGTGGACTCGTACGTCCAACAGCTGAATTGAAGTTTGAATTGAAATAGGGAGAAAAACAGAAATCAGTAACTCGAAGAGTTTGATTTCGTAGTTTTTCCCCCGCACAGTTGATTAGGAAGTACGAATGTTGCAAACATGAGTAGTTCCAATCAACCACTGCGTCACGATTCAGAAATCTGCAACTCGAAGAGTTTGATTTCTTCCTCAGCTTTCTAACGAATCAACTTGTTTTATGAACAGATCATGAGGCAAAGGCAAGCAAGCCCCAGCCTCTTTCTTATATAGAGAAAGGTTTTTCTATGTCTTATAATGATTTAAAAGATTGTAAAATCATCACTGCATTTATCACCCCCTTCCATGAAGATGGAACCATTAATTTTGACGCTCTTCCTGACTTGATCGAGCACCTCTTGGCTCATCATACAGACGGGATTCTCTTAGCTGGAACGACTGCGGAAAGTCCAACTCTGACCCACGATGAGGAATTGCAACTCTTTGCGGCTGTTCAAAAGATTGTCAATGGTCGAGTTCCTTTGATCGCTGGTGTCGGAACCAATGAAACCCGCGACTCGATTGAGTTCGTTAAAGAAGTGGATGCTTTTGGTGGCTTTGCAGCAGGATTGGCTATCGTCCCTTACTACAACAAACCATCCCAAGAAGGAATGTATCAACACTTTAAAGCGATTGCGGATGCATCTAATCTTCCGATTATTATCTACAATATTCCAGGGCGAGTGGTTGTCGAAATGACACCAGAAACCATGCTTCGTTTGGCAGAACACCCAAATATCATTGGGGTAAAAGAGTGTACAACCCTGGCTAATATGGCCTACTTGATTGAACACAAGCCAGAAGAATTTCTCGTCTATACAGGGGAAGATGGAGATGCTTTCCATGCGATGAACCTTGGGGCTGATGGAGTGATCTCAGTGGCTTCTCATACAAATGGAGATGAAATGCATGAGATGTTCCAAGCCATTGAGCACAACGATATTAAAAAGGCTGCGGCTATCCAACGTCAATTTATCCCTAAAGTCAATGCTCTCTTCTCATATCCGAGTCCAGCTCCTGTCAAAGCTGTCTTAAACTATATGGGCTTTGAAGCAGGGCCAACTCGTTTGCCATTGGTGCCAGCACCGGCAGAAGAAGCGAAACGCATCATCAAGGTTGTAGTAGATGGGGATTACCATGCTACTAAAGAGATCATTACGGGAGTCCTTCGTCCGGATTATTAATAAAATTGTCATGAGGAATGTATGTCAGAGTTAGAAAAAACAGAGTTAGAAAAAACGGATTCAGAAAAATCAGAACTAGAAAAATTTAAAGAACGTCATGGTCTTGAAAAGTTAGATGGTGTGATGATCCATGATAAACCGACCATTAAAACAGGCGAAAAAGCTGGATGCATCGGCGCTCTCTTACTTTTAATTGGATTTGGTACAGGAATTATTTTATTGCTAGTTCATTTCATATTCGATTTCGATTCCAAGCTACTCAATCTTCTTTGGGAAACGGTAGCAGCTTTAGGATTTATTTTTAGTTTAGCAGGAGCTTTTCAAATTGGTCCCCTTACGATTCACCGCTACTCAAGAGAAGCCGACAAGGATAAACATTTTGAAATTGATAGAGCCTACAATCTCTATAATGTTCTCTATAAACCGACTAAAACAGTCCTTCTCCAATATGATAGTGACGAAGATCAGCTCATTGCTGTCAATGCTGGTGGTGAACTATTAGTGGAACTCCTTAGAAAAGTAGAGATGGAGAAGTTACCTCTGAAGAAGATTTTGAAGACCTTCCGTTTGGATCATGTCTCTGACAATCTTTGGAGATTGACCTACAGCTATAAAAAAGAAGATGTGGTCATGGAAAAAAGTGATCGTTAGATTTTTTCATCCAATCAAGCACAGTAAGTCCTGAAAAGAGCTTTGATTCTTGGCAAAAAAATTATATAATAAAGTAGTAGGTCTTCATTTCTTTCTAAGGGAAATGAAGTATTCATGAAAATTTAAACAAAAAGGAGACTCCGATGGAAGTCATTAAACGTAGTGGAGAAGTGGTTGAATTCAACCCAGATAAAATTTACCAAGCTATTTTGAAAGCTGCGCAAGTTGTCTATGTTTTGACAGATGATTTGCGACAAAACCTAGCTCAAGTGACCAAGAAAGTTGCTATGGATTTGGATGAAGCCCAAGTAGAACGCGCAACCATCAGTATGATCCAATCATTAGTGGAACAACGCTTGTTGGGAGCAGGTTATATTACCATTGCAGAACACTACATTTCTTATCGCTTGCAACGTGATTTGGAACGGAGCGGCTATGGTGATCATATCGCCGTGCATTTGCATTTTGAGCAAATTCGCTAGAATATGAAATAGAAGTTACTTCGGTAGCTTCATTTTTTTGTATTCTCGTTTAAGGCTGAGAATTCAAGAAAACATGGTATAATAGAAGAGATTGAACTGGAAAGGAATGGAGAACATGGCAACTATACAATGGTTTCCTGGACACATGTCCAAAGCTAGAAGACAAGTACAAGAAAATTTAAAATTTGTGGATTTTGTGACGGTTCTGGTAGATGCTCGTTTACCCCTATCAAGCCAAAATCCTATGTTAACGAAAATTGTTGGTGATAAGCCTAAATTAATGATTTTGAACAAGGTAGACTTGGCAGATCCTGTGGCAACAAAAGAATGGCAGGACTATTTTGAGTCTCAAGGCATTAAAACCTTGGCTATCAACTCCAAAGAGCAATCTACGGTTAAGAAGGTCACAGATGCTGCTAAGTCTTTGATGGCCGATAAAATTGCTCGTCAGAAGGAACGAGGGATTCAGATTGAAACCCTTCGGACCATGATTATCGGGATTCCTAATGCCGGGAAATCAACTCTGATGAACCGCTTAGCGGGGAAAAAGATTGCTGTTGTTGGAAATAAACCAGGGGTGACCAAGGGGCAACAATGGTTGAAAACCAATAAAGACCTTGAAATCTTGGATACTCCAGGGATTCTCTGGCCCAAGTTTGAAGATGAAGAAGTGGCCTTAAAGCTTGCTTTAACAGGCGCCATTAAGGACCAGTTGCTTCCAATGGATGAAGTGACCATCTTTGGCCTCAACTATTTTAAAGAGCATTATCCAGCTGTTTTGCAGGAACGTTTTAAACAAATGGATCTAGAACAAGAAGCTCCTGAAATCATTATGGAAATGACCCAGAAATTAGGATTTCGTGAGGATTACGACCGTTTTTACCAACTCTTTGTTAAAGATGTTCGCGATGGAAAATTGGGACGGTATACGCTGGATCGTGTAGGTGAAATAGATGCCAACAATTAAAGAAGTTAAAGAGCGTTTGGCAATGATTGACGAGCTAGATCATCCCTTCTTTGAAGAGTTGATCCTTGATGGTCGAGCAAGCGTTCAAGCGGCTATCAGCAAACGAAAACGCGAACTCCAAAAACAAGTGGACGAAGATTTGCGTTTGGAAAAAATGCTAGCCTATGAAAAAGAACTTTATACTCAAGGGATTCAGCTCATTGCAGGAGTGGATGAAGTGGGACGTGGTCCATTAGCGGGACCAGTTGTTGCAGCTGCCGTGATCTTGCCGAAAGCTTGTAAAATTCCAGGACTCAACGATAGTAAAAAGATTCCAAAATCAAAACACAAGGAAATCTATGAGGCTGTGCTCCAAAACGCCATTGCGATCGGAATCGGCATCAAGGATAATCACGTGATTGATCAGGTTAATATCTATGAAGCTACGAAGCTAGCCATGAGGGAAGCCATTGGTCAGCTAGAGCCTCAACCCCAGCATCTTTTGATTGATGCCGTGAGGTTAGATCTTCCTATTTCCCAAACTAGTATCATCAAAGGGGATGCCAACTCCTTATCCATTGCTGCAGCATCCATCGTAGCCAAGGTGACTCGGGATCAGATGATGGAAGAGTTTGATCGAAAATATCCGGGTTATGATTTTGCACAGAACGCTGGCTATGGGACAGCTAAGCATCTGGCTGGCCTCGACCAGCTGGGAGTGACCCCTATCCATCGGCGTTCGTTTGAACCCGTCAAATCAATGTGTGAGGATTAGGTTATGCTATTCACTATCGACATCGGTGGTACCTTTATAAAGTACGGTCTGATGGACGCAGACTATCAATTGGTTCATACAGACAAGATCCCAACACCACCTACGATTGAGGAGTTTTGGCAAGGATTAGAAGAAATCGTTACACCCGTAAGGGAAGAAATCGAGGGAATCGCCATTTCATGCCCCGGTGAGATCCAAAAGAGCCTTGGCTTTGTCTTTCGAGGTGGTCTCATTCCATATTTGCGCGGCATTCCTCTAGCAAGTAGACTCGAACAAACATTTCAAGTACCCGTCACTGTTGTCAATGATGGAGAAGCCGCTGGTCTAGCAGAAGCAAGGCTTGGTAATCTAAAAGATTGTCCATGTGGTGCGACCTTGGTCTTGGGGACAGGAGTAGGTCTCGCTCTTCTTTCTAATGGTGACCTATTGAGAGGATGGCAACTGACAGAATACATTCGGTCTATCTATAAGGCAGAAAGAACACCAGAAAATCGCCGCTTTCATCGTGAACTCTTTTTGCAAGGCATTTCCAATCTTTTGGAAAACACCGGTTCAGCTGTTCAATTTGTTGAGAAGGCTAGTCACATCTTAAACCTAGAAAAGGCAGATGGTATAGCTGTTTTCAAGGCTCTTGATCAAGGGGGCAACGATGAGCTGACATCCTTGTTTCAGGCTTATTGCCACGATATTGTTATTCTGATTTTTAATCTTCAATCTTTGCTCCTGATTGAAAAAGTGACGATTGGCGGGGGCATTAGTAGTCAACCACTATTGATCGATGAGATCAGTCGACAATACCATGACCTACTCTCTCAAAAAGGGCATAAACAATTTGAGGCCTTGCCCATACAAGCGGCTCGCTTCCACAATGAAAGCAACTTGATTGGTGCTGCAACTTACTTTTATTCTTCGACACATCAAAAAAAGTTCTAGAAATAGAGCTTTTTTCTTTTCTTTTTCGAATAAATAAGTGAGAGGAAGTAGAAGGTGACCATGGAGAAATTTGAAATCTTTAAATTAAAAGAAGCCGGTTTATCAAATGAGCAAGTCTTGAGAATCTTGGACTACTGTAGGAAAGAGCAAGTCTTACCAAGCTTAGAAGAGATAGCGAGGATCGCTCGCTGTCGCAGTATCCTTCATTTTGTAGACAAATACCGACAACTAAATGAAGACCATTTACACGAGGAGTTTGAACGGTTCCCATCTCTATCCATTTTTGATCCTGAATACCCTGAGGAATTGCTACAGATTTACAATCCTCCTGTACTCCTTTTTTACCAGGGAGATTTGGAATTGTTAACCAGACCGAAGATTGCAGTTGTTGGAGCTCGCGAGACCACGCGAGAAGGGGTTCGTTCTGTAGAGAAGATTATTAAGGAACTTGGGAATGAGTTGGTTATCGTTAGTGGACTTGCTAAGGGAATTGATGCGACAGCTCATTATGCCAGTATACGAAATGGTGGCAAGACCATCGGAGTGATAGGAACGGGACTGGATGTCTTTTATCCGAAAAGCAATCAAAGACTGCAGGCACATATGGGGGAACACCATCTGATCTTGAGCGAGTATGGTCCAGGGCAGGCACCACTTAAGTTTCATTTTCCTGAGAGAAATCGCATCATTGCAGGTCTCTGTCAGGCAGTGATTGTGGCAGAGGCGCGACTCCGTTCAGGAAGTTTGATTACTTGTGAGCGTGCTATGGAAGAAGGCCGAGACGTTTTTGCTATTCCGGGAAATATTTTAGATGGAAAATCTGCAGGCTGCCATCACCTGATTCAAGAAGGCGCAAAACTTGTCACCTCAGGCCAGGACATTCTTGATGAATTGAAATACAAATTGTGATTTTCCTATAGGAGAAGTTCCTAGTTGACATCTTTCTTAAAATGTATTAAACTCAATGAGATTTATACAATACAGAGGGATAAAACGTGGTAACAAAAAAGAAAAGCAGTACAACCAAGAAAAATTTGGTGATTGTGGAGTCTCCTGCGAAGGCCAAAACAATCGAGAAATACCTTGGTCGTAACTACAAAGTCATGGCCAGTGTTGGCCACATTCGGGACCTGAAAAAATCTACGATGTCGATCGACTTCGACAATAACTATGAACCGGAGTATATCAATATTCGCGGAAAAGGTCCCTTGATCAATGATTTGAAAAAAGAAGCTAAAAAAGCCAAACAAGTCTTTCTCGCAAGTGACCCGGACCGCGAGGGAGAAGCTATTTCTTGGCATTTAGCGCATATTTTGAACTTGGATGCCAAAGAAAAAAACCGTGTGGTCTTTAACGAAATCACCAAGGATGCTGTTAAAAATGCCTTTAAAGAACCGCGCCAAATCGATATGGACTTGGTCGATGCCCAACAAGCACGTCGGGTCTTGGACCGGATTGTAGGGTATTCCATTTCGCCTATTCTTTGGAAAAAGGTTAAAAAAGGACTTTCTGCAGGGCGCGTGCAATCTGTTGCTCTTAAATTAATCATTGATCGTGAAAATGAAATTAATGATTTCAAGCCGGAAGAATACTGGACCATTGATGGTGTCTTTAAAAAAGGGACCAAGCAATTCCAAGCTAGCTTCTATGGGATTGATGGCAAGAAGATGAAGCTCAACACCAATGAAGAGGTGAAAGCTGTTCTTGAACGCTTAGATGGCAAAGATTTTACCGTTGAAAAGGTGGAAAAGAAAGAACGTCGACGGAATGCGCCACTTCCATACACCACCTCTTCCATGCAGATGGATGCTGCCAATAAGATCAACTTCCGTACACGTAAGACCATGATGGTAGCTCAGCAGTTGTATGAAGGAATCAATATTGGCTCTGGTGTTCAAGGTTTGATTACCTATATGCGTACCGATTCTACACGGATCAGTCCAGTTGCGCAAAATGAGGCAGCTAACTTTATCGTAGATCGCTTTGGTGAGAAATATTCCAAGCATGGAAGCCGCGTGAAGAATGCTTCTGGTGCCCAAGATGCCCACGAAGCGATTCGTCCATCCAGCGTCTTCAATACACCTGAAAGCATTGCTAAATACTTGGACAAAGACCAACTCAAGCTCTACACCTTGATTTGGAACCGCTTTGTAGCTAGTCAAATGACTGCAGCTGTCTTTGATACCATGAATGTCCGTTTAGGTCAAAATGGGGTTCAGTATACGGCAAACGGAAGCCAAGTGAAGTTTGATGGTTATTTGGCGATTTATAACGACTCAGATAAGAACAAGATGTTGCCGGATATGGTAGAAGGCGATATCGTTAAGCAAGTCAATAGCAAGCCTGAGCAACACTTTACCCAACCACCTGCTCGATATTCTGAAGCGACTTTGATTAAGACCTTGGAAGAGAACGGTGTTGGCCGTCCTTCAACCTATGCACCGACGATTGAGACCATTCAAAAACGTTATTATGTGAAGCTGGTAGCCAAACGCTTTGAACCAACAGAATTAGGGGAGATCGTCAATAAACTGATCGTTGAATTCTTCCCAGATATTGTCAACGTGACCTTCACAGCGGAGATGGAAGGGAAACTCGATGATGTCGAACTTGGAAAGGAAGAGTGGCAAAAGGTCATTGATGCCTTCTACAAACCATTCTCTAAAGAAGTCGCAAAGGCTGAAGAAGAGATGGAAAAAATCCAAATTAAAGATGAACCAGCTGGTTTTGATTGTGAAGTCTGTGGCAGCCCGATGGTGATTAAATTAGGACGTTTTGGTAAGTTCTATGCTTGTAGTAATTTCCCAGATTGTCGTCATACCCAAGCCATCGTTAAAGAAATCGGTGTGGAGTGTCCTGACTGTCATCAGGGACAAATCATCGAGCGTAAAACCAAGCGCAACCGTATCTTCTATGGATGCAATCGCTATCCAGAGTGTGAATTTACCTCTTGGGATAAACCGATCGGTCGGGATTGTCCAAAATGTGGCCACTACTTAGTTGAGAAAAAAGTTCGTGGTGGCGGAAAACAAGTCGTATGTAGCAATGGCGATTACGAAGAAGAAAAAGTGAAATAAGCTTTTAAATGATTCAATGTCTATTATAACGGCAATTTTTATAAATGTCTGTTATAATAGACATTTTTACTTTTTTTCGTTATAATAGACATAAGGAGGTGGGCTTTATGTATCTTGCTTTGATTGCAGATGTGATTGATTCCAAAATCGTACAAGAACGTTTTGACCTGCAAAAACAGTTAGAAAAAACCCTTCAAAAGATCAATGAGCTTTTTAAAGACTGCCTAGCATCGGCTTTTACCCTAACTTTGGGGGATGAGTTTCAAGCGCTTTTAAAAGTGGAGGCTCCGGTTTTTCAAATCATTGATACCCTACGTTCAGAACTAAGACCGACTCAACTTCGTTTCGGCATTGGCCTCGGGGAGATTGTAACGGATATCGATCCCCTGCAAAGTATCGGTGCAGATGGACCAGCCTATTGGAATGCACGCGCAGCTATTAATCTGGTCCATCAGAAAAATGATTATGGTAACACCCAGATCTATTTTTTGAGCGGTAATGACAGCCAGGACTTAGTGGTGAATGCGCTCATCGCTTCCGGAGAAGCCATACGTTCGGGTTGGCGAGAGAGTCAGGAAGAGATTCTGCTCAATCTGCTAAAGAGATCTGTCTATAGTGAAAGCTTTAGCCAACAGGAATTGGCCCAAGCGCTAGAGCTCAACCCTAGTGCACTGTCCAAGCGATTAAAGAGTAGCAGTATTCGTGTTTATTTACGGGGGCGAGCAGCAGCACTAGCTTGTATTCAAAACTTAGAGAAAGGAGAGGCCCATGAGCGGATTGTCTAGTATCGTAATGAATCCATACTTGATCCTCTTGTTGATTTGTCATTTGTTATCGGATTATTATTTTCAAAGTCAAAAGATGGCGGATCGCAAGGATCAGGATAAGAAGGTGCTCGGGCTTCACATTCTATATGTGGCTTTGCCTTTGTTCATTGTTTCGCTCTTTCATCTAGCCTTGTGGTGGATTTGCTTGGTCATTTTACTGACACATGCTGGAATAGATTTCTTGAAACCGATCGTGCAGAAGGGATTGAAATTACCAAAAGCCTGGATTTTTGCATTGGATCAAGTCTTGCATATTGGTATCCTAACTTGTCTGGTCCTTATGGGAGCGAAGAATGGCACGACCTATCTACCCTTGGACATTTTAAATCTAATCTTTTATGTCCTCCTAGTTGGGAAACCAAGCAATATCGCCTTTAAAATTCTGTTTGCCAAGTATCAACCCACCAGCAAGAAGAAAATGGATACGATCACTGGGGCTGGTTCCATGATTGGCTTTTTAGAGCGTTTGGTGATCGGTGTCTGTCTCCTCTATGGGCAATTTGCTTCGATCGGCCTAGTATTTACAGCCAAATCTATCGCCCGCTATAATAAAATTTCGGAGAATCCTGCCTTTGCGGAGTATTATTTGATTGGGTCCTTATTCAGTATCCTCTCTGCCCTCTTAGCAGCCTGGTTGTGTTTATAAGGAAACAAATTATAGACTTAAGTCTGGACAGGAAAGATTAGCCTCCCTGTCTTTTTACTTGGCTTTTTGGTATAATGAACCAAGTAGAAAATTAGAAAGATTTGTGGGTGTCTAACAGTTCAGTGAGGTGGTTTGATACCCAAAGAGGTATTAGTGTCATGTCTCAATCTTATATCAATGTGATCGGTGCGGGTCTTGCTGGCTCGGAAGCAGCTTACCAGATTGCCCAACAGGGTATTCCGGTCAAGCTTTACGAAATGCGTGGGGTCAAATCCACTCCGCAACACAAAACAGACAACTTTGCTGAGTTAGTGTGTTCCAACTCTCTTCGTGGGGATTCTCTCACCAATGCTGTCGGGCTCCTCAAAGAAGAAATGCGCCGTCTGGGTTCTGTCATCCTTGAAGCAGCGGAAGCGACTCGCGTGCCGGCTGGTGGAGCGCTGGCAGTGGACCGGGAAGGGTTTGCTAGCCGGGTGACGGAGAAGGTGTCCCAACATCCGCTCATTGAAGTGATTCGCGATGAAATTACGGAATTGCCGACAGATGCCATCACAGTGGTCGCAACAGGCCCTCTAACCAGTGATGCCTTGGCAGAAAAGATCCATGCTCTCAATGGTGGCGACGGTTTCTATTTCTATGATGCAGCAGCTCCGATTATCGATGTCAATACCGTTGATATGAACAAGGTCTATCTCAAGTCACGCTATGACAAGGGAGAAGCAGCCTATCTCAACTGCCCCATGACCAAACAAGAATTTATGGATTTCCACGAGGCCTTGGTCAATGCAGAAGAAGCCCCGCTCAACTCTTTTGAAAAAGAAAAGTATTTTGAAGGTTGTATGCCCATTGAAATCATGGCCAAACGAGGCATCAAAACCATGCTCTATGGCCCTATGAAGCCAGTTGGGCTCGAGTATCCAGATGATTACAAAGGGCCACGTGATGGGGAGTTTAAGACACCTTACGCAGTCGTTCAGTTGCGCCAAGACAATGCGGCTGCCAGCCTCTACAATATTGTTGGTTTCCAAACTCACCTTAAATGGGGCGAACAAAAACGGGTCTTCCAAATGATCCCAGGTTTGGAAAACGCGGAATTTGTGAGATATGGTGTCATGCACCGCAATTCCTACATGGATTCTCCAAATCTGCTGGAACAAACCTACCGTTCTAAGAAACAAGCTAATCTCTTCTTTGCAGGTCAAATGACAGGTGTAGAAGGCTATGTTGAATCAGCTGCCTCAGGTTTGGTAGCTGGATTCAATGCAGCTCGCCTTTTCAAAGGAGGAGAAGCAGCCATTTTCCCTGAAACGACAGCTATCGGAAGTTTGGCTCACTATATCACCCATGCCGACAGCAAACATTTCCAACCCATGAATGTCAACTTCGGGATTATCAAGGAGATAGAAGGACCACGCATTCGAGATAAAAAAGAGCGTTATGAAAAAATTGCCGAACGTTCTTTACAAGATTTAGCTCAGTTTATGGAAAAATAACCCAATAAAGGAAAAAGTTTGGAGAAAATCCAGACTTTTTCTTCTAAAAATGGTATAATGAATAAAATTTAGAATATAGAGAGTTTTCTGACAATGAACAAATCCTATTTTTATTTAGATATGAAGACACACGAGTTGAAAGTGCCTTATACCGGAAAACTCCGTCGTGTGCGAGTCTTATTACCTAAGAATTATGAAACGGATACAGATAGACGTTACCCTGTGGTTTATTTCCACGATGGGCAAAACGTTTTGTACAGCAAGGAAGCTTATGCGGGTCATTCCTGGAAGGTGATTCCAGCCATTAAGCGGAATCCCGATATTAGTCGCATGATTGTTGTTGCGATCGATAACGATGGTTTGCAACGCATGAACGAGTACTCTGCCTGGAAGTACAAGGAATCTAATATTCCTGGCATGCAATTTGGTGGCAAGGGCGTTGAGTACGGCGAATTTGTCATGGAGGTGGTGAAACCTTTTATCGACCAAGAATACCGGACTCTTGCTGATCGAGAACATACGGCCATGATTGGTTCTTCCTTAGGTGGAAATATTACCCAATTCTTGGGATTAGAGTACCAAGATCAAATCGGTTGTTTAGGGGTCTTTTCATCCGCTAACTGGCTACACCAAGATGCCTTCAATCATTATATCGAACGCAAAAAATTATATGCAGACCAACGGATCTACATTTATGTGGGGACTGAAGAGGCGGATGATACTGATAAAACTTTGATGGCAGGAAACATCAAGCAAGCCTATATCGACTCATCCCTTCGTTACTATCACGATGTCATTCAACAAGGGGTGGCTTTGGAAAATATTGCCATTCGGATTCAATCTGGGGCTATTCACCACGAAGAAGCATGGGCAGAGCACCTACCAGAATGCCTTCGCTTTTTGGCAGAAAAATGGGATTAATAGACTGTAAATTAAAGAAATAAAGGAAAGAGAGAACTTATGAATATTGAACATTTAAGCCACTGGAGTGGTCAACTCAACCGTGAAATGTATTTGAATCGCTATGGACACGCAGGGATTCCTGTTGTGGTCTTTGCCTCCTCAGGTGGGAGCCATAACGAGTACTATGATTTTGGTATGATTGATGCTTGTGCTCAGTTTATCGAAGAAGGACGAGTTCAATTCTTCACGCTTTCTAGTGTCGATAGTGATAGCTGGCTTTGTAATTGGAAGAATCCTCACGATCGTGCCGAAATGCATCGTGCTTATGAACGCTATGTGATTGAAGAAGCCATTCCTTTTATCAAACACAAAACAGGCTGGTTTGATCCGATGATGACAACTGGTTGCTCTATGGGAGCCTACCACGCACTTAATTTCTTCTTGCAACATCCAGATGTCTTTAACAAAGTGATTGCCTTGAGTGGTGTCTATGACGCTCGTTTCTTTGTTGGTGACTTTGGAGGCGATGAAGCGATTTATCAAAACTCGCCATCTGATTATATTTGGAACCAAAATGATGGCTGGTTTATCGATCGTTACCGTCAGGCTGAAATCGTTGTTTGTACTGGTTTAGGGGCTTGGGAACAAGATGGACTTCCATCTTTCTACAAACTGAAAGAAGCCTTTGATCACAAAAATATTCCTGCATGGTTCGCTGAATGGGGACATGATGTCGCCCACGATTGGGAATGGTGGCGCAAACAAATGCCATATTTCCTAGGCCAAATGTATCTATAAGTAAAAAGGGAGGAGACCTCAATGAATTATATCGTTATTTCACCATATTACCCACAAAACTTCCAACAATTTACAATCGAACTGGCTAATAAAGGGATCACTGTCTTGGGAATTGGTCAAGAGCCATATGAACAGTTAGATGAGCCTTTGCGCAACAGTTTAACAGAATATTTCCGTGTTGAAAATTTGGAAAATCTGGATGAAGTGAAGCGTGCGGTAGCCTTTCTCTTTTACAAACATGGTCCAATTGACCGTATCGAATCTCACAATGAATACTGGTTGGAATTGGATGCGGCGCTTCGGGAGCAATTCAATGTCTTCGGAGCTAAGCCAAAAGATTTGAAGAAAACCAAGTTCAAATCAGAAATGAAGAAACTCTTCAAGAAGGCTGGAGTCCCAGTCGTACCTGGTGCAGTAGTTAAAACAGAAAAAGACATTGATAAGGCTGTGAAGAAGATTGGGTTACCATTGATTGCTAAGCCTGACAATGGGGTAGGAGCAGCAGCAACCTTCAAGATCGAAACGCCAGAAGATGTGGACCATTTCAAGGCAGAATGGGATGGCCATACTGAGTATTTCTTTGAGAAATTCGTCACTTCTAGTGAGATTTGTACCTTTGATGGTCTAGTGGATCGTGACGGCAACATTGTTTTTTCAACTACATTTGACTATGCTTATACGCCACTCGATTTGATGCTCTACAAGATGGACAACTCTTATTATGTTCTTAAAGAGATGGATCCAAAATTGCGTCAATACGGGGAAGCGATTGTCAAAGCCTTTGGTATGAAGGAACGTTTCTTCCACATTGAGTTCTTCCGCGATGGGGATGACTATATTGCGATCGAGTACAATAATCGCCCTGCAGGTGGCTTTACCATCGACGTCTACAACTACGCTCACTCGATTGATTTGTACCGTGGCTATGCTGCCATCGTAGCAGGGGAACCCTTCCCGGCTTCTGAGTTTGAACCCCTTTATTGCTTGGCAACTTCTCGTCGTGCCAATGCAGCCTATGCTCTGTCAGAAGAAGAAGTTTTGGCTAAATACCATGATCAATTCCGTGTCAAGAAAGATATGCCTGCAGCCTTTGCTGAGCTTCAAGGTGATTACCTTTACATGTTAACAACGCCTAGTCGTGAAGTATTAGAACAAATGATTCATGACTTTGGTCAACGCCAATCATAAGATAACGACCGGTAGGATAGGATCCTATCGGTTTTTTATATTTTAATGCAATCTCATGAAAGAAAAGTTTGTGAAATAGTTTATTTTAAGTTGAAAATGCTTATAAAACCTTCCTCCAAGGTATATAGTTTGTGAAATCATTTGAGCATTATTTTTGACAGTGCTTTCATTTTTGGCTAGAATGAAAGAGAATGAATAAATGCTAAGAAAGGCGAAATGATGGCAACATTAGATAAAAGTCTCTTATTGGAAATGTTCCGTAAAATGGAAGAAATCCGTCGCATGGACTTAAAAATTGCACAGTTAGTAAAAAAAGGGAAAGTGCCAGGAATGACGCACTTTTCTGTTGGGGAAGAAGCGGCTAACGTTGGAGCGATGTTGGCTTTAAACGACGATGATTTGCTGACATCTAACCACCGTGGTCACGGACAAGCCATTGCTAAAGGAATCGATTTGAATGGCATGATGGCTGAGATACTTGGTAAGTATACCGGTACTTGTAAAGGGAAGGGTGGCTCCATGCATATCGCTGACCTGGATGCTGGTAACCTTGGTGCTAACGGGATCGTTGGTGGTGGTATGGGAATTGCAGTAGGTGCTGCCCTTACTCAACAAATGAAAAAGACTGGTAAGATTGTCGTCTGCTTCTTTGGCGATGGTGCAACCAATGAAGGTGTCTTCCACGAAGCGGTGAATATGGCTTCTATTTGGAATCTTCCAGTAATTTTCTACTGTATCAATAACGGTTATGGAATCTCTGCTGACATCAAGAAAATGACCAATATCCAGCATATCCACGAACGTAGTGCTGCTTACGGCATTCCTGGAATGTTTATTCCTGATGGAAATAACGTTATCGATGTCTATGAAGGATTCCAAAAAGCTGTTGAACACGTCCGCTCTGGTAAAGGACCTGTCTTGATTGAAAGTGTCACCTATCGTTGGCTTGGTCACTCTTCATCTGACCCTGGTAAATACCGGACTCGTGAAGAAGTAGAAGAGTGGAAGAAGAAAGATCCAATCGAAAACCTTCGCAAGTATCTCCTTGAAAATGAGATTGCTAGCGCAGAAGAATTGGATCAGATCCAAGAAGAAGTAAAAGAAGCAGTGGAAGCTTCAGTGAAATTTGCGGAAGAAAGCCCATTCCCTCCACTTGAATCAGCTTTCGAAGATATTTACGCAGACTAAGGGGGAGTAGAGAATTATGGAAACTAAATTAATGTCTTTCCGCGATACCATTATCCTTGCTATGTCTGAGGAAATGCGTAGCGATGAAAATGTATTGTTGATGGGAGAAGATGTCGGAGTTTTCGGTGGAGACTTCGGTACTTCTGTAGGGATGCTGGAAGAATTTGGACCAGAACGAGTTCGTGACTGTCCGATTTCTGAGGCTGCGATTTCAGGGGCGGCAGCTGGTGCAGCCATGACTGGCCTTCGTCCAATTGTTGATATGACCTTCATGGATTTCTCAGTAATTGCCATGGATGCTATCGTTAACCAAGCTGCTAAGACTCGCTACATGTTTGGCGGGAAAGGTCAAGTGCCGATGACCATTCGCTGTGCTGCTGGTAACGGAGTTGGTTCTGCAGCCCAACACTCCCAATCTTTGGAATCTTGGTTTACTCATATTCCTGGTTTGAAAGTTGTTGCTCCTGGTACGCCAGCGGATATGAAAGGACTGCTCAAGTCATCTATCCGTGATAACAACCCCGTTATTATTCTTGAGTACAAATCAGAATTCAACCAAAAAGGGGAAGTGCCAGTTGATCCAGACTACACGATTCCACTTGGTGTCGGAGAAATCAAACGTGAAGGAACTGACGTCACTGTCGTAACCTACGGGAAAATGCTTCGTCGCGTTATGCAAGCTGCTGAAGAATTGGCAGAAGAAGGCATCTCAGTTGAAGTAGTAGACCCACGGACCTTGGTTCCTCTTGATAAAGAAATCATCATTAACTCTGTCAAGAAGACAGGAAAAGTAGTCCTTGTCAATGATGCCCATAAAACAAGTGGCTATATCGGTGAAATTTCAGCTATCATTTCTGAATCAGAAGCATTTGATTACTTGGATGCACCAATCCGCCGTTGTGCGGGGGAAGATGTGCCAATGCCTTACGCACAAAACCTTGAAAATGCAATGATTCCAACAGTTGAAAGCATCAAAGATGCCATTCGGAAAACGTATAATAAAGAATAGTACATAACATAAATTATTTTATGTGAATGAAATTCGTTTTTCTTTCTCGTTTTTTATCTGAAAAATGCGACATGAGAGAGTCGAATCGATGGTATTCGACGAACGAATTAGTAAGTCTACTAGGTTGACCGCCTGATAGCGGCAACCGTAGCAACTTGAGATACGCATGTATCCAAGTTGCTTGTAGAACTGAACTCGGGCTAAAGTCTGTGTGAAAAAGATAAACTTACCTAGAAACTAAAGTTTCTTCGTTAAGTTTCCTATTTTCACTTTGACTTTTGACGCCCTTAGTATCTTATAATAGAATAGGAGAGGTCATGGCTGATGATAAGCTAAGAGCGACTCCTGCGGCTAGAAAATTAGCGGATGATCTTGGGATCAACCTCTATGATGTTTCTGGTTCAGGCGCAAACGGTCGTGTCCACAAAGAAGACGTGGAAACATATAAAGACACAAATGTGGTTCGCATTTCACCACTTGCAAAACGAATTGCTTTAGAACACAATATTGCTTGGCAAGAAATCCAAGGAACTGGTCATCGTGGTAAGATCATGAAGAAGGACGTCCTTGCTTTCCTTCCTGAAAATATTGAAAATGAGACCATTAAGTCACCGGCTGAAATCGAGAAGGTGGAGGAAGCTCCAGATAATGTGACACCTTATGGTGAGATCGAGCGGATTCCGATGACACCAATGCGGAAGGTGATCGCTCAACGGATGGTGGAATCTTACTTGACAGCACCAACCTTTACTTTGAACTATGACGTTGATATGTCTCAAATGTTGGCCCTTCGTAAGAAGGTATTGGATCCAATCATGGAAGCCACTGGCAAGAAAGTCACTGTAACAGATTTGCTTTCTCTAGCAGTGGTTAAGACCTTGATGAAACACCCATACATCAATGCGTCATTGACAGAAGATGGCAAAACCATCATTACTCATAACTATGTCAACTTAGCGATGGCAGTTGGGATGGACAATGGACTGATGACACCGGTTGTCTATAACGCAGAAAAGATGACCTTGTCAGAGTTGGTCGTAGCCTTCAAGGATGTTATCGGACGTACCTTGGATGGTAAGCTTGCTCCAAGTGAATTGCAAAACTCAACCTTTACCATCAGTAACTTGGGAATGTTTGGCGTTCAATCATTTGGACCAATCATCAACCAACCAAACTCTGCCATCCTTGGCGTTAGTGCAACGGTTGAAAAACCAGTTGTTGTGAATGGTGAAATTGTTATTCGTCCAATCATGAGCTTGGGCTTGACCATTGACCACCGCGTTGTCGATGGAATGGCTGGTGCCAAATTCATGAAAGACTTGAAAGCCTTGATTGAAGACCCGATTTCAATGTTGGTCTAATCAACGAGAGAGAATAGAAACAAGAAAAAGAGGGAAATAAAATGGCCTTAGAAGTAATTATGCCAAAAGCCGGCGTAGATATGACCGAAGGACAAATCGTTCAGTGGAATAAAAATGTCGGCGAATTTGTAAAAGAAGGAGAAGTTCTCCTTGAAATCATGACAGACAAAGTCAGCATGGAGTTGGAAGCGGAAGAAGATGGCTACTTGATCGCTATCCTGAAAGGGGACGGAGAAACTGTTCCTGTAACAGAAGTGATTGGTTATCTTGGTGAAGAAGGGGAAAATATCCCTACAGCTGGAGCAGCAGCACCAGAAGCGAGTCCAGCACCAGCTGCAGTAAGTGATTCAAACGATGACAATAAGAGTGATGACGCTTATGATATCGTAGTAATCGGTGGGGGCCCTGCTGGTTACGTATCTGCTATTAAGGCAGCACAATTAGGCGGTAAAGTTGCTCTTGTTGAGAAATCTGAACTTGGTGGAACATGCTTGAACCGCGGATGTATCCCAACTAAGACTTACCTCCACAACGCTGAAATCATTGAAAATATTGGTCATGCAGCAAACCGTGGTATTATCATTGAAAATCCAAGTTTCTCAGTAGATATGGATAAGGTTCTTGAAACCAAGAACAAGGTCGTAAATACCCTCGTCGGTGGAGTTGCAGGACTTCTTCGTAGCTACGGAGTGGATGTTCACAAGGGTATCGGTACCATTACGAAAGATAACAATGTCTTGGTCAACGGTTCTGAATTGCTTGAAACCAAGAAAATCATCCTTGCCGGTGGTTCAAAAGTTAGCAAGATTAACGTTCCAGGTATGGAATCATCCCTTGTCATGACGAGTGACGACATCCTTGAAATGAACGAAGTACCAGAAAGCCTTGTCATCATCGGTGGTGGGGTTGTCGGTATTGAACTTGGTCAAGCCTTCATGACTTTTGGTTCAAAAGTAACAGTCATCGAAATGATGGACCGCATCGTTCCAGCTATGGATGCGGAAGTATCTAAGAACCTCCGCTTGATCCTTGAACGCAAGGGTATGACCATCTTGACCGATACTAAATTGCAAGAAATCATTGAAGAAGATTGCAAACTCCGTATCAAGGTTGAAGGAAAAGATGATATCATCGCCAACAAAGCTCTTCTTTCAATCGGGCGTGTTCCAGATCTTGAAGGAATCGGTGAAGTCGAGTTTGAATTGGATCGTGGACGGATCAAGGTTAATGAATACATGGAAACGTCTGTTCCAGGTATCTATGCGCCAGGTGATATCAACGGTACTAAGATGTTGGCTCATGCTGCCTTCCGTATGGGTGAAGTTGCCGCTGAAAATGCCCTTAAGGGAAATCATGCTGTTGCCAAATTGAATTTGACACCTGCAGCTATCTACACCCTTCCAGAAGTTGCGGCTGTTGGTTTGACCGAAGAACAAGCTCGTGAGAAATATGATGTTCAAATCGGTAAGTTTAACTTTGCGGCTAATGGTCGTGCCATTGCATCAGATGCGGCTCAAGGATTCGTTAAAGTCATTGCAGACAAGAAATACGGTGAAGTTCTTGGGGTTCACATCATTGGTCCAGCAGCTGCTGAATTGATCAACGAAGCTTCTACTATCATTGAGATGGAAATCACTGTAGAAGAAATGCTCAAGACCATTCATGGGCACCCAACCTTCTCAGAAGTGATGTACGAAGCCTTTGCGGATGTACTTGGCTTGGCAGTTCACTCACCTAAGAAGAAATAATATTTGAAATGATAGAATGGCTGGACAGCAAATGCTGGACCAGTCTCTATCGTATATAAAGGAATCTTATGAAATACATTATTAATTATTCAAATGATACTGCTTTTAATATTGCTTTAGAAGAGTATGCTTTTAAGCACCTCTTGGATGAGGATCAAATCTTCCTTCTCTGGATTAACAAACCATCCATTATCGTCGGTCGTCACCAAAACACCATTGAAGAAATCAACCGTGACTATGTTCGGGAGCATGGGATTGAAGTGGTTCGTCGGATCAGTGGTGGTGGCGCTGTTTACCACGATTTGAACAACCTCAACTACACCATCATTTCAAAAGAAGACGAAAATAAGGCCTTTGACTTCAAGAGCTTCTCAACTCCTGTGATCAACACCTTGGCTCAACTTGGGGTTAAGGCTGAATTCACGGGTCGTAACGACTTAGAGATTGATGGCAAGAAATTCTGTGGAAATGCCCAAGCTTACATCAATGGTCGGATTATGCACCATGGTTGCCTTCTCTTTGACGTGGATTTGTCTGTCCTTGCTAATGCTCTCAAGGTGTCTAAAGACAAGTTTGAGTCTAAAGGGGTTAAATCGGTTCGTGCTCGTGTGACCAATATCATCGATGAATTGCCAGAAAAAATCACGGTTGAAGAGTTCCGTGACTTGCTTTTGGACTACATGAAGAAAGAATATCCTGAGATGACAGAATATGTCTTCTCGGATGAAGAATTGGCAGAGATCAACCATATCAAGGAAACCAAGTTCGGTACCTGGGACTGGAACTATGGAAAGTCTCCTGAATACAATGTCCGTCGTGGCACTAAATTCCCAAGCGGTAAGGTGGAAATCTTCGCTAATGTCATTGAATCAAAAATTCAAGATATCAAGATTTACGGTGACTTCTTTGGTATCGAAGATGTTGCAGCAGTAGAAGATGTTCTTCGTGGCGTTAAATACGAACGTGAAGACGTCCTCAAAGCCCTTCAAACCATTAACCTAGGTCGTTACTTTGCAGGTATCACTGCAGAAGAAATTGCTGAAGCAGTGGTGGAATAAAGTAAAAGATATCCATGTTAAATGGATATCTTTTATCTTAAACTTGATATTTAAATACCATGAGTGTAGAATATAGAGGAAATCTGAACAAAAAAGGGGATCATATTCGATGATGAAAGTTCCAGTTGAAAATCTTGGTCTATTTGAACAGTTAGATCGTACTGTAGTAGCATTTTTTAAGAATCAAGAAATTACAAATCCATATGATTTAAATGTCAGTATTACACAAGAACACCTTGACCAGAAAAAGCAGGAGCTAGAACCTTTAGGCTATCAAGCTGTCCAACTACCATTAGGAATGGCTTTAGATAACGTCATCCAGCAACCTCATTATGAAAACTTAATCATTGGTGGTCTTGCTCCTGAGGAAATAATCGTTAGCAAAGAAGAATTAATACCTTTGAAAGATATCGTGGATAGCTTTTGTATCATGTACGCTGCAGCGAATAACAGATTGGAAAATAGTAAAGCTTATGAATTAATGAAAGATAAGACGGTTTATTTTATTGGTAAACTATTTACAGATTTTCCGAAGGCCGGTGATGAAATTGCTTATTTAGGAATTGATCGAATAGCAAGTGACGGAACACCATATGAAGCAGTTAAATGCTTTTTAACGGAAGAAAGTGCAGAAAAGTATAATAGTGAAAAAAGACCGGTCACCCCTGCAAACCTGGCTTATCTAAAATCATTTTGGGGAAAACCAGTCATTATTGAGCCACACCGTAATTATTGGATCGAGTTTTTATAGAATAATAAAAGAGCGTTAGATAATCAAAAATCTATCGCTCTTTTTCTAATATAAAAATCATTTACATAATTTACATTATGTAATATCACAAACTATCCAAGGCATTTTTCTGCTCATCATTAACGATATGCGTATACAAGTCGGTAACTTGTGTGCTAGCATGTCCCAGCTGATGGCTGACCAAAACCTGTGATTTGGTTGCATCATAGAGACGGGTTGCTAATGTATGGCGAAGTTTGTGGGGAGTCACACGGACTTTAAAATCTTCTGAATACTTAGCCACCATCTTTTCAACGCTAGAAGCATCAATCCGATTTGGAACACCTCGATACAAGGTCAGAAAGAGGGCTGTATCAGTCTTTTCTGTCTTGTAACGTTTGTCTCGAATAGCAAGATATTGCTCCAGATAAGGCTTCGCAAAGGCAGCAACGTTAACTGAGTCACGTTTCCCACCTTTCCGAGTGACATCAATGACCATCATCTTAAGATTGAGGTCACGAAGGTCCAAGTTGACTGCCTCAGATAAACGGACACCAGAGGCAAGAAGGAGTGCGATAATGGCTAAATCTCGCTCTTTATTCTTATTAAAGGAAGATAAGGCGCGATTTGAGAGTGTTTGCGGGTACTCCTGGTCGATATAGTTAAGAAAACCTTCCGTTTCATCCCCTAAAAAGAGCTTTTGTTTGATATTTTCAGCTCGAGCAGCCAAGGTTTCTTTCTTTTTCTTGGTAGCAACCTTCTTCATGACATTACGGTAGAAATAAGGTTCCCCTTGCTCATTTTCAACCTCCTCAGTCAAATACTTATAGAGACTGGACAGTGCGGAAAGGGTACGGTTAATGGTTGTTTGGGAAACCCCGTTTTTTGTCGTATTGGCATTGAGCAGAGGACGTTCACGTAAGTAAAGAATAAAGGATTCCATGTCTTTCTTGGTCATGTGCTCCAGAACGTCCAAAGGGATCTCGGCAATGGTATCAGCATCCGATATACCAGATTCCAAGACCCAGGTGAAAAATCGATCGTATTCCTTTAAGTATTCGTACAAGGTTGTAAAACTGTAGGGAACGGCCAGTTTCGATTGGTAATATTCCAATACGTACCAGGGCATGACTTGTTTGAGTTTATCAATCCGTTCTAATAAGATCTCGCGTTTCATGTTTTTCTCCAAATCTTTCTATACTAGTAGTATAGCATAGCCAGATATATTTTTCAAGAAAATTATAGTTTTTCGGAAAGATGTTATAGGGTTCTTATAGGTTAACTGGAAAAAATTTTTCTCGAAAAAATGTACTTTATTCCCTTGAAAACTAAATCTTTCGCATACTAAAATTCTGTACATTACCTCCTTGAAAACTAAAAATACATTTTTTTAAAATAATGTACATTATAAAAATCTATGATAAAAAAACAGGTTCAAATTTGAACTTGTTTTTTAAATTTTCCTATAAGGAACAAAATGTTCTCTTTTTCGTCTACGCCCTTTACAAAACATACATGGCTCGATAGATCGTTTTACATTTGCAATCTTATCTACGATAGCCATTCTATAACGATGCTCTGGATTATTCTTACAAATCCACCAAAATCTTAATTGCGTATTATTGGTGATTCTTTCTGGATCTCCTAGAATAAGATTGTTAAGATAGTCCCACTCGTTCATCAAATCTTCAAAAGAGATATTATCTTGTCTTTCTTTTAATTCTCCAAAAAATGGACACATTTCTTTAAGATCTTTTGTCTCGGAACTTAAATACTTATTTAATACAATGCTGAAGCGCTCATGAAATTCGAAGTTACATTCTTTACAGCGCCATAAATAAAACCTTTTTTCAGTTAATAATGGAACAAAACTATCTATAGAGACTTTATTATTTGGTGCCCACAATTTTGCTAGTTCAGGGTACAAATAATCAAATGTATTATACCCCTTCAGAGGCTTATCGTTGTTACAGTAAGGACAACACTGAGAAACTTCTCTTCGAATAGTGAACAAGCTTTAATAGTTTCAATAAGAAAAAGTTTGTGAGTGAACAGGATTTAAAGCAAAAAAATAAGAGCCGATGGGCTCTTATAATTATCTCTATAACTTGTAATTTTTTATTTACTTAAAACTTTTCTTTGCCAACTTTTCTCATTACATTTTGGACATTTCATATATCTTGTAGTTCCAAAGTGCATTGCAAAATATACTTTACCGTATTTTGGCACATATTTATTATGGCATTTTTGACATTCATAATAACCTGTTTCTGTCTCTATTTTTAATGCAAATGAAACACCTATTATTAAAAGAACGAATGCTAATATAAACAACAATATTCTTGCTATATTATTCTCTATTAAAAATGATGTAACAAAAATTAGTGTTAAAAAAGATATTGTTGAGCCAAAACCAATAACATTTTCATACATCATTAGTTTTTTATTTTGCATTTCTTCCTTTTTTGCCATTTCTAACAAATTTTTTTCTGCTATCTCATTATAATTATTCATATCAATCATCTCCCCACTTAATAATTCATTTACACTTATTTTAAGTTCATTACATAAATCTAGCATAATTGATGAATCAGGCATTGCTTTTCCATTTTCCCATTTAGATATAGCCCTATCTGTAATATTTAACTTTTCTGCAAGTTGCATTTGAGTCAAATTATTCTTTTTCCTACTTTCAGCTATAAATTTTCCAATTTTAATCTGATCCATAACTTTTACCTCCTTCAATTTAAGTGTAAATTATTATTATTAAAAAGTACACATACCATTGGTTGAGTGGGATATTTTTTATATCAACTAATGGTTGAATAAGTGTAAATTGTCTTTATAATAGTGATACAACTAAGCCAACAATTAAGCAGACAATTAGTCCAATAATTTCTCCAATAATTGAGCCTTTTATATGAAACCAATAGTTATGATATTCTTGTATCATATCTTCCGTACCTTCTATTATAAATTGTTTACTATGGCAAAACCATAAAGATAAATATAATTATTTTTTTCATGATTTATTAATAATACTGACCCTTAGGATACAGTGTACTCCTTTCTAGGAAGAATTCTTATTATCCCTATCTTTATTATAGGCCTACAGCAATTTATATTCAATTATTTATATATGAAGGTAATTTCAGAATTTGAACTTTAAATTTTTTATTATACATTGATTATCATTGAAAATAATGTACAAATTAATTTCTCAGATTAGAGGATATTATGTACTAGAAAACATACAAAATACCACTCCAGAATAATGTACAAAACAAAAATAAAGTACACTCCTTAAAGAATGTACTTTATGCTTCTAATTCAGTTGTATCAATGGTTTAGCTCTTGTTAAGTCAATTGTACATAAACTTTTAGTTTATATAGGACTGTTTTGTATCCCTATCTATACTAGATCCCTTTTAACCACAATAAAATCAGCAAACCTCATGGATCTACTGATTATTTTCTTCTCTAACTTATTTTTCTACATATCGAAATGGAATCTTGCTACCACAGAGCCAATTATAGACTCGATCATTGACTTGAACGTTCATGGCTTCATGAGCATATTCTGGCATAATTAAATGCTCTTTTGGACATTCTAATCGATTATAAATGGCAAACTGCGTTTCAGGATAACAGACATCATCATCTAGCCCGGTAATCATGTGAACCTGTCCTTTAATGCGATGGGCAAAATTTTTCACATCAATATAGGCTAATGTCTCCATGATTTGGTCTTCCGTTTCATGGAATGGATCATGGAATTTGAAATAACGGAAAAGCTCGTCATAGGCTTCACTGGTGTTTCCAATCTCTAATACACGTCTGAAATCCGATAAGAATGGATAAATGGCTACCGTTCGTTGAATTCTTGGATTTAATCCGGCAGCTACCAGGGCCAGGGCACCACCTTGAGATGCTCCATAGCTGGCGAGTTTGCTGTCGTCAACTTGAGGAAAGCTAGCTAAAATTTCTATTAACTGGTAAAGATCTAAGTAGATATCCTTATAAAAGAGATGTTCCGGACCTTCCACGGCTCCGCGGATAATCTGTCCTTTTACAGTATTTCCAAGTGGTGATCGATCTCCGTCTGTTGAATAGCCTGATTGACCTCTTACGTCCATAGACACAACTCCATAGCCTGCTACTGTATAAGCCAACATGTCTGTCCAATCCCAACAACGGCCCATATAGCCATGAAAATGGAAAATAACTGGAACCTTTTGATATCTTTTTGGGAAAACAACCCGCGCATAAACAAGACCATCTCGTGTTCCTTTAAAGCTTAATTCATAACAAACAACATTTGGAATGCTGAAATCTTGTTCTTCGAGCTTGTATTCAGGAAGTTCAACAATCTTTGCTAGGGATTGATCCCAAAAAGCATCAAAGTCTGCGGGAACTTCATCCCGTCCCCTGTAATCTTTCATTAATTCTAGTAATTTAGGATCTTTCATAAAATCCTCCTTGGGTATATGTAATCGCTACCAAAAATGTACCATATTTACTTAAGGATTGCAAGAGACAAATAAAAATTACATAACCGAAATTATGTAATTTACTTATAGATTTAAAAATAAACTTAATTGTTTCACTAGATCTGAATTAGTGGGTAAAGATGAATGATGAGCCTTGCGTCCTTTTAAATTTACTTCTGTATAGGCTTGTTTCTCAAAAATAGATTGTGCTGCTTGTGCACTAGAAAGAGGGACGATTCCGTCTGATTTCCCAGCAAAATTACCGACAAAATTAAGGACCTCTACTTCTTTTCCTAAGCGATGCCTCCATGTTTGAAAATCATCATACATCTCTTGATTGAATTGGTATGGACTTCCAATAATAACCAGCTTGCTTACGGTTAGTTTTTTCTTTTCTAAAAAGCCACTTTCCAATAAACCAGTCAAAACTAGACCACCATTGGAGTGCCCTACTGCCTTAAACTCTGTAAAATGATAGTGATCCAAAAGGTAGGTAAGAGCGATCTTAAGGGATTCGATTTGCTGCTTGATATTGCTGTAACCATCTCGATTATTTTCAAAGCCAATCACAATCATCGGATTCGGCTCTTTTGTATTTAGTCTTCCCTCCATCTCTATAGACTCATCTTTATTGACTTTTATTTTTAAGAGACTCTGCTTTTTTCTAGAATAGCGATGGAGCATGCGGATGGTTCCATTGAAACGCTGAATACTGGCTGAACTACCAGGTACAAAGATGATCGGTCTGATCGGTGGTTTCTTCGACCCTTTTGGGAATTCAAAGGGCTTGCTGTGCGAAGAAAAGAGTCTTCCAAAGAAACGAATGAGTTGTTGAAATAGTTTTTTTAACATGTTTCCTCTAGTAGTAGTTTCTAAAAGAACCCAGAACAGTGTGTTCCAGGCCCTTATTAGAAAGAATTATTTCCGTTTTTTCTTATTTTTGCGCATTTGTTTGGCCATCTTGTTCATCGCCCGTTTCATCATGAATTCGCCGGCTTTTCCTTTGAGACCACCACCGAACATTTGGCTCATATCAGGCATTCCAGCGCCTCCGCCAAGAGCTGATAAGTCAGGCATCCCGCCTTGTCCCATCATGCCTTCGAGGGCAGACATATCAGGCATGCCACCAGGCATATTCTTCGGCATATTATTTGGATTAAGCCCCATTTGTTTCATCATCTTGTTCATATCACCAGAGAGGACACCTTGCATCATCTGTTTAGCTTGGTTAAAGTCCTTGATGAATTTGTTCACTTCGACAAAGCTGTTTCCTGAACCAGCAGCAATCCGACGACGACGGCTAGGGTTCAAGAGATCTGGATTCTCCCGTTCAGCTGGTGTCATGGATGATACGATCGCGCGTTTGCGAGCAATTTCTCGTTCATCAACCTTGAGGTTTTTCATGGCTGGATTGTTGGCCATCCCTGGAAGCATCTTGAGCAGGTCTTCCATTGGACCCATGTTTTGAACTTGATCTAACTGGTCGATAAAGTCGTTGAAATCAAAGGTGTTTTCCCGCATCTTTTCAGCGAGTTCAAGGGAGCGTTTCTCATCGTATTCTTGAGAAGCTTTCTCGATCAGCGTCAGCATATCCCCCATACCGAGGATCCGACCAGACATGCGGTCTGGGTGGAAGGTTTCGATATCGGTTATTTTTTCACCAGTACCAGTGAATTTGATTGGCTTCCCAGTAATCTGACGGACAGAAAGGGCTGCACCACCACGGGTATCCCCATCAATCTTGGTCAAGATGACCCCGGTCACTTCGAGTTGTTCGTTAAACTCACGCGCCACATTGGCCGCTTCTTGACCGATCATGGCATCCACAACCAAGAGGATTTCATTTGGCTCAGCAAGGGCTTTGACGTCGCGCAACTCACCCATGAGTTTTTCATCGATTTGCAGACGACCGGCCGTATCGATCAAGACATAGTCATTGTGGTTAGCTCTTGCCTGCTCCAAACCTTGACGTACGATCTCAACTGCAGGGACTTCTGTACCGAGTGAGAAGACAGGGACATTGATCTGTTGACCAAGAGTCTTCAACTGGTCGATGGCAGCTGGACGATAGATATCGGCCGCAATCATCAAAGGACGTGCATTTTCTTCCTTGACTAATTTGTTAGCCAATTTCCCAGCAAAGGTTGTTTTACCAGCCCCTTGAAGACCGACCATCATGATAATGGTTGGGATCTTAGGCGACTTGATAATGTCTGCTGTCTCAGAACCCAAAATGGCTGTCAATTCTTCATCGACAATCTTCACGATTTGTTGGGCAGGATTAAGGGTTTCAATGACTTCATGCCCTACAGCCCGCTCGCGGACACGTTTGATAAAGTCTTTTACAACAGGAAGGGCAACGTCGGCCTCTAAGAGGGCTAGACGAATTTCTTTGGTTGCCTCTTGGACATCCGCTTCAGATATTTTCCCTTTCTTACGAAGATTTTTAAAGACGTTCTGTAAACGTTCGGTTAAACTTTCAAATGCCATTATTTTCTCCTATTTTTTCAATTCAGTGGAAATCGTCCGAAATGTTGCAAACATTCTAGTTCTTCGGGTGTGACTTCTTTCATGATTTCATTTGGATATCCCCAACAGCTAAAACCTATTTGCATAGCTTTGGAGATATCATTGGGCGAGATAATTTGTAGTCGAGTAGGAAATACTCCCTCTGCGACTAATAGTTTGCAAGGTATTCCTTGATAAATGACGAGACTGCCCATAATCACTCCCGATTGTCAATGCTTGATAAAATTTCAACCTGCTCTTGTAGAAAAGTATCTTCCGGATAGCGTTCTAAAATCTGATCAAAAATCTGACTACGAACAATGTAATCGGAATACATATGGAGTTTCATTTCGTAGTCCTCCAAAATCTTTTCTGTACGTTTAATATTGTCATAGACCGCCTGACGGCTCACTCCAAACTCTTCCGCAATCTCAGCCAAGCTGTAATCATCGGCGTAATAGAGCTCGATGTAGTTCATTTGCTTGTCCGTCAAGAGCGCTGCATAAAACTCAAAGAGCGCATTCATTCGGTTGGTTTTCTCAATTTCCATACCTTTCATTATATCAAAAAAGCCCGCTAAAGACTAGCGGGACTTGATGCTTTTTGAGCTTGAAATAAAAGGATCTATCATTAGAGTTTTAATGCTAACATATTGACTGTCATCCCTGCTGCAGTTCCCATCAAGAAGATGGTATCTCCCTCCTTCACATAGCCATGATCAAGTGCATAGGCTAAACCGAAAGGCACGGCTACCGAAACCATATTGCCATAATCGCTGACAATATTGAGATATTTATCTTTGCCAACTCCCATTTTGTCCATGACGAGTGGCAAGGCCCGGCTAGCTTGATGGGGAATAATATAATCTACAGCATCTTTAGAAATGCCTGATTTCTCTTGGAATTCTTTGAACATTTCTGGAATAACACGAGCAGAAAGTAAGAGAATTTTCTTCCCTTTCATGTCAAACATGAAATCAGTCTTGGTTGATTCAGAGTACAATTTCGGATGATAAGCTGTCAAACCACCCCGAATTTCAGTATCATGTGCTCCCTCAGACCAGGTACGTTGCATGCTGGCAATGATTCCTTTGTCTTGGCTTGTTGCTTCAAAAATAAAGGCAGCTGCTCCATCGCTGAATAATTCAAAACTCTCTTTTTGTTTAGGATTAAGGCCAAGACTTCCTACTTCACTGGATACAATGAGGACACGCTTGTATTCACCACCTTCAATCAGATAGGAAATGGTGCTTAAGGCTGATACAAAACTAGTACAGGTGGTATTAATATCCATGGCTGGAATCGTCAGTCCCTTGGCCACGCGCTCATGGATCAAAGAAGCCGTACAAGGAATAGGCTGAACGCCAACCGCACTAGCCGAAACCAGGCAGTCGATATCTGTCATTTCAAGCCCTGCATGTTTTAAAGCAGCTTTAATTGCATGCTCTGCTAGATCAATCTGTGTTTCTTCTCCTTCTTTCACCCGGTAACGAGTCTGGTCTTTGAAGTTTACTGTATGAGCTGGAAGCGCTGTTCCATAGCCTTTGATTTGTAGATGTCTTTTTACTGTAGTCATAGGATTCTCCTTTTATTGAAGTCGTTGAACACGTTTTAATTTACGTGTTGGGTCCCATTGGTAATCGATAAATTGAATACTTGGGAGGATGAATTGTTTTTGTTGAGCCAAGAGTTCAAATTGGGCAAAAATCGATCGCTCAATAGACTCTGTCCGGTGACTCAAGGCAATGGTAATGGATCCATCTGCCAACTGAGTTACTTGATAGTCCTGAATATTTTCGACAAAGAGAATACACCGTCGAATAAAATCCGGATAGATCATCTGGCTACTGCCACCTTCTTTTTTGAAATAGAAGATATCATCCGATCGCCCTTCGATCTTTGCGATTCGAGTAAAGACGGAACCACAAGGGCAAGGAGACTTTTCTTCCACCAAAATATCATTGAGGCGGTAGCGGTAGATGGGTTGACTCGTTCGTTTGAAATCCGTAATAATCGGATAAAAGCGGCTATCATCTAGATACTCTTTTTCGACATACAAAATATCTTCGTTGAGATGTAGATTGCCTTCTGAACAGGTACAAGCTAAAAATCCCTCTGTTGCTTGGTAGACCTGATCAACCTTGTCTAGTTGAAAAGCTTTGGCGATTGTCTCAGCATCTCGATCCTCTAGGATCTCTGCGACAGAGACAACCTTGACGGGTTGAATCGCAAGTTGCTGATTGCTGACATAGTTGGCTAACTCAATCAAGGTGGAAGCTGGTGCAACCACAATGGTTGGTTGATAGTCTTTGAGACGCTCTAAATGCTCCTTGCTATCCTTGAAAATATCAAAATATTCCAAGCGGATAAGGCCTGAATTAATGGTTTGATAGAGTTCATTGTCCGCTCGTAAGAAAAAGGCAATGCGATGACCAAACAGTTTTCCTTTCGGTAGCATCTTGGCTAAGATCGCTGCAGCCCACATACTTCTTTCTTTTTCTGTGGTGACAAAAACTCCTCGGTGGCCGGAAGTTCCAGAAGACAAGCCTACTGCTACTTCTCCATTCATCTCGGTAAAATCTCGCGTCTGTTCTCCGCGAATCGCCATCTCTAAAGCCTGATCTCGATCCACCCCTAGGGTATTGAGCTCATTGAAATGTGTCATCATGAAGGTTTTATCCATCGTTCCAAAGGATTCGGGAGAATGAGTCTGGAAATAGGGAGATTGAGAGGTGATAAAAGCATGGTAGCGTGCCAATTGCTTATCTTGGTATCGCTTCAAGGCCTCTTTTGAACGGAATCGGTGGCACCATCTGGTTTCAATAAAGGTTTTCAGAAAGACTGTTTTTTTCATTTAAAATCCTTTCAATCCGTTTTTGCGGGTCGTGGCTGACCACAACTTGAATACCATCTTGCAAGAGTGTTTCCAGCAACTCAGTTCCTTTTAAATAAGCCTTCTTATCATCCTGAACCAAGGAAGGAATCAGTCGCATTTGCCCTGTGTAAGGCAAGAGGTCTACTCCCCAAGAAAGATCTGCTCCGATGAAGAGTTTGAGCTCATCCAGATAAAGACAGCCTTGTCCTCTCGCATGTCCATCGATAGACGATACAAGAATGCTCCCATCTCCAAAAAGATCCGCAGTCGGGCGATAGGGGAAAGCAGGATGCCTTTGATCTGCTTTGAGACAAGTCACCCGATCTTTGAAATCAGCTGGAAGAAACTCTTTAAAAATCAGATCTTTAAATTTCGGTTTTTGGTACACCTCATAGACTTCCTGGGTAACAACGAAATGAGCATTTGGAAAAAGTGCTGCTCCACCGAGATGATCAGGGTGCAAATGCGAAAGAATCACATAGGAAATGGCTGCTGGATCAATTCCACGCTCTCGCAATAAATAATCGATCTGGTCTTCTTTTTTCATCTGCATTGGGGTGGCTAGACGGTACCAGAAATACCGTGCTTTTTTCTTAATCTCGTAGTGATAGCCGGTATCGTACAAAATATAGCCTTTTTCACGATGATGAATCAAAAAGACACCTGCTGGAAATTGCATTTTTTCATTCGGAATCCCTTTAAATAAGAGACCAGAATGACTGCTACAATAGCCTGCTGGAAAATAATCAATGCGCTTGATCATGTTGGACATACTTGTCAATCCCTTCTTCAATGGTCATTTTTGGATAGTAGCCAAGTTCTGTTTGGGCCTTTTGAATATCGAGAGTTTGGCTATATCGAAGGAGATAATAAGTGTAGCGAGTCAAGGGGGGTTCAGCTTTCAGATGAAAGAATCGATACACCCCTTCAAGGCTATAAGCCACACCTGCTACTAGACCTGCTGGAATTTTCCGATAGCGAATCGGCTCTCCCAATCCCTTTAGTGTGGTTTCGATCAAATACTTAAAGGTCTTTGGTTCCCCATTTGTAATATTATATACTTGTCCGTGAGCTTCTTTTGCTTCCAGAGCCAAGCGAATAGCTAGGGCGACATTTTCCACACAGGTCATATCCATGAGCTGCTCTCCCCCTCGAATCAAAGGAATTCCAATTTTTCGACTGAGGCGTAAGACACGAGGCAAAATGCTGGTATCCCCCACACCAAATAATCCTCTAGGACGCAAGATGATACTTGGCACATCCGGATAGTCAGAAAAAAGTATTTCAGACGCCAATTTACTTCGGATGTAATTGTTGAGGTGATTTTCTTTGGGAGCATCACTTTCCTTGATGTTTAGTTGGTCTTTGCCAGCTGCGTAAATACTAGGAGAAGAAACGTAAACCAAACGTTTTACCGCATATTCACGGCACAAGTCAAGGACATTTTGAGTACCAACTACATTCGCCTGATAGAAAGCTTTCCAAGGCCCCCAGGCAGTGGATAAAGCTCCAGCGTGAACCACAGCATCAACAGACTGAAAGGCTTGTTTTAATTCCTCAATAGAGCTCAAATCCCCTTTCACAAATTGGACGCGCTCATTTTCCAGGGCCTTCCCAATTTTTTCATTTCGGCCAAAGGCTACAATGGAATAATCGTGAGCCAACAACTCATCGATCACATATTTTCCAAGGAAGCCAGTCGCACCTGTTACAAGTATTTTCATAGTTTCCCATCCGTTCCACGTCTTAATAATCGTTGAATTTCAAACTCCAAGGTATCCAACGGCTTGTAGGTTTTTGAAAGTTTGTTTAGTCTTTCTAACTTTTCCCAAGATTCTTTTTCTAATAGGGCCTTAAAACCTGCTTGAATCTCTTCGGTGCGATTGCGATGTGCTTGAAAAGCAATTCCTGCTTCTACTCCTCGAATCGCATAGTCAAATTGGTCATAATCATGTGGCAAGATCAAGGCTGGTTTTTTAAATTCGATACACTGATAAAAGATTCCAGCTCCTCCATGGTGAATGACATAGTCCATCTGCGGAATATATTCTTTGTAGGGTAGATAAGAGACAACCGTCACATTTGGCGCTACTTCTTCTTCAGAGAATTCCTTTGCCCCATCTCCAAGAGTGACAAAAAAGTGACATTCTGGATGCTCTTTGGCCAACTGCTTGGTTTGTTCTAGCAAATTCTCCTTCGCCCAAGGCAACTGGGTTCCACATGTCACGAGGACCTTCGTCTTGTCCTCGTAAGGACTGAGATCTAAAGGATAATCTTCAGCTTTTTCAAGAGAAGTTCCCAAAGGGCCAAGCCACGCATATTGATGAGGGAAGTGTGTCTTCAACTCTAGCTCCATCATCCCAATTCCAAAGATGGCATAAGGAGAGTAGATGGTCTCCACTCCATTTTGATTGTACAACTTGAAATTGTATCGTTTTAAGCGTTTGCGTAAGAGGAAAGCCCCACAGTATTTTCCAATGCGCGTGAGTTTACGGCATAGTGCTTGGATCTTCTCTTCCTTCTTCGTACGCGCGACTCCCATCCCTCCGAAGAAGCAAGGAGGACCATAAGGAGTTTCGATTGCAAATTGTGTTGCCATGGTGGTAATCCAAGGAATTTCTAACTCTTCTGCCACAAAGCCTGCTGATAGAGTGATAAAGTCAGCAATGACAATATCTGGACGGTTGACACGCCACTCCTCTAGCAATTGATCCGATACATGATTAATCAAATCAAGACTCCTAGACAATTGCCGATAAGCTGAAAAGAGATTGTGTTTTTTATCGTTATTAGCCACACGTTCAAATTCTTCTACTTTGTCCTCTAGAATCGGAACGACCGTGAAGCCGAGACTTTCTGCGACGGCTTTTTTCTGAGGACCCGTGAAAACTCGGATTTCCATAGTTGGATCATCTAATAAGGGTTTAACGAGATTTAAAGTTGGGTACAGATGCCCACTCAAGGGAACAGCTACCACATCGATTTTAATTTTTTTCATTTTTTCCTGCCTTATATCTTTTTTAGATCTAAAACTAGCTTCTATCTATTAATTCGTAAAAAAAAACAAAAATTGAAGAAAAAATAAAATTTTTTTTAAAAATTTTTAAAAATTTTCAATGTTGCCTTTACTATCACTATTTAGAAAGAATGATTTCAACCTAAAAAAGCTCCCAAATGCCAAAGAGAGTGAGCCTCTCACACATTTGAAGAGTTTTCTATTTTTACGATTTGCGAGCTTAGTTATTTTCTAAATAAAATTCGAACCGCTCGCCGACATACTGACTTTTTACATACTCAAAAGCCGTCCCATCTTCAAAATAGGAAACCTGTGTCAGACCTAAAATAGCCTGCCCTTTTGAAATCTGTAAGTACTCCGCAATCTTATCCTTGGCCAATCGCGCATAGATGGTCTGGTGCGACTTTCCAATCTTATAGCCATGACGCTCCAAGGTTTGGAAGAAATGGCTGGTAACCTCTTCACGATTGAAATTCTTAATAAATTTCTCTGGAATAGAGGCCACTTCATAAACAACAGGGATCCCATCGGCATACCGGACCCGCTCCATCCGAATGATGGTTTCTGTCTTATCAATGCCCAATTTGTCCACTTCTTGGAGGCTAGGAATGGTTTTACGGTAAGAAATCACTTGGCTAGAAGGTTCCTTGCCTTGCGATTTCATAATTTCTGTAAAACTGGTTGTGCCTCGCATTTTTTCTTGGACGCGCGTGCTAGTGATAAATGTGCCACTTCCTACTCGTCTTTCAAGCACTCCTTCTTCAACCAGAAGGGTAATGGCCTGACGAAGCGTCATCCGACTCACTTGAAATTTCTCAGCTAGATCGCGTTCGCTGGGAAGGCGCTCCCCGATTTTCCATATTTTTTGATCAATCTCAGACTTAATCTGATCATGGATTTGGATGTAAGCTGGAATCATAACCTTGCTCTTTCTCTGTGTTATCTCTATTGTAGCGTAAAATTCCTAATTCTTCAATCAGAGATTGGTAAAGACATGGCTTTTGTGTTAGAATAGAGGAAAGTAAATTTCTTTAAGAAGGGGATAAGATGACAAACCTATCAACTGATTTGCATGATGTTGAAAAAATCATCGTGCTTGACTACGGTAGCCAATACAATCAGCTTATTTCACGTCGGATTCGTGAAATTGGAGTCTTCTCAGAGTTGAAGAGCCATAAGATTTCTGCTGATGAAGTTCGTGCAATCAATCCAGTTGGGATCGTTCTTTCAGGCGGACCAAACTCTGTATACGAGGAAGGTTCTTTTGATATCGATCCTGAGATTTTTGAACTCGGTATTCCAATCCTTGGAATCTGTTACGGGATGCAATTGTTGACCCATAAATTGGGTGGGAAGGTCGTTCCTGCAGGTGATGCTGGTAACCGCGAATATGGTCAATCCGAACTGACTTTGACAGAATCTTCTGCTCTTTTTGCCGGCACACCAGACAAACAATTGGTCTTGATGAGCCACGGGGATGCTGTTACAGAAATTCCGGCTGACTTTATCCGCACTGGTACTTCTGCTGACTGTCCATTTGCATCCATTGAAAATCCAGACAAGAAAATTTACGGAATCCAATTCCACCCTGAGGTTCGTCACTCTGTTCACGGTTATGATATCTTGCGTAACTTTGCCTTGAACATCTGTGGGGCTAAAGGTGACTGGACCATGGACAACTTCATTGATATGCAGATCAAAAAAATCCGTGAAACCGTCGGAGACAAACGTGTCCTTCTTGGTCTTTCAGGTGGTGTTGACTCTTCTGTTGTTGGGGTTCTCCTTCAAAAAGCTATCGGCGATCAATTGATCTGTATCTTTGTAGACCACGGTCTTCTTCGTAAAGGAGAAGCTGACCAAGTGATGGATATGCTTGGTGGTAAGTTTGGTTTGAACATCGTCAAAGCAGACGCTGCAAAACGTTTCCTTGATAAGTTAGCTGGTGTGTCTGATCCTGAGAAAAAACGGAAGATCATTGGTAATGAGTTTGTATATGTCTTTGATGACGAAGCAAGTAAACTCAAAGATGTGAAATTCCTAGCACAAGGAACTCTCTATACAGACGTAATCGAGTCAGGTACGGATACTGCTCAAACCATCAAGTCTCACCACAACGTTGGTGGACTTCCAGAGGATATGCAGTTCGAACTGATCGAACCACTGAATACTCTTTATAAAGATGAAGTTCGTGCGCTTGGTACTGAACTTGGTATGCCCGACCACATCGTTTGGCGCCAACCATTCCCAGGACCAGGTCTTGCTATCCGTGTCATGGGTGAAATCACTGAAGAAAAACTTGAAACAGTCCGTGAATCTGACGCTATCCTCCGTGAAGAAATCGCTAAAGCAGGTCTTGACCGCGATATTTGGCAATACTTCACGGTTAACACAGGCGTTCGTTCAGTAGGTGTTATGGGTGACGGCCGTACCTACGACTACACTATCGCCATTCGTGCTATCACTTCTATCGATGGAATGACAGCTGACTTTGCGAAGATTCCATGGGAAATCCTCCAAAAAATCTCAGTCCGTATCGTAAACGAAGTTGACCACGTCAACCGCATCGTCTATGATATCACAAGCAAACCACCTGCAACTGTAGAGTGGGAGTAAAAAAAGGTCCGGGGGACCTTTTTTTCATGAGCTAAGAAATAGAAAAGCGAGTTAAAGGTCCATTGGACCTTTTTTTATGAGCTTAACATAAAATTTTTTATTAAGTATAAAAATAGGAAATCACACACAAAAAGCACTCTGACTTCTTGTCAGGAGTGCTTTCCTGCTATTTTTAGCCAACTAACCCACTAAAGAATTTAACGATGGCATTCCAGATGGCTCCGAAGAAGCCAGCAATGGCATTCCACGCATTTGTGAAGAAGTTTCCACTGTCTTTTAGAATAGCATTTGTATCAAAATTGAGATTGATATTATTAAAGGTATCGCCTGCCTTGTCTACGATACTATCTTTCAGATCCGACAAGGTCTTCGTAAAGCTTTTGCTACTGATGACACTACTCTTTGAGAGGTTGACTGCGAAATTCACGATCAAATTAATCTGATCACCTGTTACAGTTGTATCCAGCTTATAATTTTTCAGGGTTTCTTCGACAATCTTTCGAATATCATCCTTGCTTAAATCCTGATTGTTCTGTTTGGCATTGGCTACTGCTGTTTTAATGTCGGTCAATGCTACGTTTAACTTATCCGCATCGAAGTTTTTCTTACCAGCGTTTTCTTCATTGATCCCGGATAAAGTCTTTAACTCTTCTTGGGCCAGATCTTTGCTTTCTTGAGAAACTTTGGCACCATTTTTCTCAAGCGAGTAATAGATCCCAGCTAAGGCACTTTCTCCGGTCACTTGGATAGGGGAAGCTACTGTAATTTGAGCATGCTCCAATCCAAGTGTAACGGCTGCATTACGATACATATCTGCAGTGACCTTGGTGATATTTTGAGGTGTCACGATATTCACTTCTAGTGGCTTTTTTTTGCCTAATTTTTGAATTTTAACAGAGGAATAAAGTTCCAAACTATCATCGTTGGCAACGTTCATAATCGAAGAATAAACCTCTGGTGTCATGGTCTTCCACTCTTCTTTATCTTTTGAACTATCGTAGTTCAAGAGATTCAAGGTTTGTTCAATTTGACTTTGGTCCAGCGAATAGCCCAAAACATAGTCTGGTTTGACATAGGTTTCATCGATGACTTTCTGCAGATTGCTATCTGCAGAAACACGTGGGACAGCTGTAAACAAAGCCAAAGTCGTCGTTACAAACAATGCAATCTTCTTTAATTTCATCTTTTTCTTCTTTCTAATTCAAATTACCTCTGGGTATCTCATATTACCTTTCTTACCTCACTAGAGATGAAAAAAGAAGTAAATAAAGAGTTTACCCACTTCGATTTTCATTATACAGTTGATTTCTTAAAACTAGCTTACAGTTTTTTTAAGAATGCATGACATTTTTATTTTCCCTAAAAACCGGAGGCAGAACTGATCAGCTTAAAAAAGAGCCAATTGGCTCTCTGGAAAATGATTAAAACCATGAAAATAACTTCATAATCGTCATATTGGTTTCTACTAAACGAGAATAATAAATGTTCCCCCCATTAATGTAGAGTTCCATCCCGTTTAAAAGAGAGATAGGGTGGAGGTAAAGATAAGTTTCACCGGTTACATTGCCAAGACTTGGCGCTACTACATCCCGTGAATAAGCTCGGGCCAACTCTAGGGAATTTGTCCCACCGTGTTTAGCCACATAATCAATGTAGTCTTTCCCGAAATTATAGGCTTGAACGGCTGTCCAGCTATCAACGCCTTTTTTCTTGGCTTCTTTTAACTCATCTGAAAGAGTCTGAATACCTTGGCGAATACTGGCCTTATTATCACTAATGGTATTGGTTTCACCACTTGCACTCTCACTTGCCTGCATGACATCGTCCTCTCGACCTTTGGTCTCAGTATAGATCATAGCAAGAATGAGGTTTTCATTGGCCGTGGTGTCCTCTTCAGCAAGGACTTCTCTAACCAGGGAGCGGTACTGCATGACTTGTTTGACATCATGGTGGATCTGAATTCCCTTGTAGATTCCAAATATTAGTAAGATGAATAAGAAGATCTTCACTATACGTTTAATCATTATTTACTCTGTATATCCTCAATATTTTTGATCAAAATAGAATAAGTCCCATTCTCGTTTAGAATAAATTCAACAGATTCTGCATCTTCATAGACATTATTCGGAACGATCAGTTCAATTCCATTTGACAATGACAATTTCTGATTTTCGAACTTCTTCAACTGGCGACTGGCATCAATCTCTTCAAAAGTGACAGGCTCAGGCACAGCTTCTTTAACTTGGTCAATAAAACTGAGGCGAGCTGTCAAATTGTCGTCGAAGAGATCATCTGCTAATTTCTCAGGAGAGAGTTTATTTTCTTCCTCAATATGGTTAAAAATAGCAGATTTAACCTTTGATTGAAATTGAAAATCATCTGAGTTAAAGCTTTCCGCAATCTTCTGGGCTGTTTTTTCTAGTGCTTTGATCGATTTTTTAGGGGAGATCTTGGGTTGCGCCTGCAACAGATTCTCAGAAAAATAGTTCAAGAACGTCCCGTTGTACTTGATCCGTTTTTCAATCAAGTGGTATTTGCGACTTTGAAGATTGATGACCAAGGCCTCATCAGCACCAGTGCCAAAACCAGGTAGATTATTTTGCGTCAGCTTAATCGGATTATCCACTTCACCACCAAGATGCGTCAGGGTTTCCCGTAAGGCAATCCGAAGAAAGGCAAAATGGTCCACCCCTTCTTTTGAGAATTGGATAAACACCAAATCGTTAGTCTTTTGATTCTCAGAGACGACAAATTCTTCCTTCCATCGATTCGCTACTGCAACCGAAGTTTCTAATAGGTCATCTGAGATCATCTCAAGAAAAGGATTGTCCTCTTCGAAAATACCGGTCCTGGCTTCATCGGAATAGACCCGTTCAATCTTCTTACGCAAGTATTCCTCGATTTTAGGCGTGATATTGAGAAATTTATCTGCCAGATAGAGATCGGTATCGTCTGGGCTAAATTGATGAATGATGGCTTTTTTTACGTAAATATCCATAAGATGGTTTAGTCCTCGTAAAGTGGAAAGGCGTCTGTCAAGGCTTTGACTTGGCTACGTACTTCGTCTAATACTTCTTGCTTGTCCGCATTCTTCAGCGCTTTGATCATGAGTTCAGCAACGGTGCGACTTTCTTTTTCACCAAAACCACGGGCAGTGATGGCAGCTGCACCAATCCGAATCCCACTGGTCTTAAATGGAGACAGGGTTTCATAAGGAATAGAGTTCTTGTTGAGGGTGATATTGACTTCATCCAACAAGTTTTGCGCCACTTTCCCATTTTCAACGACTTTAGTGACGTCGACAAGGAAAAGGTGGTTCTCTGTTCCGCCTGAGATGACGCGGAAATCAGGATCTTGCAAGAAGACATCAGCCATGGCCTGACTGTTCTTAATCACGTTAGCTGCATACTCTTTAAAGGCAGGATCCAACGCTTCTTTGAAAGCGACAGCTTTGGCTGCAACGACATGCTCCAACGGTCCTCCTTGAATACCAGGGAAAATAGCAGAGTTAATTTTCTTAGCTAACTCCTCATCATTAGTCAAGATCAGGCCTCCACGAGGGCCACGAAGGGTCTTGTGAGTAGTCGTAGTCGTGATATGGGCATAAGGAACTGGACTTGGATGGAGACCCGCTGCCACGAGACCAGCAATATGGGCCATGTCAACCATGAGCTTTGCTCCTACTGCATCCGCAATCTCACGGAATTTAGAGAAATCAATGATATGAGAGTAGGCTGAGGCACCAGCGACGATGAGTTTTGGCTTCACTTCTTGGGCTTGTTTTAGGATGGCATCAAAATCCAAGAGCTCTGTTTCAGGATCTACACTATAGGACACAAAGTTATAGGTTTGACCAGAGAAGCTCACAGAAGCTCCGTGCGTCAAATGCCCACCGGCAGCTAAATCCATCCCCATGACAGTATCACCAGGCTCAATCAAGGCCATATAGGCAGCACAGTTTGCCTGACTTCCTGAATGTGGTTGAACGTTGGCAAATTTAGCACCAAAGATTTCTTTGGCCCGTTCAATCGCGAGACTTTCGACCACATCGACCACATCTGTCCCGCCATAGTAACGACGGCCAGGATAGCCTTCGGCATACTTATTTGTCAGAATAGACCCTTGAGCAGCCATCACTGCCTTAGAGACAACATTTTCAGAAGCAATCAACTCAATATTGTTTTGTTGACGCTCTTCCTCTTTAGCGATCGCATTCCATAGGTCTGCATCATAAGCTTTGTAATCTTCTTTATCAAAAATCATCGGTCTACTCCTTTATAAAAAATTATTTATGTACATTATCACTGAGGAAGTTCATCTTCCTCAAAAGAAAGCTCTGGCACTTGTGCAAGCAAGTCAGCTTTCGTTATAGAACCTTGCCGCAAAATCCTGGCCTTGGAACCAGAGATATCCAAAATAGTTGAATCTTGTCCAGTCAAGAAGTCATCATCTTCTATACCAGGAACCACTTGATCAAACTCGCTTACAATAGCCTGATACTTTGTTCCACTTGCATGACCTGAAAGATTGGCTGAGGGACCAACCAAAGGACCGTATTTACGAATTAATTCCAATGTTTTTGGGTGAGCCGGAATACGGAAGCCAACCGTATCCAAGCCTGAATGAATCCAGCCAGGTACATTTTCATTTGCCTGAAGAATAATAGTGAGAGGCCCTGGTAAAAATGAATCAATCAGTTTTGTTAAATAGCTAGGTTGATCTTTCGAATAAATTCGAATTGTATGTTCATCGGCTACATTTAAATTCAGAGCCTTTTCTCTAGGCCTACGTTTTAATTCGTAAATATAATCAACTGCCTCTTGGTCCAAAGCTTTAGCGAAAATACCATAGACTGTTTCAGTTGGCAGAATAACCGCACGGCCTGCTTCTAATTCTTTCTCAATGTGATCCATTGTCTACTACTACCATTCTATCTTGTCCAAATTGGTCTTTCAGAACTCGAACGCGTTTGTCAGGAAACGCTTCTTGAAAGAGCTCTTTTACTTTGGCTCCTTGCTTATAGCCAATTTCTAGGTAAATCTTTCCATCTGGTGTTAAAACACTTGGTGCTTGCTGGGCAATCTTTTCGTAGATGGCATATCCATCACGATCCGCAAAAAGAGCTAAGTGGGGTTCAGAGGCTAAAACATTGGCTCCAACCTCTTCTACATCATCCCGAGAGATATAGGGAGGGTTGGATACAATCAGGTCATAAGGACCTTCTAGTTCATCCAGTACATCTGACGACTTGAATTCAAGGGCAGCTTCTAATTGCTTGGCATTTTTTTGAGCCAGGGCTAAAGCCTCTTCTGATACATCGCTAGCTTGAACCCGCCAGGCAGGTCTAGCAAGGGCTAAGCTAATAGCGATAGCACCACTTCCTGTACCAATATCCAGAACTCGTAAGGCTTTCTCATCGTTTTCTTCGAGAATTAGAGCCACCAACTCCTCTGTTTCTGGGCGTGGAATCAGCACGCGCTCATCCACTGTAAAAATATGGCCACAGAATTCTGCACTACCAATAATATACTGGGCTGGGACGTGATATTTCAACTGCTCAAAGATGGATTCAAGCAAGGCCTGATCCTCTACTTCCACTTCTTTTTGCAAGGCAAGGACAAAGTCTGTAAAAGTCCAGTTTTTTAAAGCTCGATACGCGAAGGAGAGGCTTTCTGCTTCCTCTCCAACGGCTATTAATTCTTCTTCATACTGGGCTAATAATGGTCCCAACAACATTATTTGTTCAACTCTTCTAGTTTTTGTGTTTGATCATACAAGACCAAAGCATCGACCACTTCATCTAATTTACCAGATAAGATGGTATCCAGTTTTTGAAGGGTCAAGCCAATCCGGTGATCGGTCACACGGTTTTGAGGGAAGTTGTAAGTCCGGATCCGCTCTGAACGGTCACCAGTCCCGATAGTAGACTTCCGCTCAGCGTCTTGCTCGTCTTGGGCAATCTGAGCAAAGTGGTCAGCCACACGCGCACGGATGATCTTCATGGCTTTTTCGCGGTTCTTTTGTTGCGTCCGTTCTTCCTGCATCTCGACCTTGATATTGGTTGGCAAGTGGACGATACGAACGGCTGTTGCGACCTTATTGACGTTCTGTCCACCCGCACCAGATGCGTGGTAGATATCAATCCGAAGGTCTTTTGGATCAATGTCATACTCGACTTCTTCGATTTCTGGCATGACCAGAACTGTGGCAGTCGAGGTATGGACACGACCTTGGCTTTCTGTCACAGGAACCCGTTGCACCCGGTGGGCACCAGATTCATACTTGAGTTTTGAATAAACCGATTGACCAGAAACCATGGCTACGACTTCTTTGATCCCACCAACGCCATTGTAGGAAGCTTCCATAACTTCAAAGCGCCAACCTTGGCTTTCCGCGTATTTTTGGTACATTTGTAAGAGGTCACCAGCAAACAATTGGGCTTCGTCCCCTCCAGCTGCTCCACGGATTTCCAAGATAATGTTCTTGTCATCGTTTGGATCTTTTGGAAGAAGTAAGATCTTCAATTTTTCTTCGTACTCTTCTTTTTCAGCCTTAGCATCTTTTAGCTCTTGCTTGGCCATTTCTTCCAAATCAGCGTCTCCGCCTGCTTCCTTAATCATTTCTTCAGCGTCAACAATGTTTTGAAGGACTTGCTTGTACTCACGGTAAGCTGTCACCGTGTCACGGGTGGAAGCCTCTTCTTTTGAAAGCTCCATAAAGCGTTTGGTATCAGAGACCACATCTGGGTCACTCAGTAATTCTCCTAACTCTTCGTATCGGTCTTCTACAGCTTGTAGTTGATCATAGATATTCATGTTTGCTCCTTAATTCTTGGTTGTTAGATCATAGATTGCTACAATCTCGTTTTCTATGACTTCGCCAGTTTCTTTAAATCCATACTGGAGATAGCAAGATCTCGCTTGATTATTTTCCGGTTCATAAGATAACCAAAGACTTGTTGCTTTTCCAGCTGGCTCTGTTCGAACAAAGTCAATGACTGCATCCATAGTCGGTTTAAAATAGCCTAAACCTTGAAATCGTTTATCGATCATAAAACGAAATAACAAGTAATTTCCCTTGCTGATCCCAATTTTCCGGTCATAGGCAATCATAACAAAACCAACTAATACTTCCTTATCATAAACTGCTAAGGGAGCTATAAAATCACCATTTTTATCATATACATAGGCTTCAGCTAAGCTAATGGAATTGGATGCAATAAAATTCCTTTGATTTGGATGAACTTCTAGATTTAAAACGTCAAAATAATTCTCTATTGTAATATCTTTTAAATAAATAGACATTATTATCCTCTCTAAAACGTTCTATACGCTTTCAGTTGGTATGTCTGGATTAAAATAATGTTTGCGGCAAACGGAGATATAGGTCTCGTGTCCGCCGATCTGGATCTGCTCTCCATCATAGACAGGTTTACCCGCTTGGGTACGCAAGACCATGGTTGCCTTGCGGGAACAGTATTGGCAGATGGTTTTGATCTCCTCGATCTTGTCGGCTAACAAGAGGAGATGTTTGGAACCTTCAAAGAGTTCATTTCGGAAATCATTTTTGAGGCCAAAAGCCATGACCGGCACATCCAGTTCATCCACGACTCTTGCCAAGTCATAGACATGGTGGCGTTTCAAAAACTGAGCTTCATCGATTAACACACAGTAAGGTTTGATTGCTTGGCTTTTAATAAAGCCAAAGATATCAGTATCGTCTTCAATTGCAACGGCTTCCCGTTTCATACCGATCCGACTAGAAACTACTCCTACTCCATCTCGTGTATCGATTGCCGAGGTCATGATGACGACGCTCTTGCCTTGCTCTTCATAATTATGGGCCACCTTCAAGATCTCAATGGTTTTCCCCGAGTTCATGGTCCCATATTTATAATATAATTGTGCCATTTTCCTTTTGTTCTCTCTAAAATGTGTTTCATTATCATTTTACCATAATTTTGCTAAGCTTTGTATCCCAAAATGTGATAAAATAGTCCTATAAAAAATTTAGGAGGTGGCCATATGCCATTTGTACGAATTGACCTATTTGAAGGACGCACCTTGGAACAAAAGAAAGCCTTGGCCAAGGAAGTAACCGAAGCTGTTGTCCGCAATACTGGTGCTCCTCAGTCAGCTGTTCACGTCATCATTAACGATATGCCTGAAGGAACCTACTTCCCTCAAGGTGAAATGCGCACCAGATAATATTTCCACTAAAAAAACCTTTCTCGCTTGTGATATCACATAGCAGGAAAGGTTTTTTCTTATTTTTCTTGGGCTTGACGTTCTGCTTTCCGTTCTTCGAATTCTTCGTCACTCATCAAGGTTCCACCGACATTGGCTGATTTGGCAAAGGCTGTATAGCGACGCAACCAACCGCTAGAGATTTTTGATTTGAAAGGTTTCAAATATTTGCGACGTTCTGCAAGGGTTGCATCATCAACAAGCAAATCAATGGTACGATTTGGAAGATCGATCACGATTTCGTCCCCATCTTCAATTAAGGCGATATTCCCACCTTCTGCTGCTTCTGGAGAAACGTGACCAATCGCAATCCCACGAGTAGCTCCTGAGAAACGACCATCCGTAATCAGTGCCACATCCTTACCAAGACCGCGTCCGACAATCTTAGAGGTTGGCGCTAGCATCTCTGGCATACCAGGTCCACCTTGAGGACCCTCGTAACGAATGACAACGACATGGCCCTTCTTGACAGTTCCATTGTCAATCAACTCAAGGGCTTGATCTTGTGAATCACAGCAGATGGCCTTTCCACGGAAAGTGGTCACAGATGGATCTACCCCACCGACCTTGATAACAGCCCCATCCTGAGCGATATTTCCGTAAAGGATTGACAAACCACCTACAGGTGAAATCGGATGCTCGATTGGATGGATAATTTCTTCATTTTTGATTTCAGCACCAGCTACATTTTCTTTCAAGGTTTTACCAGTAACTGTGATACGATCACCCTTAATGGCACCTTTTTTGATCAACTGATTGATAATGGCTGGTACCCCACCAGCTTCATGTACATCATGCATAGTGTAAACACTTGAAGGTGCAATTTTAGAGAGATAAGGTGTCTTCTTGGCAATCTCGTTGATATCTTTGAGATCATAGTCAATCCCTGCTTCACGCGCAATAGCGAGTGTATGAAGCACAGTATTGGTAGAACCACCCATGGCCATATCAAGCGCAAAGGCATCATCGATAGCTTCTTTGGTCACAATATCCCGTGGACGGATATCCTTTTTAATATTCTCTACCAATTGTTTGGCCGCTTGGCGAACCAATTCCCGCCTTTCATCTGAAACAGCTAGGATGGTACCATTTCCAGGAAGAGCAAGGCCTAATACTTCCATCAAACAGTTCATGGAATTGGCAGTAAACATACCAGAGCAAGAGCCACAGGTTGGACAGGCATTTTTTTCCAAGAAATCCAGTTCATCCATGCTCATATCACCAGCTTGATAAGTACCGACAGCTTCAAACAAACTTGAGAGCGTCGCCTGATGCCCTGTCATGTCAACGCCACCCTTCATGGGTCCACCAGAACAAAATACGGCAGGCACATTGGTCCGCATGGCTGCCAAAATCATACCTGGTGTAATCTTATCACAGTTGGGAATATAGAAAACACCATCAAACCAGTGGGCATTGATGACCGTTTCAGCAGCATCTGCGATCAACTCGCGAGATGGCAAACTATAACGCATCCCGATATGGCCCATAGCAATCCCATCATCCACACCGATGGTATTAAATTCAAAAGGAATCCCACCAGCCTCGCGAATAGCTTCCTTGGCAACATCTGCTAATTCACGCAGGTGAACATGGCCTGGAACGATATCAATATAGGAGTTACAAATGGCAATAAAGGGCTTTTGCATATCCTTTGCTGATTTTACTTGCCCTGTCGCATAGAGGAGACCACGCGCTGGTGCTCGGTCGATCCCCATTTTGATCATATCACTTCTCATCTTGTTCTCCTTCTAGTTCTTCATTTCTACCTCCTAATCTTACCACTTTGACATCAATTGTCAAGAACTTTCAGAAAATTTATAATATTCACGGTACGTAAAAAGCCTGGTTTCCCAGACTTCATTTTAGTTTGTTTGTTTTTTTTCGATCTGCCAGAGCCGAAGTTGGTAACAAATTCCACTCACGACAAGGCTAGAAATAAGGCCGATCCAATAAGCATATGGACCAAGGTTGATCACATGATCAAGGAAAATCCCTAGTGGGATAGAGATACACCAATAACTAAAGACACCTAATAAGAACGGAACCGTTGTATCCTTATAGCCCCGCAAAATCCCTTGTAGGGGTGCTGCGAAGGTATCGGCTACTTGGAAAAAGAGACTATAGGTCATGAAAATAGCTGTTTGTTGGATAAAGACTGGATCCTTGCCATATAGCCCTGCTAGTTGGAAGCGGAATGTATAGAGAAAGACCAGGGTGATAATGGCAAAGCCAAAGGCTGTCAGCCGGCCCAAACGGCAATATTGTTTGACCACTTCTGGTCTTCCTGCTCCCAGTTCATAAGATACGATAATCGCCATGGTACTGGAGATACTAACCGGGAAAGCATACATCAGGGTAGAAAAATTCATGGCCGATTGGTGACTCGCAATGGTAAGTGATGGGAATTTTGCCATTAACAAACCAACCAGCGAGAAGATGATGACTTCTGCAAAAACAATTCCACCGATTGGAAGCCCAAGGCGCAATATTTCTTTCATCCCTTTAAAATCATAAGGTTGTGGCTTCCACAATTGGAAAGATGCTACCTTAGGGTGCTTGCACAAGATCAAAACTGCAATAGCCAGCAAGACCCAGTAGGCCAGAGAGGTTCCAAGACCTGCTCCCGCTCCTCCCATCTCAGGAAAACCAAATACCCCATAGATCAAGATATAGTTAAAACAAGCATTCAAAGGCAAGAGCAAGAGCATCAAGTACATCGATAGTCGCGTCATTCCCAACGTATCAAGGAAGGTCCGCACGATACTAAAGAGCAACAAGGGTAAGATTCCTAGAGAAAGGAAATATAAGTAGCGAATGGCCATTTGAGCAACAACATTTTCTAAGCCGATCTGCTTGAGAATCATGGGTGCAATCCCCCAAACAAAGCCTATTAAGAGAATGGCCATACCAAATGACATATAGAGGAATTGGTAAAAATCACCAGCAATCCGTTCTTTATTTCCCTTGCCTAAATGATGCCCAACAATCGGCGTCAGCGCAGAGACAATCCCTGTCAGGAAAGTAAAAAATGGATTCCACAGACTGGTAGCTGTAGAAACACCAGCCAAATCAAGGGTCCGGTACTGACCAGTCATGGCTGTATCGACAAAGCTGGCCGAATAATTGGCCAATTGATAGATCAAAATCGGCAAAAATAGACTCAAAAACAAGCGTAAGCGCTCTTTAAAGTGATAGGTTACATACATGATTCTAACTCTCTTCTCATCAAATAAGATTTTCTCCTCTTCCACTCTACTATATGTTTCTTTAAAAGTCAAAAAAACCGAAGATCCAAGGACCTCCGGTTCATGTGAGATTAGTGTTTGTTACGGTTTAAAATAGCATTGAGAACGATCGCCAAGACACTGGCAACGACAATTCCGTTCGCAAAGAACATTTGGAATCCTGTTGGAAGGCCGTTGAAGAGAGTGCTGTTGTTCAAACCAACCCCTGCAGCAATCGATACAGCAGCGATCAAGAAATTGTTCTCATTGTGTTCAAAATCAACACGCGCAAGGATCTGCATCCCTTGAATCGATACAAAACCAAACATGACTAGCATCGCTCCCCCAAGAACTGGACTTGGAATGATTTGTGCCAAAGCACCAAACTTAGGAAGGAGACCAAGAAGAACAAGGAAACCAGCCGCATAGTAGATTGGAAGACGAGTCTTGATACCAGACAATTTCACCAAGCCAACGTTTTGTGAGAATCCAGTGTAAGGGAAGGTGTTGAAGATACCACCGAGGAGAACAGCCAACCCTTCAGCGCGGTACCCATTGCGAAGGCGCGTGCTATTAATTGGATCTTTGGTAATATCAGAAAGAGCGAGATAGACACCTGTTGATTCCACCATAGAAACTGTTGCGATGATACACATCATTAAGATGGAGGTGATTTCAAACTTAGGAGCTCCAAAGAAGAATGGCGTTGGAACGTGAACCACTGGTGCTTGCGATACAGGTGTGAAATCCACCAAGCCCATTGAAGCCGCAATGGCAGTACCTGCGATCAAACCAATCAAAATTGAAATGGATTTAATAAAGCCAGTCGTATAGATATTAACAACTAAAATGATGAGAATGGTCACCACAGCCAAGATCAAGCTTTGAACGGTTGGTTTTGGCGCATTATTTCCCATATTTCCAATTGCTACTGGAATCAAAGTCAATCCAATGGTTGTAATAACGGATCCCGTTACAATAGATGGGAAGAGATTGGCAATCTTAGAGAAGAAACCTGAGACAAGGATGACATAAATCCCTGAGACAATCAAGGCACCAAACATGGCACCACTACCATGGCTAGCCCCGATCATGCTGAGAGGCGCTACAGACTGGAAGGCAACCCCAAGGACTACCGGAAGGCCAATCCCAAAGTATTTATTGAGCTGCACTTGAAGGAAAGTTGCGACCCCACACATGAAGATATCTGTAGAGATGAGATAGGTTAGTTGATGAGCGTTATAGCCCAAAGCTCCTGCGATCATGATCGGCACCAAAATAGATCCCGAATACATGGCCAAAAGGTGTTGCAAGCCTAGAATGGCCGCCTGTGAATGGCTTTCTTGTTTTTGCATTAGATGTCTGCCTCCTTAAATACAACCTGACCATTTTCAAAACGGTCCAAACGTGCGAGGGATACAACTGGATATCCCAACTCTTCTAACAATCCCCGTCCATCTTGGAAGGATTTTTCAATCACAATTCCAATCGCTTCGACTTGAGCCCCGGCTTGTTCGATGATTTGAATCAAGCCTTTGGCTGCTTGGCCATTTGCGAGGAAATCGTCAATGATCAAAACCTTATCTGATGGATCCAAGAATTTACCAGCAATCGAAACGGTGCTGGTGACTTGCTTGGTAAAGGAATAAACCTCAGCCGTCAAGATGCCTTCATTCATCGTGATGTTTTTCGCCTTCTTAGCAAAGATCATGGGAACATCCAAGGCTTCAGCCACATAAAGGGCTGGTGCAATCCCAGATGCTTCAATGGTCACGACTTTCGTCACACCAGCATCTTTAAAGCGGTCCGCAAAGGTCTGACCAATTTCTTTCATCAATTTGAAATCCACTTGGTGGGTCAAAAAGGAATCCACCTTGAGGATATTCTCACCTAAAACATTGCCATCTTTTAAGATGCGCTCTTCAAGTAATTTCATACTTCCTCCTACTTTTTTAAAAAATCCTCTACTTCATTCACAAAACACAAAAAGGCCTGCTAAGCAAGCCTTGAAATCTCTCTAGAAAGAGAAATAGTCCCGACTTACTTATTGTTAGGTGTTCCGGCACCTTGTAGAAACATCACGCCCATTCGTGAAATAAATAAGTAATTCAATTAGTGTGCATCGCCATTCCAGATAGAATTCTTAACGATCACATAGTCAACATGTTTCAAATCTGCTAATTTCCGGCCTCCTGCATACGAGATCGAACTTTGCAAATCTTGTTCCATTTCCGTTAAGGTATCTTGCAAATGACCCTTGGCAGGCAATAAAATCTTCTTACCTTCGACGTTCTTATATGCACCTTTTTGGTACTCTGAAGCAGATCCATAGTATTCTTTGAAAGACTCTCCATCAATCTCTACTGTTTTACCAGGACTTTCAATATGTCCTGCAAAGAGAGAACCGATCATGACCATAGACGCCCCGAAACGAATCGATTTGGCAATATCACCATGGGTCCGAATACCACCATCCGCAATGATTGGCTTACGAGCTGCTTTTGAGCACCAGCGAAGAGCAGCCAATTGCCAACCACCTGTACCAAATCCAGTCTTCACTTTGGTGATACAAACCTTACCAGGGCCGATTCCGACCTTAGTCGCATCAGCTCCCGCATTTTCCAATTCACGAACAGCTTCAGGTGTTCCAACATTTCCGGCAATGACAAAGGTATCTGGTAATTCTTTCTTGATGTGTTGAATCATCCGAATGACACTATCCGCATGACCGTGTGCGATATCAATAGTGATATACTCAGGCGCATCTACCTTTAATTGACTCACAAAGTCGTATTCGTATTCCTTAACACCAACCGAAATGGAAGCGATCAAACCTTGATCATGCATGCGTTTGACAAAAGGAATCCGACCCTCTTCATCAAAACGGTGCATGATGTAGAAGTATCCACCACGCGCCAACTGCTCTGCTACATTCTCATCCAAAATCGTCTGCATATTGGCTGGAACAACTGGAAGCTTGAAGGTATGGTTTCCAAATTGAACGGTTGTATCTGCTTCTGAGCGGCTATTGATGATACATTTGTTGGGAATCAACTGAATATCTTCATAGTCGAAAATAGGAAATTCATTTAACATAGATTGAAAAATCTCTTTTCTAAAAACTGACCTACCTATGCGCAAGCGCATCGCTACGTCTCTTGACGTTTCCTTGATAGATTATACCAAAGATACGGACCTAATGCAATGGGAATGATTTTATAGGAAATAACGTTCGGAAATTACAAGACAAAAACCCGTTTCAAAAAGAGAAACAGGTTTTATTTATGAACATTTTGGAGCCAATTGTTGACTTCTCTAGCTACAATTTCTGGCGCCTCTGTATACAGTTCGTGCCCCAAACCATCTAGCAAGACTTGCTTGATCTGGGGATCTAGTTGATTCAGAGCTTCTTTTCTCCATTCCGGCTCTTCTTGGTATCGTGGCCCGATAAAGAGGACAGGTAGGTCTGCCAGTGGAATCTGGTAAGCCTTGATCTGACGCCGTAGACGCAATAAAGCCATGACCTTTTCGAGATCCAGATTTAATTCATATCGTTCACTCGCTGGATTCCAACGATAGCTAACCTCTACCGCTTTTCGCGCTATAGGCGTAGGATCTGCTTCATCACTCAGTTCTGCTAACACGGCTTCTTCTAAAGTTGCAAAGACTTGCTGCTTCATGAAAGACGCCGTTCCTTCTAGTTCTTCTTCAAGAGGCAGGATCTTTTCCATATCCAGATAACCACCATCCAAGAGAATCAGAGCCTGGATCTGAGGAAACTCACTAGCCAGATAACGAGCCAAATCTCCACCCAAGGAATGCCCTAATAAACCGATCTCTTTCGCTTGGCCGATCTGATCTTGAAACCAAGCACGAAGATCGTTTTCTGTCCGAATCATTTCCCTATAGGGATCTAGAAAGGTCACAGGAAAGCCTAGCTCTTCAATAAGTGGAGCCAGATGGTAGCGATTGCTACCTAGGCCACCGATAAAATAATATTGCATGTGTTTTGTCCTAACTGTTAAAATTCTAAAAACTATAAGTGATCTCGATATTTTTCGTACCACTCCTTGTATTCTTGATACGTATTGATCGGAGTTTGCTCATTTGTCTTTGGATCGGTTGCAATAACATCTAATTTATCCTGGCCAACTGGCGCAAACCAATGGCGCATATCTTGGAAAATAGCTTCCGGATCATTGTAGTCTCCTTGTCTAACTACAATAAAGGCTAATCCTCCATTCCTCTTAAAATATTCAGGATATTCTTTAATAAAATTTAGCTGAACGTCTTTTCTTACTTTAAAATTCTTTCTGTAAGATAAATCATAATAGCTTATAAAACCGTACTCATTAGCTATATCAGCTAGATTGGTATAAGAAAATGAAAAAGGGCGCCATTTATATTCTGTCTTATCTTCAGGAAGTGCCCGTGTGATCTTCTCACTTTCTAAATCTAAAGCAACTTCTTTTTTATCTTTATCGTTCTCCTTATTTACCAAAGAAAGAACCATATAATCTCTACCATTATCCGAATATCCTCCTCTTGCCTGAAAGTCCAGTTTGTATCTCTGATCATAGGTTTGTAAAAGCTCGACCACGTTAATCGTTTTCGGTGGATTCTTCAAATGATTAAGATCATAGACATCAAATGATAATCCAACCGGTTGATTAGATCCGCTACCAATAAACTTATCTGTAGTTGCAACATAATAATTGGATAAAACAAAAGATCCATTAGCTCCACTCGTCTCATAATAAACATAGCGATTCTGAGATCCAAAAGTTTCGATTTTTTCCACCTTTGTTTTAACAATCAGTACTTCATGATCTTCCTTCCACTGAACATATTTAGGCCAGATGTAGGAATAAGCAGAGTAGGCAAAGAGAGCTAGTAAAATCAAACTCACAATCGCCTTAGTTCGAAAGCTGAGTGCCTTTAGGTATTTCATTCGATTAACATTCTCCTATTTATTTCAAGTTTTTAATCAATTCTCTAGTTTTTCCACAAACTGTTTCGATTAAACGAGGGGTTGGTATTACTCCGGCAATTCCACCTTCAAGCTCATATCTGTTGGTTGTAACACTTTCTGAACCACTGCGAGAAAGGCCAATCCGTTATCAGATGGGGAATACTGGAATGTGATATGGATGACTTTTTTATCAAACTTATCACCGTATCGTTCTACATACTGCTTGCTTTCGAGGAAGTAGATGTAGTTGTTGAGTTTTTCTTGAAGCTTCAAGAGATGCTCCTCTTCTAATGACTCTATCCATTTGTTTTCATCAATCAACAACAACTCTAGATGATCATCTGAAACACCCATCGCATCGATACTCGTAACGTCTAGTACAATTGGCCATACCTCTGCAACTGATTTAATTTTTCTTCTATTCTTATTTTCCTCTTTCTTTTGCTCTTTAACCATATATTCTACTTTCTCTTTATCACAGTTTTTGAAAAGCTCCATAGAATCAATTAAATTACAAATATTACGGTAATAATTCACCTTTTTCTCATTAGGAAGATTATAAATACTGTCAAGAACAATAGGTACTATGGCCTCCGCATCAATAATAAAAGGTAAAGAATCATATTCTTCCAGTAAATCCTCTTGTTTTTTGATAAATGATACAACTTGATATAAATGTATAATATACTGACTAGAAGCTAATTCCTTTAAAATATTAAAAGTTCGATCTGGAATATCAAAATCTCACTCTACATAAATTGGATAAAGGCTATATTCTATCAAAATATGAGTATCTGTAATATCTTGATAATATGAATCTCGATGACCAATTCTATACTCGGGATCAATACCTAAGAAAGCATCTATTTCTCTGTGATTTTCAATAGCTTTTTTATACCTCACAATATCCCACTCGGTATCTTTTTTTAGTCTATATGTCTTCATTTATTTACTCCATTGAATCTAAAATGAACTTTCATGACGTTTCTCTACCTTTCGTTTCGATTAAATAATAGTGCAATATCATTCACTATCTTAAATTGATATCATCGCCCTTTTCAATCCAATATTGTTCTTCTTTGGGGATCAAATGATCAAAACATCCTGAAAAAACCTTCCATCCGTTTGGCACATATCTTTCGTAGTTTTTCATCCCTAGATGATTTGAATAAAATTCTTCTTTATCAAAATCGATGAAAAGATCCGGAAGCAAGGCTTTTCCTTCCAGAATAATCTCTGAATTCAAGTTATCCTCTTCCATTGTGCGTTTGATCATTGAGATCAATTCTTCAACGGTCACCTTCAGCCAATCATCTTTATACATTTCTAAGTAGGACTCAAGATTGCTTTTTGTAACCACATGAAGATTCTGTTGAATCTCAGGTAAATAGGAAAAATCAAGATTCCAACCAGCTTCCTTGTAGGATTGAATATATTTATCAATATCCATTGTCCACATATCATTGGAACAAACGTACCAGTTAAACCTATGGTTCGCAATAACTCCAACAATATTTATTTCTGGCTTGTTTATTAATTGATCTTTATCCACTAGTATTTATCCTATATCTATTCTTCAATTGTAATTAATCCTCGCCATATACATCACTGCCACAAGTCAACCAGAATTTTTCTTCTTCTGGAATCTTATCCCCAAATGATTTATATTGGCCTTTCCATGGTTCTGAAACATATTCTTCGAATGATACGTATTCTGCGTACTGCGAGTACAGTTCCATCTCATCCATATCGATAAACAAGGAAGGTTTAAAATCATAAACTGCGTTCAATCTATCTTCTTGATACGATTTAGCAAATGCTTTTCCTAGCTCATTTCGATCACATTTATATACTTCCATATCTTCTAAGAAATATGGCAATGTTTCATGGGTCAGTTTCGAAGAACGTTTTCTCTCATCATACAGAGTATCAAGTGAATAGCGTGCTACCTCATAATCAATATACCAGAATTCTAAATCCGAAACATACCAGGTATATTTATTTTTATGTTTAAAAAGAACAACAATATTTTCACCGTACTTAGGTTCGATCATAATTTCATTTACTCTTCTTCTTCAAATTTAATGAGTCAAAATCACTTGACTTATTATTTTATCTCACTTTCCGCAACCAAATCATATGGAAAGTACGGAAGTCCTTCAAGCTGTTTATAATCCAATTCCTTCAATTTGCAGAGAGCGCCAGATTCAAAGGACCAGTAGCCTACATGATTTTTTACATTTTGATTATGTAAATCATACCAAGCAGCATCCCTGCTTCCTTGGTACCATTTCTTAACCAAATATTCTTTTAACAATTTTAGGGCCTGTTCAGAATTCTCTTCTTCAATGATTTTCCTAGTAAAGCCATAGGGTCTTGGGAAATCATAGTTTATCCGAATCTTCCACTCTGGATGACGAGACTGGATGAGGTAATCGATCAAATAGTCCTCCGGATCATCCTTTTTGACTAAATCTGCTAACTGATCAAAAATTTTCTCATCAATCTCTAACAGAATGCCAATAGAAAGCGCCCATAGCATTTGTTCGTAGCCCCATTCCTTACTCCAAATTGGAATTAGAAACGATACAAAGGAAATGTATTCCTTTTTAAATGCTGACAAAGAGGCTCCGCTAGAATAAGTTGCTAATAAAATGTCTGTCTGATAAGACAAAATAGTAGCTAAAGTTGACTGATAAACTTCGATCGTTGGCTTTTTATAGTTTTCTATTCCATTATCTAAATCACTTTGAAGTTTTCGTAATTTTTCTTGAAAATACAGTAAGGCTTCTCGATTTGAAATTAAGCCATCTTTATAATTCTCTTCTGTACTTAAAGTATCTCGTAACCCCATTTTGTGTCTCCTTTAAAAACGATTCGTTAAATCAATCTGAGATCTCAAGCGATTTTGTTCTATTTCAAAGTCACGTTTCGTTTTGATAAATCAATCCCCCACTTCCTTGCTCTCTCAAAATCTGCCTCAGTCGGTTCTAATTTTTCATCGATAATATGGCCAGCCTCATCGTACTCAATATAAGTTACTCTTTCCCCTAAAACACAATGTATCTGTGATTTTAATGCGCCGTTTTCATAGTATTTCTTTTGATGCCCATCAGCTGCACCGCAATCTTGAGGATTGATGCTTTCAATATTTCCATTAGGATAAAACAATACATTCATTCCATGACGGAACCCATCTTTAATATAACCATAATACTCTAATTTACCATCTGGGTATAAATCATAAGCTAAACCTGTAAATGGAATTTCTTCACCAGATTCATTCTCACAAACAATCTGCTCGCAATACCATCCACCCCAATCAAGCTCTTCTTCAAAACAAACACCATTTAGAAGCACTTCTTCTTTTGTTAAAATCATATCTTCCATCATTTTTCAACCTTTTTAAATAATTTGTTTCTCATTACATTTTGACATCTGAAAAAGTTAACTGAGCAGGAATTTTTCTTAAAATCCTCCCTTTTTCAAGACATCTTGTAGAGTTTCAGGAGAAATCGTGTCAACCAGAACGTATTTGGCATCTAGCATATAGATGCCTTCAGTCAACGACTCTAGGAATTGTCGATAAGGAACCTCGGCTAGTTTTTCTCCATCGGCTGTCATAATGAATAATCGTGCTACTGCAACCTTACTTCCTCGATACTGTTGCAAATATTGAGGTTCCAACTCAGGGTATGCTGGTAGGACTGTCCTCGCTTCACTATTTAGATAATTGATAGGGATAAGGATGTCCTCACCATTTTGCTCTACTTTAAAAACTTGTTGCTCAGAGTAATAAGCATTCAACTGTTGGGTGAAGCGCAAGCGCTGGTCATAACTATTTAAGAGTTGATCATCCGGTACATGGATAATCTGCCCTAGATAGAGTTCATTGATGTAAATAGGACGTTTCACTCCCATAATTTCCACGATAGGATGATCTTTTACTTCCTTGGTCAATTCCGAAAGAGCTGATAAGAAAATATCCGTGAAATGAAAATCAAGAATGGAATCTTTATCATAGTTCACGCCATCATGTTCACACACACTTACATCTAAGAGAACAAGCAAGGTTTTCAAAAACATCAAGGCCCCGGTCCAGTCAGAAGCTGTCGCTAAATCTGGAACAGATACCTGATAGGCTTGGCCGTCAAAAGCTAGACGGAACCCTAGACTAGACTTCCCTTTGACTCCAAACTGAACAGAATGGAAATCCGAAATAAGAGAGTCTGCAGATGGCTTTAATCCTGTATCCTTAGCGGAAACGCTGTAACATTCAAAGATTTCTGCTTGAAGCACCTCACCAATCCTTAGTGGTTGGTTGCTTTTTATTGTAAAACTAACTGATTTCATATTTTTCTCCTTCGGTCTACTGGCAAATTCTTTCTACGACGTAGAATCGTTACTTCGCTGACAGGGATTTTTCCTGATGCATACGTGATAAGACCGTACTTATCATCCATCAATTCCGCACCATCTGCTATATTGTTTTCATTTAAAAATTCTTTATCAGAAACCAATATTCGCACATAAGAATCGGGTGCTGTAAAATCATCATCTCCACGCTTGTGACCAGCCATTGCAAATTCCTGACCTTTATATAGGACACGATCATAAACCACATACCTTTGACTAATCTCGCTGTAAGAAATAAGCTTTCCGTATATACCTTCACCGGCATCGGAAATATAGGAGCTATAGGGGATGTAGCCTTCATCCAACATCGCTGGATCTTCCGAAAGCAGGATATAACTATTTATATAATTCACAAAATTAGAGTATACTTTGTTTTGATAGACTAGAAATTCTTTACGCATACTAACCCTCCACAAACTGTCATATTAACAACCTTTATCTTCTATTCATCTTGTTTTCTTACTTCGCTTGAAATTTCAAATTCGATCATCCGATCATGATCACTCAAAATAACACCATTGAAAAATAGAACCAGATAAAGCACAATCGGTACAATTAAGAATAGCCTCAATTGGACAAAATAAGCAAATAGAAACATTGGAAGAATGAAGACAAAGAATAACAATCCGTAACCCAAGCCTTTTTGAAAAATTCGTTTCTTCATTACCAAAAATCCACTCCTTCTTTCGTTAGTGTTAATGGATTCAGTGTTTTAACTCTGCCAATATACTTTAAATCCGCCTTTTTTCCTTTAAGAAAGGCTTTTAATTTCATTTTCCTAAGCACAGCAACAAACATAAATGAGAAGGTCATCGCAAGAGCCAAAGATAGTAAATGTACCGTGCCTTGAAAATAATTTGTCGCTTTAATGGTAGGTCCTAGCCAAAATTGATACGGAGTAAGTAAACGAATGAGTGCAGCTATCACAATAGTTGCTCCAAGGTATGATAGACCCTTCCTACTTCTCACGTTTTGGCTATGTGTATGTTTACTAAATGAATAGTTTGTTTGATAAATGGCAAAGGATCTCTTAGTAGACAGACTCCAGTTTCTTTGCACTAAGTACTCTTGATGTTGGTCTGTCACAATCAAATACCATCCTTTTTGAAGTGTCTGCTCATTTAAGGAGATATTGTAGACACGACCTTTAAAATTTTGTTTACAAACCATGAAAACAACCTTTCGATGCTATTAAAACTTAGATCTAATATTTTTAATATCCATTAATCCTTATGTTCAATCATTGAATAACCTATAACAAGGCCCGTTCGATCTGTCATAAACTTTTCACAATTTTCTTGCGCTTATGCACCTTATTTGCTAAACAGATAGAAAGAACAAATAGGAAAATAGAATTGATAAAAGAGCCTTACTACTTCATGTAATCCGTATTGATATATTTTTCAAAACGAAACCTTTTCGTAAAAAATCCATTCGTATATAAAAGATAAGACGAAAAAACCACATAGTCCATCACTAGTAACAAGAAGATACTAGGAGTTGAAAGATATAAATGCATTGAAATGAAAAACATACCAATAAATAAGATGATAAGTAAAACGATGGTTTTGTTATATTTTTTTACTTGCTTTCGAAATTCCTCATACTCATCTTTTGTCAATTCAACCTTTTCAAACTCTATCTTTTTATACAGCCTGTTATTAAAAACAACCGCAGCAATAATTGAAAGAACAAAGGAAACAAGCAAGAGAACAATACTTAGGACCACGTTAGATTCAACACTTTTAAATAGACTCAATCCTAGAACATGGTAACCAATGATAGATGACAAAAATATTTTGGATGTAGATGCCTTATGAGCAACTGACTTTTTCAAGTCGCCAGTAGATAAATCGATATAATAGGTATCTTCTTTATAATCTCCTAAACAAAGAAGCGATTTATAGGTATACTTCATTCCTTCTCCTTCTTATCTGCAGCCCCTTGTATATTACTCAGTCGGGGTCCCCACAAACAAACCGTAAATCTATTACCTACTATCATACCGAAATACAGTTTGAAGTTCAAGTTAGTCACTATCTAGGGGAATTGGATAAGCAAAAAGAGACCATAGGGTCTCTTACTATTTGATTCTATACTGAATGAACGAGACACAAAAAAATCCACTCACTCGGGGTGAAATGGATTGTTTCATTATTAACGGTTCAACAAGAAATTGAACAATTTTTCGACAATTTTTACGACCAACCAGCATAAGAATCCGATATAGCTGAAATAGAAAATGAGTGACAAAATCGTAATAATCATGGTTTCCTCCTTCGTCGATTGCAAGTACTTGTCTTATTATACCTTTTTATGCAATCGAACTCAATAGAATTTTGAAAATTGTCTGATTATTCTTTTTCTTCTTTGGCTTCTTTGGTGTCTTGATCAGCTTCTTCACTGCCTTTATTGACAGCAGTCTTAAATTCAGCAAACATTTTGCCGATGGACTGGCCCAACTCAGGCAGGCGTTTTGGTCCAAAAATCAAGAGGGCGCCCAAGATGATGATGATCAATCCTGGTGCTCCAATATCACGTAAAATTCCCATTAGTTTCTCCTTTTTCTTGAATAGATGACTTTACTGATGGCGACACTGACTTCAAATAAGAGGATCAAAGGGAGTGTCATGGCCAAGTCACTAATAAAGTCCGCTGGCGTCAACACGACGGCTAAGACCAGCAGGACAAAGTATGCGTAACGTCGGTAGGTTATTAAAAACTGTGGTGTCAAGAGCCCAATCGAGGTCAGAAAAGCGACCAAAACTGGTAACTCGAACAAGACCCCTATTGGCAAGGTGGTGTGCCATAAGAAGGTTAAATAATTTTGTGCCGTTAATTGGGTATCAAACAGCCCTTCTCCCAAGCGCATTAGGACCTCTAAAATAGCTGGACTGACAAAGAAATAACCAAATGCAAGTCCCAGCACAAAGCAAATAAAGCTAGCTGGAATGTAGGCAAAGACTGCACGCGCTTCCTTCTCTTTCAAAGCCGGCCTTACAAATTGCCAAATCTGGTAAACAATAAAGGGCAAGGTCAGGCTAAAGGATGTGAGATTGGCCAGCGATACATAGATCCAGAGAATATCATTCGGTCCCAGTACCAGCAGTTTTTGATGCAGGCTAGCCGTCAAGGCTTGATAGATTTCTCCTCCAAATACAAATGCTAGGATGAAGACGATAATATAGCACAAGACCACTGCGATCAATCGTTTTCGAAATTCGACCAAATGTTCAACAATAGTCATTTCATCTGCTCTACTCTTTGCCATGTTGTCTCACCGTAACGAGTGCGATCAAGGCCACAAAGATACCTTGAGGAAGAAGAACTTCCCAGCTTGGATAGATCCCCGCCCAATCGATGGTTGGAAGTCCATTGACCAAATGGCTAGGTAGGATATTGGTCAACTGCAGGGCGTGAATGCTGACACCGAGCATCTTGAAGGCCAAGGCGTAAATCAACCAAGTCAAAATGAAAAAGATTCGATGAGGTTGGATAGCTTGACTAGCCTTAGTCATGGCCACTGCAATGATGATGAGAACAGCTATAGCAAGCCCGATTCCCAGTAAGAAATTCGTGGTCGTAATCCGCGGAATGATCCCGACATAAAAGAGAATGGTCTCAGCCCCTTCACGAAAGACTGCTAAGAAACTGAGGGCAAACATCGAGACAAAGCTTCCTGTAGCCGTTACGGTCTTCATTTGACGGTCCATAAAGGCATTCCATTGTTTGACAGAGGACTTGCTGTGGAGCCAAATTCCGATGAGGATCATCATGACCACAGCGAAAATCCCAACACCACCTTCAATGATTTCCCGATTAGACCCCGAAGTAACGGCTGGAAATGCTACTTGCAGAACAAGAGCAATCGCTGCACTGGCAAGAACACCCGCAATAGCCCCTCCGTAGACCCATTTGAGGGCTTTCCTCATCTTAGCAGCCTTAAGGGTCGTCACAAGCGCCATAACGATCAGAAGGGCTTCCACTCCTTCACGCAGAAGAATCAACATGGCATCAAAGGCGTTGTAAGAAGCTGTCGTATCGATCGCAGACAGGTCTCTGATCAAGGCTTGTAATTTCTCTTGATAGGCCTTTTCTTTCCCCTTGACCATAATGACCGGGGATTCGCTCTCTACGCGAGTGTAGAGACTGGGATTGGTCGTGCTGACATCTCCCTCGATAGTTGGCCAGATAGTGATGAACTGCTTCATAGTCGCTGCAGCAGATTTATCGTCGCCGGATTGGAATTGGCTTTGTGCCTTTTCCAAAAGCTTGATCCCATCTTCCAATGTCAAATCCGTACTGACACTGCTAATGGCTTCACCTTTTACAAAGGCATCAATCCCATTTTTGAGGTCATCATAAGAGGACTGGATGTTGGTAAAATCGGTAGGTTCTGTTTCAATACTACTGCGTAAGAGCGAAATGGCCGTCTCGATTTTGCCATAGTAGGCTGTGCTGTGATCTCTTACCACCGCTTCGTTACGGGTCCAGGTATTATTGAGATCTGCATAGGTTTGACGAGTTTTATCCAGATTCTTAGCTGTAATGGCCTCTTGTAGGTTCTTAAAATAAGGTGCGAGGTGACTCACGAGTTTGTCTTTTTCCGCCTCTAAATCGACCGGATTTTGCTCTTTTTCAAAAGCCAGCAAGGCTGATGAGATCTTGGTAAGATCCTCTTTTCTTACCTCCCCTTTTATTGCTAAGGCTTGGCTAACTTTTTTCCCTGCCTTGGAATCATGGTGGTCTTTTGATTCAAAATCAGACTGAATCGCAGCGATTAATGCCTTGGCCTTATCCTGATTCTTATTTTCTACAGCGGTTGTTGCATCCGTGATCTTGATAAAGAGATCGCTATAAGAGTCCGCAGCCACTGGATGAGTCCAGAACAAGGCAAGAAGGCCTAATAAGATCAAGAATTTATTCAAAGAGTGCTTGACCAAGATACCCTCCTTTCTCAACGCCTGCAAAGCAAGCAAAGAGTCCACTTCCGATATGGGTGATGTACTCGTTCATTTTGTCTACTGCGCCTAAGTTGGTTTGGATTTTGACAAAGCTGTTCGGATCCTTTTGAAAGGCGATAAAGATCAAGCCAGCATCAAATTGCCCTGTTTGTTCATTGATGCCATCCGAATAGGAATATGATCTGCGTAAAATCGGTCGATCGACTTCTTTGGCCAAGCGGACATGTGAATCTACTGGTAATTTAGATAAATCTACTTCATCAAATTCGTTGGTTTTACCAAAGGGAGCACCAGACTCCTTGTAGCGACCAAAGGTATTTTCCTGCTCCTGCAAATTGGTTCGGTCCCAAGTTTCCAGGTGCATTTGCACTAGACGAAGAGCCATATAGGAACCACCCTTCATCCAGTCCTTGCTGTCAGTCCAGACGACCTTGTCAAAGTCCTTCTCCGTCGTGACATTTGCTGTTCCATCCTTGAAACCAAAGAGGTTGCGCGGCGTTTCTTTTCGGTCGCCAATAGCTGCAAATCCTGATTTGCTCCACTTCATGGTAATGGTATTGCGACCCTTACGAATCAGATTTCGCACCGCATGAAAGGCTACCTGCTCATCATCTGCACAGGCCTGAATGACGATATCGCCACCCGTATATTTGTCCTGCAACTGCTCCTTTGGAAATGGAGGCAAATCACGAAAAAGTTTCGGACGTTTGGACTCCAAGCCCAGTTTCTTTAGAAAGGAAGCAGAAACCCCAAAAGTCAGGCTCAAGCGATAGGGGTTGAGTCCCACTGTTTCACCTGTATCCGTTGGTGGCAATAGGGCATTGGCGCCATCTTTTTTGACCAATTCTCCTTCGACTAATTTACTACTATAGTCGGTCCAGTCTTTAAAAAGCTGGATGATTTCTTTTTTGTCCGTCGTGTGAAGGTCTAATACCACCAAGTAGCAAGCCTTCTGCATGGCCGTTATAATCCCTGCTTGATGCTTGCCATAAAAGGAGATGTCTTCATCCCCATCATAAGCTTTTTTGCTGGAACTGTCTTGATTAGCGAAAAAAGCAGATGCACCAGAGAGACCTAGCGCTAGACCAGCCCCTCCAATACCTGCTTTTTTAAGAAATTCACGACGGTCCATTTTTTTATCTAAAAATTTTTCGCCAGCCATTTTTCTTATTTCCCATCTAAAATCACACCCATTTGAGATAATGGTTCACCAAGTTTGGTCACAGCTTCTGCCAATTCCTTGGTATCTTCCTTGGATAAATCTGTGTAAGACTTATAGTTTGAATCATCTGTCATGTGTTTGTCCAATAAAGCATTGACATTCTTGAATTCTGCTTCCAAGGTTTTAACCAATTTAGCATCTTTTTTCTCAATCAAGGGTTTAAAGAGAGAGAAGATCTTTTCAGCCCCTTCAATATTGGCGCGGAAGTCGTAAAGATCTGTATGAGAGAAGACTTCTTCTTCACCCGTAATCTTTTGTGTTGCCACTTCATTGAGTAGATCGACAGCTCCGGTCAACATGATATCCGGTGTGACTTCTACTGTAGCAATTTTAGCTTTCAACTCCTTGATATCGTTCACCAGTTGGTCAGCGTATTTGTCTGTTCCATCTGTAGTATTGTTTTCCCAAAGGATACGCTCAATCCGGTGGAAACCTGACCAGCCATCTTCTGATTTATTTTCATCCACATAATCCACCAAACGGTAGTCGATCTTAACATCCGATTCCCCGAAGGTTTCAGCAATCGGTTCAGAACGTTCATAGGCCATGCGGATCAAGGGGTATTGCTTTTTAGCTTCTTCCAAATTACCGTCTTTTAGGGTAGCACGGAATCCTTCTGTATCCTTGAGCAATTGGTCAATTTGCATTTCAACAAAGTCTTTGTATTCAGCTGTCGCATTGTCCAAGGTCTTCTGATCAGCCTTTGACAACTGCACCGTTGAGCTGGTTTGCGTCTTTTGACTGGACTGTTTGCTAGTAGAATTTGCACACCCTGCTAAAAGAGCAACACTCAATAAGAGTAGACTATATTTTTTCATGAAAGACTTCTCCTCATTTGTTCTTGCCCTTATTTTACCAGATAGTTTCTCATTTTTCAATAATTGTCTGAAAATTTAATAATAGAAAAACTTTTCTGAGAATCTGTCTTTTACAAAAGAATATCTTTGACTCGTCCGATTTCGGATTCTTTAACCACCACAAAGATGCTATCCCCTAGATACAAGCGGGTCGCACCATTGACCGTATAGCTCTTACCGCTTCGCATTTGCGTGGTAATTAAGATATCTTGAGGGAGGTGCAGTTCATGAACTTGCTTCCCTGCAATCTTTTCTGATACAGGGATCTCGATCAGGGTCAACTCTCCTTCTTCTTGCGCCTTATCCGGCAACAATTGCTCGAGCATGGCTTCATAGACTGGCGCTCCATGGAAGAGATCCATGATCATATAAGCCAGCAAGGTCACCATGCCTAGGGGCATTAAACTGCGAATATCACCGACCATCTCTGTCACTAAAATCATCGCTGTTAATGGCGCTTTTGAAATAGCCCCAAAATACCCACTCATTCCTAAAATGATGAAAAGAGGCAGCTGATTTTGAGAGATAAAGCCAATGTTTTGGAGGAAGGTTCCAACGATGGCCCCTAAAAGTGATCCTAATGCTAGTATAGGCAGGAAGATGCCACCTGGTAAGCCACTACCATAGCTCAACATACTCCAGATGAAACGGATCGCAAAATAAAGAAGGATGGTCAGCACTGGATACGGTACTCGAGCTAAATCCAAGACCAATTGGTTCCCACCACCAAGAATTTGGGGAAGAAAATAGCCGATTGGAAGAATCAAGACAAAGGCAAATAAAGAGGAATAATGTGAAGTAACACGGAAAAACTTCTCTAGCAAACGATACAGGCGACCGATATTGAGAACCACTATTTCGTAGACATAACCCGCTGCCCCTAAAAAGACTCCAAGAAAAAGATAAATCCAGTACTGAGACAGATGGAGTGGCGGAATATTTTGTGGCATATGAAGCACTGGTGTTTGACCAAAGACATTGAGTGAAATAAAATTAGCCGTCAAACTAGCAGCCAAGGTTGAAATCCAAAAGAAGCGTGAAAAATGATGGTAGACCTCTTCAACCACAAATAAGAGCCCCGCTATAGGTGCATTAAAGGCAGCGGCAAGGCCAGCAGCAGCCCCACTTGCAATCAAAGACCTCTCCTCAACTGGGCTGACCTTCAAATGATGAGCCACACCTTTTCCACCCATCGCTCCTAATTGAATACTAGGACCTTCACGACCAAGCATTAAACCACTTCCGATGGCCAAGACACCTAGAATATACTTCTTCCACAGGGTATCCCACCAGCTCACCGCCAAAAGGCCCTTAAGCTCCGCTTCGACTTGTGGAATTCCTGATCCCTTGATATCCCGATTGGTGCGAATAAGGCGACCAGCAATCAGTACGATCACCCCATAACCCAATAGCATAGCAAGTAAATAAAGTGGTTGACCAGGCATCTCCTTGTAAACGCCTTGAACAAAATGAAAAATATGTTCGATCAAAAAACGAAAACTCGAGACGATACAGCCCACAACGATCCCAACCAGAACACCTCTGACAATATGGGCCACAATCGAACTAGAGGCAAATTGAAATTCATTTTTAATGGCTTCTTCTTTAGCAGACATTCCTAACTCCTTCAAACTCTTATCCTATTCATTATACCTTATTTCACTGCCTCTGAATACATGGAAAGACAGAAAAAAACAAAACTAGCACCGCTAGCTTTGTTTTTCATTGATTCATTATTCAGCAGTTAAAGCTGCCATTGTGATGTAGTTGTAAGGTTTGTTGAAGTGTGGCAAGAAGAACAAGTCTGTCAAGGCCAATTTATCAATCGTCACGTGTTCTTGAATCGCAAGTGAGAACATGTGGATAGCCATTGAGATGGCGCTATCACGTGATACCATTTGAGCTCCAAGGATTTGACGAGTGTCTTTATCGTAGACGATCTTGATACCAACTTCATAATTATCGTGTTTGATAAATTCAGGTTTTTGAAGGTCGTTGAAGCCAGTTTCAGTGGCATTGAAGCCAGCAGCTTTCGCTTTTTCAAGAGTCAAACCAGTTGAAACCATGTGAAGGCCGTAGATAGAGATACCGTTAGAACCTTGAACACCGATTCCTTCTAATTCATGACCAGTCGCATTGTAGGCACCGACAATACCTGAACGAACCGCATTAGATGCAAGAGCGATATAGCTCATTTCGTTACGAGCGTTATCGAAGATAGTCGCACAGTCACCAACTGCGTATACACCTGGAAGTGACGTTTCTTGTTTCTTATCAACAAGGAAGGCACCGTTGCGGAAGAGTTCGATCTTACCATCAGCAAGAGCTGTATTTGGACGGAAACCAACAGCCAAGATAACCATATCTACATCGAAGGTCTCTTTATCGGTTACAAGGCGTTCTACCTTACCATCTCCTTCAACCGCTTGAACCGTTTGTCCAAGCGCCAAACGGATATTGTGGTCTTCCAAGTTTTTCGCCATGATGTCTGTGAAGTCTTTGTCGTAGTAGCCATTCAAGACAGTGTCCACGATATCTACTAAGACAACATCTTTACCAAGACGTTCGAAAGCTTCCGCAAGTTCAACACCAATGTAACCACCACCAACTACGGCGATACGATTCAAGTGTTTGCTGTTGTCTTTCAATTTTTCGATTACTTCTTCAGCATTTTGGTACAATTTAACGAATTGAAGATTTTCAAGAGTTGCTTTGAATTCGCGGTTACCAGGTACGATTTCAACTCCTTTAATTGGAGGAATGATTGGTGTTGATCCAGTCGCAAAGATCAATTTTTCATAAGATTCTTTGTGTTCTTTTCCATCAACTTCCGCTGTAACCACTTTGTTGTCATAGTCAATTGAAAGAACAGGTGAATTCATGTAGACTTTTGCACCTTTTGCTTCCAATTTTTCTTTGTCAGAGTAGAAAAGACCTTCAGGACCATCGATTTGTTCACCGATCCAAAGCGCCATCCCACATCCAAGGAATGAAATGTTTGAGTTTTGGTCAAAAACTACAATTTCATTTTCATTTCCGAAATTATCTAACATAGTGTTGATACAAGCTGTTCCGGCATGGTTAGCCCCTACAACAACGATTTTACTCATAGAATAAATCCTACCTTTAATTTAATTTACTTCTTGAGTATATCATAAAAATGATATCGGTTACAATTATTTTGCTCAGAATTTGTGATCTTTTTTTCAATTTTCCAGAAAATCACACTTCACATGTTTCAAAAAATGTCAAACAATATGCTCGAAAGGATTGTGAAAACGATATCTTTTTGATATACTGTAAGTGAGTGAAAATAGGAAAGGATAGATTTTTAGTGGACCTAAGTAGTCGATCCGAACGTTTGATGGGTACGACCATCACTGTTTCGATCTGTCACCCACAAGCGAATGAACTCTTAGCCCGCTGCTTTGAACTTCTTCGCTCCTACGAACATCACTTCAGTGCTAATGATGCAAGTTCTGAACTCATGGAGGTCAATCACCAAGCTGGTATTGCTCCTGTCCAAGTTCATCCAGATCTTTTTGAACTGATTGCATTAGGTACCTTGCATAGTCAAGCTCAAGACAGCCATTTAAACATCGCCATTGGTCCTCTTGTACAGACCTGGCGAATTGGATTTTCAGATGCTAGACGTCCCCAGCAAGGGGAAATTGATCAAGCCCTGGCCAAGATCGATCCTCACCAAATCCAGCTCGACCCAGAAAACCATACGGTCTTTCTGACGCGTCCTGGAATGAAGATTGATTTAGGAGCCTTGGCTAAGGGCTATAGCGCAGACTGCATTGCGACCTTTTTAAAGAGCCAGGGAGTAACAGATGCCTTGATCGATCTTGGAGGAAATATCCTCACTGTCGGTCAACATCCCGTCAAACAGCAACCTTGGCGGATTGGCATTCAAAATCCAGTCGAAAAAAGAGGTCAGCACCTACTGGTCCTCTCTGTCAAGGATAAATCTATTGTCACCTCTGGCATCTACGAGCGTCATTTAGAAGTGGACGGCCAGTCGTTTCACCACATCTTTGATAGCGCGACGGGCTATCCGGTCGAGACAGACTTAGCCAGTATCACCATCATATCTGATCGATCCGTAGACGGGGAGATATGGACTACCCGCTTGTTCGGGGAATCTCCTGCTTCTATCCTCAACACTGTTGAATCACTTCCTGGTATAGATACCTTATTGGTTTCTCAATCAGGCAAGATCGCCTATACAAGTGGGCTTCAATCTTATTTATAATTCTCCTATCAGAAAGGAATTTTCCATGATAAAACTTATTGCGATTGTGGGGACTAACTCCAAACGTTCTACAAACCGTCAACTGCTTCAATACATGCAAAAACATTTTGCTGATAAGGCTGAGATCGAATTGGTCGAAATTAAAGATATCCCTGTCTTTAACAAACCAGCCGACAAACAAGTTCCTGAAGCTGTCTTAGATATTGTTGCAAAAATTGAAGAAGCTGATGGGGTCATTATTGGAACTCCAGAATACGACCACTCTATTCCAGCAGTCTTGATGAGTGCACTCGCTTGGCTCTCATACGGAGTCTTCCCATTGTTGAACAAACCGGTCATGATTACTGGGGCATCATACGGTACCTTGGGATCTTCACGCGCCCAACTCCAACTTCGCCAAATCTTAAATGCTCCTGAAATTAAAGCGAATGTCTTGCCAGATGAATTCTTGCTCTCTCATTCATTGCAAGCCTTTGATCAAAATGGAGACTTGGTGGATTTAGATGTCATTCAAAAATTAGATGCGGTCTTCAATGATTTCCGTGTGTTTGTAAAAATTACAGACAAATTGCGCAACGCCCAAGAATTACTTCGCAAAGATGCTGAAGAATTTGACTGGGAAAACTTGTAAGATAGGAGACAGAAAAGAATGAAATTTGTTGGACTTGTAGGCTCAAACTACGATCAATCATATAACCGTAAACTTTTGGAATTCATTCGCCGCCAATTTAAAATCAAATTTGAATTGGAAGTTCTTGAAATCGACGAAGTTCCAATGTTTAACCAAGATGAAAAATGGGACGAAAGTTTCCAATTGCGTCTTTTATATAACAAAATCACTCGTGCAGATGGTGTTATCATTGCCACTCCAGAGCACAACCATACGATCTCTGCTGCTCTCAAGTCTGTTCTTGAATGGCTCTCTTTCGAGGTGCATCCATTTGAAAACAAACCGGTTATGATCGTCGGTGCTTCTTACTATGATCAAGGGACTTCACGTGCGCAAGTTCACCTCCGTAAGATCCTCGATGCCCCAGGTGTCAATGCTTATACCCTTCCAGGAAATGAATTCCTTCTTGGAAAAGCCAAAGAAGCTTTTGACGAAGACGGCAATATCATTAACGAGGGAACCGTCAAATTCCTTGAAACCTGCTTGGATAATTTTATGAAATACGTTGAGGTTGTATCTAAATTGAAAAAACCAAAACCAATTGAACCAGAAGACTTGGATTGTAATCATCCAATCGCTACAACTGTTACTGAAGTCGATCCTGACGATCCAGATTGGGTAGAAAAAGTAGCTGAAATCACTGGTGCCGTTTCCGGCGATACCTATGTCAAACTCGACCACGGTATCCTAACCGTTAACCAAATTGATATGTTCTTAAAGGCTATGCCATTTGAATTGACCTATGCCGATGATAACAACCAATTCCTCTACTACAACAATGCCCATCAAGATCCTGATACCATGTTTGCCAAACGCGTGCCACCTCAATCAGGAAGCCGGATGTCAACCGTTCATGGTTCCCTACCACCAGCACGTATGAAAAACGTAGAATGGGTGATTGGTACCCTTCGTAACGGTAACCAAGACTATGTTCGGACCATTGTTCCAGGTTCTCCTGAAGGCGTGATTAACACTCACAACTACCAAGCTATGTACTATGAAGATGGTTCTTACGCTGGTATCAATGAGATTGTCTTCAACTTCAAACCATGGTTGGACTGGTACCTGCAAACAACAGGTCAACGTCTAGTTGGTGGAAGCGGTCCATTTGCTCCTGCTGGTGGACACGGTAGTGCAGATGCAACTTCTGGTGCTTCTGATGCTGGAGGACATGGTGACGGAGGGCACGGAGATGCCGATGCCACTTCTGGTGCAAGCAACTAAGAAACAATAAAAAAATGAAGCTTCGTGCTTCATTTTTTTATTGTAACTCCTTGATGATCTTCTTAGCATCGTCGTTTGAAATAGCCCCTAATTGGACATGTCCAATTTTCCCATGACTGTCTATAAAGACTTCTGTAGGAATAGAGCGAACCTGATAATCTGCAAATGCAGAACCGTCTGGATTGTACAAGACCGGTACGGACTTGTAATCTTGTTGATCAAACCATTTAACGAATTCTTCTTCTGTTTTTTCACCTTGGAGTCCCGGTGCCATAATGGTCAAAATTTCAAAGTCTCTATCCGTATCCTTGACCAATTTCTCTAATTCAGGCATACTTTTCCGGCAAGGACCACACCAGGTTGCCCAAAATTTCAAATAAACCTTCTTCCCTTTGTAGTCTGAAAGTTTAACCGTATTCCCCTTCATATCCTTTAGTTCAAAGTCACTAGCGTCTTTTCCTACCAAAGCATTCTTATTCGTTGTTGTATTCATTGTTGGCTGATTGTCCATACTACTCTCACTGGATTGATTCATGGAACAAGCTGACAGCAAAGCTAAAGAGAGGACTGAGAAACAAGCGTATTTAAAACCTTTCATCATGCGTTAAACCTCCGGATTATTTTATGAAAAGATAGATGACAAACTGTTCAATTGTCCCAAAAGTAAGAGAATTCCCATCAGAATAATGATGGCTCCGCCGATTTTCTTCAGCAATAACAAATGGGGTTTGAGACGATTAAAGTAAGGTAGGACCAGACTAGATGCTAAGGCCAAGAGTAAAAACGGAAGAGCCATTCCCAAGGTATAAACAAAGAGATAAATAGCTCCCATAAGAGCATCTTGCCCATCTGATGCTGCTAAAGCAAGAACCGATCCTAATACCGGACCAATACAAGGGGTCCAACCAAAACTAAAACCAAGACCAAGTAGAAAAGCTGAAAACAATTCATTCTTCTGTTTGTTGGCTCCAAAATCCATTGTTTTTTGCTTCTCAAGGAAATGAAAGTGGAAAACTTCCATTTGATGAAGACCAAGGATAATGATAAGGGCTCCCATCAGATAACGGAACCAATTGGTGTACATGATCTTTCCAAGCAAGCCCGCTCCAAAACCAATGAGGAGGAAAATAACAGAAATACCTGCAATAAAACAAAGGGTTTTCAGCAAGCCATGCCAGCGAATTTTTTTCCCGAACAATCGGATAGCCTTTTCCTGATCACTTCCTAGTAAGATTCCAATATAAACCGGCAGCAAAGGAAAGACACAGGGAGAAAAGAAAGACAGAATACCCGCAAGAAAAACTGTCAATGAAAAAATGATTGGATTCATAGTTCACTCCGTATATTGATATGCTACATTCAGTATAGCATTGACTGACAAAAAATAAAAATTTCTGCTACGTTTTTTTTACTAAAGTTTGGATTTAGATACTAGTTTCAAAAGAAAAACTCTAAAGCATAAAACTTTAGAGTTTCTAATATACTTATTCTTCTGCCGTTTGTTTATTTGGTAATACGAGCGATAAAAGAATCCCGATAACTACTGGAACCAACCATGGAAGAGATTGAGCCGCAAATGGAAGCAAAGCAATCCCCTTTTCTACTAGTGAAATTTTAAAGGTACTTGCCAGAACACTTGCAAGAGAGACCACGCTGGCCAAGAAAATAGTCAGTTGCATCCCTGGTTTTGAAAGAGCCACAAATTTATTCACTATCACAATCAATACAATGGTAATGGTGATTGGGTAAAGAATCATCAAGACCGGCAATGAGAAAGCAATAATGGTATTCAAGCCAAGGTTGGCAATCGCAAAACCAATCAGAGTGAAGACACTTGCATAGACCTTGTAAGAAACCTTAGGGAAGGTGCTATGGAAGAATTCACTGGTAGAGACGATTAAACCAGCAGTTGTGGTAAAGCAAGTTACCGTCACCATTCCCGCTAGGAAAATCTGAGCAGTCGGACCAAAGATCGCTTTGGTCGCTTCTGATAATACATACACCCCTTTATTGCTATCAGATGCCATAACAGAAGCTGGAATAGGAAAATGATTCCCCAGATATCCTAAACCGATATACAGCACACTAAAACCAAGGGCTACAACAATTCCAACCAACCAAATAGTCTTGATGTATTCTCTCTTACTTGAAAATCCAAGTTGATTCAAGGTAGTCACTGCGATCACACTAAAGGCAACAGATGCCAAGGCATCCAAGGTATTGTAGCCCTCTAAAAATCCTTGCCCAAAGGCAGAAGCCTGATAGGCTTTGGTAGCCACCATTGGAGCGTGTCCACTGTATTTCAGAGCCCCAAGAACGACCAAGATCAAAATGAGAATCGCAAAGATCGGGGTCAATATACGACCGATCCGATCTAGAATCTTAGATGGATTCAAAGCAATCAAAAAGGCTAGTAAAAAGTAGACCAGGGTAAAAATGAAAAGTGCTAAACTGGCATTCATTCCACCTAATAAGGGGGCTGTCCCCACTTCGAAAGATACCGTCGCCGTTCTTGGAATGGCAAAGAAAGGACCAATCGAAAGATACAGCGCAACTAAGTATACAATTGCGAAAATAGGTGAAATCTTACGAGAAATCTCATCAATATAACCTTTGGGATTGAGTGTCCCGATAATCAAGGTCACAATGGCAATTCCCACTCCTGAAAGGACAAACCCAGCAATAGCTGGCCAAAATTGATTACCCGATAAAGCACCAAGAGTCGGCGGGAAAATCAGGTTTCCAGCACCAAAAAAAATACCAAACAGTAATAAACCTGTCAGGGAACCTTTTCGTAACATACAATCTCCTTAAAAAACGATAATCTTAACTTTATCAAATTCATTTGAAGAATGCAACTTATTTGTATGAACAATCCGCTATTTTTATCAGTCATTATGGTACAATGGATATAAGATTTTACGAGGGGCAAAACATGTATCTATATCTATTCTGGTTATTTCCAGCTCTTATTTTTTTATTGTTCTTTATGAGTGATCGCAGAAGGCTTTTCAATGCTTATCTCTTTTCGATAAACCTGGGGCTTCTTCTACTGATTTCTGCATTTCTACTAGTCGTTCGAACTGAGCTATGGTTTAATCAACAAATTGCAATGATTGTCTTTGTAGTGATTTCCATCCTCGTTTTTCTCAGCATTATTTTCTCATCTATCTTTCTCCTTTTTAACGGCCGTCAAATGATGGCTTTTGAAGGAAAAAGACTGGCCAACCTCCTCTCTCTGCTTTATGGACTGTTTATTATCGGAGCTTTGGCACTACATTTTCTACCCTATTTCCCAGGGAATGACATCCTCATCTATCTGACTGACTTTGCCCTGTTTTACATGACCTTTCTCTACCTCTCTTATGTATCCTATGGGACCTTTTGCAATCTCTTTCCGGTTCGCAAAGAACCAGACGCCATCATCATCCTTGGCTCAGGTTTGATCGGAGACAAGGTTCCCCCACTCTTGGCCCAGCGTCTTGAGAAGGGAAAGGCCATTTATGAGCAGTTCAACGGACGACCAAAGCTGATTGTTTCTGGTGGTCAAGGGTCAGATGAGCTGATCGCTGAGGCGGAAGCTATGGCCGGATACTTGATAGAACACGGGGTTCCAGAAGACGCCATTCTCATCGAGAATCGCTCTCGTACTACTTTTGAAAACCTGACCTTTAGCAAGTGTATCTTTGAAGAAGAGGGTCTTGGCAAGAGAGTCCTTGTGGTAACTAATTCTTTTCACGCGCTCCGTGCAGGTGTCTTTATGAGACGATTGAAAATACCTGGTCGAAGTATCGGTTCAAGAACAGCTTTTTACTATCTCCCATCCGCTTGGATTCGAGAAACCGTTGGCTTGGTTTCACTTTATTGGAAATGGCATGTTACCTTCCTAGCTCTTCTATTTCTGCCTTGGTTCTTTACACAAATCATGAAACTGATTGAGTTCTTCATTAAATATCTAAACTAAAAGAGAGTGGGACAGAAATCGGTAATTCGTTAGAATTCGATTTCGTCGTCCCACCTCCGCACAGTTGAGTAGGGCTGTAAAAGCTGATGAAATCAGCGTAGTAGAGCCCACTCAACCACTGCGTCTTGCTCGACATTCCAAAAATAATTGAGAGGCTAGGATTTTTGTCCCAGCCTCCTTCTTGTCTAGTGGTCACTAAAGCGTCTATATTTAATGCGGAAATCGAAATAATTTTCTTCCTGCAGTTTACGGAAAATATCACGATAAGCCTCTTCGTCAAAGTGATCACCCCGATAGAGAATTTCAAAGCTAAGTCCTTCGTATTCTAAAAAGGCATTGGCAGTTTTAAATCCATTTCGCTTATAGAAATCCATCCGAGACTGACGTTGCTCTAGATTGTCACATTCTTCATCTAAACGTTCCACTTCAAGAATCATGGTTCTTTGGTAAAATTCTACCAATTTTTCAATGATTTCTTGACCATAACCGTGGCTACGTAGGTGGGGCATAATGGCAAAGAAGCTAACATAAAAAGCTTTCTGATTGTAGATAGAGAAAGCAAATCCGACAAATTCTTCTTCGTTATAAAAAGCAAAGAAATTGGCATCGTCATTATCCGTATAGCGTAAGTATTCTGATAAAGGAATCCGTTCCTCTTCAGGGAAAGCCTCGATATTTAACCTCTCGACCTTATCTAGATCAGGGAACGATTCAGTGATTAATTGGCTGGTTAAGCGCATAAAGCCTCCATTTCTGCACTGATTATACCAAAAAATGTAAGGGTATTCAACTAAAGACGCTTGTCCCTGTTTTGTGAAGTTGGTATAATGGCACTATGAAAAAAATTCAACGTGTGGATCTCATAGATGGCCCTATTTTACCCGCTCTTTTGAGTTTTGCCTTTCCTATTCTCTTATCCAATATTTTCCAACAAGTCTACAATATATCGGATGTTATGATTGTTGGGCGTTTTTTAGGTCAAAAATCATTGGCAGCCGTTGGGGCGACCTCTGCTATCTTTGATCTGATTGTCGGATTTGCTGTCGGTGTTGGAAATGGGATGGGCATCATTATTGCGAGAAATTATGGAGCAAAAAACGAAGACCAATTACGAAAATCAGTCGCCGCAACTGCTGTTATTGGCGGCGTCCTCAGTCTCTTCGTGATCTTCTTTGGTGCTGTGGGGCTTTATCCCCTACTCCAATTTTTAGGGACTCCATCAGCTATTGTGTCTCAATCTTATCTCTATATCTCCACCATTGTCAATGGTGTGGCTGTGACCTTTGCCTATAATCTTTGTGCTGGACTTCTTAGAGCGGTTGGCGATAGTTTAGCGGCACTCTACTTCCTGATTATCGCTGCTATTCTCAATATTCTTCTCGATCTATATTTTATTACCCAACTGCATCTCGGAGTCCAATCTGCTGGGGTTGCGACCATTATTGCGCAAAGTTTTTCCGCCCTTCTTTGTTTCTTTTATATCCGCAAAAAAGTACCTTTTCTCCTGCCAAATCGCAACGATTTTGTTTGGGATCAAAGGCTCTATCAGGACTTAATCAGTCAGGGATTTACCATGGGGCTCATGTCTTCTATTGTCTCTATCGGAACAGTCATCTTACAATCAGCTATCAATAAGCTTGGAATGACCATCATTAGTGCTCAAATCTCAGCTCGGCGAATCATGTCCTTTGCCCTTCTGCCAATGGCTGCTATTTCCACTAGTATGACGACCTTTACCTCGCAAAACTTTGGTGCCAAACAATTCCGACGCATTCAAAAAGGCGTTAAACAAGCTTGTCTCCTCTCCTTCGTTTGGTCGATCATTGTTGCCATCCTCCTCTTCTTTACAAGCCCCTTCTTGACAAGCCTCATATCTGGATCAACCAATCCCAACTTGATCGCAAATGCCAGTCTCTATCTGCAAATCAGCTCCTGCTTCTATCCGGTCTTAGGATGCCTCTTGATTTTAGGGAATTCCCTCCAAGGTATCGGCCGAAAATTGACCCCTTTGATTTCTAGCTTTATCGAGTTAACAGGAAAAATTCTCTTTGTATTTTTCATTATCCCTCATACAGGCTATATAGGAGTCATTCTTTGCGAGCCTCTCATTTGGGTTCCAATGACCCTTCAACTTTGGTTTACCTACCACAAAGCCAGTCATCAGCTTCTTGCATCATAACATTCGACGAGTACATAATAAAATAACTTCTGCTCTTTTGAACAGAAGTTATTTTTTGTCATCAGGCGTCTATTAGAACAAGCCGATCGCTGTACCATCAGCAGCCACATCCATATTTAAAGCAGCTGGACGTTTTGGTAGCCCAGGCATGGTCATGACATCCCCAGTCAAAGCGACAATAAAGCCTGCTCCCAATTTTGGAACCACTTCACGGATAGTGATTTCAAAGTTTTCAGGAGCTCCCAAGGCATTTGGATTATCAGAGAAGCTATATTGTGTTTTGGCCATACAGATTGGCAACTTATCCCAACCATTTTTCACGATTTGGGCAATTTGTGTCTTAGCTTTCTTCTCAAAATTCACCTTCGTACCGCGGTAAATTTCTGTAACAATCTTTTCAATTTTTTCTTCAACAGAAAGATTGTTATCATACAAGCGTGTGTAGTTAGCTGGACTTGTTTCGATGGTTTTAACCAAGGTTTCAGCAAGTTCAACTCCACCGTCAGCACCATTCGCCCATACACTCGCAAGCTCAACTGGCACCTCAATTTCAGCACACAATTCTTTCAAAGCAGCAATTTCTGCTTCTGTATCAGTGATAAATTCATTGATGGCAACCACTGCAGGAATGCCAAACTTACGGATATTTTCAACGTGACGTTTCAAGTTGGCAAAACCAGCACGAACAGCCTCTACATTTTCTTCAGTCAAAGCATCCTTGGTCACTCCACCGTTCATCTTAAGGGCACGGAGTGTCGCTACGATTACGACTGCATCTGGTGATGTAGGTAAGTTTGGAGTCTTAATATCCAGGAATTTTTCAGCGCCAAGGTCAGCACCAAAACCTGCTTCTGTAATTGTATAGTCCGCTAAATGAAGAGCTGTCGTCGTTGCTAATACAGAATTACATCCATGGGCAATATTGGCAAACGGACCACCGTGAACAAAGGCAGGAGTTCCATAGATGGTTTGAACCAAGTTTGGCTTAATCGCATCTTTAAGGATCAAGGCAAGAGCCCCTTCCACTTCCAAATCACGGACATAAACTGGACTGCGATCATAGCGGTAACCGATCACAATATTAGCCAAACGTCCTTTCAAATCTTCAATATCTGTCGCCAAGCAAAGGATGGCCATAATCTCAGAAGCAACTGTAATATCATAACCGTCTTCACGCGGAATCCCATTCAAAGGACCGCCAAGACCTACACTGACATGGCGCAAAGCACGGTCGTTCAAATCCACTACACGCTTCCAGATAATGCGACGTTGGTCAATACCGAGCTCATTTCCTTGATGCAAATGATTGTCAATCAAAGCTGAGAGAGCATTATTAGCCGTTGTGATGGCATGCATATCCCCTGTGAAATGAAGGTTGATGTCTTCCATCGGTAACACTTGAGCATAACCACCTCCAGCAGCACCACCTTTAATCCCCATAACCGGTCCTAAAGAAGGTTCGCGAATGGCAATCATGGTTTTTTTACCGATTTTATTCAAAGCATCTGCCAGTCCAATTGTAATGGTTGATTTCCCTTCTCCAGCAGGAGTTGGGTTGATCGCAGTGACTAAAATGAGTTTTCCTACTGGATTTTTCTCAACATCACGAATCTTATCAAAGCTCAATTTCGCCTTGTATTTTCCATACAATTCAAGATCATCGTCTACCAAACCAATCTTCTTAACAACGTCCACAATCGGTTGGAGTTCAATGCTTTGAGCAATTTCGATATCTGTTTTCATAAGGGACTCCTTTATATTTGATAGATCTATTATACCTAAAATTCGCGAAAATAACATGGTTTTTCCATGTTTTGAATCCAACGTTCGCTTTTTATGTATATTTTATGGCTTGTCATAGCCTATTTGAATAGCTTCAGAACTTTACTTACGTATCTTTTTTGTGTAAAATAAGCATATGCATATTTTAATTACATCAGGCGGGACGAGTGAAGCCATTGATAGCGTTCGTTCAATCACCAACCATTCCACTGGGAGCCTAGGGAAAATCCTTACAGAAGCAGCTCTTGCAAAGGGACATCAGGTAACCTTGATCACAACGCCTACCGCGCTTAAACCCGATCCTCACCCACACCTTCGTCTCCTATTGATCCAGAATGTCGAAGAACTAGTCGCACAAATGAAAGCGGAAGTCCCTCATCATCAGGTTTTGATTCACGCTATGGCTGTTTCAGACTACACACCTGTTTACATGACAGGCCTTGAGGAAGTTGAGAAGGCTCAAGACCTTCATAGCTTTATCCATCGCGAAAATCAGGAAGCTAAAATCTCTTCCAAAGAAGAATACCAAGTGCTCTTTCTAAAGAAAAATCCCAAGATTATCTCGCTCGTCAAAGAATGGAACCCTGCTATTCAACTGATCGGCTTTAAGCTATTAGTCGATGTTTCTTCTGAAGAGTTGATCCAGGTAGCGCGTGAAAGCCTCGTTAAAAATCATGCCATCATGATCGTTGCCAATGATCTGACCAAGATTCAGAACGGTCAGCATCAAGCCTATCTAGTGACAGACGATCAGGTCCTAGAAGCTTCTACGAAAACAGAAATCGCAGAGGCTATCCTACATTATATCAAATAAAAAGGAACATATGACACACATTACTTTAGCGGTTACCGGTAGTATTTCCGCCTATAAAGCTGCTGATATTACCAGCCAACTAACCAAATTGGGCTTTGAAGTGAAGGTCCTCATGACCCCTTCAGCCAGAAAATTCATCACCCCTTTAACCTTGCAAGTTCTTTCAAAAAACCAAGTAGGGCTAGATGTTATGATGGAAGACGATCCACAGCGGATCGAGCACATCGACATTGGGAAAGAAACTGACCTCTTTCTTGTCGCGCCAGCCAGTGCCAATACCATTGCTAAATTGGCTATGGGACTTGCAGATAATATGGTCACTAGCACAGCTCTAGCCTTGCCTCAGACCTCAAAAAAATTACTGGCCCCTGCTATGAATACAAAAATGCTAGATCATCCTGCTACCCAACGAAATCTGGAGATTTTAAAAGATTTTGGTTATCAGATAATTCAACCTCGTGAGGCCACTCTCGCTTGTGGAGATCAAGGTTCTGGAGCTCTAGCCACTGTTGACACTATCATCCAAGCTGTTAAGGAGAATTGTTTATGAGAAAATCAGCCTCTATTTCACGAATTGCCATCTTTTTTGCCGTGATGATCACCATTCACTTTGTGACGTCCTTCATTTTGCAATTTGTTCCATCAGGAATTCAACCAACCTTGGTTCATATTCCTGTCGTGATCGCTTCTATCATCTACGGACCTCGAACTGGAGCAATTCTAGGACTCCTCATGGGACTCTTTAGCCTCACCATGAATACCCTGGTTATAACACCAGCCAGCTATCTCTTTAGTCCCTTTGTCCCTCACGGGAATCTTTACTCCCTTATCATTGCCATAGTCCCTCGGATTCTCATCGGGGTAACCCCTTACTTCGTCTATCGCTGGATTCGCAATCGTACAGGACTTATGATCGCTGGAATTGTCGGTTCTATGACCAATACTGTTTTCGTTTTAAGCGGGATTTACTTCTTCTTTGGTAACAGTTTTGGAGGGGGAATTCAAAATTTCCTTGGCTTGATTGTCTCTACTAACTCACTCATCGAAGTCATTGCGACAGTACTCATTACTAGTGCAGTTGTTCCATCACTTGAAAAATTAAAATAACCTTTCAAGCCAAGACCAATTTATCTTGGCTTTTTTTGATGGTGAATTAGCTCTATTTTTTTGAAAAGATTTACAATTATCGCTAGAATTTTCTGAAAAAATTTGCTATAATGTAAGCGATTAAATTATAAGCAAAAAGGAGACGCTTGCATGACCTATCAAGAAAACTACCAAAAATGGCTCGACTTTGCTGAATTACCAGCTTACCTTCGTGATGAGTTGGTCGCAATGGATGAAAAAACAAAAGAAGATGCCTTCTATACCAACCTTGAATTCGGTACAGCTGGTATGCGTGGCTTAATCGGTGCTGGTACTAACCGTATTAATATCTATGTTGTTCGCCAAGCAACTGAAGGGTTGGCCCAATTGATCGACTCAAAAGGTGAGGAAGCGAAGAAACGCGGTGTTGCGATCGCCTACGACAGCCGTCACTTCTCTCCTGAGTTTGCTTTTGAATCTGCTCAAGTTTTGGCTGCTCACGGTATCAAATCTTATGTATTTGAAAGCCTACGTCCAACACCGGAATTGTCATTTGCCGTTCGTCACCTCCACACATTTGCTGGGATCATGGTAACAGCTAGCCATAACCCTGCTCCATTTAATGGATACAAGGTATATGGTGAAGACGGTGGACAAATGCCACCTGCAGATGCGGATGCATTGACAGATTACATCCGTGCGATCGAAAATCCATTCACTGTTCAATTGGCTGATCTTGAAGAAAGCAAAGCTAACGGCTTGATTGAAGTTATCGGTGAAAACGTCGACGCTGAATATTTGAAAGAAGTGAAAGGCGTTAACATCAACCAAGACTTGATCAATGAATACGGTCGCGACATGAAGATTGTCTACACTCCTCTTCATGGTACAGGTGAAATGTTGGCTCGTCGTGCTCTTGCACAAGCTGGATTTGAAGCAGTTCAAGTTGTTGAAGCTCAAGCTGTTCCAGATGCAGACTTCTCAACTGTTAAATCTCCAAACCCTGAAAACCAAGCTGCTTTTGCTCTTGCTGAAGAACTTGGCCGCAAAGTAGACGCTGATGTATTGGTTGCAACTGACCCAGATGCAGACCGCCTTGGTGTTGAAATCCGCCAACCAGACGGTTCTTACCTCAACCTTTCTGGTAACCAAATCGGAGCGATCATTGCTAAATATATTCTTGAAGCTCACAAAACAGCTGGTACTCTTCCTGCCAATGCTGCTCTTTGTAAATCAATCGTATCCACTGAGTTGGTGACCAAGATTGCAAAAAGCTACGGCGCAACCATGTTTAACGTCTTGACTGGTTTCAAATTTATCGGTGAAAAAATCCATGAATTTGAAACCCAACACAACCACACTTACATGCTTGGTTTTGAAGAAAGCTTCGGTTACCTCATCAAACCATTCGTACGTGACAAAGACGCTATCCAAGCCGTTCTTATCGTTGCTGAAATCGCAGCATACTACCGCTCACGTGGTATGACTTTGGCAGATGGTATCGAAGAAATCTATAAACAATATGGTTACTTCGCAGAAAAGACTATCTCTGTTACCCTTTCAGGTGTGGATGGAGCTGCTGAAATCAAGAAAATCATGGATAAATTCCGCGGTAACGCTCCTAAACAATTCAACAACACAGACATTGCTAAGACAGAAGACTTCCTGGAACAAACAGCTACTACTGCTGACGGCGTTGAAAAATTAACAACTCCTCCAAGTAACGTATTGAAATACATCTTGGCTGATGATTCATGGTTTGCCGTTCGTCCTTCAGGTACCGAACCAAAAATCAAGTTCTACATTGCTACTGTTGGTGAATCTGAAGCAGATGCTAAAGAAAAAATTGCGAATATCGAAGCAGAAATCAATGCTTTTGTAGGCTAAAACATGAAAAGCTCCTCAACGGAGCTTTTCTCTTTCGTAGCAAATACCAGCGATTTTTTAGAAAATATGGCATACTAGATTTAGAAGAAAGCGAGGTAATCTCATGGAACAATTTTTAGAAGATATTAAAGATCTTGAAGTAACCACTGTTGCGCGTGCGCAAGAAGCCATCGACCAAAAAGAAACAGCGACCTTCTTTATTGGACGCAAAACTTGTCCTTACTGTCGTAAATTCGCTGCTAAATTAGCAACTGTCGTAGCTGAAACAAAAGCTCATATCTACTTCATTAATAGTGAAGAACCAAGTCAACTTGATGCTTTACAAGCCTTCCGCTCAACTTACGGTATTCAAACTGTCCCTGGATTTTTGCATGTCGAATCTGGTGAAGTCACTGTTCGTTGCGACTCTTCCATGTCAGAAGAAGAAATCAAAGCCTTTGCTCATTTATAAGAAAAAATAGCTAGAGATGATTCTCTAGCTATTTTTCGTTTTCAATAAAAATTGTCAAAATCTTTTAATCAAACTATTTTAATAAATCTTCTTTTCTTTTAAGAAAAATATTGGAAATTCATGCTCCTCTAACCTATCATCAAGATTAAAATGTTTTGTATACCATTTTCTATATCTTTTAGAAAGTAATTCTAATATAGCGATTAGCACAAATAACAGGATGAAGATGATACAAAAATAGATTTTATTTTCGTTATTGAACTCTGTTATATTAAAATGTATTATAAAATAAAAATATATAAAGGTACAGATGGGTAATAAATTTAAATAAAGCAAATAACTGAGTAGGAATAGAAATTGGTGCTTCTTTGATCTTTTCATGTAATGCATTTTATATGATCTTGTTATTTTATTAAATAAAGGAAATCTCCCTCTGCCAAATCTATTATATTTTGGTGAGGCGTGGTAACCACACCAGTGAAGGATTTTAAAATTTAACTCACGAATCAGGAAAAATAAATTGTAACAAATAAAGCAACAAATTAAGATAGAACTGATTTTTGTATGATTAGAATACAATACGCGAATATAAGCAAAATATGCAAAAGCCAAAAAATAATTGAAACAAGCTAATATAAAATAGAGAATACAAGCAAATATACTACGAGTTCCTATAAAATTTTTATCTGAATAATCTGGTCTATACTCCATATAAGTTACATAATCCTATTCTTTCTTCATAAACTTATGCTCTAAATTGAGATGAACCTTTATTTATTAAAGGCTTCCCAAATCTTTTGCTGGGGTTTGGCAAAAGGATAGGCCGAAAATTCTTCTGGTAGCAACCAAACAGTCGATTCACTTGTTGATTGCTCTCCTTCTTTTACCAAGCCGTATCGAAGTTGAACCTGCCACTTGCGATGCGAAAAAACATGCTGAACGATAGGATAAGACCTATCCTGCCAATCAATGACCAAATCATAGTCCTGCTCAAAGGAGAGAATTTCTGGGTTGTCTACTAAATGACCCTGCCCATCCAGTAGTGACAATTGGCCTAGGTTCTCAGATAGGCTATCCACTTCGATCAAAGGGAAATGCCAAAAACCTGACAAAAGCCCTTCTCGCTCATTTTTCTCCAGCAAATAGCGCCCTTGGCTATCCTTGATAATAAAGGCTGTTAGATGGACAGGTACCGGTTTCTTCTTAGGAGCCTTAATGGGATAACGATCCATGGTTCCATGTTGATAAGCCGCGCTAAACTCTTTTACAGGACTCTCTTCCGGCCGTGGATTGATTGGAGATTCAATATCTGAGCCCAAATCCATCAAAGCCTGGTTGAAGTCACCAGGACGGTCTGGATCAATCAAAAACTCCATCATGGCTTGAAAAATCTTGCGATTGGTCGAGACTCCAATATCGTAGTCCACCTCAAACAAGCGGGCTAGAACACGCATGACATTCCCATCCACTGCTGGCTCTGGCAAGCCAAAAGCAATACTCGCAATGGCACCAGCTGTATAAGGCCCAATTCCCTTCAGTTTAGATATTTTCTCATAACTTGATGGAAACACACCCCCATGGTCCTCCATGATTTGCTGTGCGGCTTTCTGCATGTTGCGGACCCTTGAGTAATAGCCCAATCCCTCCCAGGCTTTCAAGAGCTTTTCTTCTTGCGCATTGGCCAGATCCTCGATAGTCGGAAACCAGTCAAGAAAGCGCTCATAATAGGGAATCACCGTATCGACACGTGTCTGTTGGAGCATAATCTCTGAGATCCAAATTTTATAAGGATCCTGGGTCCTTCTCCAGGGGAGATCCCGCTTATGGGCATCATACCAGGCTAATAACTTTTCTCGGAAGGAAGCAATTTTTTCCTCCTCCCACATGATAATCCCGTAATCTTTTAAATCTAACATATTCCTAGTATACCATAGAACGGCTTAGAGTTTAGAAATTCTGATTTTATAAAGAAAAAGGCTCAAGATCATCCTGAGCCTTTCAATCATTCTTATTGTTCTACTGCTTGTGCCGCTGTAATCAAGGTTAATTTATAGACGTCATCTGCATTACATCCACGAGAGAGGTCATTGACTGGTTTGTTCAACCCTTGCAATACTGGACCTACCGCTGCAAAGCCTCCGAGACGTTCAGCCATCTTGTATCCAATGTTTCCTGCTTCAATACCAGGGAAGATAAAGACATTAGCTTGACCTGCCACCTTGCTTCCTGGAGCCTTCAAGGCTGCAGTTGCTGGGACAAAGGCTGCATCAAATTGCAATTCCCCGTCAATTTCAAGATCTGGACGAAGTTCATGGGCAAGCTTAGTCGCTTCGACAACCTTATCAACACTTTCACCGAAACCAGATCCTTTTGTTGAATAGCTCAACATAGCAATTTTTGGATCAATACCAAACATCTTGGCAGTGATAGCTGAATTGATGGCAATTTCGGCTAATCCTTCAGCATCTGGATTGATGTTGATGGCACAGTCCCCAAACAAGTAGCGTTCAGATCCACGAACCATAAGGAAAGCCCCTGAAGTACGTTTTACATTTGGACGAGTTTTGATAATTTGCAAGGCCGGACGAACAGTTGCGGCTGTTGAGTGAATCGCACCAGATACCATCCCATCAACAATTCCCATGTGTACCAACATGACACCAAAATAGTTAACATCGTCTTTCAAGACTTGACGCGCTTCTTCTTCTGTCATTTTGCCCTTACGACGTTCTACCAAGGAAGCTACCATTTCTTCAAAACCTGGATAAGAATGAGGATCGATGACTTCATATCCATCCAAAACCCCTTCGATTTCAAGATAAATCCGAATTTTATCCGGATTACCAAGCAATACAGGGGTTACTTCTGTCTCGTTCACAATGCGTTTTGTCGCTTGGAGGATACGAGGTTCTTCACCTTCTGGTAATACAATACGTGCATTCTTACCAACGAGGTTGGCTTTGAGATTTTCGAAAACTTCCATTAGTTTTACTCCTTTTAATAATTAATAACTTGTTTGAAGCTGTGTTAATACAGCTTGGAAATCTGGAGGTAGTGGACTTTCTATGACCAACTCTTCCTCTAGAAATGGATGATAATAGGATAGACGATGACAATGAAGGGCTTGGCGCTCAATGCCGTCTTCTAAACTTCCGCCATAGAGATCATCTCCCAAAAGCGGAAAACCAATATGGGAAAAATGAACGCGGATCTGATGGGTTCGACCTGTGTGTAACTGAATATCCACTAGGTGAATATCACCAAAAGATTGAACAACCTGGTAGCTAGTATGGGCATACTTGCCACCTTTAGCTACCTTGCGGGTGATAATTGAATCTTCATCACGCGCAATCGGAGCAATAATCTCTCCGACAGGATCAAGCTTCCCAGATCCCTTGACCAAGGCGTAATAGCGTTTCAGAATCGTTTTAGATTGCAATTGCTTATCCAAGCGGGCATGGGCATAGCCATGTTTGGCAAAGAGCATAACGCCACTTGTATCCTTGTCCAGACGAGTGACAATGTGGACCTGCTGATTCTCGTAGCCTTGTTTCACATAATAGCCTTTTACAAAATTTGCTAAGGTATTGGAATGAATCGCACTTGGAATAGAAGCAATCCCAAAGGGTTTGTTTAAGACCAAAAAATGATCATCTTCAAACAAAATATCCAAAGGCCGATCCATGGGTTTTAGGGTTTCAAACCCTTCTTCTGCTGGAATATCAATGACCAAGCGATCTCCAATATCCAACAAATAAATCGCATTCTCCGGACGTCCATTGACAAGGATCTGGCCACCACGAAACTTAATCTTTGCTAAGAGCCCCTTAGAAACCTCGTGCTTTTTCAGGAAGGTCTTAACCTTGACATGCTCATCGACAATGAATTCAAATCTCATTCTCTATCATCTCCGATAAAGGCATCCTTGACCCGATTCCAGAAGCTGGTGTGACTGGAGCTTGCCACAAAATTAATCTTATGGTTGTCAATCTGATATTCTACCTTTGCAATATTGCGGTAAGAATAGGTTGAATTATCAACAGAAATAATGTGGAATCCAGGTCTCGTCGGTGTAATCTCGATCTTATCCTTTTTAGGGACAATGACAGAAGAACCCAAGGTACGATAGACACGATTGTTGAGACTGGCGATCTCAGCAATCTGCAGTGCCTCAATAGTTGGGTGAAGAACTGCTCCTCCCAAGGATTTGTTGTAAGCCGTACTTCCTGTCGGAGTCGAAACAGTAATGCCGTCTCCTCTGAAGCGCTCAAAATCCACTCCATTAATCGTAAGATCGGCAACCATGGTCCGGTCGCTTCTCTTAATCGTTGCTTCGTTCAAAGCTCTCATGGTACGGGTTTCCCCATTTTCGAAAGTAATCTTGACATTCAAAATAGGGTAAGAAACCTTAGCGCCTGTATCATATTTTAAGTTCTCAACCAGCTTATCGATTTCACTGTCTAAGTAATCCGTATAGAATCCTAAGTGTCCGGTATGGACGCCAACAAATCGTACCCGATCCAACTGGTGTTCATACTTGTGAAAGGCCGATAGCAACATCCCATCGCCACCAATTGAAATCACAATATCCGGGTGCTTCTCCGTCAAAATAAAATTATTTTTCCGAAGCTTGTAGCGCAACTGCTGAAAAACCTCTTCGCTTTGACGCTTGCGATTGCGAATAATGGATACTTTTTTACCTGTAGTCTTCATCTGTGTCATCACTATTTCCAACGCCATCATTTAACTTACGATGAAGTGGATCAAACAGGGCTTGAGCCTCCTGAATCGCATCCCGAATTGCCCCCATCTCTTCATCCAAGAGATAGGCCAGGTTTGCTGTCGTCTCTAAGCGTTTTTTGATCTCGTCTGGAAAGTCTCCTTTATATTTATAATTGAGCGAGTGTTCAATGGTTGCCCAAAAATTCATGGACAAGGTCCGAATTTGAATCTCTGCTAAGATCGTTTCATTTCCATCAATGGTATCGACCGGATACTCAACCACGACGTGGTAACTCCGGTAGCCACTTGATTTCTTATGGCGGATGTAATCTCGCTCTTGGACCACGCGCATATCCTGGCGTTGTCTCAGAACCTCTAGGATCTCTTCGACGTCATCCACAAACTGGACCATGATGCGAAGACCAGCAATATCTTGCATATCCTGAGCCAGATTTTCTTCAGAAATATTTCTTCGGATCATCTTTTCACGGATGCTCTCAATCGGTTTGACCCGTCCTGTGACAAACTCAATTGGAGAATGCTTTTGCTGTTTACGATATTGCTTACGAATCCCACGCAGTTTGATTTTTAATTCCCCAACTGCTTGGATATATGGATCTAAGAAGTTTTCCCAATCAATTGCCATCCTACCACCTTGTAATCTGAACCATTTTTGTATACAATAAACACATCTCTTATTATATCATGAATCGCTTTCGAAAAAAAGCAAAGGACTACAAAATGAACCATTTAGAAATTGAATACAAAACCTTGCTAGACAAGGAGGAATACCAATCCCTCCTTCCACTTTTTGCTGATACAGAATTGGTTGTCCAAACCAATCACTATATCGATACCCCCGACCAGCTCATCCGTAAGGAAAAAATGGCCTTGCGGGTGCGTACTTTCACAGATCAGGCTGAATTGACTCTCAAGGTTCCTGAAGCAGTTGGCCATTTCGAGTACAATCAAAACCTCAGCCCAGAAGAAACCGACGCGATTCTTCAACACCAACAGTTTCCTGACGGAGAAATCAAAAACCTCTTAATCTCTAAAGAAATCCCTGTTGAGCAACTCGCTGTCTGGGGAAGCCTTACAACAGAACGCTTCGAAAAAGAAACAGTTGCAGGCCTAGTGGCACTAGACCACAGTCTCTATCTAGACACTGAAGATTATGAGTTGGAAATCGAGGTCGAAACTGCTGAACAGGAAGAAAATTTCCATCAGTTCATCAAAGAGCATGGAATCGTCTACAAAGCAGCAAAAAATAAAATCGCCAGATTGGCGGAAAGATTGTAAAATAGCTGAAATTATCGCAAATTTTTGCTAAAATAGTGCTAAGATCAAAAATCTAAATGAGGTTGGAATCACATGTCAGATAAAAAAAATATGAAGCTCTTCTCTCTCAATTCAAATCCAGAGATTGCGCAAAAAATCGCGGATCATGCTGGGGTTCCACTTGGGAAAATTTCATCCCGTCAATTCTCAGATGGTGAAATCCAAGTCAATATTGAGGAAAGTGTTCGTGGATATGATATTTATATCATTCAATCAACCAGTTTCCCTGTCAACAATCACTTGATGGAACTCTTAATTATGGTGGATGCTTGCCAACGGGCCAGCGCAAATACTGTCAATGTGGTCATGCCTTACTTCGGTTATGCCCGCCAAGACCGGACTGCGGCTCCTCGCGAACCAATCACAGCTAAGCTCGTCGCAAACATGTTGGTCAAAGCTGGGGTGGATCGTGTCGTCACACTGGATCTCCATGCAGTGCAAGTCCAAGGTTTCTTCGATATTGCCGTGGATAACCTCTTTACCATTCCACTCTTTGCAGAACACTACATTAATAAAGGTCTAACAGGGCCTGATGTCGTAGTCGTCAGCCCTAAAAACTCAGGTGTCAAACGCGCTCGTAGTTTAGCGGAATATCTTGATGCACCGATTGCCATCATTGATTACGAACAAGATGATGCAAACCGTGATTATGGATATATTATCGGGGATGTCAAAGATAAGAAAGCGATCTTGATTGACGATATCCTCAATACTGGTAAGACATTCTCAGAAGCTGCGAAAATCGTCGAACGCGAAGGTGCTACTGAAATTTATGCTGTTTCAAGCCATGGTTTATTTGTAAAAGGCGCTGTTGAATTATTAGACCAAGCTCCGATCAAAGAAATCTTGGTAACCGATTCTGTTGCTCCAAATGGACCAACACCAAAAAATATTAACTATCTGACAGCTAGCGAACTGATCGCTGAAGCTATTGTTCGCATTCAAGAAAGAAAACCTGTTAGTCCTCTATTTGCCTACCACAAGAAATAAGGTCTTAATGTGATATATTTTGATAATGCCGCAACAACTCCCCTTCTACCTGAAGTCATTGATAAAATGTCTGCAACTATGAAGACTACTTTTGGAAATCCATCGAGCCTTCATGCTCATGGACGGATGGCTAGTAAACTACTCCGAGAATCTCGCGAGCAGATTGCTCAGTCCCTCCACACTCTTCCAAATCGTATTTTCTTCACCTCAGGTGGATCAGAAAGTAATAATACCGTTATAAAAGGCTACTGCTTGAAACACCAAGCGGATGGCAAACACATCATTACGACCGCTTTGGAACACCATGCGGTTCTTGAACCCATCGAATATCTTGTAGAACGTTTCGGATTTGAAGTGACGATCGTCCAACCAAGAGATGGACGCATTCAGGCTAGTGATATCAAGGCGGCTCTTAGACCGGATACCATTCTTGTCTCTACCATGTTTGCCAATAACGAGACAGGCGATCTTCTTCCGATTAAAGAAATCGGAGAACTCTTAAAAGATCATCCAGCTGCCTTTCACGTTGATGCTGTCCAAGCAATCGGAAAGGTCCCTGTCTATCCCGAAGAGTTGGGAATTGATTTTCTCAGTGCTTCTGCCCACAAATTCCACGGACCAAAGGGAGTCGGCTTCCTTTATGCAGCCGTCCCAGATTTTGATAATCTCATCCATGGTGGCGATCAGGAAAATAAGATGAGGGCCAGCACGGAAAATCTCATTTCAATTGTAGGGATGGCGACTGCGCTACAGCAAGCCACACTTCATCAAGAAGAAAATTTCCAGCAAGTTCAAAAACTCGGCCAAGAACTAGTCAATGGTTTAACAGCCTACGACTACTACGTTAATGCGAATGAAGATCATCTTCCATTTGTTTGGAATCTTGGCTTTCCGGGTGTCCAAAATGACGTTTTACTGATGCAACTCGATCTTGCTGGAATTTCTGTCTCTACAGGTTCTGCTTGTACCGCTGGTACAGTTCAACCCAGCCATGTCCTTGAGGCGCTCTATGGAAAAGATAGCTCGCGCCTAAAAGAATCCCTTCGAATTAGTTTTTCAGAACTCAATACCGTAGAGGAGGTTCAAGACTTCCTCTCAAAACTTAAAGAAATTTTATCATAGGAGAACAATATGGCTTTTGAAACAAGTGTTTCATTGAAAGACTGCAAATATACCTATAGTCTACACCCAAATGTTAAAAAATATACCTTACGTGACAATACATTTGCTGTTACAAAAGTTGGAAATTACGAGTTAAATCGTTTGCTCGAAGCTGTTCCAAATAGCGGTGAAGGCTTCTTGCTTAAAATTATCTTCAACAAAGACCTCACAGGTTTTAAAATCAATATTACAGATAAGTCTGGACTTCGTCTGGTGAATATCTTTAAAAATCCAGAAAATGACATTATCCAACAAAAATTTTATTTCCTAATGGATAGTCTTGTCGAAAGAGAAATTTTCAACAAAACAGAGGTCTAATATGGTAACCCTAACTTATATCGACGCTTACCAAGTAGAACGAATGACTACTTATCCCGACCTTGCAGCCTGCATCCTAGCATTTTCAGGCTGTGTAACCCTGCCTGACTCTTACTCAATTGTTTCCATTGAATACAAGGGTGAAAAACTCCCCTATAAGGGGAGAGTCGATGGGCTCTATGCTTTTTTGAAAAAGGTAGAGCAAGCTGAAAACTAAGCTGATGCTGATGGAACTCTCCCATCACCATCAGCTTTTTCTTTAGACAAAAATATTTTTGAAAAACCGTTCAAGATAGTTGATTTTTTCACAATCTTCCTATACAATAAGAGGGAAAGGTTGTGATATTGTGAAACATGATAAAAATACTCCAATTCCACGCGCAACAGCAAAACGCTTATCGCTCTACTACCGCATTTTTAAACGCTTTAACTCTGAAAAAATAGAGCGCGCCAATTCCAAGCAAATTGCGGATGCAATTGGGATTGACTCTGCTACTGTTCGCAGAGATTTTTCTTATTTTGGTGAATTGGGAAGACGTGGATTTGGTTATGATGTAAAAAAACTGATGAACTTCTTTGCAGATCTTTTAAATGACAATGCTATTACTAATGTCGCTATTGTTGGGATCGGAAATATGGGAAGCGCCCTTCTTAATTACCGTTTCCATGAGCGAAATAAAATGAAAATTGTCATGGCTTTTGATGTAGATGATCATGAACTGATTAATACCAAAAGTAAGGATGGGATCCCCATTTATGGGATTTCTACGATCAAAGAGAATCTCAAAAAAGAAGGCATTCAAACAGCCATTCTAACTGTTCCAAGTGTTAAGGCTCAAGAAGTTGCTAGTCTTTTAGTAGATGCTGGTGTCAAAGGAATTCTAAGCTTTTCTCCAGTCCATCTGACAGTTCCTAAAGAGGTTGTTGTCCAATATGTCGATCTTACTAGTGAATTGCAAACACTTCTTTATTTTATGCGTAAAAACGAAGAATAAAGACTTATACTTCAACAACAAAAAGGTTGGAACAAGAAGGTTCCAACCTTTTTTATACCAAATAATCCGTTTCTTCTCGATAACTATAGTAGTTTTCTTCGGATACAATCAAATGATCCAATAGGGTCAACCCCATTACTTCACAGGCCTCTAAGACTCGCTGAGTGACTTCATCATCATTTTTACTGGGGAACACAGCACCAGATGGATGATTGTGAGCCAAGATAATGGAGGTTGCCATGTGTTTTAGGGCATAATGCAGGATTTCACGTGGCTCCGCAATACTTCTATTCACGGTTCCAATAAAAATGGTCTGTTGATGAATAATTTCATTCTGCGTATTTAAATAGAGGGCAACTAGGTGCTCCTGTTTCTTATGGCCGATTTCCTGTTGTATTTTATGGGCCAATTTCTGGCTGCTCATGATCTGTTCAGAACTCATTAATTCATCTTTATGAATCCTTCGTCCAAACTCAATCACAGCCTGAAGTTCGATGGCCTTCACCCGGCCAATGCCAGATATTTCCTGTAGCTCCTCTAGGGTTAATTGACTTAACTCCTTTAAACTATTAACCGAACTCAAGAGACCTTGTGCAATCTCATAAACGCTTTTTTGCTTATTGCCTGTCCGTAAGAGAATGGATAACAATTCTTGATGACTCAGCTTATCTACCCCTTCAGAAACCAAACGTTCTCTAGGAAGCAAAGATGGTTCAATAAATGATATGTCGTACATAATTTCCTCCTCACTTATTAATTCGTAATAAATGAAGAAAACGACAACCTTTCATTATTTACAGGCGATTTCTTGTTTCAAGTCATCTAACACTAAGACTTCATCTTTATTAAAGCGAATCTGATAACCTGTTTGAACTTGTTCAAGCTCCTTTAAAAACTGTTGAATTTCACAGCGAATCAAGTACTCCTGGCTCTGAGGAATGGCCTCTAAAGCTTGGTAGACCTGCTCTACTTCGTAGATTCCTTTCGTAATTAAACCATTTCGTGGAAAATCATTTACTAAGAGATTATAGAAATGATGCAAGAGATGAAAAATTCGCTCTTTTGTCACTATTCTACCTCCTTATCATACTCTTTCTCCTCTATTATATACTGAATTTCCCTCAATATTATGACAAGTTCCTTACATTATATTACCAATCTCTTACAATTTTACAAGAATTTCTCCTAGCTTCCTACATAGAAAAAGCCCAGACATTTCTGTCTCGGGCTTTATTTTTTAAAGTTGCATTTGATTATAAGACTTGCTGAATGAATCCAGGATGTCTTTTGGAGCCTTGTCATAGTCAACAGATGTTTCCAAATTCCCTTTTACAATCGTACGGTAAGTCGCTGCAGCATCCTCACAGGTCACCAAGGTGATCTCATTGACGCCTTCACGATCTTGAATAACATCTACACGGTCTGGAGTCACTGTCTCAACAGACGAGATGACATAAGTATAGATTTTTTCTTTGTCCGTGATGTAGATCTTCATTCCTGCCTTGGCTTTCTCTAACGGTGAGAATAACATGGCATTTGCTCCAGTTAGGCCAAATACATGGTGACTAGCTAGAGAATAATTGCCTTGCCCCATGACTTGGTTTTCCTTCATGGTCCCTGCTCCGTAGTAAAGGGCTACATTTTCAAGTCCCTTAAAGATCGGAAGGTTCATGTTTAATTCAGGAATCGAAATCCCCCCAATTACTGGTAGTTTTTGAGCCTGCCATTGGGCATTGATGACTGCTTCCGTCGAGAGTGACTGGACATGTTTGAAATCAAAGCTCGTCTTCACTTCTTTGTTTTTATCAATAGTCTTTTTATCGACCTTGCTAACCTGGTATTGGTTGGTATGCCAAACCATGATCATATTGCGGATCGGAGCATTGAAAATTAAGAGAAGCGAGAGAATAATCAAAAGTGTTGCAACGATGTTGATAAGAGTATTGCGTAAACTCTTTTTCTTTTTTCTTTTGCGTGACATGCTGTCCCCTTATCTATTCGTTTTCTTCCACTACTTCTTCATCTTTTTCATCAGGTTGTACAGTTGTAAAGGTCACAATTTTCGCATCCTGATCCAGTCTCATGACTTTCACACCCTGAGTCGAACGACCCGTTTGAGAAATGTCAGCCACACCTGTCCGGATCATAACTCCGGTATCGGTAATGATCATCAGATCTTCATCCCCTTTAACGGTTAAAAGACCAGCTAAGGGACCATTTTTCTCTGTAATATTGGCTGTTTTGATTCCTTTACCACCACGGCCCTTGGTTGGGTATTCGCCAGCTATCGTCCGCTTACCATACCCTTTTTCAGTAATGACCAATACTTCGTCCTGGTCGGTAATAACACTTGCCCCAACAACCTTGTCTCCATCACGGAGATTCACACCACGTACACCTGTAGCAGAACGTCCCATATTCCGAACTACTGCCTCATTAAAGCGGACTGAATATCCATATTTGGTACCGATAATGACGTCAGTATTGCCATCTGTAAGGAAGACATTGATCAATTCATCCTCGTCCCGTAGGTTCAGAGCTTTCAGACCGTTCTGACGGATATTTGAAAATTCTGCTACGTTAGTGCGCTTGACTACACCTTGTCGCGTCGTAAAGAAGAGATAAGACTCATCACTGCGATCTTGCTCCACATTGATAATGGTTTGAATCGATTCACCTTCGTCCAATTTTAGGAGGTTGACAATTGGCAATCCCTTAGCTGTCCGTCCATATTCTGGAATCTCATAGCCTTTTAGACGATAGACACGCCCCTTATTGGTAAAGAAGAGCAAATGATCATGGGTGCTCGTAGAAACCAATTCACGAACAAAGTCATCGTCCTTCACACCGGTTCCTTGGACCCCACGTCCACCACGTTTTTGTGCAGTAAATTCAGCTTGGTCCAAACGTTTGATGTATCCTTTATTAGAAAGGGTAATTAAGACATCTGTTTCTTCAATCAAGTCCTCATCTTCAAGAGAAAGAACTTCCCCTACCATCAACTCAGTTCGACGAGCATCGCCAAACTTGCGTTTGACTTCTTCTAATTCTTCCTTGATGATAGTCGCCACACGCTCTGGTTTAGCCAAAATATCAGCCAAATCAGCAATCAGGGCAACCAAGTCGTCATATTCACTCTGGATCTTGTCTCGTTCCAAACCGGTCAAACGACGAAGACGCATGTCCAAAATGGCTTGACTTTGACGTTCAGAGAGCTTGAACTTCGACATCAACTCAGCTTGTGCTTCAGCGTCTGTCTGGCTATTGCGGATGATTCGGATTACTTCATCAATGTGATCCAAAGCAATAAGCAAGCCTTCTAAAATATGGGCACGAGCTTCAGCTTTTTCTTTATCAAAGATGGTCCGGCGAGTCACCACTTCTGTTTGGTGCTCGATATACGCACCTAAAATTTGACGAAGAGAAAGGATCTTTGGAACACCGTTTTGAATCGCCAACATATTGAAGCCAAAGTTGGTTTGCATTTGCGTCATCTTAAATAGGTTGTTCAAAATGACATTAGCCGAAGCATCCCTACGAACCTCGATCACAAATCGAACCCCTTCACGGTTAGACTCATCACGTACAGCTGTAATCCCTTCGATCCGTTTTTCTTGCACCAAGCGAACGATATGTTCGTGAACCTTGGTTTTGTTGACCATATAAGGGAACTCGGTAACGACAATCCGTTCACGACCACTCTTGGTCACTTCAATCTCTGTACGAGAGCGAAGAACAATTGAACCTTTCCCTGTTTCATAGGCCTTATGAATACCTGATTTCCCCATGACCAAGGCTCCGGTTGGAAAATCTGGACCAGGCAGCACTTCCATGAGTTCACGAGTGGTCACTTCAGGATTGTCCATCATCAATTTGACGGCATCTATTGTTTCACCGAGATTATGAGGTGGAATATTGGTAGCCATACCTACAGCAATCCCTGTAGCTCCATTCACAAGAAGGTTAGGGAAGCGTGCTGGTAGCACCATGGGCTCCCGCTCACTGGCATCATAGTTATCTGCAAAATCAACTGTATTCTTATTGATATCCCGCAACATCTCAAGTGCGATCTTGCTCATACGGGCTTCGGTATACCGTTGCGCAGCGGCCCCATCTCCGTCCATAGAACCAAAGTTCCCATGGCCGTCCACTAGCATATAGCGATAGCTCCACCATTGCGCCATCCGAACCATGGCTTCATAAATAGAGGAATCCCCGTGTGGGTGGTATTTACCCATAACATCCCCTGTGATACGGGCTGACTTCTTATGTGGTTTATCTGGCGTAACACCCAATTCATTCATACCATACAAAATACGACGGTGAACGGGTTTTAAACCATCCCGAACATCAGGTAGGGCACGAGCTACGATAACACTCATCGCATAATCGATAAAACTCGTCTTCATTTCTGATGTTAAATTCACATCAATTAGATTATTATCCTGCATTCAAAAAATGCCTCTCTTTACTTAATTCACCATACTATTATAACACATTTTAGCCTATTTTTCTTCTTAGGAACACAAACGTAAAAACGTTTACATCAAGGATTCATACTGTTTCAGATGACAAAGACTTTCAAAAGTGGTAGAATGAAGTCGTATGAGAATCTATCTCAAAAAAAAATGAAGGAGACGTTTAGACTCATGGATTTGACTAAACAACACAAAAAAGTTATCCTTGTCGGTGACGGTGCCGTAGGTTCATCTTATGCATTTGCACTTGTCAACCAAGGAATTGCACAAGAGCTTGGAATTATCGAAATTCCTCAATTGCACGAAAAAGCTGTCGGAGATGCGCTTGACCTTAGCCACGCCCTTGCCTTCACTTCACCTAAGAAGATCTATGCGGCTGAGTACGCTGACTGTGCGGATGCTGACCTTGTTGTAATTACTGCAGGTGCTCCTCAAAAACCAGGTGAAACTCGCCTTGATCTTGTTGGTAAAAACCTTGCCATTAACAAATCAATCGTAACACAAGTTATTGAATCAGGATTTAACGGTATCTTCCTTGTAGCTGCTAACCCAGTTGACGTTTTGACATACTCTACATGGAAATTCTCAGGATTCCCTAAAGAACGCGTTATCGGTTCTGGTACTTCTCTTGACTCAGCTCGTTTCCGTCAAGCACTTGCTGAAAAATTGGACGTTGATGCTCGTTCAGTGCACGCCTACATCATGGGTGAACATGGAGACTCAGAATTCGCTGTATGGTCACACGCTAACATCGCTGGTGTAAACCTTGAAGAATTCCTTAAAGACACTCAAAACGTTCAAGAAACTGAATTGATCGAATTGTTCGAAGGTGTTCGTGATGCTGCTTACACCATCATCAACAAAAAAGGTGCTACATACTACGGTATCGCTGTTGCCCTTGCTCGTATCACTAAAGCAATCCTTGATGATGAAAATGCAGTACTTCCACTTTCTGTATTCCAAGAAGGTCAATATGGTGTTAGCAACGTCTTTATCGGTCAACCTGCCATCGTAGGTGCACACGGTATTGTACGTCCAGTGAACATCCCATTGAACGATGCAGAACAACAAAAAATGAAAGCTTCTGCTGATGAATTGCAAGCAATCATTGATGAAGCATGGAAAAACCCTGAATTCCAAGAAGCTTCTAAAAACTAAGAAAAAAACATCTCCTTATTAAAAGGGGATGTTTTTTAGCTGCTTTATTTGGATTTGTCAGCAAGGATTTCAAGCAAATAAGGCACAACGAGATTGCTCTCTATGTCTTTCAAAGAAGAAATCCATTTAAAGTCTGTATGCTCTTCTGGATCTAATATAAAATCACGCTCTTCCAAAATCTCGCCAGCATAAACTAGGCGTGTAAAGACAGTATCTTTGCTGGCATCAAATTGACTATCTTCGTGGATAATCTTATTAATCCGAAGCTTTTGATTAACCTCCTCCATAGCCTCACGTAGAGCAGCCTCTCTGGGCAATTCATTCTCTTCTACACTTCCACCTGGAATATCCCAATAAGATGGATAGACATTAGGGAGACCTCGCTTTATTTTCGAGCGTTTGATAAGCAGATACTTCCCGTCTTTCTCAATCAAGGTATGGGCGATTAATTTTACTGTCATTGCATGTTCCTCCAAGAAAGAGCAAAAAAGACTCCGAGGAGCCTCGTTATGAATCATCCACCCTGAGGGAATCGAACCCCCATCTCAAGAACCGGAATCTTACGTGATATCCATTACACTAAGGGTGGCAACTGTTATAGTATATCAAATTCTCAAGGATTTTACAAGTAAAAAAGAGAGTGGGACAGAAATCGGTAATTCGTTAGAATTCGATTTCGTCGTCCCACCTCCGCACAGTTGAGTAAGGCTGTAAAAGCTGATGAAATCAGCGTAGTAGAGGCCACTCAACCCCTGCGTCTTGCTCGACAATCTAAAAACAATTGAGAGGCTAGGACTTTTGTCCCAGCCTCTTTTGAATATTACAATTCGATATCGCCAAACAAGTCAGCCATTGAGAATCCAGTTTGAGTTTCTGGAAGATCAAAGTCACGTTTTTCTTGTTTTGGACGACGTGGACGAGATTGACGTTTTTCTTGTTTTTCGCCTTCCTCTTGAGCTGGACGTTCTTCAAGAGCTTTGATAGAAAGTGATACACGTTCATCTGCAGCATTTACTTCAAGAACTTTAACAGTTACTTCTTGTCCAACTTTAAGAACATCTTTTGGATTTTCAACACGTTTGTGTGAAATTTGTGAGATGTGTACAAGTCCGTCGATACCTGGCAATACTTCAACGAATGCACCGAAGTCAGTCAAACGTTTAACAGTTCCTTCGATAACATCACCAGCAGCCAATTTTTGTTCAACGCCATCCCAAGGTCCAGGTGTTGTAGCTTTCAATGAAAGTGATACACGACCTTCTTCTTCGTTCAAGTCAAGAACTTTCACTTGGATTTCTTCACCAACAGTTACAACTGATTTAGGTGATACGTTGCGTTCGTGTGACAATTCTGTCAAGTGAACCAATCCATCAACACCACCAAGGTCGATGAAAGCACCGAAGCTTGTGATACGTGCAACTTTACCAGTTACGACATCACCAACGTTCAATTTACCAAATACTTCTGCTCGTGCTGCAGCTGATTCAGCTTCAACAACTTCACGACGTGAAAGGATAAAGCGGTTTTCTTTTGGATCTACTTCTTTGATTTTAGCATCAAATTCTTGACCTACGAAACGTTCAGTGTTACGTACAAAACGAGTATCAAGCATTGAAGCTGGAATAAATCCACGAAGTCCTTCAAATTCTACTGAAAGTCCGCCCTTAACAGCGCGAGTTCCTTTAACAGTAACAACTTCTTCTTCACGTCCGACCAATTTGTCCCATGCTTTGCGAGCTTCCAAACGTTTTTTAGATACAAGGTAAGTTACTGTATCAGTATCTTTACCAACTACTTGACGAAGAACAAGCAATTCAAGTGTTTCACCTGGTTTTACCAAGTCGTTGATGTCAGCATCACGATCGTTTGTCAATTCGCGAAGAGTCAAGACACCTTCGACACCAGTTCCAGCGATTGCAACGTTAGCTTGGTTCGCGTCAACTGTCAATACTTCAGCAGTAACAACGTCACCTGGTTCAACTTGGCTAACACTGTTTAGCAAATCTTCAAATTCATTCATCTAAAAAATCCTCCAACAATCAAGTTTTCTAAAACTTGACATACTTATAATTATTTTTCCTAAGCAAGCACTCGCAATGAGATCAACTACAATCTTTAACGACTCATCCTATAAAGAAATAAAATACCTGGATAGATATTTTATCACTTATCTGATATTACCTAAGAACTGGGGTAGCTGGATTCGAACCAACGCATGAGGGAGTCAAAGTCCCTTGCCTTACCGCTTGGCTATACCCCAAAAAGAGCGCTGACATCTGTCACTTTATCATCGTCACAATGAACGCTAATGGAGAGAGAGGGATTCGAACCCCCGAACCCGAAGGAGCGGATTTACAGTCCGCCGCGTTTAGCCTCTTCGCTATCTCTCCATATAAATCAACAGGATCTATTATACCATTGATTTATTATGATTGCAAGCCCTTATTTATTCAAATTATAATTTTCTATCAAAATTTCAACGGCTTTTTCAAGTTTTTTGTAAAGAGAATCCACATTTCCATTTTTGATAATGGCAAATTGCCCACCCATGTCTGCAATTTCACCAATCGTTTTCTTTCCAATGGACAAAGTGAAACCATCAAAAGTGTCTTTTCCGACGGTTACTTTACTATCAACGATTTGAATCTCAATTTTCTTATCTTTTTTACTCATTTCAACCCTCTTTTCACTTTTTCTATTTTACAAAAATTCTCTTGATGACGCAAGAGAAAAGGGAGTGGGTCAGAAAGAATTTAGTTAGAAATTCCTTCTTTATCCCACCCCCGCAAGAGTCATTCGGCACTCTTCTATTCCTAAAAGCGAATGAAGTGAAACATTAGCTACTGCGTCTTTTCGTTAAGACTCGTTCTCATTGAAGTCTGGCCACTTTGTTACAGACGCTTTCGGTTTAATCGACTTTGAAAATCCATCCTTCTGGTGCTTCGACATCACCAAATTGGATACCGGTCAACTCGTCATAAAGCTTCCGTGTGACAGGACCTACTTCTGTTTCAGAATAGAAGACATGGAAGTCATCCCCATGTTGAACGCCTCCGATCGGAGAGATGACAGCAGCGGTACCACAAGCTCCTGCTTCTACAAAGCGATCCAAGTCATTGATAAAGACATCCCCTTCAATTGGTGTCATACCAAGACGGTGTTCTGCCAAGTAAAGCAAAGAGTACTTGGTGATAGATGGCAAAATAGACGGACTCAATGGTGTCACAAATTCGTTATTAGCAGTGATACCAAAGAAGTTTGCAGAACCAACTTCTTCAATCTTGGTGTGAGTCGCTGGATCGAGATAAATCACGTCAGAGAAGTTACGATCATGCGCAATCTTACCTGGCAACATACTTGCTGCATAGTTCCCACCAACTTTTGCAGCCCCTGTACCATGTGGTGCAGCACGGTCATACTCATCTTGAATCAAGAAGTTCGTTGGGACCAAACCACCTTTAAAGTAGTTACCGACAGGCATTGCAAAGATGGTAAAGATATACTCATCTGCAGGTTTTACGCCAATAATATCTCCAACACCGATCAAAAGAGGACGAAGGTAAAGGGTAGCTCCTGTACCATACGGTGGTACATACTCTTCATTTGCTTTTACAACTGCCTTACAAGCATCCACAAACATATCCGTTGGAACTTGAGGCATCAGCAACCGATCAGCCGTGCGTTGCAAGCGTTTAGCATTTTCATCTGGACGGAACAATTGGACGCTTCCATCTTTTGTACGGTAGGCTTTCAACCCTTCAAAGGCTTGCTGACCGTAATGCAAACTTGGAGAAGATTCGGACAAATGCAAAGTCGCATCTTCTGTCAATTCCCCTTTTTCCCAAGCTCCATTGCGATAATGTGCCAAATAGCGATAAGGTAATTTCATATATGAAAAGCCAAGGTTTTCCCAATCAAGTGATACTGTCATGATAGTGCTCCTTTTAATTTTTTCTATTCCTTGTCGATCTGATGCAGGTCGATTCAGTTTCTCAATCTATGTACACTATTGTACACCATTTCATGAGAATTTCAAGCGAAATTTTCAATTTTCAGAAAATTTATTTTCAAAGAAAGTCAGTCCTAAAATGGACCGACGCTTTCTTTTATTTGATGGTAGCTGAAAAAACTTCTTGATCCGAAATGGTATCGTTGACAAAGGATCCATTGCTTGTTCTTTCAGAAATGCTTAATTGTGTTAAATCAACTTCTGTTACCTGACCTGTTGTAGAAGTGATCTGAAGAATTTGATCTTGTTCTGCCACTTCTTCTTGGCTCGTAAAGAGATCAAAATCTCCCTGGTCAGTGAAGACTGGACCTGCCTTGAAGACGCGGTGGGGTTTATTTTTCAACTCACGCAAGACCTGTAGGCCACGTTTAGCCCGACTGGTCACAGGAATATCGTCTTGTAACATCCGTTTGAGACTGCCTCGCTGGGTCAGAATGTACATGCTTGGCGTCGTTGACTTAAAGGCGGCAGCGACTTGATCTCCGTCTTTGAGGTTAATCGCTTTGACTCCTGCTGCTTTGGCTCCTACGACAGGGACCTCTTCAATATTGAAGCGCAACCCATAACCATTTTTAGTAATGATCATGATATCTTCAAGGACAACTGGTGAAACTGCTACGATACGGTCGTCTTGATCTTTTAGCTTAGCATACTTAGTCGATTTAGAACGATAAGTCCGCCATGGGCTTAATTCCTTGCGTTCAAAGCGCTTGATTTGTCCTTGTTGAGTTGCTGCAAAATAAGTCACTCCTTCAAACTGATCTACAATCTCCGCAAAGAGAATTTCTTCCTCTTGCTCGAAATTGGTCAAGGTCTGACTGAGGTGCTCTCCGATATCCTTCCACTTGGTATCTGTCAATTCGTGAATTGGTCGATAAATGGCATTCCCCAAGTTGGTAAAGAGTAAGAGGTGCTGAGTGGTCTTAGCAGGCTCTACAAAAATCAACTCATCATCGTCTCGCTTACCGACTTCTTCCAGTGTTGAGGCATTGAAAGAACGAGGCGAGGTTCGTTTGATATATCCAGCACGGGTTACGCTGACGAAGGTTTCCTCTTCAACAATGAGACTGGCTGTATCAATCTCAATCGTTTTAGCAGTGTCTTGCAATTCACTACGACGCGGATTACCAAAGAGCTTCTTGACTTCACGCAATTCCTTCTTCATGAGATTGAACATGGTCCGTTCGTCCCCAATGATGGCTGCCAAGGTCGCGATTTGCTCCTTGAGACTGGCATGCTCTTCTTCCAAGGTCACGATATCGGTATTGGTCAAGCGGTACAATTGCAAGGTAACAATAGCTTCTGCTTGTTCTTCCGTGAAATCGTAGCTGACCTTGAGGTTTTCCTTAGCATCTGCCTTATTATCAGAAGCTCGGATCAAGGCAATGACTTCATCAAGGATAGAAATGACGCGTATCAAGCCCTCTACGATATGGAGGCGTCGTTCTGCCTTTTCCTTATCAAAGCGCGAGCGAGCGACAATGATATCCCGACGGTGTGCAATGTAGCTAGAGAGAATCGGTACAATCCCCACCTGACGTGGTGTGTAGTTGTCAATTGCCACCATATTGAAGTTGTAGTTGACCTGCAAATCCGTATACTTGAACAAGTAGTTCAAGATCAAATCTGCATTGGCATCTTTCTTCAACTCAATCGCAATGCGAAGACCATCTCGGTCAGACTCATCCCGAACTTCTGCGATACCAGCCACCTTGTTGTTAACACGGACATCGTCGATCTTCTTGACCAAAACAGCCTTGTTAATCTCATAAGGGATTTCGGTGACAACGATTTGCTGCTTACCGCCTTTGAGCTGCTCGATCTCTGTTTTAGAGCGGACAACCACCCGGCCCTTACCAGTTTCATAGGCTTTCTTGATCTCATCCCGTCCCTGGATAATGGCACCAGTTGGGAAATCAGGTCCAGGTAAAAACTCCATGAGTTTGTCTACCTTGGCAGATGGATGGTCGATCATGTAGACCACGGCATCAATGACTTCAGCAAGGTTATGTGGTGGAATATCAGTCGCGTAACCAGCCGAAATCCCTGTTGCCCCATTGACCAAGAGATTTGGAAAAGCGGCAGGCAAAACCGTTGGCTCTTTTTCTGTATCGTCAAAGTTCCAGGCAAATGGCACTGTATTCTTTTCGATATCTTGCAAAAGATAACCCGCAATTTCAGACAAGCGCGCCTCGGTATAACGCATAGCCGCTGGTGGATCCCCATCCATGGAACCATTGTTTCCGTGCATTTCAACTAAAATCTCACGGTTCTTCCAGTCCTGAGACATGCGGACCATGGCATCGTAGATGGAACTGTCCCCGTGAGGGTGGAAATTCCCCATGATATTTCCGACAGACTTGGCAGACTTGCGGTAGCCCTTGTCATGGGTATTGCCATCCTTATTCATAGAATAAAGAATCCGCCGTTGAACAGGTTTCAAGCCATCCCGAATATCAGGAAGAGCCCGTTCTTGAATAATGTATTTGGAGTAGCGACCAAAGCGCTCCCCCATGATGTCCTCCAAGGACATATTTTGAATATTAGACATAAGATACAAAGCCCGTAAAATACAAAGTGAAAATAAGAAATTTATCTTTTTTACACAGCACTCAGGGCGTGTTCAACTCCTTTCAAAGAATGTTGAGTAGTCTTTTATATATAGAGGAATTCAGTTACACCAAGTAACCAAAGGATTCTTTTTTTAGTTTAAAATAGATTCATTAATGATTTGAAAGTTTCTCTTTAGCATAAGCTATCATCTTCTCAGCCACTTCCTTATCGTAAGTAAATCCCATCTTTTGGGCCAGAATTTGAGCTTCTCGATCGAATAGCCCCATGGTAGCAAATAAAGACTGAGTGATTTTATCGAAACTGGATAAATCAAGCAAAACTGAGAACTCCTTCTCTTGCTCAGCTGGAAGATACTGGAAGAGGTACTTGTAGTTCTTTCCGATGTCAACTACTCCCCTATCGCTTGTCACCTGCCAAGCTAAGACCTTGAGGAGTTCTTGCTGACAAATGCCATAGAGGTGATCAGTCGCATAGATGAGTTGATTTCTTCGAATGGCCTTGACGACATAAGCCGATACCCACCAAAATTCATTGCAGGAGGCTGCAAATTCCTCTTCAGTAGGCGGAGCGGTCCAATAGCGCTTGGAATTAGGCTGATAGGCTTCAAACAAGCCTTTGTCGTCTTTTATAACTTCAAAATTTGCTTCGCTGTCCACCCACTCTTGGATAGACTCCTTGGGACAGAGGGTCAAATCGATACGGTTGCCGTCTTCAAAGAGCATGAGATACAGACGACGGTGTCCAAGGACATTGTGCTGTTCAATCAGACGCATTCCAAACTGGTCTAGCAAAGATAAATCAGATAACAAGTTGTTCAGATTTTCAACTATATAGACCACATCGTAGTCCTGAAATTCATCTTTTGGTGCCCGAGGATTCGTTCGTGATCCAGATAAAGCAATTGCTTCTACTTCTAGAGTATCAGCTATTTGCAAAATCAGATTCATCATTTCTGTATCATTTCTCATGTCGATTCCTTACCATTTCTACATCCCAGCTTATTTAATTTATAGTAGAAAGTAATTAAAATACCGTATTTTCTTCTAAGGTAAACTTAACATTATCTTCAATCCATTGACGACGTGGTGCAGCCTTATCTCCCATAAGGACGGAGACACGACGTTCTGCACGCGCTAAATCATCAATGGTGACGCGGATCAAGGTACGAGTTTCTGGATTCATGGTGGTTTCCCAAAGCTGATCCGCATTCATTTCCCCCAACCCTTTGTAACGTTGGAGGGTTGCTCCACGGCCAAAGGTCCGACGCAACTCTTCTAATTCGCTATCAGTCCAAGCATAGGCTACTTCTTCTTTCTTACCTTTGCCTTTCGACATCTTATAAAGAGGAGGAAGTGCAATGTAGACATGACCTGCTTCTACCAAAGGGCGCATATAGCGATAGAAGAAGGTTAAGAGGAGGGTTTGAATGTGGGCACCATCTGTATCCGCATCGGTCATGATAATGATCTTATCGTAGTTGGCATCTTCCACAGAGAAATCTGCCCCAACTCCTGCACCAATGGTGTAGATCATGGTGTTGATTTCCTCGTTCTTGAGGATATCACTCATATTGGCTTTCTCAGTATTGAGAACCTTCCCACGAAGGGGGAGAATCGCTTGGAACTTACGGTCCCGTCCTTGTTTGGCAGAACCGCCAGCAGAGTCTCCTTCGACTAGATAGAGTTCATTTTTCTTAGGATTTTTAGACTGGGCTGGTGTCAATTTACCAGATAAAAGTCCTTTGTCCTTTTTGCTCTTCTTGCCATTTCGACTTTCATCCCGCGCTTTTCGAGCGGCTTCACGCGCATCCCGGGCTTTAATAGCCTTACGAATGAGATTGGAAGCCAACTCCCCATTTTCCATGAGGAAGAAGGTCAATTTATCAGAAACAATGCTATCAACGACTGGACGAGCCAAGGGGCTTCCTAATTTATCTTTAGTTTGCCCTTCAAATTGCAAATGGGCCTCTGGGACCAAGATTGAAAGAACAGCAGACAAACCTTCGCGGTAGTCTGATCCTTCCAGATTTTTGTCTTTTTCCTTGAGAAGTCCTGTCTTTCTTGCATAGTCGTTCATGGCCTTGGTAATTGCTGTCTTCAGACCTGTCTCGTGGGTTCCCCCATCTTTGGTGCGGACATTATTGACGAAGGACAAGATATTATCTGAGTAACCATCATTGTATTGCATGGCTACTTCTACCTGAAAACCATCTGATTCGCCACTAAAGTAGAGAACAGGTGTCAAAGTCTCCTTATCTTCGTTCAAGTACTCTACAAAATCTTGGACACCATTTTCATAATGAAAGGCCACATGGTTGTCTTCTTCCTTGCGGAGGTCGGTCAGCGTCAGCGTCACGTCCTTAAGCAAGAAGGCTGATTCTTTGATCCGCTCAGCAATGGTGTTAAATTTGAAATCCGTCGTTGAAAAGATGGTTGGATCCGGCATGAAGGTGACCTTGGTCCCTGTCTTAGACTTAGGAGCTGTTCCTATCTTCTCAAGAGTGGTAACTGGTTTCCCACCATCTTCAAAGCGTTGCTTGTAGACCGCTCCATCACGGGTAATCTCAACCTCAAGCCAACTAGAAAGGGCATTGACGACCGAAGATCCCACTCCGTGGAGACCACCAGAGGTCTTATACCCCCCTTGACCAAACTTCCCTCCGGCGTGGAGGACCGTAAAAATCACTTCAACGGTTGGTTTGCCCATAGCATGCATCCCAGTCGGCATTCCACGTCCCTGGTCTTCTACCGATAGAGAACCATCTTTATTAATCGTGACATCGATTTGTGAGCCAAAGCCAGACAAGGCTTCATCGACCGCATTGTCAACGATCTCCCAGACCAGGTGATGCAAGCCGTTTCCATCGGTCGATCCGATATACATTCCTGGACGTTTACGGACTGCATCCAACCCTTCTAGTACCTGAATGGCATCGTCATTATAATTATTAATATTGATTTCCTTTTTTGCCACAAGGAACCTCCTGTTTGTTCATCTTTTCTATATTACAGTTTTTTAGGAAATTTTGCAAAATTTTTTCTCTTTATATGGAGATTTCTATATTTCAGTATAAAATGCTGGCTGAGCACTTTCTTCAGATGTCACACTTGAACTCAAAAAATTGCTTTTTCTATTGATGGCTTTTTGTTATAATGAAAGTATGATAAAAGAAATAAGTGTTTTAATTTTAGCCTATCTATTAGGCTCCATTCCTTCGGGTTTATGGATTGGGAAAATCTTTTTCCATATTAATTTACGGGAACATGGCTCGGGCAATACAGGGACGACCAATACCTTTCGGATTTTAGGGAAGAAAGCTGGGATCATCGTCTTTGCGATTGATTTCTTAAAAGGGACTTTAGCCGTTCTCCTTCCGACTTTCTTCGGAATTCAGGGGATCTCACCGATGGTCTTTGGTCTCTTAGCTGTTTTAGGTCACACTTTTCCAATTTTTGCTGGATTCAAGGGGGGAAAAGCAGTGGCGACAAGTGCTGGTGTCTTACTTGGCTTCTCGCCTATCCTACTACTCATTTTAGCTGTGTATTTTGTAGCCAGCCTGTATTTAACCAGTATGATCTCGTTTTCGAGTGTTACCGTTGCGCTACTCGCCATTCTATCTGTCCTCCTTCTCCCTTTGACTGGATGGATCTTGCACGGTTATGATCCGCTTTTTACAGTCATTGTCTTGGCCTTAGCAACCTTGATCATTCTTCGTCACAAAGACAATATCCAACGGATCAAAGAGAAAAAAGAAAATCTTATCCCTTGGGGGAAAAACATCACCCACCAACAACCAAAAAACTAGAGCCTGCGCTCTAGTTTTTTTATGATTTGAACGGAAGTCATTTTACAATTCTCAAGCTCTGAAATCTGTATCAACTATAAAGTATCGACTAAGTCCATCAATATTTCCATTGGAGTTTTTCTCCTACGACCATTAACAGTTTCGATCATGTGATAAACTTTTAAACGATTGTCATTGCTAAAGACAAATTCAAAGCGGAATTCGCGTCCGTTGGGTGCCACTGTATCAAATTTCGTTTTATATTTATCATGAACGGGGCTAACTGGAAACTTATTGAAGAGCAAGCGTCGTTTCTCCCCTGCTTCTTTCAAACAGTTTTCTAGTTCTTGACAATAGTTATAAAACAGCTGATAGAGGTCTTCTTCTGAAATTCTTCTTCTCCGAACTAATGATGTAAAATCCGAAAAATTTCTGCGCGGGATGTCAATACTAAATGAGAAGCCCTCCTGATTGATTCTTTCTAAAAATGCATCTCTTGAAATCATAGAACCACTCTTTCTTTTATCAATCTGTAGTGAACCCTTATTGTTTCTATAAATCGTCAATCCATTATGTAATCAAGCAAATCCATCAAGGTTAGTTTCTTCCGACCATTGACTGTCTCAAATAGATTAAAAACTCTTAGTTGTTGATTCTTTTTGAATACAAACTCAAAGCGAAACTCCCGACCATTGCATGCAGCTACATAAAATCCAGTCTGATACTTCCTCTTATCCGCTACTACTTTCATTTGCCGGTGTTCTACCTCTCTACAAAGTAAAAGAAAAATCTGATAGAGTTGCTCCTCAGAGAGCCTTTTTCTCCAAACCAATGACTTGAAGTTATTGTACCGCCACCATGGGATTTGGATGTTGAAGGAAAAACCTTCCTGATTGGCTTTGTCGATAAATGCTTTTCTGGAGACCATACTAACTCCTCTTCTAATGGAACATCGTTTGACTCTATTATACCATCTTTTAACCTTTCACAAAAACAGCATCCCAAATGGAATGCTTTTTTCTGTTTCTTAATAGTATTCCCCTTGGCGGTAGTTCCAAGAGTTGAAATGATCAGATAAGTGCATCATGATCTTATCGATATCCAATCCTTTACGGATCACAACTGGACAAGTATTGACAGAACGGCTACCTGCTCCTTGTTCTGGAATCAGTTTTCCTTCGGCATCAACCATAGAGACCATCACACCTTGTTCATAGCGAGTTTCAATGGTCTTGTCTGGTTGGATAGAAGCTACATAATCATCTGCTTCGATGATCAAGTCCACGGCACCTTCGATACGTTCACCGATTCCTTCGACCTTCCCGCGGTTTCCTTTACCGGAAGGGTTGGCTGAAGAAGCGTAAACCATCTTACCTTCTTTTTCCCACATTTCTTTGGCAATTTGCTCACCAGCTTTACCAAATTTGATGACAAAGCATGAAGTTCCACGAACGTCTGTCATGAGTTCTTCACGTCCATCTCCGAAGGCTTGCAATTTTGCATAGGCATCTTCACGCCAAGGAAGGATACAACCAAGCAAGATATCTTCATCCCAATGTTTTTGGTAGAAGGCTTCGATTTCAGGATTCAATTGCGCAAGGGCACGAAGTTCGTCCATGCTTCCGCAAAGAACCACACCTGGTTTGTTGCGGTTGCGTTCTTTGGCTTCGAATTTACGTTCCAAGCCAGCCTTGTCACTGGTCATGATGATATAGCCAACTTTGGTAGGGCAGACGATACAGCCACCCTCTCCATTTAGAATATCAAATCCTTCTTGTGAAAGTTGTCCGTCCCATTGAATGTGTTTTGTCATAAGTCTCTTTCCTTTTCTATTCTTTTTAGTATTGTATCAAAAAACAGTCTCAAATTCAATATATTTTCAGAAAATTCGTAATTCAGTATACAATTTTATCATTGCCAGTAAGCTGGCCTGTTCTTCTCATAAGCTGCGATCAAGTCTTCATACTGAAGTGTAATCCCGATATCATCCAACCCGTTGAGCAATTTGTGCTTCCAATCTTGATCGATCTCAAAGCGAAACTCTCCAACAGGCGAGAGGATCTTCTGCTCTTCCAAATCTACCGTCACTGGATCTGCCGGCTTCAAACTTGCCAATTTTTGACGAACCTCTAGCGGTTGGACAATCGGCAGCATGCCATTATTGAGCTCATTATTGTAATGGATATCTCCGAAGGATCCGGCGATAACGACTTTAAAGCCATAATCAGCTAAAGCCCAGGCTGCGTGTTCCCGAGAGGAACCAGCCCCAAAATTGTCACCAGTGATCAAAATGGTTGCCTTGCGGTATTCTGGCTTGTTAAAGATAAAATCTGGATCCTCAGTATATTGGTCATCCAAATAGCGCCAAGCATACATGAGGTATTTCCCAAAACCTTTTTTATCAATTAACTTTAAGAATTGCTTGGGGAGGATTTGGTCAGTATCAATATTATCGTTCATCAAAGGAACTGTAGTTCCCGTATAACTGGTAAATTTCTCCATGCTTCCTCCTTTTACTCGACTTCTGGCATTTGGCGCACATCGACAAAGCGACCAGCGATTGCTGCTGCAGCGGCCATTGCTGGGCTACAGAGATGGGTTTTAGCCCCAAATCCTTGGCGGTCTTCAAAGTTCCGGTTGCTAGTAGAGGCACAGTGGACGCCATCTGGAACCTTGTCCGGATTCATTCCTAGACACATGGAGCATCCTGGATCACGCCATTCAAAGCCTGCATCCATAAAGATTTTATCCAAACCCAACTTTTCGGCGGCTTGCTTAACCGGACGAGAGCCAGGGACCACAATAGCAGTTAAGTTTGGTGCAATTTTTTTGCCTTTCACAAACTTGGCTGCCACCTCCAAATCACTGAGACGCGCATTGGTACAAGAACCGATAAAGATATAGCCCAATTCAATGTCTGCTGGTTTTTGGCCAGGTTCTAGATCCATATAATGATAAGCCCGTTCATCATTCATGTCTCGAATCTCTGGAAAAGGAGTCTCGAAGTCCACTCCCATAGAAGGATTGGTCCCCCAAGTCACCATCGGAGCAAGATCGGATACATCCATACGGATGACCTTATCATAAACGGCATCGTCATCACTAACCAGAGTCTTCCAATCAGCTACTGCGGCCTCAAAATCATCTGGCACACATTCGCGTCCCCGGAGGTAGTCAAAGGTCGTCTCATCTGGATTCATGATCCCCATTTTGGACCCGAACTCGATCGACATATTGCAGATGGTCATGCGTTCTTCCATGGTCAAGCGATCAATTGCTTCTCCCCGATACTCTACGACATAGCCAACTCCACAAGCAACACCGTAGCGCGCTATCAAAGCTAGGATGTAATCCTTTGAATAGATCCCTTTTTGTGGGGTTCCGGTGAATTCAACCAACATTTTCTTGGGTTTGACTTGCCAGATGGTTTGGGTAGCAAAGACATGCTCCACTTCACTGGTTCCAATCCCAAAGGCAATGGCACCAAAGGCTCCGTGGGTTGCGGTATGGCTGTCTCCACAGACAATAAATTTCCCAGGCTGGGTCCGACCGGTTTCAGGGCCCACCATATGAACGATTCCTTGCTTAGCAGAACCATGGGCAGCATGATCAATCCCAAAGTCCACCACATTCTCAGCTAATTTATCAATCTGGGCTTTTGAAATCACATCTCGAATATCAAAAATATTGACCGTTGGAACATTGTGATCAAAGGTTCCAAAGGTTAAATCGGGTCGTCGAACCTTGCGTCCTGCGTCCCGTAATCCTTGAAAGGCTTGCGGACTCGTCACTTCGTGGATATAGTGTTGGTCCACATACATGAGTTGGGGTTGCCCTTCCACTCCTGTAATCACGTGGCGGTCCCAAAGTTTATCAAAGATTGATTTTCCACTCATCGTCTTTCTCCATTTATCTTCTTGTTAGGAAATCCATTGAAGGATTAGAAAGAGGGCACCTGCTAAAAGAAGGCTACTGCCCCACCAGGTGGCTTGAAAATACCATTTCCTCACCTTGTGGTGAAAGAGATATCCACCTAGTAGAGCTCCGAATCCACCAAGCACCCAGCTCTCGAGTAACAGGACCTTTTCAGGAATCCGCCACCTGTTTTGGATAGCTTTTCGTTTATCTAAACCATAGGTCAGAAATACGATACTATTCCAAATAGCAATAACAACTAAACAGCGGTCTCTCCAAGTCATCTTAGAGATTCCCAATAATGGCTGCAGTCATCTCTGCAGTAGAAGCCTGTCCACCTAGATCCCGTGTCAAGATTCCTTGATTCAAGGTTTGATTGACGGCTTCTTCGATCATTTCTGCACCTGCTGTTTCTCCAAAACTGTCTCGGAGCATCATGGCAACGGACAGGATCATGGAAATCGGATTGGCAATGCCTTGACCAGCAATATCAGGTGCTGAACCATGAATCGGTTCGTACATACTTGGTCCTTGGTCAGAATGACTGGCAGACGGCATCACGCCTAGTGTTCCAGGAAGGACGCTGGATTCGTCAGATAAGATATCTCCAAATAGATTCTCTGTCACTACGACATCAAAGCGGGCTGGATTGGTAATCATGATCATGGCCGCACTATCGACAAGCTGGTGCTCTAAGGTCACATCTGGAAATTCTTTGGCAACTTCTTCTGCCACTAGGCGCCACAATTTAGACGTTGTCAGGACATTTTGCTTATCGATACTGGTCACTTTCTTACCACGTCCTTGCGCAATCTTAAAGGCTTGGCGCATAATCCGACGGATTTCTTCTGCACTGTAATCATTGATATCACGCGCTGTATCTTCTTTCAAGATATGCTCTCCAAAATAAATCCCACCTGTCAATTCACGCACGACCACGAAGTCGACACCCTCGATACGCTCTGGTTTCAAAGGAGACAAGTGTTTCAAGGCGTCAAAAATCCGTACAGGACGAATATTGGCAAAGAGATTTAATTCCTTGCGAATAGCAAGTAAGCCTTGTTCTGGACGAACAGGAGCATTGTCATACTCAGGACTTCCGATGGCTGCAAGAAGAATAGCATCCGCTCCTTTAGCTGCTTCGAGAGTATCTTGGGGAAGTGGGTGGCCAGCAGCATCAATCCCAGCACCCCCAAAAGCTTTGTCTTCTAGACTATAATCAAAGCCAATTTTGGGAGCAACGGCTGCGAGGACCTCTAGTCCAGCTGTCATGATCTCAGGGCCAATCCCATCTCCTGCAAGTGTTACAATTTTCTTTGTCATGTTTATTTCCTCTTAGGCTTGTGGAAGATCACGGTAGGAGACAGCTCGTCCCATCTCACCCGCATTCTCTTTTTGAACCAGCGTGTTGGCATTGATATAAGCGATGGCAGAGGCTTTCAATACGTCAAAGTCCAAACCAGAGGCATTGAAAATCGTATCTGTATCGACATTTTCCACGGATACCAAGACACGGGCTTGGGCATCGATCCCATCAGTCACTGCATCGATATTATAAGATGTCAAGCGAACAGTTTGGTTGAAGAATTTATCAATCGCATTAAAGATCGCTTCAACCGACCCTTGACCATTGGCAAGGAATTCGAGCACTTCCCCTTCTTCATTGCGGAGGCTAACCGCTGCTGTAATCGTTTCGTCTGCATTGGTTGTCAAGCGGAGATCGTTAAATTGGAATCCTTCTGGATTTTCCACTGCTGTACCAGCAACAAGGGCGCGGATATCAGCATCTGTGATCTCGTGTTTTTTGTCTGCCAGAGATTTGAACTTCGCAAACAATGGCTTGATGTCTTCTTCTGTAAATTCCAGTCCCAACTCATGCAGTTTTTCGACAAAGGCATGGCGACCAGACAATTTTCCAAGAGGGAGACTATTGCTCTTAACTCCCACCAGCTCAGGGGTGATGATTTCATAAGTAAGAGGATTTTTAAGAACTCCGTCTTGGTGAATCCCAGACTCGTGTGAGAAGGCATTGCCACCAACAACCGCCTTGTTTTTAGGAATTGGAATACCAGAGTAACGAGAAACCAACTCAGAGGTGTTGATGGTTTCATTGAGGACAATCGGACTCTCCACTTGGAAATAGTCTTCGCGAATATTGAGAGCAACCGCTACTTCTTCAAGCGCCGCATTGCCGGCCCGCTCCCCGATGCCATTAATGGTTCCTTCGACACGACGGGCACCATTTTTAACAGCAGCGAGGCTATTGGCCACGGCCATACCTAGGTCATCATGGCAATGAGGGGAATAGATAATCTCGCGGTCTGTCTTGACATGGTCAATCAAGTATTTGAAAATGGCACCGTACTCTGCTGGTGTCGTGAAACCGACTGTATCAGGAATGTTGATATAGCTGGCCCCTGCATCGACTGCAGTCTGGACAACTTGCAAGAGGAAATCCAATTCCGTCCGGGTCGCATCTTCTGGCGAGAATTCAACAATTTCAAATTTTGAGCGAGCGTAAGAAACGTGCTCTTTGATCGTTTCAAGGATTTCTTCCTTTGTCTTGTTGAGTTTAAACTCCCGGTGAATCGGACTGGTTGCGATAAAGACGTGAATTTGTGGATACTTAGCATCCTTCAAAGCTTCATAGCAGGCATCAATATCTGATTTGACAGAACGGGCCAAACCTGTCACGGCTGTCTTGGTCAAGACCTTGGCAATCTCTTGAACAGCTGTGAAGGAATCAGGACTAGCTGCAGGAAAACCTGCTTCAATAGCAGAAATGCCCCACTTTTCCAATTGTTTAGCAATGGCAATCTTTTCTTTGATAGAGAAATTAACTCCTGGAGTCTGTTCGCCATCCCGAAGGCTGGTATCTAAAAATTCAACTTTACGCATAGGGTCTCCTCATTTCTATGTAGTGTATATAAAGAAAAACATCTCACTCGGTTAACCAAGCGAGATGTTTTTGCCCGCTTGGTAAGCCAAACAGGACTAATGCTTCTGCACTAGCCCTTATACCTCAACAACAAAGCAAATTGAATAAACTTAGCTGTTTTCATGTTTGACTTTCTCCTTTGTTCAATGTCTTGTTTAGTATTTTAGCATAGGGAAAAAGCAATGTCAAGAATTTTCTACAATATTCTGAATTTTTTGAATAGAAACAAAATAGAGCTTTCAGTTCTAGTTAGATTGAAGATAAAGTCATCTTAGAAACTTTCCTTAGGTGAAGACGGACGTCAGCGAACTTCAAAGAAGTTCCATGACTTAGTTTTGGACCTAAGGTTCCAAAACTCCCGAGTGCTAGAAACAAAAGTGTTTCTAGCACTTTTCTCACGGCGGAAAGTTTCAATATTTATTGAATAAGCCTAATAGTAAGTATCGTTTTTATTTTCAGCATCATTCTAGTTGTTTTATGTAAAATACAATTTTCCATCAATCTGAATAGACCCTGTTACTCTACTTCTTCTGATACAAATCAAAAACGATCTTGTCATTATAGAGGTCAATGGTATTGGCCTTGACATAGATTCCAAAGTCATTGTCGATTTCTGGTAATACAATGGTGATGGTAGACTGCTTGGGTGAGATCTGAACAAATTTTGGGATATTTTTATTTTTACTCAAGAGCTGCAAGACCATCCTTTGTGGAATTTGAAAGGTTCCAACTGAAAAATCCTTCACCGTCAAGAGGATGTTCCCATTTTCCAATTTGGATGGTTGGAAGTAAATATATAAGGGATACTCCTTTCCTAAGAGACTCAACTGCCCTTCTAATAGGATTTGCTGATTGTCCGCATAGACCTTGTAGTCGGACAGCTTATATTTTTTCAGTAGCGATTTGATAGTATCATTGAGTTGATCCCGAGTCGTTGTCATGGTTCCAACTTTGACATCTTTGGTGCCAACTGCTTGATGAAGCTGACTAACATCTTCTCTTGGCGTCGCTAAGCGTCCTTGCACGACTATAGCAAAGGCTAAGAGAAGGCTCACCAATCCTAAAAACAACCATTTCCAAATATTAATTTTTTGAAGGAAGGGGACCTTCTCGTTGATGGGATTATTTTTGACTCCAAGTTTTCTTCGTGGCATTGATTTTCTCCAATATTGCTTGTTTCATCTTTTCATAGCCCGTATTGTTAGGGTGAAAGCTATCCTCTTCATACAGGGCATCATTGATAACGGTAGTCTTCCCGTCACTGACTTCTGATACGCCCATTTTGCCATCAATTCCTTTATAAAGCAGATCATTGATCGGAACGAAATAGACCTGATCAAATTGCGCGATGGTTTCTTCCGTCGTCTCATTCCAACGATCTACAGCCGTCTGGATACTAGTTAATTCAGGAAAATTCAGGTAAAGAGGATTGTAGATCCCCACTACATAAATGGGAAGATGGGGATTGTCCTTTCTGGCCTTTGTAATAATTTCTTTGAGGTTCGCTGTATAATTCTTGAGCGGTTTTTGGATATCTGATAGAGAAAAATCACTCAGATGATCGACAACAACTTTGCGCAGATCATTTCCCCCAACCGTTAAGGTCATGACACGCGCCTTTTTGAGATCCTTCTGAAGATCTGTTTGCTTCTTGAGTCGATCTAAGATCTGAGCACTTGTATTCCCAGCTACTCCATAGTTGACAGGTTGGTACTGGCCGTCATTTTCATTGGACAGGCTTTGGGCAAGGATGGGCACAAAGCCCCCTTGCTTGGTGCTATCTCCTACTCCTTCGGTTAGTGAATCTCCTAGAGCTACATAAGTATAGGTGATTTCTTTCGCAGCTGTTTTGGGCTTGGTCATGCGAGGAGATGCAGTTGGTAGCAAAGCACGAAATAGAAAGACAAAGACAAGAAGGCTGGTTAAAAAGAAAACCAAGCCTTGCATCATTTTTTTAAGATTCATATGAATACGATCGCTTATCCTTGAAAAATCACTTGTCCATCACAGATTGTATAAGCAACTTTCCCTTTTAATGTTTCACCCACAAATGGTGAATTGCCAGCTTTTGAAGCGAAATGATCCGATACCAGACGATCTGCTTCTGGATCAAAGATGGTTAAATCAGCCGGTCCATCCACTGCAATATAGCCAGCATCAAAATCATAGAGACGTGCTGGATTATAGGACATCTTTTCAAGCAATTGCATCAGACTTAAATGGCCAGCATGCACCAAGTAGGTCAAACCAAGAGAAAGCGAAGTTTCAAGCCCAGTCATTCCAGATGGTGCTTTGGTAATATCAGGAACATTCTTCTCATCCGCATGGTGAGGCGCGTGGTCCGTCGCAATCACGGAGATAACGCCTGACTTCAAGCCTTCAATCACTGCTAGACGGTCAGATTCCAAGCGAAGAGGTGGATTCATCTTAGCATTGCTTCCTTTAGTCAAGAGCAGACTTTCTGTTTTCGAAAAGTGTTGAGGTGCCACTTCTGCCGTCACATAAGCTCCTAATCCTTGGGCAAATTCCACCACCTTGACACTTTCTTCCTTGGAAAGGTGTTGGATATGGAGGTGAGCACCTGTCGCATGGGCAATCATGGCATCACGCGCAGCCATTGAATATTCAGCTACACCCGTCGCACCACAGACATGGAAGTGTTCCTTGGCAATGTTCTCATTCAAACCAAGAATGCCATTCAACTCAGGGTCTTCTTCATGCAGACTAATAAAGGTCCCTAGACGCTTAGCTTCTTCCAAGGCTTGGCGGACAACCTTAGTGCTTTGAAGGGGAATCCCATCATCTGAAAATCCCACTGCACCAGCCTTAAGCAGGCCTTCAAAATCTGTCAGGTGTTGCCCGTCAAAGTTCTTGGTCACTGTCGCAACCGTATGAATGTGAAGATTTTCCTTGGCTGCAGAAGCTAAGACTTCCTCTAAGGTTGTAATATCTGAAATGGTCGGATTGGTATTGGCCATCATGACCACTCGAGTAAAACCACCAGCAGCTGCGGCTAAGGCACCCGTATGGATGTCTTCTTTATGAGTTTGACCGGGTTCGCGGAAATGCACGTGTACATCGATCAATCCAGGAGCTACAACCAGACCAGTAGCATCAAGGACTTCTTGTCCATCTGTTGGGAGGTTTTCAGCGATCTCTACAATTTTCTTTCCTTCAATGCGAAGATCACAGACTTGATCCAAGCCAGTTTTGGGATCCATTACGCGACCATTTTTAATGACAACCATTGCATTCTCCTTTATTCATAAAAATCAACATGCGACTCTAACAAGCGGTCGCCGTCATAGCGAAACATTGCTGAAAAGAAGGGTTTATCCTCCAACAACCACTCGACAAAGGTGTGGTCCCCTTCCCAAGTTGGTTTTGAGAGGACTTGATCATAAGGTACCCACTCCAAGGTCCCTTCGTTACACTCGATCAGTTCTCCCTCAAAATCTGTTACCTTGAAGACATAGGTGTACCAGTCCAAATCTGGAGTAAACTCCGGAAAGGTAATAATCCCTTTCAAAACTGGCTTGGCTCTTAGGCCCGTCTCCTCAAAAATCTCACGCGCAGCACACTCCTGAGGGGTTTCCCCGCGTTCTAATTTTCCACCAACTCCGATCCATTTACCTTCATGAACATCATTGGGCTTTTTATTGCGATGCAGCATGAGAAATTCTTTCCCATTGTCAATGTAACAAATCGTTGCTAATTGTGGCATTTCTTTCTCCTATCTTAACCAATCAATCGGCTCGCGTCCCGCCTCTTTCAAAAATTGATTGGTTTTTGAAAAGGGTTGGGAACCAAAGAATCCTCGGTAGGCCGATAAAGGACTTGGGTGAGCTGATTCAAGGACCAAATGTCGATCGTGGGTAATCAGAGGCCTTTTCTTACGGGCATAAGATCCCCAGAGGATAAAGACAACAGGCTCCTCCAACTCATTGACCACCTTGATCACAGCATCTGTGAAAGGCTCCCAAATTTGTCCTGCATGACCATTAGCCTGACCAGCTGGCACTGTCAAACAGGAATTGAGCAAGAGCACTCCTTGCTCTGCCCAAGAGGTCAGATCATGGGACCGCTTCTCTCCGATATCTGAGCGCAATTCTTTGAGAATATTTTGCAAAGAAGGCGGCGCTGGTACATGATCTGGAACAGAAAAACTTAAGCCCTGCGCTTGATCCGGTCCATGGTAGGGATCTTGGCCTAAGATCAAGACCTTGACCTGATCCATCTCTGTCGTCTGCAAGGCCTTAAAGACCTTGTCACGCGGTGGATAAACCACTCCTTTGCTATAGACTTCATTCATAAAGTCATTGATCTGGTGAAAATACCCTTCTGGAAGATGGGACTTGATGGCTTCATGCCAGGGTGAATGCTGCATGGAAACTCTCCGCTATCCAATAAATTCTTACCTTCCATTATACCACATTTGGCGCAGATCCACTGGATAAAAAAGAGGCTGGACAATTTTGTCCAACCTCTTTTTCTGCCTGTCAAACAAGCGAGAGCTTTTATGTATTTTCTTTCTTGGTAAATCCTGCTAGACCGATCGAAGCGACTAGTAAAATTTGCGGTAAGAATTGGATGAGGTAGCGGGTCTTCCCACCTTCAAAGATGGTTAAGAAAAGCAAACCACCAAAGACCGCTAAGGAAAGGAAGTTAAAATCATCTGTATCTCGACGTTTGAGATAAGCTCCAACCAAACCAGCCGATAGGACGATCCAGATCAGCTGCTTGACAAATTCATAATACTTGTACTGCGGGCGATCAATGCTAAGGAAATAGGTCCGCACCCATTTTGCCAAACCATTATTTTTAGTCAGGGGTGCATAGAGAGGATTGATAAAAGGCGTCTTCTCATACTCTACATCTCGGTAGAGCCAGCCCAGGGTTCCTTCTGCTACCGTCAAGGATTGCTTGTAGTAGATATGCCCGATCAAACCGAACGGTCCGTACTCCTTGAGACGGCGCTTGATTTCTTTGATCACATTTTCTTTTTTAAAGAGGCCATTGTTGTAATCCGATCGCTTATCCTCATCGATATAGGCCAGCAAGCCTTCTTTCATATCTTCTTGGTTGTGCCCCATATCTGTCAAGCCCAGATTGATAAACAAGAGTGGTCCTTTAGCCAGCCCTTCTTGTTTCAAGATCGGTACAACTCTTTGATGATTGACCGCTGTATTCAATCCTGCAAAGACAAAGCCCGTCGTCAAGACCGTCACCGTAGCAATCTTGCCAAAGGCCTTCCAATTTCCTCTGAAGAAGAGCACAGTCCAAAAGGCAATCATGACAATAATCGTCGTTGGACGGATCAACATGGTCACGCCAGATAAGATTCCCAAACCAACAATCTTCTTCCAGGAGACTGCTTGATCTTCCTTTAAGAGATCCAAGGCCCACCATAATTGAAGGGCAATCAATGGAAGCGGCGGAATGTCCGTGTACATGGAGTAGAAATAAGGCGAGTAACAGATCAAGCTCACATAGAAGAGATAGACCAGATCAGCCGTTTTTTGATTGAAATGCTTCTGGGACAGCTTGTACAAGAGGACTGCACCCAGATTGACATAGAGGATATTGAGAGCCTGCATGACCCACAGACCGCTAGAGCCAAATAAGACATAGAAAAACTTCTCGTAAAGAAAGAGCGGAATGTTATTGGGATTGCGACTGAGGTAGTTGGTGATGGAAGATTGCTTAAGAAGATCAAAAGCCCCTTTGAAAACAACCGCAGCATCCCGACGGATAAAGAGCTCCGCACAGACCATGACAATCACCTGAAAGACAAGGGCACCAAGCAAGAAGCCTTTTTTGTGCCGAGTCAACCAAGCAAAGGCACTCTTTAGCCCATCGCGTTTCAGCCAGGCTAGCAGAAATAGCAATCCAGCACCTAAAATGGCTAGCCATGAAATCTCTCTCAGATAGATCACACTGATCAAGAACCAGTGGACCATCACTAGCAACATGACAACATGAAGCATCCCAAATAGAATACGTTTACTTTTCGATAACATAGGTCCATTATATCAAAAAAACAGCATTTCTGCTGTTATGGGGTGGTAGGAAATCATTAAGGTTGGGGAATAATCTTTAATCTTTAGGATCTTCCTTAAAATCAAACTCAATTTCCCGAGGCTCTGTGAATTCAAGGCCTCTATAAAAGAGAACGACCAACAAATATAAAATCAATCCCAAAAACAAGCGCATTTGAACAAAATATGCTAAAAACAGGACTATCATGCTTAAACAAACCAGGGCAAACAATTGACGTTTTCTTATTTTTCGCATTCACCACACCTCGATTCCATTTGCTGTTTTTTGAAGATACTCTACTGGTTTTATCTGACCAACAAATACTAGTTCTGCTTCATTTTTCTTAACAAACCGTTTCAACTGCACATATCTAGCAATAGCGACCAGCCATAAAGTGATCATAACTGCAAATAGAAACAAAAAGACATTTATCGCCCCTTCTCTAACATTCAAATCAAGATTTGCTTTCCCAAAGAAAAGGTCCATGGGAAGGATCTTTATAAATGTCCTTGCTAATAATAGGCCTAGTGGAACACCAATCAAAGAATAAATATTTGCTGGTGCTTTCTTTGAAAAAATTTGATCTTTAAACGAATGGTTGGTCTGGTACACTTTTCGGTACTTGTCGAAAGGGATTTTACTATTGCGTTTGACGATGAATTCTTCCCCTTGATCTGTCACCAACAAAAAGTACCCCCAGAGTGGCCTTTTCCCATTCAAACTGATATTAAAACATTGACCTCTTTTGATCATTGAAAATCCTCTCATTCAACCAAACATATATGAATGTGCTTTTTATTTCAGATAGGTCGGAACAATTCAACCTAACAAAGCTAGAATACATACTAACCCAAGATAAATTCCAACCGTTAGAATCATTCCGATTTTATAGAAACCGACTAAGCCGGCATATCGTTCGACAAAACCAAGCTGTGGATCGACTGGATTATAAAAAACTGTCATAGGAGACCCAATTGGGAATATCATCCGCAAATCCAGATTTTTGCCGGCTCCAAGAACATAGGTTCTATCGAAAACATTGGTTTGTCTTGACTTAGAAGAAGTCTCTCTAAAATAAGCGTAGGTAAAGTTCTTCTGGTATCTTTCACCCTCGACTTGATACTCCACCACAGGCAGAGAAATAAGCAGTTGATTTTGGGAATCAAAAGCAACTACTTCTCCCATAACTTTTGCGGTAGATTCTGTTTTCACTTTTATTTCACGGCGATACAAGGTGTAAAAGATAAGCAGCATGATCAGGAAAATAAGTGTCAGAATGCCCAAACTAAGCCAGAATATTGTTACTGTCATTAATTTTTTACCTTTTCACATAAACTAGTTGGTTTCAAATCCCTTGAAAAAATTTTTATTCTCCCCTTTTCAACCAATTCTGTTGCTGCGCTTTTTCTGCAAGATCTTTTGCTTTGTTTATATCTAGTGAGTTTGAATCTGATGGGGCATTGGATTCGATTTCTTCTTTCAATTCTTGTAAGGTTTGAACATCTTTCGGAGTCAAATTGGAGATCGAGTTAGATTCTTTTTCTGTCGAACTTTCTGGAACAGACTGAATCTCTCGATAGGTTTTGATCACTTCAGTTCCTGCGTCTGTTGTCGGAAGAGGACGATAGAACATGAAGAAACCAATAATGACAATCAGAAGAGCCGCAGCTGATACCAAAACCTCTTTCTGCAGATTCTCCACAGGAAGTTTAGTATCTTTAGTAGACAAGCTCTTCCATTCTGGATGTTCTTCCTCAGCTTCTTTTTTGGCGTTGAAAGCGGGGGTAACCAAGACTTGGTTCATCAAAGTCAGTGCCCCCAAGGCCATCAATAAAAATGGGATATGACGTGATTTACTAATGACCACTAAAATTCCTCCTGCAATAGCAATCAAACTGATGATGATATTGACGGTAAACCAGACCCGAGCCTGCTTCTTCACTTGCAAATAATGTTCTTTTGTCATCTTATTCTCCCTTAAAAATAGTTTTTCTTTCATCCATAAGAACAATTACTACTATCATACCGGATTTTACTTTGAGAATCAAGTTAACCACCAACTAGTGAAAAGAGTATAAAAAAGAAGCGTTAGAAACGCTTCAGTTGTATTATTTATCTTGCCAAGTTTCTTGGTTTTCCTTGAAACGGTGCAACAACTCTAAACCTTCAGAAGTGATGTAACCTTGTTCTTCCGCCAAGTGGATCAATTCTGTATAGTTAGACAAAGTTTCAAGTTGAACGCCAGCTTCCGCAAATTTCTTATCTGCCTTCTCCAATTGGTAGGTGAAGATAGCAACCACACCAAGAACATCCGCTCCTTCACGCTTGGCAGCTGCGACAGCATCCAAGACAGACCCACCAGTAGAAATCAAATCTTCCACTACAACCATCTTTTGACCTTGTGGTACACGGCCTTCAATTTGATTACCAGCACCGTGGTCTTTTGGTTTGCTACGGATGTAGGCAAATGGCAAATTCATCTTGTCCGCAATAATAGCTCCGTGAGGAATCCCAGCAGTTGCAGTTCCTGCAATCACTTCTACTTCAGGGAAAGCTTCCTTGATTTTATCTACAAATCCATTTTCGATCAAGGTGCGAGTTTCTGGATAAGCGAGTGTTACACGGTTATCTGTATAAATTGGGGACTTGATCCCAGATGCCCAAGTAAAAGGTTCTTCTGGTTTCAAATAAACCGCTTCGATTTTCAAAAGATGGCTAGCAATATCTTTAGCTAATGACATGACGACTCCTTTTTACGATTTTAATCATATACGAATTAAATCAATCATTGATTTAAAGAACAACATTACAGGTTAGTGAATAGTTTAGGGAAGGCCCTATCGGGCTTCCCGTACAGCTACAAAAAAGCCCACTTTTAGTAGCGATTGGTATTCCGACGATCTCAGAAGAGAAACGATCATTTTCTCTTCTGTAATCTAGTGAATGCGTTAGGGAAGGTCCCATAGGACTTTTTAAATTCCGACACTTAGTTGAAAGAAACGATCATTTTTTTTCAACTAAGTTAGTGAATAGTTTAGGAAAGATCCCATCGGACTTTCCGTAGAACGTCTTGAAGCATAGCTTCTTAGACGTTCTTAACTATTCCACTGTCTCTTAATTTCATGGTATGCATCCCATGGGTTTTCTGCTTGGATGATTGGACGTCCAACGACAATATAGTCAGATCCAATTTTATGGGCTTCTTGTGGCGTCATGACCCGTTTTTGGTCGCCGATTTCAGCTCCAGCAGGACGAATCCCTGGTGTGACACAGACAAAGTCTGATGAAGTGGCATCCTTGATCAAGGCTACTTCATGGGCCGAACAGACAACACCATCCAAGCCTGCTTCTTGGGCCTTTCGAGCGTAATTAACTACAGATTCTTGGACCGTTGTTTGGATGTTTTGGCAATCACGCATGTCTTCTTCACTGGTAGAAGTCAACTGGGTCACGGCTACCAATTTAGCTCCTTCACCAAGAGCTGCCTTGGCTTCGCGCATCATCTCTACACCACCGGCTGCGTGGACCGTCACCATATCTACTCCGAAGGTCCCCAGTACGGACATGGCTGATTTGACTGTATTTGGGATATCATGCAATTTTAAATCAAGGAAAATACTGTGTCCAAGCCCTTTGAGGTAATGTACAATTTCAGGACCAACTGCATAGAAAAATTCCATTCCGATTTTTACAAATAATTTTTCGTCTTCTGGAAAATGCTCTAAAAAGTTTTTGACATCCTCGAAAGCTGGGAAGTCAAGGGCGATAATAGGACGTTCTTCACGCATGGATTACTCCTTTTTTGATTGATCATTTTGTCTACAAAAAAACCTTGCCCGAGGCAAGGTTACACGAAAATTAGGTAGGAACAACTACCATGATTCACCGTCTAGACCTTAGGAGCCTCTCTGGACTGCTTTAAAGGTTTTTATTTATTGTAGTACGATATTTGGGAAAAGTCAAGGATTTACAGTAGATTTTCCCGTACATGCTTACGGAAGTTCTCAAGGGTGTCAATACCATAGCGATCCATGACCTGTGGCAGATCTTCGATGATGGTTGGACATGCATAAGGATCAGTGAAATTAGCAGTCCCAACTCCAATCGCAGAGGCACCTGCAATCATCATTTCTATGGCTGCTTCTGCTGAATCCACACCTCCCATTCCGATAATCGGAAGTTTAGTGGATTGGGCAACCTGACGGATGAGTTTTAATGCAACTGGAAAAACAGCTGGTCCCGACATACCTCCTGTGCCATTGGCAATGATGGGCTTACCAGTCTTGAGGTCAAAGCGCATCCCAACCAAGGTATTGATCATGGTTAAGCCAGTCGCCCCTGCATCTTCTGCTGCTTTTGCGACCTGCGTGATGTCTGCCACACTAGGCGTTAACTTGACATAGACAGGGACGGAGGACGCTTCTACCGCTGCTTTCACAGCCGCATAGGCCAACTCAGGAACCTGCCCGATTAAGAGGCCGTTGTTCCCATGGTCTACGTTTGGACAAGAGATATTGAGCTCAATGGCCTTGACATTTGGTGCTTGCGAGATCTTCCTAGATACCGTTGCATACTCTTCATTGGAGAAGCCGGCTACGTTGGCAATAATCGGTAGGTCTGGATAATGTTGGGCCAACCAAGGGAGTTTCTCTGCTAGGACCACGTCTACGCCTGGATTTTGGAGGCCAATGGCATTGAGCATGCCTGCCGGTGTCTCAGCAACTCGTGGAGTCGGATTTCCGAAGCGTGCCTCAGCAGTTGTCGCCTTGATCATGATGGATCCAAGCAGGTCTAAGTCATAGTATTTGGCATATTCTTGACCAAAGCCAAAACAGCCAGATGCCGGAATAATCGGGTTTTTCAAGTCTAAACCAGGTAAGGATACGGCTAGTCGATTTGCTGTCATAAGATCCTCCTACATCACAATCGTACCGGTTTCAAAGACCGGTCCGTCTTCACACACGCGCTTATTGGCTGCTTGGCTTTCATTTTCCAGATGCACTACACAGGCATAGCAAGCCCCCATCCCACAGGCCATACGCGATTCCATGGAAATGTAGGCGCGGGGATGGTCATGGAATTTGGTATTGACATATTTGAGCATGCCAGGTGCTCCACAAGAATAGATAGCGTCAAACTCCTGGTCCATCTGATCAACGATGGTTGAAACATAGCCCTTGGTGCCATAAGAACCATCATCTGTCGTTACAGTGACATGAGCCACCTGAGAAAGCTCTTCTTCCAAAATAACGGCTTCTTTGGTCGCAAAGCCGACAACCACTTCAACTTCCACCCCTTGCTCATGGAGTTGTTTGGCCACTTGGACCAAAGGAGGAACACCGATACCGCCACCGATGATCAAGGCTTTCTGACCTTGGCCGAGATTGGTGAGATCAAAGCCATTTCCCTGAGGCCCCATGACACTGAGTTTGCTACCGATTGGCAATTGGGAAAAGATAGCTGTCCCCCCACCTTCGATGCGGTAGATCAAGCGACACGTCTGTGTCTTACGGTCAATCTCAGAAATTGAAATCGGACGGCGAAGCAGCTTGGACCCATCGGGGACGCGGATATGAAGGAATTGACCTGGAAGCATCTGCGCCACCATTTCCCCCTTCAAGATCATAGAATAGATGCGTGGGGCGATCTCCTCTTGAGCAACCAGCTCCATCTCTTCCATCATTATTTTACCAAAGCGTTTTTTACAACTGTCACTGACCATTGAAATCCTCTTCTTTCTTTCAGCAAAAAAGACCTCGCAAAAGCAAGGCCCTACAAATGATCAGCTAGACACCGTCCGCTGATCTTTTTTCTGTCTTTCCTTGCAGGCCTCTCTGGACCTCTTAAAGGTTAAATTTGTCTCATTATATCGCGCTCCTTATCGCTTGTCAAGTAAAATCAGTAACTCAGGAAGCTTTCTTAGGATCAAAATCTTCTGGGATCGGTTTAATGTATTGCATGGCGATTCGGTTTTCAGGCTTGCGATCGACTAGATAGAGAACCAGTAAAAAGAGCCATTCCAAGGGTTTCATCAGGTAATAGATCAGGTCCATAGCCCATTTCTTCTTGATATGTTTGGCAAAGGGATAGCCATAGCGGTCGTAATTGCGACGCAAGAAGCGATGGAATCGTGGCGTCTTTTCTTCTAACACCTGCTCAAAGGCATTGGCAATACAAAGCTGGCGATTGACAACAACTGGATGGCCGTGGCGGACACCCATCCGCTGGGGCTTGACAACTTTTTCATGCCCACCAGCCGCAACCGTACAGAGATAATGCTCATCAATGATGAGATTTTGAGGGGGGATCTTCTGTGAGAAGGCCCAGTCAGCTGTATTGGTCCAGGCCTTGATCATGGAATCCGGTTGCTGCCCAAAGAGCATGAGAACAAGGACAACAAGAGCAAGAGTTGGAAGAGCGACAAGGACCGCTAGCCATGGCCAGTTACGCGACTTGTTTAAGAGCCGATGGAAAAACTGAAGCAGACGATTCTCATAGCTTATCTCTGTTCGATCTTCCTGCCACTCCTTAATGCGAAGCCATAAGAGATGGATGGAATAGATCAGTAAGAAAAAGGTGTGAAAACTTGCTACCTGCAGTTGATTATCGAAAACTAAGAGAAGAACCACACCTCCTAGAATGCCACTGATGCAGAAGACATTTGCTAACGGCGAGAGTGAATTCGCATCTCTGTAGGAATAGATGATCAAGGCTAGTAAAGTAAGAGCTGCCAGTGTGAAGAAGGTCGGATAGGCGCCAGACCAGATCAGGGCATGCTTCTGAGAATTGACCAAACTCTCACTCCAATCGTAAAAAGTCATCTCCTTGACGATGTAAATGAAAATCGCTTCGAGAAAGCAACCAAAGAGTCCAAACCAAAGAACAATGGTAGGCTGTTGCTTTTTCTTTTTGATAGGCTTAGGACTAGGTGATTCTTGCCTTTCTTTCATAAGGAATGCGTCATCTTCTCTTGTCCCTTCTCCTTCCTTTGGAATTCTATCTTCAAACAAATCAGGATCTTCGAGAGCTTCTTCCTCAGATTCTTTGAACTGGAGGCTAGACCACCGACCAATCCCATAAATGATGACAAAAATATTGGGGACAAATAGGGCTATGATTAGACCGTAGGGTAAGATCTTCATCGTAAAGGAAACGATCTCCCAAACACTAAATTGAATGAATGGATCCTTTATTGCATAGATCGACTCACTAACCACAAAATAAATGTAAAAGGCCAATAGAATCAGTGCATTGGTCACAAAATTGATCTGCAACAGACCGGCTGTGAAATGGGTTTCCAATTCCTTATCCTTTTTCTTATACCAGGACACTAGTTTTTTCATAAGATCTCCTCAATCATTTTTTTACCATTCTATCAATCGAATCTTACCTTAAGCAAGGCAAAACTGTATTTTTCCATCAAAATCAGTCCCCAGATGGAGATTTTGTTTCCAATTTTCTATTTTTTAAATATTTGATCTAGCCTACTTCTTATTACCTACCTCAGCCTGTGTCATTATCCTATATAGTCCTTGAAAGACCACATTTTACGGGAAAATCGCGCTTTTTTATGTTAAAATAAAAGCATGAGAATACAACAATTACAATACATTATCAAAATCGTCGAAACCGGCTCTATGAATGAGGCCGCAAAACAACTCTTCATCACGCAACCTAGCCTTTCCAATGCCGTTAAGGACTTGGAAAATGAGATGGGGATTGAAATCTTTATCCGGAATCCTAAAGGGATCACTTTGACCCGCGATGGGATGGAGTTCCTCTCTTATGCCCGCCAGGTGGTGGAGCAGATTGACCTCTTGTCCGAGCGCTATAAAAATCCCGTGGGTTCTCGTGAGCTTTTCAGTGTCTCTTCACAGCACTATGCCTTCGTGGTTGAGGCCTTCGTTTCTCTATTGAAGAAAAGCGACATGGAAAAATACGAGCTCTTCCTACGGGAGACGCGGACTTGGGAGATCATCGATGACGTCAAGAATTTCCGAAGCGAGGTTGGCGTACTCTTTTTGAATAGCTACAACCGAGATGTCCTCTCTAAGATGTTGGATGATAATCACCTGATTGCCACCCACCTCTTTACAGCACAGCCTCATATCTTTGTCAGCAAAACCAATCCTCTTGCCAAGAAGGAGATCGTTCACTTGTCTGATCTGGAAGATTTCCCATACCTTAGCTATGACCAAGGAACCCACAACTCCTTCTACTTCTCAGAAGAGATTCTCTCTCAAGAGCATCATAAGAAATCCATCGTCGTCAGTGACCGGGCAACCCTCTTTAATCTCTTGATTGGTCTGGATGGCTACACCATTGCGACCGGGATCCTCAATAGCAATCTCAACGGAAATAACATCGTCTCCATTCCCCTTGATATCGAAGACCCGATTGAGCTGGTCTACATCAAACATGAAAAAACGGCCCTCTCAAAAATGGGAGAAAAATTCATCGAGTACTTGCTTGAGGAAGTGAAGTTTGATAAGTAAAAAAGGAGGCTGGGACAAAAGTCCTAGCCTCTCAATTATTTTTGGATTGTCGAGCAAGACGCAGTGGTTGAGTGGGCTCTACTACGCTGATTTCATCAGCTTTTACAGCCCTACTCAACTGTGCGGAGGTGGGACGACGAAATCGAATTCTAACGAATTACCGATTTCTGTCCCACTCTCTTTTTATTGTCTTAATTGTGAAAAGACTTCCCCAATTTTTCCTTCGATAACTAGGTCTGCTTGCTTGTCTTGTGGGATACTGGTTTTATTGATGACAACCAGCTTCTTCCCTCGGAAATACTGGATCAGGCTGGCTGCTGGGTAGACCACAAGGGAGGTCCCGCCGATAATGAGAAGATCAGCCGCCTGGATGGCTTGGGCTGCTTGACTAAAGACCTCCATATCGAGAGGCTCCTCGTAGAGGGTCACATCAGGCTTGACCACCTTGCCACAGTCCAAACAGTGTGGAACCGGGCCTTCCAAAGCTAGAAAGGCCTCTAAATCATAAAATTGCTGGCAACCCGTACAGTAATTACGGTCAGCACTACCATGGAGTTTCAAGACTTTCTTAGACCCCGCCATTTCATGGAGACTATCGATATTTTGTGTCACCACTGCCTTTAGCTTACCAGCTTCTTCAAGACGAGCCAGATACCGATGGGCTGCATTGGGCTTGGCATCGGGATAGAGCAGGTAATTCTTATAGAAGTCGAAAAAGTCCTCCGGATAGCGCTCAAACATGGTATGTGAGACCAATTGCTCGGCTGTCAAATGCTGTCCTACCTGAACACTATAGACACCATCTGAGCTCCGAAAATCCGGAATATTTGACTCCGTAGAAACTCCTGCCCCACCGAAAAAAACGATCCGTTGACTCTGATCAATCATCTCCTGTAGTTGAGCAATCTTATCCATCTAGTTCTCCTTTAGTAGCTCTTCCATGACAGCATTGGCCTGATCAAAATAAAAGTTAACTTGATCATAATGAATGCCTGTGTAGCTCGCAAGATCAATCAAATTCTTCATAAAATCCTGAGAAGAGAAACCCGTCGTCCGATGGAGCTCTTCCTCATCAAAGGGCTTGATCAAATGGGCCAAGGGGTTGCGAACGGATTTTTCTAGCTCTCGCAATTGCTGAGACGCAACTTTGACGCTATCTGGCAAGTCCAACTGCACAATCAACTCCGTTAAACTGGATGAATTGACCACACTTTCGCTGTGGAATTGCTGCAGGATAGGATTGTCTGACGCATGCAGACTCTCAAATTTCCAACGGTCATAACTGGATTCTTTGGAGTTATGGATATAGTTGGTAATATCAGGAATTTTCAACTGAATCAATCGCATAAAAATCCGATAGATGGCTGGGCTAACGGCACGAATAAAGTCGATAATCTGTTCATTTCTCAACTTCGCTTCGAGATCATAAAGGTAGTTGGCCAACTGTTCATCTTCTTGATCTTCATGCCAAAAAAGCTGAAAACCAGTCGCTTCTAGCAACTCGGTTCTCAACTTTTGATTCATGACGGGTTGGATATTGAGCTCTCGACGCTCGGCCATTAACTGCAGTAAGCTCACCAACAAATCCGGTACTTCTTCCTGCTGCTTGATAGAGCGCAGAGCCCGGCTGTAGTGATAATTTTGGAGATCGTAGAGCCATTCATCATGAAGGTATTCTGTCATTAGTCTGCAATCAAGGTCTCAAGACCAACTTTCATCATGTCTGTGAACGTATTTTGGCGTTCTTCAGCGGTTGTATCCTCATCTGGATTAACCAAACTGTCTGAAATCGTCATGATAGCCAGCGCATCGACGTGGTGTTGGGCGGCAAGATAGTAAAGAGCCGCTGCTTCCATTTCTACAGCTTTCACACCCCATTTACCAAGCTCGATGTTCTTTTCACCATAGTTTGAATAGAAAACGTCTGATGACAAGACATTTCCGACGTGGGTTGTCATACCGAGGTCTTTGGCAATGTGGTAAGCCTTGTCCAAAAGATCAAAGCTAGCGATTTGAGGGAAATCAAATTGAGGCCAGTCGTTACGGATGATGTTTGAGTTGGTTGCGGCTGCTTGCGCCAAGACCAATTCACGGACATGGACATCCTCGTTCAAAGAACCAGCAGTTCCTACACGGATCAATTTCTTCACGCCGTAGTCGACGATCAACTCACGCGCATAAATAGAGATCGATGACATCCCCATCCCAGTTCCCATGACAGAAACACGGTGACCCTTGTAAGTCCCTGTGTAACCAAACATGTTACGGACTTCGTTGAAGCAAACAGCGTCCTCAAGGAAATTCTCAGCGATAAATTTCGCACGAAGAGGATCCCCAGGAAGAAGAATTTTATCAGCAATTTCACCTTGCTTAGCAGCAATATGGATAGACATAATATAAGATACCAAGGGCGTTAAAGAGGCAAAGTAAAAATAGGAAATCCGACAAAGATGCCTCGCATCTAGGAGGATTTATCTTTTTTACACAGCCTCTAGCCCGGGTTCAATTCAAACCCGAACTGCCCTTCCTTTCATTTTTTGTTTTGAAAAGCTTTCCGCTCGTGTTCAAATCAGAACACATGCTCTACCTTTCTTTTTTATTTAATTTGTTAATGAGTCCAAAAATGCATAGAGTTTGGCATTCATTTCGCGATAATCGTAAGCACGAATGGCTTCCGGTTTTTGAACAAAGGTCAGTTTTTGACTTTGTTCTTCCAAAACAGCTTCACCGTCTGCAGCAATCAAGAGATCGACTGCTTCTGGATCAAATTCCAAGTGGGCTTGGAAGGCATAGTGTTTAGGACTAAAGCGAATCATCTGACGTGGACAACCTTGACTGGTCGCAAGAACGACAGCATCCTCTGTCAATCCTGGCATATCGCCATGCCAGTGACCGGTTTCAAGAGTTTCTCCCAACAAGCGGACATGCGGATCTGTTAGACCATCCGGTGTCAAGGTCACAGGATAAACGCCGATCTCGCGCTCAGGACTGTGTTCATACTCTGCGCCATAAGCAACAGACAGGAGCTGCGCCCCCAGACAGACCCCAACAATGTAACGATCTGCCTTCATGGCTTTTTGAATCAACTCGATCTCTGCCTGAGGATCGTAGTATGGAAAAACTTCCCGATCTTCATCTGGCGATTGAGGTCCTCCCATGACGATCAAAAAGTCGATCTCATCCACAGTCTCAGGTAGGGCTTCATTCTCATAGACTTTGGTCGTAGTCACCTGATGACCACGCTCCTGCGCCCATTTTAGATAAGCGCCCGGCACTTCAAATGTTTCATGCAGTACAAAATGTACCTTCATCATCTCTTCTCCCATCTCATTCGAATCACGTAAGACACACCTGTTGCAAGTACAAGCGGGATTGTTAAACTTAAAGACTGCCCTGTAAATCCAAGGCTCAGGGCAATAGCTGTCAAAGGAGCTTGTAGGGTCGTTCCTAAAAAGACGGTCGCACCAAGTAGCATCCCGAGAGCAGGATCTAAATGAATTCCAACGACTGTCATCAATAAAGTCCCTAAGTAACCGGACCCTATTCCTAAGGCAAATGATGGCGTCAAGGTTCCCCCATAGGCACCATTACGCAAGAGGAAACAAACCAGAATCCCCTTCACTGCAAGAGTCAATGGAAGATAGGGAATCGGCTGACTAGACAACAAGGTCTGGGCTAGTACCTGACCATTTCCCATAAAGATGGGGTAAAAGGCTACTAGGCTCCCCAGCACAAGAAAGGCTAGAGGAAGAGCCCAAAGAATTGTTCCATCCTTCCGTCGTTTGCGACCTGCGCGTTTAGCTAAAGATCGAAAGCCTAGCGCAAATGGAGTAACCAATAAAGCAATCAGAATCGCCTGCAAGAAACTGCTGGCCGACCAATGGACTAGCGACATATGATAAATAGAACCGTGCCCAACGATAGGCTGGGCCACCCAGGTTGCCAGATAAGTACTTGTCAAAACCAGCAGAAGGTTCTGCCAACTGTAGGCAAGTCCTAAGGTCTCAAAGACGAACAAGCTACTAGCAAAGGGAACCTGATAGACTGCGGCTAAGCCAGCTCCCGCACCACAGGCGATTAAAACTTTTCGCTCTTTGATTGCCAAGGAGAAGGCTTTGCCCAATCGACCAGCTAGAAGAGCCCCGACCTCTCGTGGGGCTCCTTCTTTTCCGACCGATGCACCTGCTCCAACAATCGCAACCTGCATCCCTGCATGAAGGAGGTGGGCTAAGAACGCTGGCTCCCTATCTCCAGCTAGGTCAATTTGCCTACGAATAGAGAGAATTTTATAGCGCCGTTGCAGAATATACCAGAAACCTGCTGCCAAGACCCCTGTCACACCTAGGACAAGGAATCTACGGAAACCTCCAGCGTGATTAAATTGCTGAAGCAAGTCCCCCTTATCTTGGCCAAAGGCCAGTCCTTGCACACCTTCTAGTAGATAATGACAGGCAATTCCGACCAGACCCGTCCCTATCCCCAATGATAGAGAGGCTAGAAGCAACCTCAGTCCGTAAGGCAGCCTTTGGAGTCTTGCTTTCATAGTTCTTACAATTCAGCCAGAATCGCTGTCAGCAAGCCTTTGAAGTCGTCTTTGACGCGCTCCGTCACTTCCACTACTTCTTCGTGGTTAAGTTCTTCTTGGAAACCAGCCGCAAAGTTGGTAATACATGAAATACCAAGAACTTTCAAACCAGAGTGAGCCGCAATGATAACTTCAGGAACCGTTGACATACCGACAGCATCTGCACCAAGAGTCTTATAGGCACGGATTTCAGCCGGAGTTTCATAAGTTGGACCTGTCACACCGATATAAACCCCATCATCCAGTTTAATGCCCAATTTGTCTGCTACTTGATGAGCAGTCTCACGGTATTCTGGAGTGTAAGCTTTCGACATATCAGGGAAACGTGGACCAAAGTCATCCAAGTTTTCACCGATCAATGGGTTTTGACCAGTCATGTTGATATGGTCTGAGATAGCCATCAAGCTACCAGGACCAAATCCGATACCACCGGCAGCGTTGGTGACAAGCACTCCTTCACATCCCAAAACTTTCATGACACGAACTGGGAAAGTCACCACTTCCAATGGGTTTCCTTCGTAGAAGTGGAAACGACCTTGAAGAGCTAAGACTTTACGTCCAGCAAGATCACCATAAACCAATTTACCAGCATGGCCGACGACTGTCGAACGACCCCAGTTTGGAATCTCAGAGTAGTCTACTACGACTGCATTTTCGATTTCTTCAGCCAGTTCACCCAAACCTGATCCAAGGATCAAGCCAAACTCAGGCGCTTCCATTCCTTTGCCCTTCAAGAAAGCAGCTGTTTCATTGATTTTTGCTAACAATGTCATTGTGTATCTCCTTTTATTTCTTAAGTAATGTGCCAATTTTGTCAAAGGTGTTAACGTTGCGAATAGTGATCTGACGATAGAAAGGCATCTTCATCAGATATTTGTGGTAGGCGGTTTTAGCGTAGCTTGCTTCTGAGAATTTGCCCCAGAAAACCGCTGTTTTGCCAAGGTGAAGCACTTCATCTCCTAGCTTCAAAGCAAGCAACTTCTCTTCTACGGATTCCCTATCCAAGCCCTCGGTGTAAAAGAGCACATCCTTACGAGCCATCTCTTCTGTCCACCATTGCGGTAGGTTTGCACATTCTGCTTCATAGTCTTCTCGACTCAGGAGAGAAAAGCGTTCAATAAAGGGATAGTGATTCTCAAAGAAGGTCGACAGGCACTCTACTAACTGAGATTGAGAAAGACCTGTCGTAAAGAAGATATTGCCACTGTTGATGTAGGTTTCCACTTGTTCCAATCCCAGCTCCGTCAATTCTTGACGAAGTTGCCCCATGACCACTTTGTTTTTGCCGCCAACATTGATTCCTCTTACGAGGAGAGCAAAGCGCATCATCTTAGACCAATTTATCTAAGAAGCTTTCTCCGATCATGGCTTTCTCAACACCAAAGTTTTCCGCCACAGTAGCTGAGATATCCGCAAAGTGGCCAACCGGAATCACGCCATTGCCTTTGAAAGATGGGCTATAAGCCAAGAATGGGATGTATTCACGCGTATGGTCAGTACCAGCGTAGGTTGGGTCGTTACCATGGTCAGCCGTAATCATCAAGAGATCGTCTTCACGCATGGCTGCGATGATTTCTGGCAAACGCTCATCGAACTCATGCAAGCAATCGCGGTAGCCGTGCGCATTGCGACGGTGTCCGTAAAGAGCATCAAAGTCTACCAAGTTAGTAAATGAGAACCCTTCTTGGAACTCAGGAAGTCCCATGGTCTTAATCAAGGTATCCATACCGTGGCTATTTGATTTGTTGTGTCCCATATCGTGGTTGATACCAGCTCCGTTGAAGATATCGTTGATCTTACCAACTGCATAAGTATCGATACCAGCTTCGTTCAACTTGTCCAAAACAGTTGGCGCAAATGGTGAAACAGCTAAGTCACGACGGTTGGCTGTACGTGTGAAGTTTCCAGGTTCCCCAACATAAGGACGAGCAATGATACGGCCTAGAAGAGCTGGACGTTCCAAAGTGATGGAACGAGCGTATTCACAGATACGGTAGAGTTCATCCAAAGGAATAATGTCTTCGTGAGCTGCAATTTGAAGCACAGGGTCTGCTGATGTATAAATGATCAACTCACCAGTTTCCATTTGACGTGGTCCAAAGTCATCGATGACCGCCGTACCAGAATAAGGTTTGTTGGCTTCACGGATAACCTTACGTCCTGAGAATTCTTCAATCTTTGTAATAATTTCTTCTGGGAATCCATTCCAGAAAGTATCAAAGGGTTCTGTAATGTTGAGCCCCATGATTTCCCAGTGACCAGTCATGGTGTCTTTCCCAAGAGAAACTTCTTGCAATTTTGTCGCATAGCCAGTTGGGTTGCTTTCAGCTGGCACAGTCTTCAATGGTACTTCACGAGGAATATTTCCAAGACCGATTTTCGCCATGTTTGGCACATTCAAACCGACGGTTTTAGAGATGTGGCCCAATGTATCAGATGCTCCATCTGGAACACCTGCATTGACAAAGTTATTGGCATCTGGTGCAGCACCGATCCCAACTGAATCCAGCACAACTAAGTGCATGCGTTTAAATTTTGACATATACTGCCTCTTTCCTTTATTAAACTAGCTATATTATACCATATCCCTATAAGAAGAGAGCCGTTCTTTGATCCGAGGCTGGGACAAAAGTCCTAGCCTCTCAATTATTTTTGGATTGTCGAGCAAGACGCAGTGGTTGAGTGGGCTCTACTACGCTGATTTCATCAGCTTTTACAGCCCTACTCAACTGTGCGGAGGTGGGACAACGAAATCGAATTCTAACGAATAACCGATTTCTGTCCCACTCTCTATTTTTCAATGATGACAGGGCCATCTGGTGTCCCTACAATCACTTTTGAAATCATGTTCAAGAATAAACCATGCTCTACGACGCCGACGGTGTGATCCAGTTCATTGGCTAGAGCTTCTGCATCCTCGATCACCTTGAGATCCAAGTCAATGATAAAGTTGCCTTGGTCGGTGACAAAACGTTGGTCATCCGCGATACGGAAAGCAGGATGGTAACCTTTTTGCTCAAAGTGACGGAAGAGATTTTCAGCTCCGTATTGCACTACTTCCACTGGAAGTTTGAAAGCCCCAAGAGTTGCAACTTGTTTGGATTCATCCACGATCCAAATGCAGTCTTTAGAATTGGTTGCGACGATCTTTTCCATGAGGAGAGCACCACCGCCACCTTTGATCCCATTCAATTGAGGATCCACTTCATCTGCGCCATCCACTGTCACATCGACCACTTCGACATCGTCGATAGCCTTGAGCGGGATGCCTAAACTTTCAGCCTGATCATAGGTCACACTTGACGTCGTGACAGCTGTGATCTGCAAGCCTTCTTCTTTGATGCGACGACCCAATTCAGCCACAAAATAATAAGCAGTTGACCCTGTACCGAGACCGACAATCATGCCGTCTTTGACAAACTCAGCCGCTTTAATTCCTACCTGTTCCTTTAGGTTTACCATCATAGACCTCCTTTTATATTCTATTACAGTATAGCATATTCTGTAAGAGATTTCACTAATTATTTGAAAACCTTTCCATCATTTAGTTCTAAAAGCAAAATCTTGCCCGTCCGCTGACTTTACGATAGAATAGAGATGAATCTACAGGAAAAGAGAAATGACATGATTACTAAAGAATTTGATACCATCGCTGCCATCTCAACTCCTCTCGGTGAGGGGGCGATCGGGATTGTCCGCTTGAGCGGGACAGACAGCTTTGCCATTGCGCAAAAGATCTTCAAAGGTAAAGATCTAAGCAAGGTCGCAAGCCACACGCTCAACTACGGTCATATCGTGGATCCAGATAAGGACGAGATTCTTGACGAAGTCATGGTTGGAGCCATGCGCTCGCCGAAGACCTTCACCCGTGAAGACATCATCGAGATCAATACCCACGGCGGGATTGCCGTAACCAATGAAATCCTGCAGCTGGTCATCCGTGAAGGAGCTCGTTTGGCTGAACCTGGTGAATTTACCAAGCGGGCCTTTCTGAATGGTCGGGTCGATTTAACCCAAGCTGAGGCCGTCATGGATATTATTCGCGCCAAGACCGACAAGGCTATGAACATCGCCGTGAAACAACTTGATGGTTCCCTGTCTGACCTCATCAACAACACGCGCCAAGAGATCCTCAATACCCTGGCCCAGGTTGAAGTCAATATCGACTATCCTGAGTACGATGATGTCGAAGAAGCAACCACTGAGATCATCCGCGAAAAGACCAGTGAATTTGAAGCCCTCTTGACCAACCTTCTCAAGACTGCCCGTCGCGGTAAGATCTTGCGTGAAGGGATCTCTACTGCTATCATCGGTCGTCCAAATGTCGGCAAGTCCAGCCTCCTCAATAATCTTCTTCGCGAGGAAAAAGCCATCGTGACCGATATCGAAGGAACCACCCGTGACGTTATCGAGGAATACGTCAACATCAACGGCGTTCCTCTCAAACTAGTCGATACGGCCGGGATCCGTGAGACCGAAGACATCGTTGAGCAAATTGGTGTAGAACGTTCGAAAAAAGCCCTCAAGGAAGCTGATCTAGTCCTCCTCGTCCTCAATGCTAGCGAGCCCTTGACTGATCAAGATCGCCAACTCCTTGAAATCTCTCAAGATAGCAACCGCATCATTCTCCTCAATAAGGTCGACCTCCCAGAGAAGATCGAAATCGACCAACTGCCGGAAGATTACATCAAGATTTCCGTTCTGAAAAACCAAAACATCGATCAAATCGAAGACCGGATTAACGCTCTCTTCTTCGAAAATGCTGGGCTGGTTGAGCAAGATGCAACTTATCTTTCTAATGCTCGTCACATCTCTCTCATCGAGAAAGCTGTTGAAAGTCTGCAAGCGGTCAACGAAGGCTTGGCCCTCGGTATGCCGGTCGACCTGCTCCAAGTCGATCTCACCCGAACTTGGGAAATCCTCGGAGAAATCACAGGGGATGCTGCTCCAGATGAGCTCATCACCCAACTCTTCAGCCAGTTCTGTCTTGGAAAATAAATCCATTTTAAGATCATATACTCTTAGAAACTTTTCTCACTGCGGATACTCTCAAATATTTCTTTCAAAATAGCTTTTATTTTACAGCTATAGGATCACCCAGTTTATTCAAAACTAGAAAAACAATGTGTCCAAAATAACAAAAATGCGTATGTGTGCAAACATACGCATTCTTTTTTTGTTTTTATTTTGCTTGTTCTAATCGCTCGACAGTCTGATAAGCTTGGTAGATCAGGAAGAGCCCAGTAGCATTCAAGACTGGAATCGCAATCGGCAACTCGGTCACGATTTGTGAGAAAGGTGAATTGCCAACAAAATGGAGTCCAAACCCAGCTACTAAATATCCCCAGCCTGCTAGAGCTAGGTCCTTGCGTCCTCTGCTTGCTTGGACAATTAGGAAGAGCCCTAGCATAACAAGACCTGTGTAGACCCAGTGAGACATAGGCGCATTAGCCACACGACCGAGAATCCCTGATACCGTGTAAGAGAAACCTTCCGGCAGATCCTGACGGATATAGGCAAAGTCCTCCACGATCTGGAAACCAAGACCAGAGGCAATGGCCAAGAGGAAGATCGACTTGATGCGACGGACACTGAACAAATAGAGGACAAAGAAGATAGGGATCAACTTAAAGGGTTCCTCAAAGAGTGGCGCAGCGATGGCACTCTCGTACTGGTTCCAAAAGTCGCTATTTGGAGCGATCGCTTGAATCATGTCATGGAAATAGGTATTGGCAAAGCTAGACAACCAACCGGCAACAAAGCCCCCACCTAATAAAGAAAAGAGAACCGGTACCCAAGATAACTTCCACTTCTTAGCAAAATGAAAGAGAGCCCAGACAGCAGGAATTGCATAGACCAAAAGGATCAAGGTTGAAAGTCCCACAATCCCGTACTGGCTACCAGACATCCAGCCTTCTGTCAGTGACTGGGTCTCATAAGCCAAGCCAATCGCTAGCAAGAGTAAATAGAGAAACAAAATCGATTTGCGTTTCATAAAAGACCTTTCTATGGTGAAATGAAAAAGGCTGGAAGACCAGTCTTTTCCGTATAGTATCATTGTAACAGGATCAGCTTAAAAAAACAATAAATGTGGATTCGTGAGAAAAATGTAAAACGTAGATGGCGACAAATGGTTGACTAAATTTAGTTACTTAATCACCAACGCTCCATTTTCCTCCGTTGCCAAGAGCTTCTCGTCTTTATCATATATTTTAAGTTTTATACTGCTTGGTGTGTTTTGAGTTGCATTGTATTGCTTTACTATCTCTTCTTTTAAATCAAAAAGCGTCTTACAATAATCTTTTGGATTTATATTTGCTAAAGATAGCATATTTTCTGATACAGAGAAGACAAGGATCACATACTCTTCATTATAATACACTCTCGCCATCTCAATTTCGCCATTGATTTGATTTTGAAGCATATAAGCAAATACTACATTAGGTTTTTCATTTCCAACCAATGAGGTAGGGGCTTGATTCATCCCTTTGACCACTGATTCTTTACTTTCCTTTGTAGAATCTTTTACATTCTGTTCAGTAGACTGCTCTTTTTTGTCTTCATTCTTCACTTCTTTTTGCGCGCACGACGACAGAAATAGCGAGAGAATGGTCACTGTAGCAAGCATAGTTTTTTTCATAGATTTTCTCCTTTTATTTTTACAAGTAGAAAACGACCTGTAATTGACCAAAATTGCATAAGCTTCCTGTAAAAGATATACCAAACCTTTAATCTTATAACCTAATAGGTCATTAGATCTTTAATAGTTTAAAAAATTTTTTTCTAATATTATTCTACCATAATCTCTCTTACTTCAGTACTGCAAGAATCTGGCGAATCATGTCTGGATCCCCATCAGGCAATGTCACCGTTTCAGCATGGTCCAAGATCCCTTGGGTAAATTGCGTCATAAACTCTTCACTATTGAGCTCATCCGCAGACTGTTGCCAATGACTCGGAACAGGATAGATCGTCACCGTCCCATCACCGTTGGATGCATAAGTGATATTTCCTTCAGCTGAATAAGAACCAAATAGATGACGCACATCTTTGGGATAATCAACGCCCAAGCCACCATTATAAATCTTTGTTCCAGCTGCACTATTTGAAATATTTAATTCTGATGGCACGTTCTTAATCACATAAGCCCAGACACGCGCAGCTTCGACCTGAGCATCGGTGTAGCCTGGATAATCATTCTGATCCGCCTTCTTCGAAGATTTAACCTCGCTATTCGGGCGAGTATTCCACTTCTTGGCCTTACTGGTCTTTGTCGTACTACTGCTATCGTCCGTATCTGCTTGCTCCCGATCTTTCGGTTGCTCTTTCTTGCGATAGTAGAAATTGTCATCATCGCCATAAGCCGGTGACTGACCAGCCCAGATCCGATCCTTGGACTTATCCGAAGCATCGTCTTTGCCCGCTATCTGACCTTTTGGAAGGAACAAGAGACCGTAGCCTCCCACACCCGACTTGGCACTAACCGTCATCTCAGCAATCTGGTCCTTCTGCTTAAAGCTCGATGCATCAAGCTCAACATCCTCGCTGACCAAGCCCTTGTCATCAAAGACCAGCTCATTGCCACGCCCATCGATCCAAGTCCCCTTGATACTCGAGTAGTCCTTAGCCTTAATGGCTTTCAAATCCATACCAGACTGTTTCTTTTCTGAAGTGCTGGTCTGCTTGGAATCCGAACTCTTAGGCGTCACCGTCCTCTGAGGACGACCACACGAAGCCAAGACCAAAGCAGAAAGCACAATTACCAAACCTTTTTTCATATCAATCTCCCTTCACACACCTACTATTTTAGAAAAATAAGAAAGGAGAGTCAAAGAAAAAGTGGATGGGGGAGAATCAATTAATGACCTAAAAGTCTGTAAAATTATGATTTGAATTTCTCAAGAAAAAGAAGCTCAATGTATTGAGCTCCTAGACCATCATTTTTTTGTTTTTCTTATTTTGGGACCGTTCGAAACAACAAAGCTCTATAACTAGAAACATTGATACTATCAACTCCACACATCCCACATAGACAGTTTCCCTTATGTTTTTTAATATTCTTCAAAACTAAATCTTATACAAATTATTTAATTTTTCTAACTCTAATATATTCATACATACTTCTACTCCAGTAACTACCCCCTTGCTATGAATAAATCCACAAGAAAACACAATCCTCTCCTTACTCAAAATATTTGTCAATACTACTAATGCTTCTAAAACATAATCCTCTATTGTAATAAAACTATTATTTTCATCTTTCAAAAACTTTATAAATCCAATATCCTTACACCTATCACCAAAATAAAACCTAAGTGATTTTAAATAATAATCAAAAAACACATCACTCTCCATAGAAAATCCCTTCATTTTTAAAATATTCTATTATATCATACAAAAAATAAGTTTTGTGACCATTCGAAACAACACAGCAAGTTAAAATAAGGCTTTGTCCGTATCCGACTTGAAAAAGTGTGCACCGATTCGGTGCCTTTTTTTGTCTTGTTTTATTTATCTCTAATCAATCATTATATTAACTTTATTTTACTCCTTCCTTCTTCAAAAATCAATTCATTATATCTAGATATTCCATCAATTGTTGACTTTAAATTTACAAAAATTCGCATTCACGAGTTACTTTAGATGGTGGATAAACTCCTATTTATATAACATTTCCCATTTATTTTCTGTAGAGACTTTCCGCTGTGAAAAAAGTGCCCTAGGCTCAAGAATTAGTCACGGAACTTCTACGATTTCTAGTAACCCAAAAATGTTTTTGAGCTAATCATTGTCAATTATGTACTTTATTTAAGTGAAAACTAAAAATTTTTCAATTGTACATTCATACAAAAACACGGCTCATGAATCATGGCCGTGTTATATTTTACTTAAGCTAGTTAGCTAGTTCTCTTAGTTAATATTTACATACCTTTTATTTGCTTTAATTCCTTTATCTCTTTTAGAATACTAAAAATATAGAAACTAAATAGAACTATACCTAAAAAAGATAAAACAAAGAAACCAGACGTAAGTTTTTCGCCTCTAACAGCTAGTACTCCAAGGGAAAAAATACCGATAGCCATTATGGAAATTATGAGGATAAACCACAAGTAAATCATATAAAACTTATAAAGATAGCAAAAGGACTTATTTTTTTGTTTAGGCTTATCCTTCCATTCTAAATAAAAGAAATAAGGTATAAAAATAATTAAAATAAATAGAAATTCCATTTCTATCATAACCTCTCATCTTATTCCCCTTAATCAAATACATAATTTATAGCATATTAAAACTTTTTATTTAGGCAAACTAATAACAAAAACTAAATGTAAAATCATTCGTGAATCAATTCCTCAATTTCCTTTATCCCTTCAAACTCTCCAACACTTTCGAAAAGTTCTATAGCTCGTTTGAAATGTCTATTGGATAATTCCGTATCTTCCAAAGCTAAATAGATTTCACCTAACCCTCTATAGCTACAAGCTTGAGAAATCACATCATCAGTTTCTAAAGATTGTTCCAGTGATAGATTCATGAATGTAAGAGCTTCATCAAGGTTGTTTAATTTAAATCTCACATAGCCTTGTTCGTAGTTATTCACAGCTTTCTTTAGATTATCATTTGGAAAATGCTCTTCAATTATCTTCTCTTCATCTTTAATGAGTTTTAAAGCCTTATGGAAATTCCCCTGTTCCCTGTAGATCATCGCTAATTGATGTAATCCAATATGTTCATTTTCTTTATCTTCATTTAGTTGAGCTAATAAAATGTATTTCTCAAAAATATGTGCACATGAAACATAGTCTTTTTCTGCTAACAATAAATATCCCATCAGATTTAAAAGGCTAAAATCTGTACAGGCATCAATAGAAAAATCTTGTTCAACCAATTTTTTTGCTTCTGATATTTTTCCTTCCAGAAAAAAGTTCCAAGCTGTATCAATTTCAGAGACCATCTATTTCCCCCTTCAACTATAAACAACCTTCATTAAATAAAATCACTCTCAAAGAAGATGCTAAACACTACTTTTATAGATTTAATCCACTAGGCTAAAGTATAGTAAAAAGCCCAAATAACTACTATTTGGGCAAAATGTTACTTAGTTTCTTTTTAAATGAGCAATGAGTAACTTAATAAGATAAGCTAGAACTACAAGTGATAATAGAAAGAAAATAGAATAAATAAAATAGATTTGCATATCTGCCACCTCCTAAATAAAAGAGATAAGCCATCTTTTCCTCAATATCATTGTACTCCCGTTTGAAAGCGGTGTCAAGTGGTATGATAAATAGTACTAGCACCTATTGTGAATTTAAAACCTATAAAAAGCAAAATAAATCAATCTGTTTCATTTTGAAATCCTTTAACTCTTGTAAAATATATCCTATTTTAGAAGAGGTACGTAAGAAGTTATCAATTTAGATAATATCAAAGCAAGAGAGAAATATAATTAGTAAACATAAATACAATTTTTTTACATTTTTTATTATACTTTTATTAGTAAAATTGATAAAATCTTAATTAACAAAAATTATGGTTTATCTAATATTCCAATTACCTTACAACACAGGTTGATTGAATAGGATTAGATAACCGAAGCATTGTTGAAACGAATGGAGGGGGCTAATATTAAGAATTTAATAAGTGATCAAATGTCTAATAGACAAATTATCAAAGACTTTATTAGTAGTTTTATTAGTTCTTTAAGTGGAAAAGCTTTTAATTTTGCTTTAGGATTAATGTTACTGGACCAAACAAAATCGGCAATGAGTTTTGGAATCAATATGATCATCTATCCTTTAGTTAGTTTGATTTTCTTGCTTCCAATCGGTAATTTAGTAGACAGATACCGTCATAAAAAGATCTTAATTTATAATTTTATCTTTAGGCTTATAATCTTTCTTCTGTTTTATGCTTTTTATTTTTTAACGAATACATCTACTATCTTATATTTAGTAATTCCGTTTGTCATATTCCACTCTATTACAGTCAACATCAATGATACTTGTTATTCAGCCTCTATCCACGAGTTAGTAAATGATACAAAAATTCAACGATTAAGCTCTGTTACACAAACCGCTATTGCTATCGCAACCATGCTTTCCCCAGCTATTGGAGTCATTCTTTATAATTGGTTAGGCTTCTCAGGCTTTATTCTTATAGAAATCATTGCAAATATCCTTTCTTTAGGTGTCTTACTTACCATGAAATTCTTTTATGAACATGAAGAGCAAGAAGCTAAGATTAAACAGAATGAAAAGCATCAACAGGGGGTCAAAGAAATTATCCGATTTTTAAAAGAAAATCAGATTGTCAAATATATTATTCTTGTTAGTGTTGTACTGAATTTTTTCTATACTTCCATTAGCATTGGAGTACCATTTGTAGTCAAAGAGCAACTCTTATTAGACAATGCAACAGTAGGTATCCTAGAAACTATGTCTGCGGTTGGAATGTTATTAGCCAGTGTGTCAATGTCGCTACTGCCAGACAAAAAAGAAAATAACACACTTCTCTCTAATAGAATTCGCATTCCACTTTTTCTTCTAACCATCGCTATCGTTGGTTTGGGTATTACATTTGCAACTACTAACACCCAAGTGATTATTTCTTCCGTTGGCGGTTTATTTATGGGAATTATCGCATTCACACTTGTTATTCTAAATATTGTCGTCATGACCTATCTTCAAAGTAGTATTGAAACAAATTATTTAGGAAGAGTAATGAGTACTTTGTTCACACTGAATACGTCTATCATGCCGATAGGTACCATTATATTTACTTATCTATTTCAAAAGGACATAAACGGAGGTCTGATATTCATATTTGGAGGTGTTTCTCTCCTGATCTATACCGTGATAATGTTACCTCGAATATATAGAATACTCCAAAAAGAACACATTTATTGACATTGAAACAAAAGCAGTACTAAAACGTAAAACGAAAAAGACAAGGATAAAACACCTTGTCTTTTTTTAAATACTAACAATGGGACTTTTTTCATAATTTAGCACCTTTTTAGTAACCTGTTCAAGATACGGATGTATAGTCCAGATAAAGACAATACAAATTAGATTACGTCTATCTATTTACTTACCTTTTATTTGCTTTAATTCCTTTATCTCTTTTAGAATACTAAAAATATATAAACTAAATAGAATTACACCTAAGGAAAGTCTCGAAAGAGGAATTTCTATTCAATTAGAAAATCCCTCTTCGTCATAAATTTATGTCCCCTGCCGGAATCGAACCAGCAACTACTCCTTAGGAGGGAGTTGTTATATCCATTGAACTAAGGGGACCCTATAAAAAAAGAAGCGAGATCACTCCCGCCTCCTTGTTCGTCTTAACGACGGATTTCTTTAATACGAGCTGCTTTACCTTGCAATGCACGAAGGTAGTACAATTTCGCACGACGTACTTTACCGTAACGTACAACTTCAATCTTTTCTACACGTGGAGTGTGTACTGGGAATGTACGTTCAACACCGACACCGTTAGAGATTTTACGAACAGTGTACATTTCAGTGTGTCCTTGACCTTTACGAGCGATAACAACGCCTTCAAAGATCTGGATACGTTCACGAGATCCTTCGACAACTTTCGCGTGTACACGAACAGTGTCACCAGGACGGAATGCAGGGATATCAGTACGAAGTTGACCTTCAGTCAAGCTTTGGATTAATGGATTCATTTTATTCTCCTATCTTCGTCAATCTTGAGGGACCTCCCTCAGCGGATAAACTGTATTTTTGTGCTTCCATTACGCACAGAAACTATCATATCAGATATCTTCAGGTTTGTAAAGCTCTTTTCTCTACTTTTTCGCAACTTTTTGACCGGAATAAATACTCCACTCTTTTGGCAGGCAATAGGCGATGGCGCAAGCAATGACAAAGAAAGGAAGATTGGCATAGCCAAAGACTTCTCCTCCGATCAAGATCGGTGCGAGCAAGGTCGTCGTCGCACTGCCAAAGACACTGGCATATCCGATAGCGGCCACGACTAAGACTGGTAAGCCCAGCATTGGAGCAAGGAAGACGCCAAGTGTAGCTCCGATCGCAAAGAGCGGGGTCACTTCTCCTCCTTGGTATCCAGCTGAGATGGTCACCACGGTAAAGAGGAGCTTCAAGATCCAGTCATAACTATGGGCACTCCCCTGATGAAAAGCTACATCAATCAGATTGGTTCCAAGTCCACTATAAGTGCCGACCTTGGTCAGCTGGAGGGTCAAGAGGACCAAGCTGAGTCCAGCCCCTATAAGGGCTATCCGGGTATAAGGATTAGGCAAGACTTGAGCGACTGTTTTCTTCAACCAGGAAAGGCTAACTGCAAAGAGTTTCCCAGCAAGGCCAAAAGCCAGGCCAAGAAAGGCAACTTTGATCAAGGTCTCTGGTGTCCAGCTCAGTGTTTCTCTTAGTGGCACAGCAAATTTCTCTAAGCCAAGGGCATGAGAGGTAAAGCTAGCCACGATTGAGGCGATAAGGGCAGGATAGAGGGCCATCAACTGCAACTCCCCAACCGTCAGGACCTCAAGAGCAAAGAAGGTTGCTGCGAGCGGCGTCTGAAAGAGCCCCGCAAAACCGGCTGCCATCCCAGTCATGAGAAAGATACGCGAAGCATCTGGGATCTTGATATGACGGGCAAAACGGTGCGAAAGGGTCGCTCCGATCTGGACCGCTACACCTTCCCGACCGACCGAACCACCAAAGAGATGGCTCATCCAGGTCGTCAGCATGATCAAAGGCACCAAGACCAAGGGGATTTTCTCCTCACGCGCGTGTCCAACATCAAAGATGAGGCCCATCCCTTTTGAAGCCTTGCCACCAAAACGTTTATAAAGATAAACGATGACAAGACCCGCTATGGCTAGAAAAAGAATCAAGGGCCAATGCTGACTTCGGAAATCTCCAATCAGAAGAAGACCTTGACCAAAAATCATGTCAATGGCACCAACCAAGAGTCCAATGAAAAGAGCCATACCTGTTAGGACCACATACTGTTGTGCTTTTTGCTTGATCGATAGACTAGTCACGCACCCTCACCTCCTCTTGGTAATCTCTCGAGCGCTTCATCATATCTTGAAACTGAGCTTGAATAGTCGCACGATACTGCTCATCCGTCACGAGAGAGCCGACTTTCTCAAGCACTTCTCTCTCCCTTCCTTGATCGAGCACTGGCAAGCCCTGCTGCTCCTTATATTCTACAATCTGACCGACACAGACCATCCGTCTTTCCAGCAAGGCTACAAGCTCTTGATCGATCTGGTCAATGTCCTTACGAATCTGATCTAAATCCATGTGTCTCCTCTTTATTTTGGATATAAATCGAGGCTGTAATCCATCGATCTAGCCTCTTTGTCATTAATTTGCTTTTGCTACAAGTTCTTCTGCAAAGGCTTCTAATTTTTCAATGTCTTCGTCTTCTGCAGACAAATCAACTTTGACACACTCAGAACCTTTTTCAGCACCAGTCGCAGCGAAGCAACGGTCGAAATCATCAACTGCTTTACAGAATTCATCGTAGAAGGTATCACCTGATCCTACAACACCGTAAAGTTTGCCTTTGAGATCAAGGCCAGCCAAATCTTCGTAGAAATCTTGGATCTCATCTGGAAGCTCTCCATCACCGTATGTATAAGTCGCTACCACTGCGATATCTGCTTCAAGAAAGTCCTCCGCATCCACAGTTGTACACTCATCCACATCTACTTCGACACCAAGATCACGGAATTTGTCCGCTACGATATCAGCGATTTCTTCAGTATTTCCAGTCATACTAGCAAAAACAATCTTCGCTACAGTCATAATTTCCTCCCAAAAGCTATTTCCCGTATTATACCACTTTTTCAAGCATTTTGCACGAAACCTTTCCCGATAAGGTGAAAGAAGGGATACGTTTCAAGAATTTGGACCGATTCAACCTAATCGCCCTCATTTTCCATTTGAATTTCTTTAATCGTTCAATTATTATCCGTTTTTCTTCTCCAACTCGTACTCCTCTTCAATATCTTTAATACGCTGGATTTCTTCATCTAGTTTTTTATTAAATTCAGATTCAGTCTTATATGGATATGAAAAACGGCTCCAGGTATACCACTTCACCCCATCTTTCCCTTTAAAATACCATTCAAGTTTGATCGGTAAATAATCTTGATTATAGGTGATCCGAACTTTGGAAAATTGGTCAGTTTTATCTAAAACTCTAGCCTCAAATGCAGGTGTCTTTTCCTCTTTTACTAGTGATTTAGTGATTAGTGATTTCGGATCTCGCTCAATGATATAGTTTGATTTCTCGATCTCATCTTTTGAAACCTTTAAATTCAGAATTGCGGAAGTAATATTTCGATATAAGTCTCTATGGTACCTATCGGATGGTTTTTCGTCCAAATAACTGCCATATTTTTTCCCATTTTTTACTACTACTTGAGTTATACTATAAGAATTATTGCTCCTCAAATCATAGCCATTCTCAAAATTAAATCGATAAGAATTTTCATATTCCGCACTATCCACAACAATAAACCGCTGTTGTTCTAATATCGATTTTGAATTATCTTGAATCTTGCCTCTGCGGAATGCTATGAAAACACCAGCAACAACTACTAGAGACAAAGCAACTAGAAAGACTTTCGAACTGAATCGTCTCTTTTTAATTTCTTTCATCATATTCATCCATTCTACCAAAATATTGAACTAATGTAAAACCGCTTCCATAGCTCCTAATTAGTGATAAATGCTTGCTGGATGGGCCTTTCTTATGTTAAAATTGACAGAGAAAATGAGGTAATGTATGAACGTAATGAATGAAATTCTTGAAAAGATTCAAGCTTATGACACGATTATTATCCACCGTCATCAAAATCCAGATCCGGATGCGATTGGTAGCCAGGTGGGCTTGCGGGATCTCCTGCGTGCGCACTTCCCTCAAAAGCGGGTCTTGGCAACTGGCTATGATGAACCGACCTTGACTTGGCTTGCTGAAATGGATGATGTTAAGGATGAAGATTTTGAGGGAGCTTTGGTGATTGTTTGTGATACGGCCAATACTCCCCGCATCGATGACAAGCGCTATACGTCTGGTGATTTCCTAATCAAGATCGACCACCATCCAAATGACGATGCATATGGCGATCTGCTCTGGGTTGATACAGACTCAAGCTCTACCAGTGAGCTGATTGCACTTTTTGCTAAGGAATTGGATCTCGAACTCCCGGTTAGTGCTGCGCGTCTCCTCTATGCAGGGATTGTCGGCGATACGGGTCGCTTCCTTTATCCTGCCACTTCGACTCGGACCTTTGAGATCGCTGCAACTCTTCGAAGCATTCCCTTTGATTTTACTGCCCTTGCTCGTCAGATGGATACGATCAATCTCAAGACGGCTAAGCTTCAAGGCTACGTCTATGACCATCTAGAGATCGATGAATATGGCGCTGCGCGTGTGACCTTGACACAAGAGCTCTTGAAAAAATTCGATCTACGTGATTCCGAGACTGCTGCCATTGTTGGGGCTCCTGGACGCATCGATACCGTGTCTGTTTGGGCTATTTTTGTCGAGCAGGTCGACGGTCACTTCCGTGTCCGGATGCGTAGCAAACGAAAAGTGATCAACGAAATTGCCAAACGACATAATGGTGGTGGCCATCCACTAGCTAGTGGAGCTAACTCCTACTCCCTCGAAGAAAATGACCAAATTTACCGAGAGCTACAAGAAGTGGCACGCACAAACGAAGGCTGAGAACGGTTTCTCAGCCTTTTTATCTTGGTCATGGGGTTTTCATTTGATATTTCTTATGGTAAAATAAAGCTAATAAATTTTAAGGAGACTTATTATGGAAAAAAATCGTTTGTTTATCATTATCTCTGCTGCGGTAGCGATTCTTAGCTCTTTCTTGCCATGGGCAAGCCTTAATGCTGGTGCCTTTGGTTCATACAGCTGGAATGGCCTTCGCGGAGATGGATGGTTCGTTATTATCTTCGCAGTCGTTGCGATTGTCCTTGCTTGCTTGAACGATGTGAAATCTTCACTACCAAAAGGTTTTGCAATTGGTGTTATCGTATCAGGGGCTCTCTCAACTATCGTAACATTGATCGATCTATTTGGTGTAAACAAATATGCTGTTGACTTCAATGGTTATGGCGTTTCAATTGGCTTTGGTTTGATCCTTGCTTTAATCGCATCAATCGCTATTGTTGTAACTGGTCTCTTGGCGATGTCAGGTGGTAAAATCACTAAAGGAACCTTCGAAGAACTTGCTGAATCTGGTAAAGGATTTGCCCAATCTGTTGGACGCGTGACAACTTCTACTGTAAAAACTGCTGTAAATGAAATCAAAAAAGAATCACACGAACACACTGAAGGAAAAGTTGATCAACCAGTAGAAGCACCAAAAGATCCTAATCAATCTGAACAATAATAAGATTAGAATCACCTTGGCTTAGCCAGGGTGATTTTTTTGATCATTAATTTAAATAAAATTAGTGAAAATACTTGTCAAGATCCTGGAAATTTGGTAAACTAGCTTAGTAACAATCTATGGCTCGGAAAGAGACCATGGCAGAAAGGAAATATTGCAAAATGAAAAAAGATATCCATCCAGAATATCGCCCTGTTGTCTTCATGGACACTACTACTGGTTACAAGTTCCTCAGCGGTTCAACTAAGTACTCTAGCGAAACAGTTGAATTCGAAGGTGAAACTTACCCATTGATCCGTGTTGAAATTTCATCAGACTCACACCCATTCTACACTGGACGTCAAAAGTTCACTCAAGCAGATGGACGTGTGGATCGTTTCAACAAAAAATACGGTCTCAAATAAGAACCAACACAGAACCACTTCCCTTTCGGGAGTGGTTTTTTTTGAGTTCTTCCCCTCATGTGTTACAATAGAAAAATGCAATACAAAACAGAAACATTGGGGACTTATCTCGATTTAAAACCCTACCACCATTATACCTCCATTCCTCTTATTCGTTTTGAGAGGGATTTATCAGATACGTTCATTCTCTGCTTTAAAAGGGAGATGCAGATCCATGTGATTGATCTAGAGCAGGATTCTGGTCAGAGTCTTTTTTTCACATGCCAGTCTCATAGAGCGTCAGGAGCTCTTTGATGGCATTGCTGCGGTTCCTCTAGAATCTCTGAGTACTCTCTATATTTTGGCTTTTCCTCGAGATCTTTACGAATTTTCTGCAGAAGCACGGTTAAAGAATATTGTTGCTCTCTATCAGGCGCACGAAGAAGTCCTCCATTTTTTAAAAAAAACACGAAATATTGGAGACCAAGTGACAGCTTATGAACTAGAGTAGAAAGCTACAGCCAAAAACATGGTAGACCTTGACCTGTTTCGTTATACGAGTCGTTCTGAGGTGGAAGACCCAAGTTCTTTAGCAGTTGTCTCCAGTAAAGACTATGACTTCATTCCAGATTTTCATCCCTTCTTATCTAGTAAGCGAGGCGGCAAGGTCTTAAGCATCCCAGCTGACTATCTGGACCCTAAAACTGGGCAAAGGGCTAGCCTTGAAATCATGGGCTGGTACTTGCGAGATCAACAGCTAAAACTTCGATGGAAACCTAAACACACGCGCAACAGACGCTGGCGTTCTTCGCAACTCTCTATCGACATTGTCAGCAAGCACTACTTCTTTCAGGGGGAAATTTACAAAGGGGCCAGTGCTCCTGTCTTTCTAGATCAGTTGGAATTTAAGGTCCCACAAGGATACCAATCTGACCTAGAAAAAGCCTACCAAGAGTTTCTAAGTATGGTAGAGGAACGAAAACGCAAAGCCCTTCTTCGAAAGGTGGCACTTGGAAAGTAAAAAGGCTACGGGTCCCCTAGCCTTTTTCTGCTATTCTTCATTTTCTCTGATTTTCTTGATGATGCTTCCCATTTGAACGCCACCATCTTTATAGTTTCTATAATAACGGCCAGCTCCATCTCCAACATAGCTGATCGGTGAGAAAGTATCACTCTTGAAGGTACCATCTTCGTCAATCAAGTCTTCTTCTACTTCACGACGTGTTACACGAGCAATAATATTGGTCAATGCTCCACATTCTACAAATTCAACAACTTGGCATTCAATGGAAACTGGACAAGCCGTTACCATTGGAGCGTCTACAGTTTCCCCAATTGTATAGTCTAGACCTGTAAGAGCAAACTTGTCCTTGCGGCTATTGAAACCAGCAATTTCAACTTCTGTTAAGAGCTCCTCTGTAGGGATATTCACGGTGAACGATCCGTGTTTTTTAATTTCTGTGACGGCATTCCCTTTGGTTCTCATAGCGACCACCATCATACTACCGAGAGTATAGGCTGAACTAGAGGTAGAAATATTATAGCCATGCGCATCATCCTTGTATCCTAAGAAAAATACAGGAAATCCAAAATATAATTTACGTGTTTCAAATGTTTGTTTCACACTTTTCTCCTTTTTATTGCTTCTTGTTCCGGAACATCAGTTAGCTTCCGCTACGTCCTGAATTTCACGGGTAAATTGGCCATTTTCTAAGATCAGGATGCGATCACAAATGGCCTGGCACAATTGCTCATCGTGGGCGATGAAGATAAAGGTATTCTGATACTTACCATGAATCTTATAAAGCAATTGTAAAATCTGAACCTGGTTTTTGGGATCCAAACCACTAAGAGATTCATCAAAAATAATGATATCTGGGTTTAGGAGCAAGGTTCTGGCAATGCAAACTCTTTGTAACTGGCCACCACTTAATTCTCTTGCTCTTTTTTCTAGTACTTCTAATGGTAGACCTACCTCTTTTAAAACAGTGTCGACCTGGTCCATCGGAAAATCTTTGGGAAGAGCTTCTAGTAAGATTTCTCTCACAGTAAATCGTGGATTGACTGCGTGAAAGGAATCTTGGAAAACGACCAAGATGCGGACGCCGTCCTCTTTGATGGAATAGGTCTTGCCATCTAAGAGAACTTGTCCTTGACTTGGCTTTTCAATTCCTAAGATAACACGTGCCAGGGTGGACTTGCCACTCCCACTTTCTCCCATAATTCCAACAATTTCACCTTTTTTGATGGATAGATTGCAATGGTCTAATACAGTTTTACCTTGATAGTTGACCGTAATATCTTTACATTCCAGCATTATTTCTGATCACCTGCTTCAAATCTTGTTCTAAGAATAATTCCTTGGTATAACTTTCTTTTGGAGCTGTCAATAGATCCTCGGTTTTTCCAAATTCAACGACTTTTCCCTTCTCCAAGACCAACATATTGCCCCCGAGTTCCCTCGCCAAATAATAGTCATGGGTAACGGTAATAACCGTCTTATGCTGAGCCAGTAAGTCTTTGATCAAGCTTAGGATCATCTCACGGTTCACACGATCGACCGCTGAGGTTGGTTCGTCCAGTATAATCGTTTCTGGATCTAGACATAAGATAATGCTTAACATAATCCGTTGGAGCATGCCTCCACTTAGTTCAAAGGAGTATTGCTGGAGAACCGATTCTGGATTTGCGATCCGAACCTTTTCTAGAACCTCAAGAGCTTTCTTGCGGCATTCACTTTTGGAAAAAGTTGAGTAACTTTTTATGGTCTCATAGAAATGCGTCCAAATCGTTTGAAAGGGATTAAACATGGACATAGGATTTTGAACCAAATAGGCGATCTTCTGCCCTCTAAAGGCGTTCCATTCTTTGTCTGAGAAAGAATCTAGATGGAGATCCCCATAATGAATCGATCCGGTCTGTTTCATGTTCCGAGGGATAATCCCTATTAAAGCCTTGGTCAGTAGCGTTTTTCCAGATCCACTTTCTCCCACCACTAGCAGGGATTGGCCTAAGGGATGGATGAAAGAAACTCGATCCAGACGAACCTCCTCCTGATCGACAAGAGAAAGATCTTTAATGATGAATGATTCCATTCTTCTCTCCTTTCTCTTCGATATATTCACCAAATAGGTTAAAGGAAATGACGGTTAAAAAGATAGCTAAGCCTGGTGCAATCATCATCCAAGGTGCCACTCGGAAGTAGGCCCGCGCATCATGCAACATTAAGCCCCACTCCGAAACATTTGGTTGGACTCCAATTCCTAAGAAAGAAAAACCAGAAATCATCAGAATGATATTCCCGATGTTCATCAGAAGAATCACCAGTACGGGTTTGTAGATAAAGGGCAAAATATGGCTTTTGAGGATATGAAACGACCCCATACCCATGATCTGGGAACTAATGACATAGGGCTCTTGTTTGGTAGAAATGACCAAATTTGTCACAATCCTTGCATAGTAGATCCATTCGATAATGACAATGGCAATGATCATATTGCTCATTCCTTGTCCCAAGATTCCAACGGTAGCTAGGGAGAGAAGAAAACTTGGAAAGGCCATCAAGACATTGGTCAGCCAAAGAAAGGCACCTTCTATTTTTCCTTGATACCAACCTACAACCAAACCTACGATAAAGCCGGTCACTACTTCTAAGACACTAATTGCGACAGCTAAGAATAAGGAATAGCGTGCACCATATAAGAGTCTCGAAAAAACATCTCTTCCCAATTGGTCTGTCCCTAAAAGATGTTGGGAACTTGGACTTAGGAGTTTATTAGAAACATCTACATACTGGGGATCATAAGGTGCTATAAAGGAGGCAAACAAAGCAAGGAAAACTAAGAGACCTAATATGAAAATGGAAAACATAACACTTTTTTTCATGATCTATTACCTCTCTTCCTTACTCGTGGGTCAATCCAGTTATTAACAGCTTGCGTCATGCCATTGTTTAATAAGAATAACAGGCCAAATAACATCATACATCCCTGAATTAAGGGAGTATCAATCGATCGAATAGCCTCAACAAACAAACTGCCTAATCCATTCCAAGAAAATACTTCCTCAACAATCAAGGAACCGGTCATTAAATAAACAAATGTCAGACTTAATCCAGTCGCAATAGCTGGTAAGGCATTTCTAAGAATATGGTTGGGTAATAGATAACGAAGTTTAACCCCTCTCATACGCGCATTTTCAACGTGTGGACTTTCTAACTGGCTAGATACAGCCTTGCGCACCAAGGCAATATATTGACCAATCAGTGAAAAGCTTAAGGTGATACTCGGTAAGACGATGCTGAGAGGTTCATTTTTCCCTGATACAGGTAACCAGCCTAATTTCACAGAAAAAATAAAAATCAACATGTAACCGAGCCAAAAGGCAGGCATGGATACCGAGCTAAAGCCAATGAAACGCATGCATTTGTCAAAGAAGGAATTGGTCTTCAAGCCACTGATAACCCCAATGGGAATAGAAACGACAATGATAAGAATAAAGGAAGTCAGTCCTAAATAAAAAGTGGATAGAAAACGACTAGTAATTAAGCTGACAACTGATTCCTTTAGTAAATATGACGTTCCAAAATCCAAGTGAAGGACCTTTACAAACCATGAGAGATATTGTTCGATCCAGGATTTATCCAATCCTAAATAGGTCCTAGCATTTTCAAGAGCTGCTGGTGTGATCGGCATATGCTGGATACGAAGATAATTCTCTGCTGGATCATGCGATGTAAATTTTGTGAGTATAAAGGTGATAATAGAGATAACAAGTAAACCACTTATAAAACTAATAATCTTTTTAACAATAGCTTTCATATCATATAAAACTTAGATTCTAAAACAATGTGATCCGCTTTAAAAGATACACATTCATCCTTTAAAGCGGAGTTCCATATCAAAATAAAAGGATTGTCACTTTGATAGAGGTCACATTGTCTACTTCATTCAAGACCTTGTCCTTATTTGTTCACTTTTTCAATATAGCGAAGTGGAAGAGCATTTTCTTCCGGAGCAAAACGAACGTTTTTCAACTCCCCTGTACGATAAACGGAGATCACTGATTGATAAGTCAATGGGATGTATACTGCTTCCTCATGAAGCAAGGTCAAGGCTTTCTTATAACCTGCATCCACTTTTTCTTCGTCAGCTTCTGTTAAGGTTTGTTTGATGGTTTCATCCAATTCTTTCTTGATTGGAAGTGCTTCAAGGGAAACATTTTCAGGATGACCATGTGCAGACTCGGCAGTCAATGCTGTCATCCATGCGTGAGGATCCCATGGGGCTCCCCAAGAGAAAGTGAGCATCATATCAAAGTTTCCTGTTTTCGCATTGGCCCAATAATCGTCTTCTTCCATGGCTGTCAATTTGACTTCGACACCAATTTTCTTCAATTCTCCTTGGAAATACTCTGCAAGATCTTTATCCGTTGCTTTTGTAGAGATGTAAGGCAAATTCAATTCCATCTTCTTACCATCCTTGGTACGGATTCCATCAGATCCCTTCTTCCAACCAGCAACATCCAACATTTTTTCTGCTTCTTTATCATCAAATTTATATGGTGTTAAGCCAGCATCTGAGTGAGGTGTCGATTTAGAGAAGATGGTATCGGCAGGAGTTTCTGCCCCCATGAACAATTTCTCTGCGATTTCTTTTTTGTTAATGGCGTGATTAATAGCTTTACGAACATTCTTATCTTTAAAGACATCTTGTTTAGCATTCAAGAGCAACAAACGAGTAGACATTGGTTGTGAAACATCCGTTGTATATTTCTTATCCTTTTTATACTGAGCGAAGGTATTTAAACCAATGACACCATTTCCATACAACAAATCTACTTTACCAGATTCAAATTCTAAAGCCCGTGTTTGAGGGTCCGGAATAATCTTGATGGTAACTTCTTTTAGTTTTGGTTTTTCCCCCCAGTAGTTTTCGTTACGCGCAAAGGTGATGTATTCGTTAGATTTCTTTTCTTTAACCACCCATTGACCGGTACCGATAGATGATTTGATTTTATTCTTAGTTGTATCATCACCATCTGGGAAGCTGGCATCTGCTAAGAAACGAATTGGACGAATCATAGAAAGATCGTAAAGAGTGGCACTGTATGGTTCTTTGAGGGTAATTTCAAAAGTGTGATCATCGACAACTTTGTAACTATCCAAAACATTGGTAAAGTTAAACCATTCATGGTTTCCTTTGTTTTCTTTTGAGAAGATCGTATCGAAATTCCGCTTCACATTAGCCGCATTAAAATCAGATCCATCTGAGAATTTGGCTTTTCTCAAGTTGAAGGTATAGGTTTTCCCATCTTCACTAACCTTCCAACTCTCTGCTAAGGCAGGCTCAATTTTCCCATTGTCTCCGTAACGGACGAGCCCTTCATAAACTAAATCTTGAATAATAAATTGATCTGGATTATATACGTGGGGATTGACATCTCCAAAGTCTTCTCCCCAGGCTAGGGTAATCTTATCTTTTTCAGCACTGTTATCTGAAGACTTACCGTTTTGCTGGCAGGCAGCTAAACACAAAACTGCTAAACTAGTAACAGCTAATTTCCAAAATTTTTTCATTATAAAAACCTCATGATTGATAATTTTGATTTACGCTAGTTTGTAATGCTTCTCCAAATTTTGTAAACAATAAAATGATCACAATTAAAAAGATGCAAGGAAAGGCAACAATCCAGGGAGCTTCCTGAATATAGATACGACCATCGTTCATCATGGCTCCCCACTCTGGAGACGGAGCTTGCGCACCTAGTCCAACAAAGCTGAGGCCAGCAATCTCCATGATGATCGTCGAAACATTAAAAGTCATGGTAGTGATAATTTGTGGAAATAAACTAGGAACATAGTAATTTTTGATGGTGTTCCAAAAGTTATTTCCGTACATTTTTGCTGACTGAACATAGAATTCATTTTTTAAACGCAAGGTCAGCGACCGCGTGATGTAGGCAAATTTGGTCCAAGCTGTTAAGCCAATGGCTATGATCGTTTGTTGCAAGCCCACACCTAAAAGGCTCACAATAGCAATTACTAAAACAATGGACGGCAAGGATTGAAAAACAGTCATGACCAAGAAAACAGCCCGATCGAACTTTCTCCCTATCAAAGCACTGGCCATTCCAATAAAGGAACCAACTAGTGTGACAAAGAGAAGAATCCCAACTGCAGGTACAATAGTTTGTACGCCACCACTTAGGGTTCGAGCGAATACTGACCGGCCCACGGCATCTGTACCAAACCATTCCTCACTATTAGGCGCTTGCAGAGCATTTCCTAAATGAACCTTGGTGATGTTATCTCCAAAAAATAAGGGAGAGAGACAAGAAATCATTAGGACCAAGAGAATACAGCCCGCGAAGAGATAGAGGTTTCGCTTTCTAACTTTTTCCATAGCTTACCCCCCATATCTTTTAGGGCTGGCCTGTCTTTTTAAAAAAAGGGATTGGTTTTGTTGCGAAAGACGAGCCTTAGGGTTTAGCAAAGTAATCAAGGCCTGGGTGGTGAAATTGACGATCACCACTCCAAGTGTAATCACTAACACAGCACCTTGTACCAGAGGATAATCCCGATTGACGACAACCGCAATCAGCATTTTTCCGATTCCTGGCCAAGAGAATAAATACTCTATAATAGCAACACCTCCTAACAGAGAACCAAGTGACAAACTCACCAAGGTCAATATAAACGGAAGCGTATTATACAAGACATCCTTCAAAAGAATGCGACCTTCTGATATGCCACGTCCTCTTGCCCCTTCTACTGCTGGCGACTGGAGCTCATCTATGATAGCTGTTCTTAATTGAGGAATATAGCGTGTAGACATGGTTAGCGCTATGGTACAAATCGGTAGAATTAAGCCAAATTCATTTGCGGTTGATTGAATAGGAAACCAGCGAAGCTTAACCGAAAAGACAAGCATCAATAGAATTCCAATGACAAAACTTGGAATGGCATTTAAAAATGCGCAAACACTCATTAGGAATTGATCCAGTCGAATACCGATGTGATAGGCTGAAAAAATCGAGAGAGGAAGTGAGATGGCAAGAGTCACCAGCAAAATATGAAGCGCGAGATAGAGTGTATTTGGGAAATAAAAGGCCAATTGATCCCAAACTGGACCTCCTGAACGATAGCTGATCCCAAAATTTCCGTGGAGAATATTTCCTAACCACCTTAGATATTGAAGAATAAAACTATCATGTAAGCCCATTTCAGCTCGTTTTAGCTCCAGTAGCTCTTTAGTATAGGGAACTCCTTGTGCATTCAGAATACTCTCTGCAGGATCCCCTTTCGCTAGATAGACGAGCAAAAAGGAAAGAAAACTGACACAGAGCACAATCAATATCATTTGAAACAGTAATTTAATGAAATATCTTGTCATGGCTCCCTTCCTTCTTCCTGATAAGGTTTCATCAACAGTTTGGTGTAGTCCGACTGAGGATTTCGCAAAACGTCTGACATCACCCCATTCTCTTGAATTTTTCCATCTTTTAGTACCATGATTTCATCACAAAATTGGCTGACCAGCGCAATATCGTGTGAAATAAAGAGAAAAGATGTTTGGGAGCTATTCTGAATCTCTTCTAAGAGTTCCATCACTCCCTCTTGGACGGTCACGTCTAAGGCACTGGTGATCTCATCACAAATTAATAAGTCAGGTTGGACCAAGAGAGCCCTGGCAATGGCCATCCGTTGACATTCTCCACCACTTAATTGGTGGGGAAATTGCTGGGCCAGGACAGGATCCAAGCCAACCCTTTCCAGGAGTTGGTGAATCTTCTCTTCCATCTCCTTCTTAGTCTTACAAATCTTAAAATTCTGGCAAACCTCTTCTAAACTTGCTTGTAAGGTCCTTTTGGGATGAAAGGCTTCTTGAGGCTGTTGAGAGATGTACTGGACCTTTTTGTAAAACTCAAGGTCAGTAAAACTTGTCAGCGATTGCCCCAGAAACTGAATCCTTCCCTCTTGCACATCCAGGAGTCGACTCAGAATTTTGGCAATGGTACTTTTACCCGAACCAGATTCTCCGACCAAACCAAGCCGATGACCCTTATTTAGAGTAAAGGACACATCAAAAACACCAGCCTGATGATGAAGTGGATCTTGATAATGATGAGTGAGATCTTTACATTCGAGTAAATAGGTCATTTGGTGGCTCCTGCTACAATTTTAATTTTGGAATAGCCCTTAATAGTTTTTGGGTGTAGGAATGTTGCGGATTTTGGAAAATGTGATCGCGACTGCCTTCTTCCACAATTTTTCCTTCCTTCATAACCAGGACTCTATCCGCTAATTCCTTAGCCACACTCATATCATGGGTGACAAATAAAAGGGTTAAGTGATCTGTTAGGCGCAACTTTTTCAGAGTTTCAATTAAAGATTCCTTAGAGAGTACATCTAGGGCACTGGTTGGTTCATCTGCCAAGAGAAATTTTGGATGACTCGCTAAGGCTAAAGCAATCGCTACTCGTTGCATCATTCCCCCACTGAGCTCAAGAGGATATTTTGATGGGATTTGTAGTTGATCTAAGCCAACCATCTGGAGACAATCTTCCAATGATCTCATCTCATCTACTCGTGATTGATGACTCTTGACGAGATCCTCGTAATGGTGCTTAATTTTACGGTTGTTGTTAAAGGCTAGACTAGACTGCTGGGAAATCCAGGCCACTTCCGTCCCCACAAAGGAATAAGAAACTCGTTTCTTTTGTGGGTTAATAGGCTGATCCCTATAAGAAATACTTCCTTCGGTAAAGACTAAGTCATTCAAGGGAAGCCCTAAAAGTAATTTTAAAATCGTTGTTTTGCCACTTCCACTTTCTCCGACGATTCCGACTGCTTCACCTGCCGAAACGGTTAGAGAAAGTTGATCTAAAATAACCTTTGACGGGGAAGTAACCGTAACATTCGTCAATTGCAACATGGTTTTAATCCTTCGATAATTTGTTGGTTACATGATAATAATCAGTTGGATGTGATTCTAAATGAGAAATGGATTTATTCATCACGATGGCAACTTTATAAAATCCAATGATCGTGTATCCATGATCCTTATCCATGAGAGCTTGAATATCTTTACTTAATTGGACCCGTTTTTTATGATCGGTTTCAGTCGCTAACGCTTCAATTTTCTTATCTGCTTCCGCGTTGCTATAATGACCAATATTTCCTACTCCATCTGTTTTGACAGCTGAGTTAAAGTAAGCATATGGATCGCCAATCGGAGCAGCCACTACGGCATATGGTGTGAAGGCATAATTTTTCTCCGTTGCGACGGCGTTTACTTCAACCTTACGAATCTTCGCTTCAATACCAACCTCTTTTAATTGTTGTTGAGAAGCTTCAATTGCTAACGGCATTTCTGGTAAACGAGTAAAGGAGAGCAATTCAATCGTGACTTTCTTCCCATCTTTTTCACGGTAGCCATCCCCATTAGTATCTTTATAGCCCGCTTCATCTAACAATTTCTTTGCTTTTTCTACATTGAACTCATGAACACTTTTGTCCAAAGCAAAATCAGAGCTAGAAGGGAGAGGTCCTGTGGCTGGAACAGCAGCTCCTTTAAAGAGGGATTCTGTATAAGTTTTCTTGTCGACCAAAGTATCCAAAGCTTGACGGAACTGATCATCAGCTATATAAGGATCTTCAAAGTTGTAGACATAGCTTAAGTAACGGCCACCTTCTTTTTCAGAAATTTTATAATGCCTGTCTTTTTTAAAGCTTGCTAAATTAGCATATGGGAGCCCATAAACAGCATCAACTTCTTTGGATTGTAGGGCAGCAGAAATCGCTGTTGGATCAGAGAAATATTTAATCTTGACCTGTGCAACCTTGGCTTTACCACCCCAATAATTTGAATAGGCCTCTAATGTAGCGCCTGTTTCTGGCGTATAGGTCTTGATTAAAAATGGTCCTGTTCCTACTGGAGCTTTATCTGATGCAGATTTTCCATCCACATCTACAATGACTGAGTATGGTTCAGCCAATAGATTTTTCATAATAGGCTGTTCTGATTTTGTTTTGATAGTTACGGTTTGACCTTTAGAATGGATACTCTCTATTCCAAGATCAGCAGCCGCACGCTTACTCTTTTCAATCAATCGTTTCAAAGAGGATTCAACCTTCGCACCCGTCATTTTTTCTCCATTTTGGAAAGTAACATCATTGCGAAGGGTAATTTTCCACTCCAATTGTGAGGTTTGTTCCATTTTTTCAGCTAGCCATGGTTCTGGTTCTAATTGATCATTCATTTTGAATAAAGTTTCTCCCACCCCATAACGAATGGTGAACCAACCATTATACTCGTCTGCCGGATCGATATTGATTGGAAATTGGGTATAACCAATCGTCACCGTTTGAGCATTCTTAGCTTCTTCTGGTGATGATGGTTGATTAGTTTTTGCACAACCTAAAAGGGCTAGACTTAATAAAGTAGCACCAAAAATTGATTTCCATTTTTTCATTTGTGTTTATATCCTGTTAATATATTTTAATTTTCAAAAAAGTAAACAGAAGTAATTTATTATACTACATTCTATACTAGGTTTTTATCTTAATCTGCTTTTGTTTGAAAGTCTTCTTTGATCAGCGTTTCTTCCCAAGAACCATTGTCATCTAGTAATAAAACAGTTCCTTGAGGGATATCAACCGACCAAAAATCAGCATCTTCATCCACTAAATATTGATAAATCAGACGTAAAACACCTAGATGCCCAACAATCGCAATTTCTGCATCCGCTGATTCACGAATCTCTTTGACGACTGAATGGACTCGATCTTTAAACTTTTGAAAAGGTTCTGCCTTAGATGGAGTAACATCAAAAGGGCTTTCCAGCCATTCCTCCCAAACTAAGGGAAAGGCTGCTTGTATTTCATTAGCTGTCCTACCCTCCCATAAGCCAAAATCTCTTTCATTCAAGGCTTTATAAGCTGTGGGAATCTGATCTGGAAAAATGATGGCAGCTGTTTCTTGGGTTCTTTTAAGCTGACTAGTATAGATCCGAGAAATGGCTCTTCCTTTCATCAGCTGATGAATCCTACTGGCTTGCTCTTTTCCTGTCTCATTGATAGAGACATCCGCTTTGCCATAGAAAAAACGTTTTTTATTAAAATCAGTTTCTCCATGGCGAATCAGGTACCACTTTCTTACTGTCATATAATCATTCCTATCAAAAACATTATCTGAGCTACTTCTACAGACGCACCTAAGGTATCTCCTGTCTCGCCATCAATCTTTTGATAAACGAACCAGCGAAAGGCAAGAGTCCCTAGAATGACCAAACTATAAGCAAGGAGCCCTTTTAACCAAAAACCTCCAATAAGGACAGCCAGTGGGACAATCTGAGCTAAAAGGATCGAACTAGTTTTTGTTCCAGAAAAGAAATTTCCAGAGCCACCTGATTCGCGTGCATAGCGCATCTTGTAAAGCTGCATGGTCAAACCAACCTTCCCAATCATCGATAAAGAAGCTACAATAAGCCACTTAGGTTGAGGAAGATAAGGTCCCATCGCGATCATAAGGCCGTAATAGAAAATCAAAGCCAAGACACCATTGCTTCCAATACGACTGTCTTTCATAATTTCCAACATTCGGTCCTTAGAACGTGAAGAGAACAATCCGTCTGCTGTATCAGCAAGGCCATCCAAATGAAAGCCTCCAGTGAGAAGCACATCAAAGAACAAGGTCAAAATCCAAGCAATGTTCTCAGGAAGCACCAAAGAAGTTAAAACAAAAAATAAGGAGGAAATGAGACCTAGTAGGAGACCAAAAAGCGTTAAAATTGGAACTCCTTTTCGAACATAGGAGAGATCAACCGCTTTGGGAATCACAATCCTACTAAAAAATTGTGTATAGATAATGAGTGCTGAAATCATTTTAACTGCTGTGCTAGCCCACAAATAACTAAGTAGACTTCACTTGCCTCCTTTGCAATTAATTGATTGACCCTACCTTGAAGATCTCTAAAGTATCGTCCAAGACGAGTGTCTGGAACGATGCCAAGACCCACTTCATTAGTGACAATCCAAAAAGTAGCTTCGCGCCCCTTCATGGCAGAAAGTATCTGAGACCACTCGGCTTCGATGGCTTCCAAAATACGAGCTTGTTCTGCTTTACTTAAAAACTGCTCGTCCGATAAGAAACCTTTCTCCGGATACCACTCGTTGACAAGATCAAATAGTCGATTGGTGGTTAACATGGTGGCACAATCTAATAAGTAGTCGCTATGGTTGTCTTGATCAATCCAGCTAGCTAAGTCTCGGTATTGCTCGAGCGTATCCCAGCTTTTTGGTCGTCTTTGTTGATGGAGCTTGACCCGTTCCTGCCACTCTGGATCTTCTTTCATGACGAGGCCTGTTGCAATGTAACAAACTCCCTCTTTCTGCAAGAGTGTTGATTCAGCAAAGGTGGATTTACCACTACGAGCACCACCCGTTACTAAAACAATCTTCCCCATATTTTTCCTCTCATTACAACTGGCTAAATGCTTTGTCAAAAGCAGCTAAAGTACGATCTAGATCTTCGTAAGAATGAGCACTCGATAAGAAGTTGCTTTCATACTGTGATGGGGCAATGTAAACCCCTTCTTGCAAAAGTAAACCATGTGCCTTAGCAAAAAGCTGATGATCTGCTTTTTTGGAATCCTCAAAATTCAGTACGGGTTTTTCTGAGAAGAAAAATCCAAACATGGTTCCAACAGAAACCACTTGAAGAGCTACCCCATGTTTTTCTGCTAAATTGCGGATACCCTGACAGAGATAAGCAGTCTTTTCGACCGTTTGATCAAAAACTTCCTTTGTCAATAGGTGTAAGTTTTCATAACCAGCTGCCATGGCGATCGGATTCCCTGATAAGGTTCCAGCTTGATAAATATCTCCTAAAGGAGCAATTTGGTTCATGTATTGTGCCTTACCACCAAAAGCGGCCACTGGGAAACCACCTCCGATGACTTTCCCCAGACAGATCAAATCAGGGTCAACTTTATACAAGCCTACTGCCCCTTGATAATGTGCACGAAAACCAGTCATGACTTCATCAATAATGAAGAGAGAACCAGCTTCTGTTGTTAGACGGCGAATCTCCTCGATGAATTCTTTATGTCCTGGAATCAAGCCCATGTTTCCTGCAATGGCTTCTACAATGACACAAGCGATTTCATGACCATGCTCTTCAAAACAAGTTCGCAATGTATCTAAATCATTATAAGGAAGGGCAATCGTCTCACGCGCCACCTCAGGTATGACACCCGCTGAATCTGCGATTCCAAAGCTTGCTACACCTGAGCCAGCTTGAACCAAGAAAGAATCACTATGACCATGGTAGCAACCAATAAATTTTACTACTTTTGATCGTTTAGTAATCCCACGTGCTAAACGAATTGCACTCATAGTTGCCTCTGTCCCAGAATTGACCATTCGAATTCTTTCTACAAAGGGTAGACGTTCTTTAATAAGTTTTCCTAGTTTGATTTCACGTGGGCTAGGTGCACCGTAACTGGTTCCTTCCCATAGAGCATCTTGTACTTTTTCAAGAACATCTTTAGGAGCATGTCCTAAAATCATTGGTCCCCACGAAAGAACATAGTCTATAAATTCATTGCCGTCTACATCATATAAATAAGGTCCCTGAGCATGGTCAATGAAGATTGGATTGCCACCAACTGCTTTAAAAGCTCGTACTGGGCTATTAACACCACCTGGAAAAATAGACTCTGCTTCTTTGAAGTAATCATTTGATTGTGTTCGTTTCATGTTTCATCCTAGCCTTTCAAATATCCTGCTACATCTTTTGCAAAATAGGTAATAATCAAATCCGCTCCTGCTCGCTTCATCCCTATGAGGCTTTCCATAACCACTGCACGCTCGTCAATCCAACCCTGAGCAGAAGCAGCTTTAATCATACTGTATTCACCACTAACATTATATGCTACTAGTGGGAGAGCGCTTTGATTTCGTAAATCTCTTAAGACATCTAAAAAGGCAAGAGCTGGTTTGACCATTAAGAAATCTGCTCCTTCTTCTTCATCGCTTTGAGCTTCCCGAAGAGCTTCTAAACGGTTTGCTGGATCCATTTGGTATGTCTTTCTGTCACCAAAGGCAGGAGCACTTTCGCCGGCATCACGAAATGGTCCATAAAAACTAGAGGCAAATTTAACCGAATAAGACATAATCGGTACCATACCAAAGCCAGACTTGTCTAAGCCTTCTCGAATCACTGCAACGAATCCATCCATTGCATTAGATGGTGCAATAATGTCTGCACCTGCTTCCGCTTGACTAATGGCTACTTGGACTAAACGTTCCAAAGAAAGGTCGTTCACCACTGTTTCACCATCTAGAATTCCACAATGTCCATGACTTGTAAATTCGCATAGACAGGTATCTGCTATGAGAATTAAATCTGGATAGTGTTGCTTGATCAAGCGAAGGGCTTTTTGAACAATTCCATCCGGATTAGAAGCTTCTGAACCAACTTCATCTTTAAGAGCTGGAATTCCAAAGATTATAAAAGATTTAATCCCGAGTTGTACACAGGATTCGACTTCTTCCAGAAGATCTGCTAAGGAAAATTGATAGACTCCTGGCATGGAAGCCACTTCTTCTTTTTGCTCTAGATTCTCCTTTACAAAGAGGGGTTGAATAAAGTCATTGACACTGAGAGTCGTTTCTCTTACTAAATCTCTCATTAGAGAATTCTTTCTTAATCTACGATGTCTTTTAAAATTCATTTTATTGCATCTCCTTTATGATCAGCTCAACCAATTTCACCATTGATGGACTTGAAGGAATATAGTTTACGGAAACACCACAATCTAAAACAGCTTTTGCTGTAGTCTCTCCAATAACACCAATTTGGTGATGTTTTGGCAAAGAAAGCCCTTCTTGATAAAAAACATCCCAGGCTGATGGACTAGCAAAGGTCCATACACATGGTTCTTTTAAGGATAGAAGCTCTCTTATTTTAGCGATTCCCTCTTGATTGGCAACAGTTTGATAGAGGGGCCAAGCATAAACATCATGCCCCAATTCTTGTAACATTTTTGGATAAATTGGATTAGCAAGATCACTGTGAGGGAACAAGATAGATTGATGCTCCCCATATTGACTACCCCACTCCTTGATAAAATCAATTCCATACTGGCTAGTCGACTCAAAGGTAACATCAATATGATGTTCTTTTAATAACTTACTTGTTTGACTTCCAATAGAAGCAATTTTAAAATCAGGTTTTAAATAGGGAAGAAATAATTGGACTGTATTGGCACTAGTGAAAAAGACCCAATCAGCTTTTTTCAGTTTCTCATTTAAAATTGGTGGAACAGGATTACCTTGCGTGCAAATCAGTGGCGCATGTAACCAGCCAACTTGTTTTTGTTCCAGTAAAGTTTGTAATTCGACAGAGGGTTTTTGTTCTCTTGTAAAAATAATTAAGCTTCCCACCATTTGTCTGTTAAGGCCCCTTTATCTATTAATTGCTCCAGAGCACGTTTGGGAAGATCGCTACCATCCTTAGACGTAAGAGCTACATAAAGGCAACGATCTTTGGCATCCGCTAACATAGTCTCTAAGCGATAGTGACCATCGATATATTGAGCATGAGCTCCTACTGGGAAGGTACAATCCGCATTCATCAAGCTTAAGAAACTTCTTTCCAATTGGATGCAGTTTTCTACTTCTTTATCATGGATAGAAGCCAATATTTCCAGGACTTCCTCATCATCTTCACGACATTCAACGGCTAATGCCCCTTGCGAAACTGCAGGAATGAATTCGTTTGGATCTAGAAATTCTATATTCAAAGATGGAGATTGGTCCAAATAACCAATCCGTTTCAAGCCAGCAACGGCTAGCACGATAGCATCGCATTCGCATTCTTGTAATTTCCGAATTCTAGAATCAATATTGCCACGTAAGGGTTTAAATTGAAGATCGCTTCTTAAACTTTGTAGTTGCACCTGGCGACGAATACTACTGGTCCCTACAACGGCTCCTTGAGGAAGAGTGGTCAAGGTCATCCCTTCTTCTCTAAAAATCAGACAGTCTCTGACATCTTCTCTCTCCGGTATGGCTCCAATGGTACAGCCATCCACAAGAATAGAAGGAACATCTTTTAAACTATGGATCGCTATATCAATGTCTTTATTCAAGAGAGCCTGTTCAATTTCCTTTACAAAAACGCCTTTTCCCCCAATGGTTTGAAGAGATACATGTACTAAACGATCTCCCTGAGTTTTATAAGGGACCAATTCAAAGTCAACCTCAGGATGGCATTCTTTTAAACGTTGTACCACCATTTTGGTTTGGGTCATGGCCAACTGGCTTTTTCTTGTTCCAACTTTAATGCTTCTCATGGTTTACTCCCTTTCCACTATGAAGATCGAAGATTTTTGCAATCAAGGCAATATCATATTCTGAATTTTCTCCAACAGACATTTCTTTTAATTGCAACAAAGGCTCCTTTAAGATCTGATTGATGATGCTCTTCATATGCTTGGAAATTTGTTTCTTTTCCCGTTCGGTGAGATCTGGAAGTTTGCGTAATAAACTTTCCATTGCCGATTGCTGAGCCTGGATAGCTTTTTCTCGAATTTCTTGAATCAAAGGGATTATGCCTAATTGCTGCTTCCACTCTTCAAAGCTCACTAGTTCACTGGAGATCTCTACTTCGATATTCTTTGCAATTTCATTTCTTTCTTCAAAGAAAGCTTGCAATTCACTGGTGATATTTTCAATATTGTGAATGGTAATAGACGAATTGGGATGACAAGTTCGTGGCAAACATAAGTCAAAAACGATAGCTCCTGCTTTTACCATATCAGGATAGAGGATATAGCCTTCTGACTTAATGGCTGTGAAAATAATATCCGCATCCTTTATAGCATCATCTAAATCATCCCAAGAATAAGCCTGAATACGATCTTCTGTTAAATAAGGATTGGCCTTTGATAGAGTACGGTTGACCAAGCGGATAGACTGAAAGGGACGTTGTAGAACATACTTGGTCACCAATTGGCCAATTTCCCCTAAGCCAATGATAGCGATCTTTGTGTTTTCATAATCAAGGTCTTCCCTATCCAACATTTGTAAAGAAGTCAACCCAATAGACATGGGACGGGCATTAATCCGATAGACATCATGCATTCTTTTTGCAAAGGTCACTGCTTGCCGAAAAGCTTGGTTCAGAACAATCCCAGTAGTTCCAGTTTCTTGCGCAGTCAAAAAAGCCTGCTTTAATTGCCCAAGAACTTGGGTTTCACCAACTATCTTGGAATCTAAACCAATAGATACCCGGAATAAATGTTCTAAGGCCTCATTGCCCTCTTTAAACGTAAGATAAGGCTCCAATTCTTCAATATCTATCTGAAACCAATCCGCTAGAAAGTGCTTGGAATAATACCAACCAGTATGTAACTGATCAACAACTAAGTACAACTCTGTCCGGTTACAGGTTGAAAGGATGACATCCTCCAGAATACTTTTTTCTGCTTTTAATTTTTTGAGCGCAGAAATTTTTTCCTCATCAGAAAAATGTACTCGCTCTAAAACTGATAAGGGTGCTACACGATGTGTGACACCAACATATAATAAATACATTCTATCCGCCTCGTTCTTATAATTGATCTAAAAGTTGTTCTATCTTTTTTCTAACTTCTTTTGAGCGCGATGGAGATAAACCATTGGTAGAAATCATGACGGATAATTCATTATTTGATGCAATTGCAACATTATAAAAGTCGGAATTTTTCTTATCCCCTGTATTATTCACGAACTGACTAGGGTGAGCCTCTTCCATCACTTTTTTATTGATATCCTGGTTATCAGTGCAGGCAAAAACTAGTTTAGCTCCCTCCAAATCACCTGTTTGATAGCTTCTTTGAACCCATTCAACCTGTGATTTAGGAATTTCTTCATTGAGTTCAGGACTAATGACTGTAACCTTCGCTCCTTCAGACAACAAGGTCTTAATTTTACGAGCTGCCACTTTTCCTCCACCAATCACCACTACTGGTTTATTTTGGATATTCATCATGACAGGATACATGGCTATTTCTCCTCTTTTCTTTCTCTAAAAATCTTAGCGCTTCGTTTATAGACTGTATCTTTGACATCTAAACGGTGGTTGACCAAACGGGCCGCCACAAAAAAGTAATCTGACAAGCGATTAATATAAATCAGTCCAACCTCGTTAACTGTTTCATCTGCTTCAATCACAGCGACCATTCTTCTCTCTAAGCGCCGTGTCATAGTACGAGCTACATGAAAGAGACTCGCAATTCGATGTCCACCAGGAATAATGAAACGATCAATTTTTTCAGGAATGTGCATATAAGCATCCATTTTTTCTTCTAGGAAGGTAATATCGGATTCTTTTTGCTTATATGGTCTTAATTCTCTAGGAGTGGCAAGGTCGCTTCCACAATCGAACAAGTGTTGTTGAATCTCTTCACATTCCTCTCTGATATCATCCAACTCCTTGTATTCCTTCATTTCAGATACTAGGTAGCCAACTTGAGAGCACAATTCATCCATGGTCCCGTATGCTTCCACACGAATATGTGTTTTGGACACACGATCACCGCCATATAGACGGGTAAACCCTTTATCCCCATACTTTGTGTAAATTCTCATTAAAGCTCTTCTCCGTTCATAATCTGGTAAATCTTCTTCATATCGACAGAATCACGAATGACTGCTGCGAGTTTATCATATTGTAGATCTTTAAATTCTTTCAGATCCATGACTTGATCCGTTACGGGTTCCAAGCCTTTTTCAATTCGAATTTGGTTCAAATAATCGCGAGTCCATTGAGAGTTATCAAAGACTCCATGGAGATAGGTCCCTTGAATTCGTTTGTCTGGTGAAACAGCTCCATCATATCTGCTTGTTTCCTCACCATTTTGAAGAATAATACGAGAAAATGGTGTCAAGCTATCTGATATCTCTGTTTCCCCCATATGGATTTCGTAACCTTCCAGAATTTGACCTTCGTGTTCTGCCTGGACCTGGGTTGTCCGTTTTGTTCCCTGCATCTGCGTTGCGATATCCAGAAGCCCTAGCCCTTCAATTTCATCCAATTCAGACTCGACATGATTAGGATCAGAAATCGTCTTGCCTAATAACTGGAACCCTCCACAAATGCCAAAAATGCGAATACCTCGATCAGCACACTGCTGAATTTTCTCGACAATCCCTGCATTTTGTAAGACTTGCATATCTTCAATCGTATTCTTACTTCCAGGCAAAATCAGGAGATCAGGATTCCCAATCTCATCACCTGGCATGACATAACGGACCGAAACGTCCGGTTGAATTTCCAAACTATGAAAATCGGTGAAGTTAGAGATCCGTTTCAAGGTAATAATAGCCACATCAAGATCTTTTTCCTGATTAAAGGTACGTCCCTTATTACCTAAAGCTACACTATCTTCGCTATCAATGTCAATGTCTGCATATGGGACAACTCCCAATACCGGTACTTGAGTGAGCTCTTCAATCATATCAATACCTGATTGAAGCAGGGCTACATCCCCCCTAAATTTGTTGATCAAAACCCCTTTGATGCGCTTACGATCTTCTTCTGGCATTAGTTCAATTGTCCCATAAATAGAGGCAAAAACTCCTCCTTTGTCAATATCCGCTACTAAAATGACAGGCGCATCGACCAAACGCGCCATTCCCATGTTGACGATATCCCGTTCGTTTAAGTTGATTTCTGCTGGACTACCCGCACCTTCTAGGATAATGGCATCGTATTCCTGGTCTAATTCTTGGTAAACTTCTTTGATTTTAGGCAGTAACTCCTGCTTAAATTCATGATAATCCACCGCATCCATATCTTTAAGGACTTTGCCCATAAAAACAACTTGGGATTTACGATCCGAAGTTGGTTTCAGTAGGACAGGATTCATGCGAACATCTGGATCGATCCCTGCGGCTTCTGCTTGCACGACCTGAGCTCTCCCCATCTCAAATCCTTTTTTGGTGATAAAAGAATTTAAAGCCATATTTTGGGATTTAAAGGGAACAACCGTGTAACCATCTTGTTTTAAAATACGACACAAACCTGCGGCAATTAAACTTTTACCTGCATCGGAAGCCGTCCCCTGAATCATTAACGATTTTGCCATAAATATCCTTCTTTCAACTGATCGAATAGAATCTCTTCATTTTCAACTAAAGGCGTTTGGATGGCCTGATGGAGTTTGACAATCCATGGGACCGAAAGACCAGCATCTAGTAGAATCTCTTCTTGTTGAAATACTTCGTATTTTGTCCCTTGGGTCATGATTTTTCCTTTTTTGATCAGGTAGGCATAGTCACAACAGTCATACATGAGATCCATGTCATGGCTTGTCACAATAATGCTCGTCCCATTGGAGACTAGTTTTTTCATAATCATCGCCATTTGATCTCGTCCTTTCGGATCAAGACCAGCTGTCGGCTCATCTAAGAGCAAAAAGCGCGGTTTGAGGGCCAACATTCCCGCAATAGCAACTTTCTTCTTTTGACCATAACTTAAGTATTGTACCGGACGGTCCTGCAACTCTTTGATATCCATTAACTCAATAGCTTCTTGCACTCGTTTATCGCATTCCTCTTTCGAATACCCTAAATTCTCCAAAGCCATTCCGATATCATCTTTTGCAATGGTATAAAATAGTTGTTGTTCCGGATTTTGAAACACCATATTGACTTCTTGTCGATAAGCAAATAAATCTTTCTTTTTGTCTTGAATGAGCTGCTGATCCAAATAAACACTCCCTTCTTGGGGTTTAAGCAGTTTGGTCATCACCTTCATCAACGTAGATTTCCCTGAACCATTGGTACCAATGATCCCGGTAATTTTACCTTCCATGAACTCCATATTCACATGGTCTAAGGCTTTTAAATCATCAAACAAAACCGTAATATTCTCTAATTTCAACATATTTTTATTCCTCCTCATCGAGTTCTTTAGCTTGCGCAAATTTCAAAGTTAAGACATCATTTAAGCGCTGGTTATCCGCTAATAATTTAACAAACAAGGTATTGGCTAATCTTCCCCAGCCAAGATAAGATTTTTTCTTATTAACAAATGAAAATTTCAAATCTAAGGTATCTCGAATGGTTAAAAATTCGATTAATACTAAAAAGATAAAACGATACATCAGTACGATTAATTCCATTAGGATATCCGGCAAATGAAGTCTTTTACAGAGTTTCATCATTTGGTTAAAAGGAATGGTTAAAGCCATAAAATAGGTTGAAATTAAAGAACAATAAATTCTCATAACAATTGGTCCAACTTGTTTGGCAGAAGAATGAAAAACTCCTAAATAGCCATGACTTCCAACTGGTATCGCCATTAAAAATTGATGACTATTTTCACCGTAACTAATAACAAAAGTAGCCATACTTAATAAAATGAAAATAGAAGGATAACGAAACCAACTCAAGTATTTTAAAACTGGAAGTTTAGCAATATAACAAGTTAAGGGAATCATAATAACAATTAACAGTATTTGTAAGGGAAGAAAACCAGAAAATGAAATTACCATTAATATAATAAATAGAATGAATTTATTTAATTCTGGAACATCAGTCCATCGATTATTATAAGCGTAGCGATCAATTACAAACATAGTTTCCTCCCATACAAATGCTAAATGAAATATTTATTTATCTTGATGCTTCTTCCCTCTTTGGTAGCCGATGACATAGAAGATGATCCCTGCACCGATGCTACCTTGTAGGGTAAAGAGTAAGCTCTCTACTTCTGATCCTGGTGGTTCAAACAATGGTGAAAACCAAGGTTTATAGTCCTTTTGAATAGTCGAAATAGCATTTTCTGCGGCATCATCCGTACCACTATATTCTACTCCTTTAGGAGCAAATAAGAAAGCACCGACAATAATCACAACAATAGCTGCTAACAACAAAAGATTCTTATGCTTTTTCATAGGAATAGACCCTCTCTTTCACTAGCATTTTCTGAAATCAAGTTATAGAAGATTACTGTAAGTAGTCCTTCTACAATCGCAATTGGAATTTGTGTAATGAGAAAGACTCCCAAGAACTTAAAGGTTGACCCTACAAATCCAGTGGTTGGATCTGGGAAAACCAAGCCAAGTTGAAGGGAAGTTGTTGCATAAGTTGCCAAGTCGGCAATCATCGCACACAAGAAGAGTGAAACTGGTTTAGATAGTTTCAAAGAACGGCTGAATTTGTAAACTGCAAATCCGACAAAAGGACCAACTACAGCCATTGAGAAGGCATTAGCCCCAAGTGTTGTCAAACCACCGTGGGCTAAAAGAAGAGCTTGGAACAACAAACAAATGGTTCCTAACACACTAATAACAGATGGCCCAAACATAGCAGTTCCCAAACCTACACCAGTTGGGTGAGAGCTTGATCCTGTTACAGAAGGAATTTTCAATGAAGATAAGATAAAGATGAAGGCACCTGACAAGGCCAACATAGTTTTTGAATTTGGATCTTTCGAAACAATCTTCTTAATCTTGATCAAACCGAAGATGAAGAATGGTAAAAATAGTAAGAACCAAACGATACACCATACCAATGGGAGATAGCCTTCCATAATGTGCATGGCTGAAACAGGTTGAGGTCTAAAGATGAATAGCAATACTAATAAAGCAATTGCTAGCATTTTTTTACTTTTTTTCATAATTGCACTCCTTTTTTATTATCCTAATGGATGTTTCTTAACCAATAGGGTTGTAAAATAAAATCTAGAACAGTAATAGAGAAATAGAGGAGGAAAACCAGACATCATATATTAAATAGGATTTCCTCCTACACCAGCTTTATTTATCTTGATGCTTCTTCCCTCTCTGGTAGCCGATGACATAGAAGATAATCCCTGCACCGATACTACCTTGTAGGGTAAAGAGTAAGCTCTCTACTTCTGATCCTGGTGGTTCAAACAATGGTGAAAACCAAGGTTTATAGTCCTTTTGAATAGTCGAAATAGCATTTTCTGCGGCATCATCCGTACCACTATATTCTACTCCTTTAGGAGCAAATAAGAAAGCACCGACAATAATCACAACAATAGCTGCTAACAACAAAAGATTCTTATGCTTTTTCATAGGAATAGACCCTCTCTTTCACTAGCATTTTCTGAAATCAAGTTATAGAAGATTACTGTAAGTAGTCCTTCTACAATCGCAATTGGAATTTGCGTAATGAGAAAGACTCCCAAGAATTTAAAGGTTGACCCTACAAATCCAGTGGTTGGATCTGGGAAAACCAAGCCAAGTTGAAGGGAAGTTGTTGCATAAGTTGCCAAGTCGGCAATCATCGCACACAAGAAGAGTGAAACTGGTTTAGATAGTTTCAAAGAACGGCTGAATTTGTAAACTGCAAATCCGACAAAAGGACCAACTACAGCCATTGAGAAGGCATTAGCCCCAAGTGTTGTCAAACCACCGTGGGCTAAAAGAAGAGCTTGGAACAACAAACAAATGGTTCCTAAGACACTAATAACAGATGGCCCAAACATAGCAGTTCCCAAACCTACACCAGTTGGGTGAGAGCTAGATCCAGTTACGGAAGGGATTTTCAATGAAGATAAGATAAAGATGAAGGCACCTGACAAGGCCAACATAGTTTTTGAATTTGGATCTTTTGAAACAATCTTCTTAATCTTGATCAAACCGAAGATGAAGAATGGTAAAAATAGTAAGAACCAAACGATACACCATACCAATGGGAGATAGCCTTCCATAATGTGCATAGCAGAAACAGGTTGAGGTCTAAAGATGAATAGCAATACTAATAAAGCAATTGCTAGCATTTTTTTACTTTTTTTCATAATTGCACTCCTTTTTCTTTACCCTAATGGATGTTTCTTAACCAATAGGGTTGTAAAATAATCTAATTTGTCATCAACAGTTAATTCTGATACTCCGTACAGAATCTTTTGCTTCTCAGTAGAAGCATGACTCACTAAAAATGTTTTTTCAATCAAGTTGTGTTTTTCCAATAAAGGAAGAACGACATCCAAGTGTCTAGCTACCTTCATAATGACGACAGTATCATGAATCGCCAAAGCTTGGTCAATCTTATCAGCATCTGCTGTAGCTGGTACCACTGCAAAGGACTCCTCATCCATGGTTAAAGGTTGGCCTAAGACAGAAGCCATACTACCAAATGAGGTAATTCCAGGAATTGTTTGGGTATCGATGCTATCTCCAATTAATCTCAAAAGGTAACTATAGGTACTATAGACCATCGGATCCCCTAAAGTGATAAAGCCAACATTCTTCCCAGCTTTTACATCTTCTACAATTTCAGCAGCAATTTGTTCCCATTGAGGTTCTTTCTTTTCTAATGAACGAACCATTGGAAAGTGGCGTTGTTTAATCTCTAGATGATCACTGACATAGGGACTCGCAATCGTCAATGCCACACTCTTGGAACCGCGTTTGGCTTCAGGAGTGTACAAAATATCCAATGTTTGCAGAATATTTTTGGCTTTAACGGTTACGAGTTCACTGTCTCCTGGACCAATACCAATACCGTAAAATGTTGCCATTTTAGACCTCCTATTGAATAATTTTTTCTAAGTGTTGAACATAGAGTTCTTGAACACTTGGGTATTCCCCAAGTCCAATCAAGTGTGTCTCTACTTGATAGCCTTTTTCTGTGAAAAAGTGTTTCCATGAACCTTCTTCATCCGAACACAAATCATTTGTTGCATGATCTCCTGCAACCAACATAAATGGAGCAAGATGTACTTTTTTAACGCCTTTAGCTTCCAGCCTTTTTTCAAGGTCCTCTACTGGTGGATAAGATTCCACACACCCGATATAAACAGGTGTTTTCATCAGCATGTGGTCTAATGCAGCATAAGCCGTAAAGGCATAGTGCTGACTACCATGTCCCATAAGGATGGTTGCTTCGTCTGCATCATTATTATTGTATTCTTTTACAAGGATATTTGCAACATTTTCATAATCTTTTTCACTAAAAAGAAGAGGTTTCCCAATTTTTAAAATGTCAAACTCATGTTTCAATTGGTTGGCTTGATGAAGGACTTTTTCATACTCACTTCCTAGAATAACATGAAGCGGTTGAATGTATACTTCCTTTACACCATCCTTTTTCAATTGTTCCAAAAGTTGATTAACTGTTGGAACTGTGATTCCTTCATTTTCCTTAATTCTCTTAATGACAACATTCGAAGTGAAGGCACGATGCACTTGAAAATCAGGGAATCGTTTTTGAATAGCCTCTTCACAGGCTTGAATGGTTTTCTTACGTGTTTCAGGATAGGTCGTCCCGAAACTAACAACTATAATCGCTTTACTCATTTTCACTTTCCCTTCTAAAAAAAGTTTGGCAAGCTTTACAAACAGATTTTAAGGTCTTCTCTTCTGATTCAATCAAGTGATGATAGCCTGCTTTTTCCAAGACAGATCTGGTATTGTCTCCCATAATGATAATAGGTTTCTCTCTCCAATTCTCTTGAGATTTTTCGGCCATCAAAACAAAGTGGTAGGCCGCAGCAGAATTTGGTAAACAAACAAGCTGAATATCCTCTGAATGATAGGCAAACGATTCACTTTCAAAATCTACTGAATGAGTTGAGTAGATCGGGAAGTCAAAAACTTCTACTACTGCTTTTTCCTTAATATCTGAAGTGAGGACGATCCAGTTTCCTTCTTGATCAGCCATTCGTTTCACAAAATATTCTTCTGCAAAATCGTTGATCTGATCATACAAACGAATACCTGATTCTTTGATGGCCTTAATCGTGTGATGACCACTAGCGACAATCTTTAAATGACTGAGACTACGAATATCTAACTCTTTATCTTGCAAATAAGCAACAAAGAATTTCCAAGAGCTAGGATCAGTGATCAATACCCCATCAATGCTAGAGAGTTCAGGTAGTGACAATTCTTTTGCAAGCAATTTACTTGGAGACTGAAAAGCGTAAACTGTCGCCCCAGCATCCTTCAACAGTTTTGGAAGTTTAGCATTTGGCGTTTCTTGAACTAAAACTGTTCGGCCGAACAAAGGAAGTTTTTCATAGTAGTTTAATTCTTCGCGGAAAGCAACGACGTCACCAATAACAATTAAACTCGGCGCTTTCATTTGATGTTGTTCAACCAGCCCAACAATGGTTTCTAACTTACCATCGATAGAACGTTGTTGGGGGTGGGTGGCCCATTCAATAATAGCGACAGGAGTATCCTTATCATAGCCACGTACCATCAATTCTTCACAGATAGTCTGTAAGTTTTTCATTCCCATTAGAAAGACTAGGGTACCCTTTAGATGGGAAATAGCGTCCCAGTTTAGTGCTTCACTGGCATCTTGTAAATGCCCAGTGAAGACATGAAAGCTAGTTGCGATATTTCTAAAAGTCATGGGAATGCCGGCATAAGCAAGGCCAGCAATCGCAGAGGTGATTCCAGGAACTACTTCAAATGGAACTCCTTCCTGGATGAGAGTTTGTGCTTCTTCTCCTCCCCTACCAAAGATATAGGGGTCGCCACTTTTTAGGCGAACAACTTTTTTCCCTGCTTTGGCTTTTTCAACTAGGACTTCCTCAATTTCTTCTTGTGAGACACAGGGTTGATTAGGAATCTTACCAACATAGATCTTTTCACAATTTGCATTTGTGTAAGTTAGAAGCATGGGATTCACTAAACGATCATAGATCAGAACATCTGCCTCCTCTAGTCTGCGAGCTCCTTTTACAGAAATTAATTCCTCATCACCTGGACCTGCACCAACTAGACTAACAAAGCCACTCATTCTGCCACCTCTTTCTTCAAATAGGCTTCCAATTCTTCAATAGTTGAAACCACTTTAGGATAATGAACGATTGGCCGTGAAATAATCACACAATCCATTCCTAGTTCTTGGCAACCTTCAATCTTTTCTCGAATACCACCAATATTTCCACTTTCTTTAGAAACAAATACTTCTGCTTTCGAGCGTGCTAATAATTCTTTATTGCATTCTTTAGAGAAAGGAGCTTTGATGGCATCAATTTGATCCGGAACAAGTCCTAACTCTTCACAGCCCTTAAGGACTTCTGAAGTCGGAAGAACTCGGACTACAATGCGAGAGTCAGGTAAACCATGTACGAATAAGGGCAAAGTTTTACTTCCTGTCCCTAAATAGACAGTTTTGTACTGCTTCTCTTTCATGTATTCAATGGCTTCTTCTGTCGAATGAACAACCGTTGCTCCAGATAAATCATTTGTAGCTTGTCTCTCGAAGCGTACATAAGGGATGCCAGCCAGATTTGCTGCTTTTATTGCTTCCTGAGAAACAATGTCAGCAAAAGGATGGGAAGCATCAATAATTTCGTCAACTTCATTTTTTTTGATGAAATCAACCATATCTTGAGCAGTCATTCTCCCTTGGACTACATCTTGTCCAAATTTAGATGCTAAATGACGTCCATAATCCGAAACAACAGAGGTCGTGACAGGAATATTCTTTTGTGAAAGAAATTCAAGGACTTCCGTACTTTCAGCAGTTCCACCGAAAAGCAGTTTCATCATAGTGTATATCCTCGAGGTGTGATCATGCGTCCATTTTTCACATAAGTTTCTTTGTTTCCGACAATGACAATCGTTGTCATATCTACAAGAGTTTCATCTAAGTCTTCAATCGTCGTCAAAATAATTTCTTCGTCCTTACGTCCAATATCTTTTCCGATTCCGACAATCGTATCTTTGGCTTTGTATTCAGACATAATTTCGAGTGCTCTTGACAAGTGCTCTGGACGACCTTTACTTCTTGGGTTGTAGAGACAAACTACAAAGTCCCCTTGTGCTGCTGCATGAAGACGTTTTTCAATCATTTCCCAAGGCGTCATCAAGTCACTTAGTGAAATATGGCAGAAATCATTCATCAAAGGTGCACCCATCACTGCAGCGGCTCCCAAGCTTGCTGTAATTCCAGGTACAACTTTTACTTCAAGAGTATCGTTTTCTTCTAACAATTCAAGAATCAAACCAGCCATTCCGTACACACCTGCGTCACCACTAGAAACAACACCGACATTTTTTCCAGTTTCATGAGCAAGGTCGATGGCTTTTTGACAACGTTCAATCTCATGACGCATACCAGTCGCAACCATTTCTTTATCTTTTACAAGATCTTTGATCAAACGCATGTAGGTAGAATAACCAACAATAATTTCACAATCTTTAATAGCTTCCAATGCTTCTTGAGACATCAATTCTTCTTTACCAGGGCCAAGTCCAATAACGTATAACATATTTATTTCTCCTTAAAATTAATATTTAATAATTGTTACCTAATTTACCAAGTGCAAATGTTGCACCGTTTTGTGCGAACCGTTGGGTCAGCACATTTCCTTTACTTGCAAGGTCCGCACTAGCAAGTGCGACACTTCCTACACCTACAGTCTTCTTCACAAATTCCGATTGAGGATACTTATCAGCTACTACTTGAAGTTCTTCCTTAGAATAAGTGACAAACGGACAATCTAGGTCTTGAGCTAATGCTAGTATAGCTTGTTCATTTTTTTTGACATCAATACTAGCTATCTTAGCGATTTCTGAACTGGAGATTCCCTCTTGTTCACAAAACGCTCGGAATGATTCCATAAAAGTTGAAGGTGGAAGATCCTTCTTTGCCCCAACTCCTAAGACATAGGGTTTTGGATGAATCAGGGCTACCACTTCTTCGTCAACCTCAACTGCTTGAGAGGTCAACCAAATAAATGGGCTCTTATTAGCAAGTACTTCCTGTATCTGACTTTCCTCAATAACTGTTAGCCCTCTCAGGTCAGAAACCCAAGGCCTTTCTTGATAAAAATAGACACAGTCCTTATTGGCTAAATAAGAATTAAATACTTTCACTAAGTGGCGCAATTCTTCCCGCCACCCATTTACTTCTTTGGCAATATTATCCAAGGCTACAACATTTTGTGTATCTGTCGCAGTCGTGATCACTGGATTTGAATCTAATAATTCAGCGATTTTAAGTGTAACTTGATTGGCCCCACCTAAGTGACCACTCAATAAACTAATCACATGATTGGCTTTCTCATCCATAACGATCACAGCAGGATCGGTTGTTTTGTCTTTAATAACAGGGGCAATGCCTCTGACAACGGCACCGATCGCCATAATACAGATTAAAACATCAACTTCTTGGAAAACTTTCCTGAGCCCTTCAATGACACGTCCTTCAATCGGTACCGTTCGAGAGTCAGCGATTTTCACAGTGGTATAGACTGGACAATCAATCCCTAGTTTTTCCTTGAGCACTAGTCCTAATTCTTTTGCATTGTTAGTAACCGCCACAATGGCGTAACGAGGGGAATCATTTAGCATGCGAACTCAATCCTTTACGGAATTCATGGTGGAAATCTTTGTGATAGAGCTTAGAGTAGTAAAACTCTTCACCCAAGAAATCTCCAACTAAAATCAAGGCAGTTTTTCTAATTTTAGCTTCCTTGACCTTCTCAGCAATGGTTTCCAATGTCCCAAAGACCTTGCGTTCATCTGGCCAAGTTGCCTTATAGATTACTGCGACAGGTGTTTCTATTGGATAACCACCCTCAACCAATTCAGCAACCACTTTTTCAATGCCTTGTACAGATAAGAAAATGGCCATAGAGGTTCTGTGCTGAGCATAGCTTCGGAGGGATTCTCGTTCAGGAACTGGGGTCCGTCCGGCCATGCGAGTGATAATCACACTTTGAGAGACTTCAGGGACCGTATATTCTGTTCCAATACTTGAAGCTGCACCTAAGAAAGAGCTCACTCCAGGAATACAGTCAAATTCAATGCCTCTCTTCTTCATCTCTTCTGTTTGCTCACGAATAGAACCGTAGATAGAGAAATCCCCTGTCTGCAAACGGACGACGTCTTTTCCAGCTTTAACAGCTTCTTCCATCACATCAATAATTTCCATCAAATGCATAGAAGCACTGTCATGAATCTCCGCACCTTCTTTACAGTATTGAAGGAGATCTGGATTTACAAGAGAACCTGCGTAGATAACTACATCTGCTTGGGATAATTTGCGGTAACCTTTTAGAGTAATGAGATCCACATCACCAGGTCCTGCACCGACAAAATGTACAATTGACATATATTTAATTCCTTTCTGGTTTTACAGCTGAGACAATGATCGTTGGGTTTTGCTGTTTAAAATAGTGGCCTTTGCCCAAAGCAGACCATCTACTAGCTTGAATAGATACAACATCTAAGTCTTGCCATTCCAATTTTTCAGCAAGTTGAATAGCTTCCATAGCATTTTCCAAGAGGATAAAGTTTAGAACAAATCGTCCTCCAGGAACTAACAGATGTTCACACCACTCAAATATTTCAGCCATGTTGCCACCGGTTCCACCGACAAATATAGCATCAAATTGTCCTTCTAGCTCAACAGGAGCTTTGCCTTTTATTAGAGTAATATTCTGACATCCAAAGTAATCAATATTTTCCTGTGTCAGTGCAACTGCTTCTTCATTTTGCTCAATTGCAACGACTTCCAAATTTGGAAAGGAAACAGCTGCTTGAATGGTTACACTACCCGTACCAGAGCCAACATCCAACATTCTCTTAGCTTTATGCAAGTCTAATTTATCAATACTGATAGCCCTGACTTCTTCTTTAGTCATTGGGACCTTTGCTCTAATAAATGCCGAATCCTTCATTTAGTATCACCACCACATTCATTTCATATTGTCGATCGATAACTTGATATTCTGCTAAAATTTCAATTTTTTCATCTTCATAGCTAAGATTTTCACCTATGACTAAGACTTTTTTCAAGCCCCGTTTTTTAATTTCTTGAGCAATTTCATATGGACCAATTTTTTTATCGGTTACCATAAATACTTTTGGTAAAGAAAGGATGAAATCAAAATTAGGAATCTTCGCATGACTACTCGTCAAGTAGGCTTCATTCATTGGCAAAGAAACCTTGCTTGCCAAATACTGAAAAGACGAAATACCTGGCTGAATGACCACGCGCCCCTTAAATTTTTCAGATAACCATTTTCCTAAACCATAAACCAAGGGATCACCTGAAGCCAGATAAAGAATAGTTGAGTCTTCTGGATAAGACTCTATTAATTGAGCCAACCCCGCAAGTTTCTTTGGAGGTACAACTCCTTTTTCTTGATAGGCAGCTGGAAGAATTTCTAAATGTCGCTCGCTTCCAAGAATATAGTCTGCCTTTTCATATATCTCTTCACTTCCCAAAAGTCCATAGGAAGGGGCTCCAGGCCCTATTCCAATTACATAGATCACATCCATTCCTCCGCTATTTCTTCCAATGTTTGTGTTGATGCTAGATACCCAGCTTCTGTCCCAAAAGTCACTACATCGATGCTGACTTCCGGCTTCCGATTTCGCAGCAAACGTTCCGAACGGAATTTCATCTTGTCCACCAGCACTTGATAAACTTCTTCGTAGTGATACTCCTCAATCAAAGTACCTGCTGCATCTGTTGTAATGCACTGATCAACTTTTTCAAGAAGTTCGACTGGAGCCCCCAGCAATGCTAGATTGGCCATGATGATTTCCATCCGTGCATCTGAGTCTTTACTATGGGTCGAAAAGATCCCACCAGCCACCTTGACAAATTTACCCATATGTCCAACCATAAGGACACGAGTAAATCCGATCCGCTGAACCTCTTTTAGGACATGACCAACAAAGTTACTCATATTCACAATCCGATGAGGTGGAATCCCAAGCACATTGGTCGCAAAGTCTTCGCCATAATTTCCAGGAGCTAAAACTACTGATCGATACCCTTGATTGTATAACATGGTTAATTCAATCGTAATAGAAGCTTTCCAACTCTCTTCCGACATAGGATTAACAATTCCTGTCGTCCCCAAAATAGAGATGCCTCCTACAATTCCTAAACGAGAATTATAGGTCAACTTGGCTGTTTCTTCTCCACCCGGTACCGAAATAATAATCTTCGCTCCGCAATTTGGACCAAGTAATTGTCGGGCTGTTTTTTCAATCATGGCCCGAGGAGTTGGATTGATCGCTGCCATTCCAACATCACATTTCAGTCCTTTTTGTGTAACTCGACCAACACCTTCTCCTCCATCAATCTCAATATCATTTGAATCCGGTAAGAGTGTCACTGTCGAATAAATCAGGAGTCCGTGCGTCGCATCTGCATCATCCCCGCCATCCTTTTCGACAGCAGCACTAGCAGTCAGTTCACCAAAAGAAGGATCTTTGATATCCATTGTTACTTCGACTCCATTCGCCGTAGAAACTGTAACTTTTTCTTCGATATCTTGATTCAATATCATGCTAATCGCTGCAGCTGTAGCAGCTGTCGCACAAGTTCCAGTAGTGAACCCTTTTCTTAGTTTTTTTCCATTGACATATGCGTAATCATCCATATAGTTCCATTTCCTTCACTACTTAATTATTTGGGACTACGAAGCGTTGGTAATCATACATTTCTTGTTTGTACTGGTACAGGATGGCATTGACCACTGCTGCTGCAATCGTACTTCCTCCCTTACTTCCCAATGCAACAATAGAAGGAATTGGGCTCTCATGCAGTTTCTGTTTTGATTCTGCCGCACCGACAAAGCCAACCGGAACACCAATAACAGCATCAGGGACTAGTGTTCCTTCTTCTACCATATCCAAGACTTTAAAGATAGAAGTTGGAGCGTTTCCAAATACAAACAATTTAGGACCCAATTCATTGGCTGCATGTTCTACTGCTGCCATAGAACGAGTGATCCCTTTTGCCTTAGCTTCTTCAAAGATTGCTGGTTCATTTACCAAACATCTGTAGGCCACCCCTAGTTCATCCAAGATTCTTTTATTAAATCCACCTAGAACCATGGTCGTATCGGTGAAAATAGTTCCTTTATTTTTGATAACATCTAGAATATGGTCGATGGCATCATTTGAAAATTTGATATTGTAGAGGTAATCGAAATCTGCACTCGCAAAAACAACTCGTTTCCAAACCGCTTCATGAAATGGATTATCAAAAACAATATCTGGGTGCTCCTGATCAATGATTTCTTGAATCTTTTTAAAGCTGGCTTCTTCAATTTGATTTGATACTTTTATATAACTCATAAATAACTTATCCTTTTTTATCATTTAAAGCTGTAGAATAACGAACATAGTCATCGGTCACAATCGTTTGCATTTGATAGATAATCGCATTAATAATCGCTACGACAAGGGTGCTTCCCCCCTTACGCCCTTCATTTACCATAACAGGCAAATCGGTTGCTAATAATGCTTCCTTAGATTCTAGGACATTGATAAACCCAACGGGAACACCGATAATCGCATCTACATCTACTTTTTTCTCTTTGATCAAATCAAGGAGATGGAACAAAGCAGTAGGAGCACCACCAAAAGCAAATACTTTAGGCCCTTCTATCTCTGTTGCTTTTTCAACAGCAGCCATAGCTCGAGTGATATTTTTTTCCTTAGCAAGTTGGATGACATCTTCATCATTAATCAAGCAACGGTAAGAAACGCCCATTTGGTCCAACACTCGTTTATTGATCCCATTTAAAGAAATGCTTGAATCAACTATGATGGTTCCTTTATCCTGAATCACATCAACAATACGTTCATTAACATGATTGATAAATTTCATGGTATAGAGATAGTCAAAATCACCCGTGGTATGAATTGCACGTTTAATAATGGCTTCTTCCATATCTTCATGAAATTCATAGCCAGGATGATCCCGGTCAATGACAGATTGAATGATCTGAAAACTTTTTTCCTCAATTGAGGAAGGGTTTTTGATATAGGACATACATACTCCTCTTTTAATAAATTACTAGAATAAAATAAATGATCGACAAAACGAAAACTGAAATCGTCGTTGTCATATAAAGCATAGAAATGGAGGATAAAATATCATCTGCTTCTACACTTCTTGTAGGATCACCAATAGTAGGTTTTGTAATCAACTCACCATGATAGACATGGGCTCCACCTAATTGGATCCCTAAGGCACCTGCCACGACCGACTCAGGGAAAGCACTATTTGGACTCGCATGTTGGTAGCGATCTCTCCAGCCAATTTTTATGGCATTTCTGAAATCCAATTGCAGGACTCTGGTACTTGCCATCATAAACAACCAAGTTAAACGGGCAGGAATGAGATTGACCAAATCATCTATTTTAGCCGAAACATATCCAATCTTTCGGTATTTGGCTGTTTTATAACCGACCATTGAATCTAGCGTATTAATAGCTTTGTATCCCATTGCGAATACTGGACCGCCAATAAATAAGCACAATAAGGGGCCGATCACTCCATCACTTGCATTTTCTGCGACGGTTTCAATTGTTGCATTACAAATTTCAGGTATGGTAAGCTGATCTGTTTCTCTCCCTACGATCATTCCCACTTGATACCTAGCCTTCTCAATGGAACCAGACTGAATTGCCTTATAAACTTTCAGAGCTTCAAAAGCCAGAGAGCGAGTTGCTAAACAGGTGTAGGCTAAATAAATCCACAAAATCCAATAAAGAATCGGGTGAAGCTGACTAGCCCCCCACAAGATTCCATACGTGATGGAAACTGTCAAGCTAACCGTAGAGAACCACAGAAGTATGCCAAACAGAAAAGGAAATTTTGTTTTTAGGTTCTCAAGTTTCAAACAAGCATAAATAAAATTTCCTATCAGCTTAACTGGGTGGGGCCAAGAATAAGGGTCTCCAATTAACCAATCAAGAAGAAGAGCGATAAAAATTGCAATAATTATCATTATTTTGACTCCAAGATATAATCAATCCAACTCATAAGAAGTTGTTCCTTTTGATAAAAATGAACATGAAGATAACTTGCAAAAGTTCTCCCTTTCTGGTAGCCCCCTGTCCAATTGGAAACCACTTCTCCATCTCTTTCTTTTCTGAGGTCTAAAACTGTTTTTTCAGAAGTATTGAAGATGGAATGATGGAACTCATGGCCTCGAACTTCCGTACCAGACGGACCAAATAAAGAATCTTCATTAGTGGTTGCAAAACAGTAACCAAAACGTTTTAGTCCGTTGGTCATCACACTAGTGCCATCAAATACCCCAACCATTTTAAAGAACTGATCTTCAATCTCAAGATTTTTTCCAAGATACATCAATCCTCCGCACTCAGCATAGATTGGGATTCCTTTTTGATGAGCTTCTAGAACTGATTTTCTAAACGAGAGATTGTTAGACAATTCTTTTGCAAACAGCTCTGGATACCCCCCACCAAAATAATAAGCATCAGCTTCTGGTAAGCGTTCATCATGCAAAGGACTAAATGGAATCAGATTCACATTAAAACTTCTCAATAAATCAAGATTATCTTCGTAATAAAAGTGAAAAGCATCATCAAGTGCATAAGCAATGGTTAATGGAGTGGTATTTTGAAGTTTGAATGGAGAAGAAAGTTTCACTGATTCCCTATCAACTTTTTCCAATAAACGATCAAACTGAATCGTTTTTTTAGCCTGCTCTCCAAGAATAGCAAATTTTTCTTCAAGATCATCCATCTCTATATCGGGAATCAAACCCAAATGTCTAGAAGGAAGTTCAACTTGAACATTTTTAGGGAAATAGCCCAAAACTTCAATATCAGTGTAGCGCTCAATCGCTCCCTTAATTAGTTGATAATGCGTTTCAGAAGCAACACGGTTGATAATAACACCAATGATATTTACATCAGAGTCAAATGAAGAAAAGCCATGTACAATTGCTGCCGCTGAAGTCGAAGTTGATTTCCCATCAATAATTAAAACGACAGGTAGATTGAGCTGTTTTGCAACAGAGGCAGAAGATGCACAATCTTTATCAGTCCCTAAACCATCATAAAGCCCCATCACCCCTTCTACCACTGCTACATCACAATTTTGATGCCATCGATAATAAGACCACTTCAGATAATCAGTATCTGGAATCAAAAAATTATCTAGGTTACGAGAAGTGTTCTTCGTTATGCGACTATGGTAAGAGGTATCAATGTAATCAGGACCTACTTTATACGGTTGAACTTTGTACCCCATGTCTGTTAAAGCTCTTAATACAGCTAGTGTTACTGTTGTTTTTCCAACACCACTAGATACACCAGCTAACATAAACTGCTTCATCCTAACACCTCAATCTCTTGAAAAAAATAGAGCTACAAAAAATACACTATTTTTTGTAGCTCCGTTGCTTTATTAAATTACTCAGCACCTCGTTGTGCTCCATTTGGTTCTTCACATTAAAGATGCTTTCATTCTAATATAAATTATAGGATTTGTCAATGAAAAATTGTAAACGCAATCAAAAAAAGAGCACGCATGTGGTGCTCCTTATAAAAAATTTATTATAACGTTGATTATCCTTGCCAATCTGCTGGATAAGTCACATAAATAAATCGTGCCTTATCTTTAACAGAAAATTGAATATCACTTCCCTTTGGAATAAAGATGATTTCACCCGGACCAGCACTCATGACTTCATCACCAGAAATAACATCCAAACGACCTTCAATGACATAATCTACTTCATCATAATCTAAATGCCAAGGGAAGGTTGTCTTGTCCATGGTCATCAAACCTAAGCCAAGTCGAGGACTTTCTTCCAGTGTTAAAAGATCTCGTGTATAGACTTGATGGTCTGGATTTCCTGTATCCAAACGATCTTCAGGACGAACATCTAAACTTGGTAATGAAATAGATGCTACACCAGCTTTACTAACACGCTTAGCCGAACCTTTCCCAGCCAATTCTTCTAAAAGAATTTTGCGAACCAAAGATTCAATATCTGTACGATTATAATCCATTTATTTTTACCCCCAATTAGGCTTCTTTCTTAGTCAAGAAGTAGGCAAGTAATACAGCAGTCACCCCACCAACAAACTTACCAATCATCATTGGAACAATCATTTTAGCATTTTGTCCAGCAGTAAATCCTAAGTGGTCCCCAATTACAAATGATGCAGATACAGCAAAGGCAATGTTCAAGATTTTACCACGTTTGTCCATATCTTTTAACATTTGGAACATGGCAATGTTATTTGCTAAAGAAGCAACTAAACCAGCGGCACCTACTTCATTCATTCCTAATGATTTACCAATAGCTGAAAGAGGTTTGTTGGCAACTTTTGTAAATACTGCAACTAAACCAAAAGCTCCCGCCAAGGTTACTGCAATCGAACCGACAACGACAAAGGCTTCTTGAAGCGTTTCTGCACCTTTTGGATATAGATTAATCAACCATTCATTTCCGGTTAAGAGTTGTGCAGCACCAAATGCTAAACCTAATGTTGCAATCACAACAATAATTTGACCAAAGATTTCAAATCCTTTAATCATTCCATTAGGAATAAGAAGTAAACCTAAGAAAATAAGTGCAGATACAATTACGATAGGGATCAAGTTGATTAACAAAGTACCAAATGATAAACCTGGAACTAGAAGTCCACCAACTAAACATCCGACAGGTACGGTTACCAAACCGTACAAAATACCACGAGCCAAGAAAGGACGATCTGATTTTTCGATAATTCCTAAAGCAACAGGTATTGTAAACACGATTGTTGGTCCCATCATAGAACCTAAAACGTAGGCCGCAAAATCACCAACAGCTTTATCTTGCGCTAAGCTTAAGGCTAAAGGTGCTCCACCCATATCATTTGCAATAAATGTTGTTGCAAAAATCGAAGGATCCGCACCTACCAAACCATAAAGAGGTACAATAACAGGTTTTAATAAGTCAGCCAACAAAGGAGCTACTACCATAATCCCTGCCATAGAAAGCGCTAACGCCCCCATAGCCATAATTCCCTCTTCAAACTTTTCACTAAGGCCCAATTTCCCGCCGATACATTTATCAACTGCACCGACAAGCATAAACAGAACCATAATGTAAATGATAATTTCATTTATACTCATAAATTAATCCCTACTTTCAATAATCATCCAGTTGATACTCAACTTTATCAATGATACCTACTATGACCATATCTACTGGGACATCCTGTCTATTCAAACTCACACGAGCTGAACTTCCTGTAGTGACCAACACTTGATCACCTTCACCAGCACCAATACAATCAGCAGCAATGACTAAGGCAGGATCTGTTTGATGGTCATCCAGTTGCCGCTCGACCACTAAAAACTTTAATCCATTAAGTTTTTCATCTTTTCTTGTAGCCCATAGACTTCCTTTCACTTTCCCAACAAACATCTCGCTACTCCTTATTCTTCTATTATAATATTGTGACGTTTCAAATAGTCTTTCGCAAGAGCGGTCACAATCATTCCTTTTTTAATTCGAATCCTATCATGATCAGATAGGTTCATTTCAATTAACTTTTTTTCAGTTAATAAGCCAACCTTTTCAACAGATTTCGGTTGTGTTTCATTCTTTGTCACATCATTTAAAGGTTTATTGTTTTCTCCACAAGTAGATTCTTCTAGCAATGATAGCAATTCTTCTTTTTTATAGAATTGAACACCATATCGAAGAAGCTTTTCGTACTGTTCTTGAAGATCTTGAAACAATAAGGCTTTTGAAGTTTGTTTAAACTGATGGAAGTCAAATGATTCTACTGGAACCAAAACTTTCTTTCCTTTCAACAAACTTTTAATGACAACAGCTTCATCAGCATTTAGCGGACACAAAGAAGCGATTCGCATCATTGCATCAAAACCAATTGATTCTACTAGAATGATATCAGCACTACTTGATTGTTTCACAACTTGATAACCTTCTTTCGATACGATTTCAGGAATATCAAATGCTCCGATAACAAATACTGAGGCCTTATGCGTTTCAACCTGTATTTTATCCATTAAACGGTCTGTAATCAAATCTACGATCTTATCTAGATTCTCCATTTTTGACCTACCTCCAACAACCAATACTAGTCTTTAATAATCCGACCACGGATTCCTTTGCTAAAACCACAAGCATTGGCTTCATCGTAATCGATATGCATATAAGTTGCAAATTTTGGACTCACACGAATCACAACGTCGTCAAAGACTAAAGGTCTTGCTCCTTCAACTTTTACTTTTACAATATCATGATTTTTTACGCCCAATTTTTCAGCATCTTCAGGTGTCATATGAACATGGCGTTTAGCAACAATTAAACCTTTATCCAAGGAAACCGACTTATCACCATTCACTAATACAATACCTGGAGTACCTTCAATATCACCACTTTCACGAATAGGAGCTTTGACTCCTAGTTGTAAGCAGTCTGTAAGTGATACCTCTACTTGAGACTCTTTTCTAACAGGTCCCAAAATAACGACATTATGAAAAGCTCCTTTAGGACCTACTACAGTCAACCGTTCTTTTGAAGCATATTGTCCAGGCTGAGATAAATCTTTAGCCTTTGTCAATTCATATCCAGTCCCAAACAGTGCATCTAATTCTTTACGACTTAAATGTACATGTCTCCCACTAGCTTCCACTTCAAATGAGCCATCTAATTCATTTTGAATCCTATCAATAACTTTATCAATTAAATTTTCAAATGACATTGTTATTCTCCACATTCTATTCTAAAATAAGCCACACTAAAACCTCAATTGATTTCAATAATGCAATCAGTTTCTCTGCATAAATATCTTGATTATCCGATGATACTAGCATCAATTCCTTACGGATATTTACAATTTCAATATATAATTCATAACAAGAAAGTTTCCAGCTTTCACATTTAAAATCAACTCTTATACTACCTTGATCCAACTGTTTAATGACTCGAATGGACTGTAAATCTTCATTTGTCCCAAAATTTGGATTATAAAATGAGATATCCTCTTCGATATAACAGCCGACAAGTTTTTCTACTATTTGAAGTAAAATCCCTAATTGATCAACTTTCTCATCTAAATATGAAAGATGAAGTTCCTTTTGGCATTTTAGAAAATACGTATATAGTTTCGTTAGCTTGAAAAGTAGTGGATACACAGCAGACTCTTCTAGAGACGAAACAGTCATATGAAATGGTTTACTAATCTCTGTTTGAGTTTTATTTGGCAAATCAGAATAAACTATCTGAATATGGCGATCATGCAAAAAACCTTTTGCAGCTGGAGTCAATTTATCATCATTCGAAAGTTTTAAGATATTTTGCTCACTGATCTTGCCATCTTTTATTAGCTTTCTAATTCGTGATTCAGTATAAACTGTCATGCATTCACATCCTTCTACCACAAATTAACCACAGGGATACAACGAGGTTGAGATTCAACTTCCCAACCTCGTACAGCTATTAACATGAATGAATATTCTTTACATCAAAATGCTTATTCCTATCAAAACATTAATTGCTGATTACCTGCATGAGAAATTATAAAAATCTACTCTTTATGAGGTAGGATAACTTCTACTTCAGAATGTGGACGTGGGATGACATGTACTGAAATTAATTCACCTACATTTTCAGCAGCTGCTGCTCCTGCATCTGTTGCTGCTTTAACTGCACCTACATCACCACGAACCATTACAGTTACCAATCCAGCACCAACTTGTTGTTTACCAATCAATGTAACATTTGCTGCTTTTACCATAGCATCTGCTGCTTCGATAGCACCTACTAAACCTTTTGTTTCAACCATTCCTAATGCGTTTGCGTTTGACATAATCTTTTCCTCCTATTATTAAACCTAATTATTCAGCTGATGGATGTGGTAGAATAACTTCTACTTCAGAGTGTGGACGTGGGATTACGTGAACTGAAATTAATTCACCCACAATTTCAGCAGCTGCTGCTCCTGCGTCTGTTGCTGCTTTAACCGCACCTACGTCACCACGAACCATTACAGTTACCAATCCAGCACCGACTTGTTGTTTACCAATCAATGTAACGTTTGCTGCTTTTACCATAGCATCTGCTGCTTCGATAGCACCTACTAAACCTTTTGTTTCAACCATTCCTAATGCGTTTGCGTTTGCCATTTTAATTTCCTCCAATTATGAAATGAATAAGTTATTTAGTTAATTTTGATAACACACGTTGAACAAGCAGATCGACTAATTGTTCTTCATCTACTTGCTTATCAACTTCACAGCGTTGACAGTCAAGATTTTCTTGATTTTCAGCCTTTCTCAGATCTGACAATTCTGCAGTACCATAAGCGACACGGCGAATATTAATCAAATTCAATGGGCTTACATTGTCAGATGTTGCGCTTCCACCTACAGCTCCACAACCCAAAGTAAAGGCTGGGAACAAACCTGTTGTAGCACCAACTCCTCCTAAAGCAGCAGGAGTATTGACCAAAAGTCTTGAAACAGGTTTTCTTAAAGCAAATTCTCGAACAATGCTTTCATCTTGGGTGTGGATAGCTAATGTGTGTCCAGCTCCTTCATGATGAAGAATCCGAATACTCAACTCACATGCTTCTTCCCAATTTTTAACAGTGTAGAAACCAAGAACAGGAGCTAGTTTTTCCATAGAATAAGGATATTGTTTTCCAACTCCTTCACCGTCAGCAATCAAGACACGGGCATCATCTGGAACAGAAATTCCTGCCAGTTTAGCGATCACTTGAGGTGTTTTACCTACCATTTTTGGATTCATTGCTCCACTAGGTAGAATGATGAAGGCCCCTAATTTCTTTGCATCTTCTTTTGGAACAAAGTAAGCACCTTGACGTTTAAACTCTTCAACAACCTTGTCTTTTGTTTCTTCTTCTACAATGATTGATTGTTCAGAAGCACAGATAACACCATTATCAAAAGTTTTTGAATCGAGAATTTGACGAACTGCTTTAGGGATATCTGCAGTTTTTTCGATAAAGGCTGGACCATTACCAGGACCTACCCCAATGGCAGGTGTTCCTGATGAATACGCAGCTTTTACCATTGCATTCCCACCAGTTGCCAAGATCAAGTTTGTATCTTTGTGTTTCATCAATTCATTGGTTGCTTCAATAGAAACTCGTTGAATAACACCGATTGCACCTTCGGGACACCCTGCTGAAACTGCAGCTTTTTTAATAATATCAACAGTTTCATTGATACATTTTGCAGCATGTGGGTGTGGAGAGAAAACAATACTGTTTCCACCTTTTAAAGCGATAAGCGCTTTATACATGACTGTTGAAGTTGGATTGGTTGAAGGGATTAATCCGGCAACCACACCAACTGGAACACCAACTTCAATAACTTTGTTTTCTTTATCTTCGTTCAAAATACCAACTGTACGCATATCCTTGATTTCTTCAAGAATACCTTTTGAGGCAAGGGCATTTTTTAAAACTTTATCTTGCCACTTCCCAAATCCAGTTTCTTCTGCGGCCATTTTGGCTAAACGTTCTCTTTGATCATAACAAGCTTTAGCTACAACTTTTACAATCGTATCGATTTGTTCCTGACTCATCAATGCTAGTTTTTGTTGTGCAACTTTAGCTCGTTGAATCAAATGGCGAACTTCTTGTATAGATAAAAGATCTTTATCTTCAATATACATTCAACTTTCTCCTATGATTTCAATTTCAGTAAAGCTTGAATTAGTAATTGTTTGTTCGCAAATTTAATTTCTTTCTTAGATAGATCGATTTTATCTTCCCGATAAGCAATACTTCTTAATTCAACAACTTTGAATTTATTTAATTCTTCCTCAGAATATTTCTGTTGTCCTTCTGTTAGAACCTCTTCTTCAACTATAATATCAGAAATGATATCTTCAACAAAAGCTGTTTCATTATCTGATATTAAAGGTTGTGGATTAACTTCAGGTACATCTATCAAATCAATCACTTCTAAAACACTCTCTTCTAAAGATGAAGAAGTTTCAGCTTTGGACACATCTTTATTCACTTCCTTTTGAATTGGAAGGAGGATCGAATCAGTTTGCGAGTCTAATCGTGCAATCACGTGACTATGAAGATAGTATGGTTGATCTTGTGCAATCTCAACTGCAGCTTCCACTGCTGATCTTACTGCACTAACATCTCCAACCAATTGAACCGTATTTAACCCTGACTTAACAGTTTCTACATTCAATAGTGAGACGTTGGCAGCTTTCAGTGCAGCATCGGCAACTACGACTGCCCCAAGAAAACCTCGTACTTCAATTAATCCAAGTGCTTTTTCTGCCATAAGCACACCTCATCTTAATAACTCTTTGGATTATCTGCAATACTTTGAACAGTTTGGGCAAATGCATCACATGCTGCACGACATGCAGATTGAGAGCCAATCAATAATCCACCTGCAAAGTTTGTTTCACTTGGTGGTCCATAAAATGCACCAACCGATACATCAGCAGCTTTTAAAGCTGCATCCAGAGCTACCATAGCTTCTGCAGGAGGAGCAATTAAATAAGCAATGGCTGTTCCTTCTTCTGCGTTTGCACCTTCTGAAAGATAACTACCTGCTCTTGAAATGCAATGAGCAAAATATGGGATGCTGTCGTCATCATTTGCACTATAGAAACTAGCTCCGTTTTCAATTTCATAAACTACAACATCTAAGCCACTACGAACTTCTTCCGGATTTGGACCCGCCAAAATACCGATAACTTCACCAGCTAACTTAGTAGAAGCATTCCCAGCTCCAGCATACATACTACGAGCATAAACAACTTCAACATCAGCTGCTTTTGTCGCTTCATCCAAAGCAACATAGGTTACATCATCACAGTCAGAGGTAACAATTCCCAAACTTCTATGATGTGGTTTCAGTTCCAATGATGCTGCTAACCCTGCATCTACATTAGGAATTAATAATGCACTTAATACGTTAGCGCCAAGTCTATCATTTTTCAAAATCTAAACCCCATTTCTATTTTAATTCTACCCCTGACTTCTTATTATCAAGAATCTTCTTAATAATTTCAGCCACGTAGGCTCCAGCTTCAACTGCAGGAGTTCCACCTTTATGAATGTTTGATACTACTGTACGACGTGATTCTGGCATCCCAACTGTTGGTTTATAAGCCATATATGCACTCATCGATTCAGCTGTCACCAAACCAGGACGTTCTCCAACTAGCATACAGATAACTTCAGCTCCTGTAAGTTCAGCGATTTGGTCCATTGCAGCTACCCGAGCATGTTTGATGAAAAGAACTTCATTAAAATCCAGACCAAACATTTTCAAACCTTGTTTTAAGGCTGGTAAGAAATCTCTTACGTTTGCTTCAATCGCTGATGAACTCAAACCATCACCAACAACGATTTGTACTTTTGGATTTGGTTTACAAGATTCTTTAATGATTTTCTGTTGATCTTCTGGGAATACACGACCATAGTCCGGACGAGTTAAGTATTCATCTTTCGTTGATGCTTTTGTTTGAACAGGAATGAATCCCATTTCTTTAACAAAATCATCTGAAACATTTGAGAACACCGCATCTTGAGCTGCAGCATGGTCTGCACGGAAACGAAGAACTGTCTCAGTCTTATAACGGTTTCCTGCTCTCCACAATCCCAAACGAGCTGGTGTGAATTTTTTAATTTTACGATAAGCTTCTTCGTTAATTGCATTTGGAACTAAAAACTGTTCCTGAATATCCACTTCTGTTATATCTGGAATAATTCCATCTTCAATAGTCGTTTCTTCTTTATCAGGTTGAACACCATTCTTTTCAAGAGACTTAAATTCGGAGTCTTGCTTTTGCTCTTCCTTTTTTAGCTCTGTAACAGTATCTGTATCCATTTCGCTTAACAAAGAACGAATCATTTCTTTTAAATCTTGTTCATTCACTGTCAATACCTCCTTACTAATTTTGTTTCATAAAGATAGATCCGTCTCCACCGATTTCAGTAAGATGTCCATCCTTCATCAATCCCATTTTTTCCATCCACTCTTCAAATTCTTTGATTGGACGTTTGTTCAAGAGATCACGCATCGTAGCAGTTTCATGATAACCAGTAGTTTGATAGTTCAACATGATATCATCACCATGAGGAATTGCCATGATGTAGTTAACATTAGCTGCTCCAAGAAGAACCAATAGATTTTCAGCGTCATTTTGATCGGCTTTCATATGGTTTGTGTAGCAAATGTCACAGCCCATAGAAATACCTGTTAGTTTACCCATGAAGTGATCTTCCAAACCGGCACGAATAACTTGTTTTGAATCATACAAATATTCCGGACCGATGAATCCAACTACTGTGTTAACCAAGAATGGATCAAAACGTTTCGCAAAACCATAACAACGTGCTTCCATCGTTACCTGGTCAGCACCATGGTGAGCATCTGATGACAACTCAGAACCTTGACCAGTTTCAAAGTACATCACGTTTGGACCAGCTGCAGTACCAACTTTATGAGCTGTATCTTTAGCTTCCTGAAGAACTTTTGCATCAAAACCGAATGCCGCATTCCCTTTTTCAGAACCTGCGATAGACTGGAATACCAATCCAGTTGGAGCTCCTTGGTTCATTGCTTCAATCTGAGTTGTAACGTGAGCTAGCACACAGTGTTGTGTTGGAATCTTATACTCTTCGATAAAATCATTAAACTTATGAAGAATTCGTTTTGTACTCTCTACAGAATCATCAACTGGGTTCAACCCTAACAGAGCATCCCCACATCCATAAGCAAAACCTTCCATTGTAGAGGCCATAATTCCATCAGGATCATCTGTAGTGTGGTTTGGTTGCAAACGAGAAGAGAATGTTCCCGGCATACCAATGGTTGTATTAGCGCGTTTTGTAATGACAATCTTATTTGCTGCAACAATCAAGTCTAAGTTTGTCATCAACTTAGCAACCGCTGCAACCATTTCTGAGGTTAATCCACGAGAAAGCCATTGAATATCAACATTTTGGTGGTTGTTATCTAAAATCCACTCACGAAGTTCAGAAACAGTCCAATTTTTAATCTTTTCATAAGTACGAAGGTTTACATCATCAATAATAATACGAGTTACTTCGTCCTCTTCGTATGGAACAACAGGATTGTTAAACAAATCTGATAGTTTTAATTGTGATAAAACCACCTTAGCTGCTACACGTTCTTCAGAAGATTCAGCCGCCACCCCAGCAAGTTGGTCACCCGACTTGTATTCATTGGCTTTAGCTAGAACTTCTTTTACTGATTTGAATTCATAGACTCTTCCAAATAATTTTGTCTTTAAAATCATTTAAAGTCTCCTCCTTTAATAATTTCTTAATTAAAAACTAACGTTTTAACAACGACCGGCAAGACCGATCCCTCTATCACTGGATTACCTATATCGATGTAGTCACCATTTTGGACATCAACTGAGTCAATACATACAAACGGATAATCTTTTGGTAATTCAGCAAACAAACATTGCCCTAAAACCTTTGCCATATCTTCTCTAACAACTACAAGTAATGGAATATTCTTTCGAATACTTTCTCCCATCCCTTTTGTGATAGCGCTTGCATATTCTTGTACTCTAACAAAACTTGGACTTTTTTCACCATTAATTGCCAAAGCAACCTGTTGGACTTCATTTTCTAAGGTAAACCATTCTAATTTATCATGAATGATTTCTGTTAATTTTTCACAACTCTCTAGCTCGTCGTCATTCGCTAATTTCAAAACAGGTATATTTCTAATCGGTAAAGTTTTAGAAATATAAGTGATGGTGCTTCCGCTTACCTCTGTTGTATGACTTCCAGCACCTACGACTGTTGCTCGAATTGTTTCGGCTGATTCAATCACTCTCTTTTGTTCAAAAATCTTTGATTGACGAATAGCACGTCCCAATATGATACCAATATCACCGTAGGCAAAATCATTAGTAGCAGAATCTTGATAAATAGCATCGGCTACTCCTCCGGAAAATGAAACACATTTCAATTCATAATCGAGTCGCAATCCATGGTTGGTTTGTAAAAACTCGTAATATGGAGCATCCACTTCAAGCCCAACTGCCTTTTCTAAAACTATCACTAAAATTTGGATTAATTTATTCAATTCATCCCTATTTACAATTTCATCCAAAAACAGTCTTAAATTTTCTTGTTTTATAATTTCTTGTAGTTTCGGTGAAATATAATGTATTTTAAGTGTATTAGGATCAATCTTGATCAAACGACCGCCAATATCAAAACAACCTGTATCAATTACATCTCCTTCGCGAAATGCAGCGAAGTTTGAAGTTCCACCTCCAATATCAATATTTACAACGGAAGTATGGTGTTCTTGAGAATATTGGTGTGCACACGCTCCCTTGCCTGCGATAATACTCTCTAGATCTGGCCCCGCAGTAGCAACTACAAAGTCCCCAGCGTAACCGCTCAACGCCTGCAAAACTTGGCTGGCATTTTCTTTTCTAGCTGTTTCACCGGTAATAATTACTGCCCCCATCTGAATATCTTGCTTTTCAATCCCGGCTTTTTGATATTCTTGGATAACAAAATCTTTTATCTTATCAACTTCTATCAAAGACTGATGTGAAATTGGTGTAAAAATAATTTTACTTTTATAAAGGACTTTTTTATCCGTTATATATACTCTTGGGATTGTAAATACAGAAGCAATATTTTCAATTGTAAGTTCAGATAGGACCAATTGAGTAGTTGCAGTTCCAAGATCTAACCCAACACTCAAAATTTTATCCGACATAGGAAACCTCCAAAAAAAGACGCTTAAAGAATGCACTGAAACATCGGTTTCTTGCATCCTTTAAGCGTCATTGCTTTTCGACTGACTTCATTGTTAGTCTAGAATTATTTACACTTTAAAAATTATCTTAACTTGCGTTCCCTCATTGTTTGAGGTCGTGACTAGTCTTCCGGATAATTTACTCTCTACAAATCTTTGAACAAGTATTAAGCCAAGATGCTCTTGACCCACGGTTTCGACATTGTAACCGCTACCATTATCAATTACTTGTATACGTATTATATCATCATTTTTCGTCATTTGCAAACGAATACATTGATTTTTTTTATTTTTTTGATATTTTTTATTGGAAAAAGCATGCTCATAAGCATTTTGTAATAATTCATTTATTACCAATGCCAGTGACGATGCTCTATTATGATCCAAGTAAATATCATCACATAATTTTAATTTTAATTGAATTTCTGATTTTTCTGCAAAACAGCGTTGAAGATTTGATGAAACAATTTCAACCAAAGACTTCAAATCTATTTTTTCATTTTCTTGATTAGAAAGAAGTTCATAGGTAGCAGCTATCGAGAAAATTCTGTTTATACAGTCTTCAAAAGCAACTTTTGTACCAAACTCTTTAACCTGTGCTCCTTGCAATCGCAATAAAGAAATAATGGTTTGAAGATGATTTTTAACTCGGTGATTAATTTCTCGAGAAGCAATCAAACTCTCTTGGATTTCTTTGTCTTTTTCCCGTAGTTCACTGGTATCTTTTATAGTAATAATCGTTTGATGATTGCGAGCATTGGGATAACACTTCACTTGAAAATAATGTTTTCCGTACTTAACTGTTTTATTACTATTTGAAAAATTATCCTCTACTAATTCAGAAAAAATTGTTCCATCTAAAGAGAGATTATCATAATGCATTCCTTGTATACTTTCTAAGTAACCCAACTTACTTCGATATAAGACAACCGCTGATTGATTGCAATGTAGTAAAAATCCTCCTCGATCAAATACTAATACTGCATCTTCTACATAATCTAATAATGATACCTCTTCTTCCCGGATTGATTCAGAAGGTGCTTGAAAAATATAAGAATGGTCACCTTTCGAATGCTGGAGAGAAAAACTTGATGAGAAACTATCTGAAAAATCACTTTCAACGATTAAAGTAGCAATTACTTTTTTTCCTCTGATAATTGGAAAAACAGTCTGTTCAATTGCAACTCCTTCTTGCGATTGTCCTCGAAGACCCACAGAAGGAACACCTGTTTGAAGTGTACGAAGAACCCCAGGTTCATTTTCTAAAAAGGCAGACTGCCCAACAACTGTTTTTTCATACAAGCTCTCCTTTGTATGAGGCTTTCTATGAAAAACGACAATTGCATGATCAGAATAAATATTTTTTACATCAATGAAGACGTCCTTATCCATAAACTCTTTGCTTGATAAAACTGCCTCTGATTGTCGAATCAAATAATCAATATCTGCTTCATTAAGATCTGTTTTATCCTCGCAAAATTTCTTTATCTGATTATTGTACTTCATTATTCAATAACAGCAACTTTGCAATTTCAATCATTGGAACACGCTTTTGCATACTGATTGTCCGAATCTGTTTAAAAGCCTCTGGTTCCGTAAGATTATCTCTCGTCATCAAAAGTCCTTTAGCCTTTTCTAAAACAATTCGATCATCGAGCTTCTTACTAATTTTAATTAATTCCTTCGAAAGTAATTGCTGTTGCCGTCCTTTCTCTATACAAACTGCTATTGTAGGAATTAAAGACTTTGCATCCAACGGTTTTACCAAGTAAGCACTAGCACCAGTTAAACTTGCTTTTTTGATATAATGGTCATCATTATAAGCAGAAAGAATTATCACACCGTATGCTAATTCATCATCTAATATTTTTTTACCTGCTGATAAACCATCTAATAACGGTAATTTAATATCCATTATTACTAGATCGAAAAAGTGTTTTTGACAAAGTTCAATAGCTTCAAAACCATCACTTGCTTCTGCAGCCACTTCATAATCTGACTGTTCTAAAATTTGTTTGATATCTAAGCGAATAATCGGATCATCATCACAAATTAGTATTCTGCCTTTCATAAACTCCATCCCTCATATGAAATTATGTTCTTGTTACAACTGTACTTGAAAAGCCTAGAATCTCTTCTAAACCATTTAATACTGCGTGGAGTGATGCATCTACTGACGCAACATCCCCTGTCATTACAACAGATCCGCTAAATCGATCCACAAAACCAATCTGTACCCCAGCTGCTTTAGTAGCTATATCCACAGCAATAATTGCAGCCTCACTTGGAGTGATGGTCAATATCCCAATAGCATCACGAAAATCTGTCTGTAACCCCAATTTTTCAAAAATAACAGGATCAGGACTAGCAATTAAATGTGCTAATGTGACTTGTTTACCAGGAACGTATTCCTGAATCATTCTTTGTTTTTCTGACATTTATTACCACCTCTGGATTGGTTTTACAATAAATATAATTCTAAATAATTTGATTATACTATATTTAGTATTCGCTTTCAATAAAATTTATTAATTAAATTATTACATAACAGTGTCAAATTAAAGATCCTAAATTTGAGGGGAATTTTTTTAATCCTTTAATTTTTTGTATGTTAATTTAACTATTTGAAATAATTGATTATAAAATATAGAACCACTAACATCCAATTATGTACTATGCAAAACCAATACAAGACAACTTATTAGTGCTTTTAAAAAATTATAAAAGTAAGCCTATATTAAACAAAATAAATTTAAAAATTCCAATTAATCATGTGAACTTTTATTATATATATATATTCATAAAAAAATCTGAACTCACATGTCTTTTTTAATTTTCACCAGCAGATTCATTTCTACTAAATGAATTAGACTTTATACTCTATTTTTGTTAATTTAAAATGACTCTTTTTAGAAAGCTTGTTCTAAAACCTTCAATAATTCTTCAACTGTAGGGACTCTCGGATTTGTAATCGTACACTTATCCAATAAAGCAGCTTCCGCAATCTCACGTTTATGAGCATTAAAATCATCCACTCCCACTCCATAAGATCTTAAAGAAGTCGGATGATCTAATTTTTTCTGAAGTTTTCGAACAGCATCCACTAATTGTCTTACACCTAGAATAGGTGTAGAAGCACTCAACCCTAATAAACGAGCAATCTGTTGATATCTTTCAGCAGTTTCTTTATTCAAATTACCAGCACGGGTACCTGTCGTTGCCACATTCGCATTATACTGGATAATATGTGGCATTAAGATGCTATTAAGTCGTCCATGAGGAATATGGAATTTAGCTCCAGCTGCATGGGCGATACTATGATTAATCCCCAATGAAGCTGAGTTGAAGGCCATTCCCGCCAAAGTAGAGGCTACATGCATTTTTTCACGTGCTTCTAAATCATGTCCATTTTTGTATGCACGAGGCAAGTATTCAAATACTAATTTGATAGCTTTTTCAGCCAAAGCATCAGAAAAATCAGTTGCTTTATTTGAAACATAGGCCTCAATCGCATGTGTTAATACATCCATACCAGTATCTGCTGTAATATTAGCTGGTAGTGTTTCCACCAAATTGGAATCTAATATAGCGATATCCGGTAGAATATCCCAATCTACGATCGGATACTTTTGTCCTTTCTCAGCATCAGTAATAACTGCGAAACTTGTCACTTCAGATCCTGTTCCACTAGTAGTTGGGATAGAGATCAATTCCACATCAGTAAAAATCCCTTGTTTCTTCGCAAAGTAATACATTGCTTTAGATGCATCAATTGCAGATCCCCCACCGACAGATAAGACAATATCGATTGATTTCCCTTCAGTCGCGTGAATCCCTGCCACAATAACATCAATAGGCGGATCTGGAACAATATCAGTAAAGGTTATGATATCGTTACTAGCGTCTAAATAATCAAGAATTTTATCTAACTGTCCAGATTCTTTTAAAAACGGATCAGCAACAACCAATATGGTTTTGTTATGATAGTTTTCTAATTGGGCCAAAGCACCTTTGCCGACAAAAATTTTAGTTTTGTAGTAAATATTATACATTCTTTCTCCTTTCTTTTCAGAGTTTCTTATTTTATTTTACCCCCTTTATCATTTGAAACTCTTAAAACAACATAAAAAGAAGCCACATGAAACACTACCAAATAGTATAAATTTTGGCATATTTCATATAGCTTCATTGCTTAAAATTGTACGTCCTTGTACTTTACAAAAAGTATAACATAAAAACGCTTACAACGCAAAAGAAAAAACATATATTTTATTTTTTTGATCATAATACTTGCAGATTCTTCTAGATCGTGCTATCATAAAGTTACTAGAAATGATTTTGGTACTTTTAAGAGTATGGAAGTTTGGTGAAAATCCAACACGGTCCCGCCACTGTGATAAGCTTAGCTTTAAGTCAGGTCTTTATTCTTAAATTTTAGTAGATTTCACGCCTCGATGTAAGGTGGTGATGTCAGTTAGGAAATACACCAAAATAGTGCTTTCCCCTATTGACTCTACGTATGAGTACGTATCATTTTCTAAGGATGGGGTTCCCATCATCTGCAAAGAAGCAGAGTCAATATTTGGAAAGCTACTGTTAACCAATGAAGCTTAGCACGAAATTTGTACACTGTTGTACATCTGGCTTTCGAATTCTAACCTTGTCCTTCCCTTTAGGAAAGACAAGGTTTTTTTCTTATCACCTTTAATCAAAAAATTATGACATAGATAAAAAAGCACTGCCCCTATTTTTTTATTAGAGGTAGTGCTTTTATTCTAGTTATTATTTTTCTTTGCCCACCGCTCCACATCTGCTTTTGTAATATTGTGAAACACTTTTGCTCCTCTTTCATAAGGAATATCCTCACAGTGTTTTCGATAATTAATCACTCTGGCAAGAGCAAAGAAATAGTCAGATAAACGATTCACAAAAATTAAGACTTGATTATTAATTTCATTTGTCCACATGGTCGCGACAATATGTCGTTCTGCACGACGCGCAATGGTTCTTGCTACATGAACCATTGAAGCAATTTCATCACCGCCAGGTAAAATGAATCTTTCCAGAGCTGGTGGAATATCCGCATACGTATCAATTCGTTCTTCAATCCATTTGATGAGGCTTTCATCCACTTTATATGGGTAAACACCATGTGGAGTAGATAAATCTGAACCGCAATCAAACAAATAATTTTGTAACTGATACAATTCGTCTCTCAATTCATCTTCAGGATCCATTTTACTAATCGTATAACCAACCCAAGTATTTAGTTCATCAATAGTCCCGTATGCATTGACTCGATCCGAATCCTTTGCAACACTTTGACCACCTACTAATTTTGTAAGACCTTTATCACCGGTCTTTGTATATAATTGCATATTTTCCTCCTTTATTCCTATTATCTAATATCGACATAGTCATCCCGGTCCAATTTTCCTTCTTCAAAAGTTGGCATATGTTCTATGGTATATACAGAACTTTCCATTAAAAAGAAAGCTAAAGGACAGCCAGAACCTTCTCCTAAACGCATATCCATTTGAAGCATAGGGGATAATCCTAAGTAGTCAGAAACGATTCGATATCCTGGTTCTGTTGAACAATGCGATGGGAAGCAATAATCTAAAACCTCTTTCTTTAATTGAGAAGCTATCAAGAGTCCCGTTAAAGAAATCAGTCCATCTATGACACAAGGCAGTTGATGTTGGGCACATGCTAGATAGGTGCCAACCATTCCCAACATATCCAGCCCACCAACTTTTGAAACCAGATCAATCATATCACTATAAGGTGCATGATTGGTTACTGCTTCTTGGATAACTGCTGTTTTATGAGCCTTCATCTTTTCCGTAACACCCGCTCCATATCCCGTCACCTCTTGTGCAGGGAGCCCCAAAGTTGCGGCAATAACTGCTGCGGATGTCGTGGTATTTCCAACCCCCATCTCACCAGTCCCAAATAAGGTATAGCCCTGATTAATCAATTCAACAGTTCTTCTATACCCAACCAAAATCGCTTCTAGGGCCTCCTGACGAGTCATGGCAGGTTCCTTTAGCATATTTCGTGTTCCATTTAGAATATGGTCTGGATTATCAGGATAGATTGGGCTTTTACAACCAATATCAATGACGCAAATATCTGAACCCGCATATTCAGCAATATTAGCCACCCCTGCTTTCCCATTTCTAATATTATTGGCTACAATAAATGTTGTTTCGATAGGGTTTGAGGAGATTCCTTCATCGCAAACTCCATTATCCGCTACATAAATCATGACCATTTTCTTCGTCAACTGGATATTGTCAGGGAACATCGCATGTAATCTAGCATACATTTTTTCCATTTTTCCTAATGCACCTAGAGGTTTCGCTAATCGATCACAATAGTTTTTTCCCTCTTCTAATGCTTTAGCATCAATCGGTACAATATTTTTTAGGATTTGATTTAATTCATCTTGCCTATCCACAGATTTCCTCCACCTTCTTCACTTTTAGCCCATCATATATAATTTTGCTTAGATTCCTTATAGAATAATAGCTTGCCAGAGGATGTTGGGAAAGTCGTTCTTCTAACTTATTCAAGTGAATCAGCTGATCTTGAGTCAACAGAATACCAACGATGCTACCACTATGAGCAACATTTACTCCTAGTAAACCTAATTCTGTTGTAATTTCTATAATTTCTTCTAAATAGGGTTTGGGCAACCGTTTGTTATTTAACAAGGCACTTGTAGTCGCCAACTTACCTAATAGCTTCACATTTTGTTTGTCACAGGCAGTTTTGAAATCAATCAGCAATTTCTTTGATTGCTTAGCAGGATACAAGGGACTATCTGTCATTCTTATGAAACTCGTTGTATCGACGATTTGATCTGGCTCTAGAATGTACACATAAAGATTCGGTTTCCATTTTGTCTGCCATTTGATCGCACCGTCAAGAGGATTCATCACAGTCCAGTCTGAAAAACCGACGGAATCACTTGGTTCAATCTTAGAACATAAGCTCGTTAACAGAGGGACTGACACTTCCTTTTGTTTGCAAGAAAAATAAGCACCTAAAATTGACAGCATATCCGCTGTACTACTAGAATATCCCTTTCCAACAGAGATATCTGTTTGAAAAGAGAAGTCGAAATCTATCTGATCTGTTAATTCATTTATAACTCGCAGCATTTTAGGACGCAACTCTTCTCCTACTACACCTGTTTGAGGGCCAATTAATACTTGGCTTTTCTTTTCAATGCCATAAGACATCAAAAATTCACGACCATCTACAACACATTGGAATAATTCTCCACAAGATCCTGGACAAGATGCTATCATTGTCCCTTCCACTACTCATGTCCTCCAAGAATCGCTTTCAAGGCGACTAATAAACAGGTATTCTCTTCTCTGCTACGAATTGCAACGCGGTAGTAATCACTACTTAAATTACGGTAGTTGGAACAGGAGCGGATAAAAATGTTATAGCGCCATAATTCTTCACGTAAATTCTTAGACCCCGTATACTTAAAAAAGATATAATTAACACTTGGTTTTAAAACAGTTAATGCAGAAAAAGTTTCCAAAGAACGATACAGGAAGTCTTTTTCCTCTTGTAACCATTTTAGAGTCTGAGCTTGATAATCCTGATCCTTTAAAATCACAGGCAAAGCTTGAAGAGCCAGTGCATTAATTGTCCACGGAGCCCTACGTTCATTAATCTTTGTTAAGCATGGATGTTTCCCAAGGGCGTATCCTAATCGTAATCCTGGAATCGCATAAAACTTGGTTAGAGATCGAACAACAATTGTATTTGTAAACTCACTCAAATATGGAACAAAACTATACTTTTCCTCGTCTTCTAAAAAGTCAATAAAAGCTTCATCTAGAATAAAATGAATATTCCGTTCCAGTAATTTTTTCGCAATTTCTAGCAATTGACTAACTGGAACAACAGATCCAGTTGGATTATTGGGATTACATAATAAGACAACATCTCCTGCTTTCAAATGATCCATGTCTGATAAAAGATCTTTCACTGTCCAAACAAAATTAGGAGATGTTAAATGATGATAAATAATTTCTGTCCCTTCTTGATAAAAAGCCTTTTCATATTCCATAAAGGTTGGACTTAAAATCAGTAATCTCTTGGGTTTTAAGATCTGAGCTAACTCATAAAATAAACCTACCGCACCATTTGACAAAAGAATTTCTAGATCATGATTACCGTGATGGTCTCTAAGTAAATCTTTTTCATATTGGTTTGTGATATCTGGGTACTCTGTAATTCTATCAATGCTCTCCACTAAGACTTGGCGGAGGTTTTCGGAAACTCCAAGAGGATTGATGTTGGCACTAAAATCAATCCACTTTTCAGAAGAGTTTCCATTTTTTTCAGCTAATAGACGTCCATTCCCTCCGTGTTCAACAATCATACACATCTCCTTCTTGAAAGATAAAGTAGTCCTTTTAGATTATATCATGTTTACTCACTCTCAAGAAAGTCTTTTAAAGCATCGATCCCAGTATTTTCAGTTGAAGAAATCTCAAAAATTTGTTTAACACCTGCATCTAACAATTGTTTACGCGCAAATTCCAATTGCTCCTCAGAGTCTACTAGGTCAATCTTACTAATGATTCCAATCACATCTTGGGTGAATAATGAAGAAAATCCTTGAGGAAAAGTTTGCATGGTTGAATTCCCTGCAATTAAGAGTCCAATGATTTCAGCTTCTGCTGCAGTCACTGTTAAAGCATTGTAATAGCGTCTGTGTTGTAAAAATTCCCCTGGCGTATCAATAATACTATCGTGAAATTGAACAGCCTGCGTTTTAAAATACTCAATATCTAATCCTTTTAATCGTTGGGTTAGCGTTGTTTTACCCACTCCCACTGAACCAACAAACATGATTTTCTTCATAAATCTCCCCTATTTTTTAATTAATTGTGCCTCATCAGTTCCCAACTTGATTGTTTCTCTACTCTTAACTAAAACACCTTTGTTTTCATCACGACCTTGTAAGAAGTATTTGGCATCTTTGCTATCATATGTATCTACTGCAGTCTGTGAAAGTAAGCCAATTCCTTTAGATGGATCCCGTAATAGGTTAAAGATGATTCCCATCTGTAATCCTTCAAAATCTTTCAACATTGCATAGTCTCCATTACTATCTCCAGCAATTAGAATAGGATCTTGGTTCCCATGTTTATCTGCAATGAACTTCTTGATTGTTTTTGTTTTTCCTTCACCTTGTGTTTGGAAGTAGTCGTTATTGTATTCTGATTGAATGACACCAGAATCATTTTTAACGAGTTCCATTCCATAGACATGGTCTTCAGTAATATTATATCCAAATTTTTCCTTAGTAGCAAAAGGAACAACAACATCTCGGAATGAAGCAGAAACAACATAAACATCTATGCCATTATCTTGTAGTGTCTTATAAAGATTTTGCATCTCTTTTACTGCGCGAACACCACGTTTAAATTTGATTTCTACTTGACCAGCTTCACCCTTCAAGCTTTCTGGGCTCACCCAAGTTTCATAAACTAAATCTTCTTTTAAGGCACGTTCAATTGATTTTTCAGATAAGGCTTGAACTTCTTCTGAAGTCATACCTGTAAATAAGTAGGTAACCCATGGATAAGAAATATCTGAACTGAAAGTTCCACCAATTGCTTCGTAAAGATAACGTAATTTAGCACTGAAATCTTTATATTCGTCTAATTGTTTCACTTCATCAAGACTCTTAGTCCCCTTAAAACCTTTGTATTCGTTATAAAGAACAGTATAATCAGAAACGATATCCTTAGCAATATTATCAATGTTGACAGGATTTCCTTCTTTATTGTTATGATCTTCTTTAAAGTTATCCTCTGGGATATTTGTACGAATAGCCTTATCTAACTCTTCCGGTGTCATCTTAAAATCTAAGTTTTCAATTTGATAAGTAAAAGTTGCTTCACCAATATCGTTGATTACTGTTGTGTTATCCCAGTCAAATACAGCATACGGCTTCGCTGATTCATTATATTTTGAACTAGATTTGCCATTATCTTTAATAACATTACTTAATTTCTTATATAACTTATCCTCCCACTGCCCACGATTAAGCACTTGATCTTCTTTTGATACACTTGTTTCTTGACTAGCTTTACTAGGCTCAGTTGTTTTAGATGACTGAGAAGCCTGACAACCAACCATAAATAAGGCAAGACCACAAACAAAAAAGAGACGATGTTTCTTCATGAGAAAACCTCCAAAATAAAATTTTATTAATTAGAAAAAAGGCAATAAGATACCTATGATTTGAAACGGTTGCGCCATTGCAATCATAGGCCTCATTGCCTTTTATATTATTCCAAACCCATTATACTAATTAGACAATTGAATGTCAACCGAAAACGGTTACATTTTTATCACAAATAAAATTCTACTATTCTACAAAACAATATAGTAAAATGATATTTACGAATAATTGGGTAATGAGTTCCTACTTCATGAAGCGAATTTTATTTTTCTGAAAATTCGTTTTCATTGTCTTCTCCTCTATCCTCTGCTATACTTGGATTATCAAAGAAAGGAGACAAGCCTATGACATTGTCCAATAAATTCACACTTTCTCTTGCCTCACTGGCAGTTCTTGGTCTTTTAGCAGCCTGCTCGAATCCGACAGCTCAAACACCTGCAAGCTCTGCTAGTTCACAACAGGTCGCGTCAAGTGCTTCAAGCTCTAAAACTTCTCAAACGGCTAGCCAACCTGAAAATCTAGATGGGACATACAAGGGGACTGATGAAACTGATCAGATCACTCTGACCCTTTCTGGTACGACGGGCACATGGGAAGAGCTTGAAAGCGATGGCGAGAAAGAAAGCAAACCTGTAACCATTCACGCTGACAATCATACTCTCACTGTAGGGGATGATCTCAAATATTACAAACTAGAAGGTAACCAACTCACTATTGAAGATGACGATCGCGATCCTTCTGATACCATTGTATTAACTAAATAGCATAAAAAATAAGAGGTTAGGATGTTGATCCCAACCTCTTTTTTCATCTTAATGGAACTGCATCCCACCATCTACGATAATGGTTTGACCTGTGATGTAGTTTGAATCAGGTCCAGCAAGGAAGCTGACTGCTGCTGCTACATCTTCTGGTTCTGAAAGACGTTTCAAAGTGATATCTTTAGCGAATGTTTGCATACCCCATTCGTCATCTTTACCTGCGTTCTTACCAACTTCATGGGCAATGTCAAACATCATTGGAGTCTTGACGATACCTGGTGCATACGCATTGACAGTGATGCCTGAATCCGCCAAGTCACGCGCCAAGGTTTGCGTAATTCCACGCACAGCGAATTTAGTACCACCATAGACAGTCAAATTAGGGTTACCAACGACACCTGCTTGTGAAGTTGCATTGATGATTTTTCCGCCATGGCCAAGCGCTTTGAATTGAGCTTGTGCAGCTTGAGCACCCCAAATCACGCCACCAACGTTAATAGCAAATGTACGTGTAAATTGTTCTTCTGTAATTGTATCAAGTGGTGTAGTTGGCGCAACACCTGCGTTGTTTACGACAACATTCAAATCTCCAAAATGGTCAACAACTTTTTGGAAAGCTGCAGCCACTTCTGCTTGTTTTGATACATCGACAACGACTGCAAAAGCATTTTCTGCGGACAACTCAGCAACTGCTTTTTCAGCTGTTTCAGCATTGTAGTCCAATACTCCGACCTTGAAGCCATCTTGCACCAAACGTTTTGCGATTGCAAAACCGATCCCTTGACCAGCACCTGTGACAATAGCTACTTTAGACATATGATTCCTCCTTGGTATCAACGATACCAGCAAACGTTCCTATCAGAACAGCAAGGGTTGACAACTAGTTTTGATGGGGTCTATTATAAATATCCGATAAAACTATGCTAACAGTATACTCTTTTGTGAAAAACATTTCAAACTCTAGCCTGTTTTTTTGAAAAAAATAGTTTATTTATATGATATCTTTATTTAGTGATAAATGAACGAAAGCGTGAAATAGAATATAGCTTTTAGCCAAAACGGATAATTGTTCTATACTGTAAAAGCTACATGAGGCTGGGACAAAAGTCCTAGCCTCTCAATTGTCTTTGAATTGTCGAGCAAGACGCAGTGGTTGAGTGGGCTCTACTACGCTGATTTCATCAGCTTTTACAGCCCTACTCAACTGTGCGGAGGTGGGACGACGAAATCGAATTCTAACGAATTACCGATTTCTGTCCCACTCTCATAAACTATTCATTTGATGGGTCCCTTTAGTCATCAGATTCCGCAAATACTTGAGTGGCTTTGACTGCTTTCTTCCAGCCCTTGTACAAGTCCTCTTTGCGAGCTTCATCCATTTTTGGTTCAAAGATTTGGGCTGCTCCATGAAGAGATTTTAATTCTTCCAAGTCCTTCCAATAACCTACGGTCAGACCTGCTAGGAAGGCTGCTCCTAAAGCCGTTGTTTCCAAGTTTTTCGCGCGGGCAATCGCAATTCCAAGAATATCTGCCTGAAACTGCATTAAATAATCATTTTTCGCTGCTCCTCCGTCTACTTTTAGGACAGGGATAGGAGTTTTGGCATCTACCTGCATGGTGTCGATGATATCGCGTACTTGATAAGCAATGGATTGAAGGGTTGCCTTGATAAAGTCTTCCTTGGTTGTTCCCCGGGTAAGTCCAAAGACAGAACCACGCGCCTCTTGATTCCAATATGGCGCTCCAAGACCCGTAAAGGCAGGAACCACATAGATTTCATCGTCATTCTGAGACTTCAAAGCATAGGCCTCGGATTCAGGTGAATGATCGATCATACGCAAGCCATCGCGGAGCCATTGAATGGCACTTCCAGCGATAAAGATCGATCCTTCAAGGGCATAGTAGACCTTGCCATTGATCCCATAACCAATCGTCGTCAGCAAGTTATTCTCTGATAACTGCATCTCTTCACCCGTATTCATAATGATGAAGGACCCAGTTCCATAAGTGTTTTTGACCATCCCAGGTTCAAAGGCCAATTGGCCAAAGAGAGCAGCCTGCTGGTCCCCCGCCATCCCTGCAATCGGCACTTGTCCACCGTAGAAATGGAAAGGCGCTGTCTTACCATAGATTTCAGAGTTTGACCGCACCTCAGGAAGCATGGCTTTAGGAATGTTGAGAATGTCTAAGATTTCATCGTCCCATTTCAGTTCCTTGATATTGTAAAGCATGGTACGGGCTGCATTGGAATAGTCTGTCACGTGGGCAGCTCCATCCGTCAGCTTCCAGACCAGCCAAGTATCAATGGTTCCAAAGAGCAATTCGCCTTTCTCCGCACGCTCTTGTGCCCCATCAACATGGTCCAAAATCCAACGGACTTTAGTTGCTGAAAAGTAGGCATCAATGACTAAACCTGTCTTTTGGTGGAAGGTTTCTACATAGCCTTTGTTTTTGAGCTCTTCAGCTAGTGGGGCAGTTTGACGAGATTGCCAGACAATAGCATTGTAAATAGGAAGCCCCGTGTTCTTATCCCAAACAACTGTCGTCTCCCGTTGATTGGTAATGCCGATCGCCTCTATTTGATTTGGCTTGATGCCACTTTCGATAAAGACCTCAGCGATCACCGACTGAACCGAGTTCCAAATCTCATTGGCATTGTGCTCCACCCAACCAGCCTGCGGGAAAATTTGAGTGAATTCCTTTTGACTAGAGCTAACTTGCTCGCCTTTTTTATTAAAAATGATAGCCCGCGAACTAGTGGTTCCCTGGTCAATCGCCATAATGAAAGTTTCTTGAGACATAAACTGCCCTCCTAAATTCGATACTTAAAAATCTTGTTCTTTCATCAACTAGTATACTCTATTTCATCATGGATTTGTATCCATTTTTTTAAGAAAATCCGGTCTAAAATTTTCCTACTACTTCTAACTCTATCAGAACAAGTTAAAAGAGCCCCGAGGCTCTTTTAACTTGTGGTTCAAATGCTTATCAAGATCTGTTCTGATCTAACCGATTTAAAAACTCCATGGTCGGACTGTCTTGGTAAAGTTCTTTGAGAGGAATCTTCTGATAGACAGCTATTTCGTCCGCAGTCACACCGTAACGAATTAATAGATCATAAATACGATTTAAATCATGACGTAATTCATCCGTTATGAGGACATTATCGCTGGTTTCTTTTGTTTTCCAATAATAAGATGGCAGCACTTCCTTGGTTTCAATTAAAATAGTTTGCAACAAAGTCCCACCATGGCTGTCCTTCTGAGAAATATCTGCCCCAAGTTCCAACATTTTCTCAAAAACTTTGAAAGACCGGTCAGCCTTTTCCTTAGACGAATACATCTCATATTGACCATTCCAGCGTTTGATCATGCGCCGGCAGTCAAATACAGCTCGTCCACCCGCTGTTTGGAGGACTGGTTGACAAAATGGATTCAGCTCTGTCGGCTCTTCGATAAAGTTAAGATCTGCTCCTCTATCAATAAGTAAGTCTGCAATATCTAAATGTCCCGATTTGATAGCGACTTGAAGGAGTGACTGTCCCTGATCTCTTTTAGGTTTGTCACCCGAAACAGCATTGACTTCTTCAGGCTTTTTATCCAATATCTGACGGACTCCCTCTATATCTCCTCTTCGCAACAACTGAAAGGTTTTTTGCATGGTCTTTCCCCCTCTCATTATAGATAAAAATAACACTATGTTGATACTTTGATCCTATCTCTAGATTCTTCGTTAAACTGATTATACCATTTTATGGACTCTACATTGAAGTCCTAAAGGCTAAAGATGACAGACTCCCACCGAAAGAGATACAACTCTATTTCTCTGATTTTCGTGCAGCCACCAGCCAAGAGGCTACTAGGATTTCGAAACTAACTAGAAGGATAATCTGAGGAAGCGAGCTCTGAACCAGCATGAGGACAGCCAGACTATCAATTAGCATATGAGCAAGGATACAAGGAACAGCTCCTTTCGAGTACTCCTTGAGCGCTCCAAATAGGAAGGCATTCCCTAAAATCATCAGGTAAAAGATAAGATAGTTGGACGAACCTGCTGTAATCCAAGGGAGTTGATAGATAGGAATATGCCAGAGGAACCAGACAATGGAAAGAACCATCATTTTAGGTATAAAGTGCTTACTAAAGGAAAGATGATCTTGTAAAAACCAACGCCAACCGACTTCTTCTAGGCCTCCATATAATAAGGTCCAGGGGAAATAAATGAAGAAGGCCAAGAGGGAGTTCCCAGTAAAGCGAACGTTCATAAGCAGGACGGAAATCCCATAATAGATGACGGGGATGAAGAAAGCTAGGATCCAAGATAGGGAACTTTCTTTTTGAAGAAAGACCTTTTTGAAAAATTCACCCAAGGAGTTGACTTCACTCAACACCAGAGAAAAGACAGCCGCCACAATCATAGGAATCAAGTTCATTAGGATAAACAGTAGCGAGGCCCCCATACTCCTCCCATCTGGAAAACACCAAAGGATCACTTGCCCGACTAGAAAGGTAGCTAGGAGGGCAGTCAATCCATACCAGATAGCGACTGATTGTTTTGAAATAAATTTTCTCATTTTTCCTCCTTTACTGTTACATACTTCTTTCTTGCAATCATGATTGCTAAACTAATAATAAGAATTTTACTGACGATAGATAGCCATACCTCTTCATTCACTAGAATCTGAGACAAGGCATTGATACAGGCATGAGTCATGACACAAATCCATAAATTTTGCGTTTTATGATACAAGGCCGATAAGATAAAGCAGTTAGTTAGCAGACCTACTAGAAACGGAAACAATTGAATGACACCTAAAGAACCATCAATATAAAAGTATAGTAGATGCCAACTAGACCAAGCTAGAAAGGTGATTAAAGTAGCTGAAAAATAAGCTATTTTTTCCTGCAAAGTTGGCTGAAAGAAATAACGCCAACCAATTTCTTCAATCCCACCAAAAAGAAGAGCCTTGAAAAAGAGCACCACTGGCAAGACCAACGATTGAGTGGTGATCTTACCACCAAAGATAAAGGGGAAAAAGTCGAGTAGCAAGAAAACAAGCACTAAACAATAATTTGCCAAACTGTCTTTGACTTGAAAAAAATCTTTTAGAACTTGTTTGAAACTAGATTGATGGTAGCCAATACTGGCAAGACTACCCCAAAAAGCAGATGATAAGCCACCTACAATAATAGCGATCATCCCCATTGGTGATGTAAAATCAACCTTGACTCCTCCTGCTCTTAAAAACCAAACCAGAAGGCTGACACCTAATACTTGTCCAAAGGTCCCTATCAAATACATGGATAGGGCTTGCTTTCTACTCATTCGTGATCCCTTTTCTATTCTTTCATCTAGTTCATGACTCTATTAGATTTGGAGCTTCCCACTAATCCGCATCAACCCAAAGATGGTATTGTTCACAATGGAGACATCGAAAGAGATAGCCACACATAGAACCATCCTTGACTAAGTATTCAGCCACATCCTGAAATTCATCACGTGCCTCATATTCTTCCAAAACTTGCTCTGCAATGCCCATTTCTTCCAGTTCACGAGTGCCAACTGTCCCCAGATAGGCACAGTAGTCTTGGCAACAAGAGAGCCAATATTCGCCTTGCCAGCTACTATAGCCTGGAGTTTGACAGAAGAGGATCTGGTCTTTTTCCTTATCCATGACCCCTTGCCAATCAGCATCTTGGATAAACTCTGCTTCAAACTTTTGGGCAGCACGACCAGTAGAAATACAAGTTGGACAGAGATGTCTTAGCTCTTCTACACAATAAGGTCTCAGAGCATAATAGATGGTGTGGTCTTCCCCACACGAAGGGCAGGTCTTAGGCTCCCCTTCCTTAAAGGAACCCGTCGCTAGTGGGTCCGGATGATAGCGGAAGGTTGGCAATTCACTGACTTTCTCCTTATGAGCCTCTTTTTCTTTTTCGGTCAAGGGGCGAGAGAGAGCAAAGCGATCTCCATGACTTAGACTCATCTTTTCTAAGGTGAAAAGTTTCTTAACTTGCTTCCGATCAGACTTGTCTACTAGCTTTGAGAAGAGAGCAAAAGCACTGGCATACAAGCCCAACTCCTGATACACCTCCACCAAGACCTGCTTAGCTTCTGGAGTTTCCAGTAAGGTCAGCCGATCCGCAAATTCATAGAAAGCCAGCACGCTGGATGAATCCTTATCTTGCGCTTGGAACTGCTTTTTTAAGTGGATATATTCTTTCATAGATTCGTTCATAGAATTGCTCACTTTCGTTTTTACAGAGAATCAAATTCTAGTTTTGTTTCCTTCAGGTGATTGTATTCTAGCGTTGAAAATGTACTTTAAACCCATACTTACCAGCATTTTGCTTGAGTTTTTCAACCAACAGTTCATTCTGTTTACTTTTTCCAAAAAAGAAGGGAATGGTCCTACCATTTCTGAGTTCAATATAGAAAGCATAGCGACTCCCACCACCAGCGCGACCACGAAAAATTGCGTACGTGATTTGCTTGATTTCTTTCAGTGGGATCCTGCGACGGCTGAAACACAGAGACACATGAATGTAGAAGAAGCCATAGCTAATATGAAAAGGGGCAAAGAAGGGACCGCCACTAGATCTCACGATTGCCCTTCTTCTCAGGAAAAGGAGAAGACTGAAAAAGAGCAAGAAAATGAGCGCATAAAGAATCGGAGCATACTCTATTATCTTTCTAAATGCTATCACAATGTCCTTCATTCTCTACTTCATCTCAATCCATTTTTCATTGTCCATGATAAAGGGCTTAGCTAGACCTTCACCGGTGTAATCTTGGTATTTGGTCTCCAAGTATTTGTAGACATCTTCCTTGGTCGCAAATTTGATGGCTTGGTAAGGCTCTTCAAAGGTCAGCTTTTCAACAAAGAGATAGCCGTCCTTTGCAGGAACCAAGACACCGACGTGCCCTACAAAAAGGGTATTTCCGTCTAGGTTATCATGAACGATAACGGAAAGCATGCGGGCATTTTCATTGAACTTGAAGTGAGAAAAATACTCTTCCATCTTCTTAGCATGGACCTTGACATCCGTTGTAGCTTCTGTCGGAACCCGTGAATACAGAATGTTAAAGGCTTCCTTGTCTGCCTCATCGAAGACCTTGCCTTTGTCAATGGCATCATTGTCCACGAACAAGAGTTCACTATCCGCTTTCATCTTAGGGATCTCGATGCGATTCTTCAGAAGAGTATAGCTATTGATCCGGCAGTTGGTCCCGACGAAATCGCCCTTTTTCTTGGTCCACAAGTCACTGATCTTCTCAACATTGTAGTCTGTTTTCTTGAAGGTGCTGAAGTCACCCGTTAAGCCGACCGAGCCGACAATGCTATCGTAATCTGTTACCAGACCCAAAAATTTATCTACACTGTCCTGATCCAAATAAGCAGACAAGAGAGTCCGCACTTCTTCGACACTTGCCTTGCTGTTGAGGTTGCTGTAGCTTCCCTTGTAGCGCTCCTTATCTGAACTAGATTTCTGCACAGTGGAACTTGCCTGCTTTTCCTTGGATTGCTTTTGGTTGCTACCACAAGCCGCTAAAGCAAAGAGCGCCAAGGCACAGCTAGTAAGGAGCATGATTTTTTTAGATGGTTTCATAAACTGGTTCCTTCTCTATTGATTAAAATGTTTGTTCTATAAATTTTTCATATCGATAATCCTTTTCCTCTATTATAGTTTAAAACTAGCTTTGCTCCAACTATTTTTTACGAAATGAGAAAAGTTTATAAGTAACAAAAAAGAGCTGGCAGACTGTCCAGCTCTTTAATATGTTACAAAAATCAAAATTAAAATTATCGTTTAATCAGACCAATCTATTTTGGCATGTTCTATTGCGTACTCCGCTTCCTCTTGAGTAAATTTTCTATTTTCAACAAGTATTTCTAATAACCGTTCTTTCGAAATCTTGCCACCGTTTGCAGAAGATTCCGCTTCTTTCACAGCTTCCTCTTTCCAATCGAAATGAACTTTTTCTATAGCATAATCAGCCTCTTCTGGAGTAAATAGATCAACATTTACAAGTTGCCCAACTAACTTTTCTTTTGAATAATGAAACTTTTGATATGATTTTGCTCTTAAAACAGCCTGCTCTTTCCAGTCTATATTAAGCTTATTGACAGCGGACTGGGAAATATACTCTGAATACATGCCATACTTAGTAAGATAAATTTTAATTTGTTGCTTCGATAAAGGAGATTTCTCTGACCAAGATTTAGCTTTTGCATATGCCCTTGTACTTACTGGTACTAGTAAATTTTCTTTCGGTTCTGGAAAGCTTGATCTATGATGAGCCGCTTCATAAGCTCGAATATATTCATTATACATCATAGCTAACATTCCTAACATCAATCCAAACATTGTAAAAATAAATATCAAAAATTTTTTCATAATGAATACCTTTACTTATTTTTCTCCAAAGGAATCCTTCATTCCTCTTGAACTACTTTCATGAGTATTATATCATGAAATATTCTTCATTTTTATTTTTTAGTGTAAACGTCTTTATATTAGTAAATAAAAAGCGACTGCAATATTTCAACTGCAATCACTCGTTCAATTGTGAGATAAAAAATAACAAAGTAATATAAAGGATTATTTAATCTTATGTTTGTTCATCTTCTCTTCAAAGATGGCTGTCATAATCTTGCGGAGCTCTTCTACTTCTTTTTCAGGAAGGTCTCCTTGACGCTTGGCCACAGTATAGAGTTCAGGGGATTGCTTTGCTACACGTTCGATGGTCTTGGTCGTCGCATGCCCTCTGACAAAGAAAGGAATACATTTGATCCATTCTTGCGGGACTAAAGCGAGCAACTTCTTCGCTGCTTCTTTATCAGAAATCTCAGCTGTACTCAATCCTTGCTTGATTTGTTCTTGTTCTTTTTCTGTAAAGTTCTAAAAGTTAAAAATGTTTTTATTGACAAATTTGTTTGTAATGGAAGAACATTTAGATAAAAACATATCACTATTATATTTTAGTCACCCTATTATATTTTAGTCATCCCAATCTATTTTGGCATGTTCTATTGCGTACTCCGCTTCCTCTTGAGTAAATTTTCTATTTTCAACAAGTATTTCTAATATCTTTTCTTTCGAAATTTTGCTACCGTTTGCATAAGATTCCGCTTCTTTCACAGCGTTCTCCTTCCAATCGAAATGAACTTGTTCTGCAGCATAGTCAGCCTCTTTTTGAGTAAATAAATCATCATTTACAAGTTGCCAAACTAACATTTCTTTTGAAAAATGAAACATTTGAAGTGATTTTGCTTTTAAAACAGCTTGCTCTTTCCAGTCTATATTAAGTTTATTCATAGCGTACTGGCAAGCATCCTCTGAATACCACCTTGTTAGATCTTGTTCAATTTTCTGTTTCGATAAATGAGAATTTTCTGACAAAAAGAGAGCTTTTACATATGCATCTGTAGATTTATTTGAATTTTTATAATCATAATACTTCGTACTAGAACTTGAAGTCTTACTAGAACTTGAAGAAGAGTATTTTTTATAATCATAATAATTCGTACTAGAATTTGAAGAAGAGTATTCTTGTACAGGATAAGTTATCTTTGATCCTGAACGTGAATTTTTCCATTCATTATAACTTCTTTGATAACTATATACCATAATAGCTATCCATCCTACGAACAATCCAAACACCGAAAAAATAAATATCAAAAATCTTTTCATAGTGAATACCTTTACTTGTTTTCTCCAATGGAATACTTGATTCCTCTTGAACTACATTCATTAGTATTATACCATGAAATATTGTTCATTTTTATTTACTAGTGTAAAAGTCTTCATACTAGTGAATAAAAAAAGCGACTGCAATATTTCAACTGCAATCACTCGTTCAATTATGTGATAAAAAAATAACAAAGTATTATATAAGATTATTTAATCTTGTGTTTGTTCATCTTTTCTTCAAAGATGGCTGTCATAATCTTGCGGAGCTCTTCTCCCTCTTTTTCAGGAAGGTCCCCTTGACGTTTAGCCACAGCATAGAGTTCAGGGTATTGCTTGGCTACACGCTCAACTGTCTTGGTCGTTGCATGCCCTCTGACAAAGAATGGAATACGTTTGATCCATTCTTGCGGGACTAAAGCGAGCAACTTCTTCGCCGCTTCTTTATCAGAAATCTCAGCTGTACTCAAACCTTGGTTGATTTGTTCTTGTTCTTTTTCTGTAAAATCTTTTAATTCCATAGTAAATTCCTCATTTGTTTATCTAAGGACACATTATACACCTATGTAGGATAAAGTACAACTAAAGGAACTGAAAAATAGAGCAAGGGCAAGTCATCCCTCACACTATCTTTTAGTCGTTAAATCTTATGAAGTATAGTTATCTTCCATTTATTGTGGAGCATCTCCTTTTTGTTTTAAGTAATAGTTACTTGCCTCCGTTAGTTTTTTATAATAATGATCGTAACTCTTACTAAATTGTCTAATCAGCGGAATAGCGAGTTCATAGTAGTGATGGTCAACCAAAAATGTTTTCAGTTGATCTTGAATGTGTTTCATTGGACTTGTTTTGTAATCATCACTGTTCAAATAACGATCATAGATAGAAATCATGTCCTTATGTTCATTATGCCACTTTTCATAATTTTCTACCGAAGCTATCTTAGCTTCATTAACTTCTTTTAAGGTCTTCATATTAAAACTAGAACTCAGTTCATCAACATAATCCTGTTCTTCTCTGCTTAACTCAAAGGTTGGAAGGCTATCTAAATACTGAATATACTTCTTAAATGCTTCTTCTCCACCTTTTGACAAGGGCTCCTGTAAAAAAGGTTGATAGGCAGCAAATAAGCATTGCCCCAAGTATCCTGGAAATGCTCTTTCGAGTCTCTTATAAATGGAGTCCTCAGCTTCGATGACCGCAAGTTTTTCATTGATCAGATCCGTGTCTGCACCTTTTATATAGAGATCAAACACTACTTTCCGTTTCTCATCACTTTCTAGTTCTTGCTCTTTTCTTCTGAGAATACTAGATGCAGTAGCCCCATCTGACTTCAGACAGTCCTTTATTTCTGTTATGCTTAGCCCTAATTTTTTAAACAAGGCAATCTTATTCAGAATCTCCACATCCTTTTCCGAATATTCCCTATACCCATTTTCTAGTCTTCGAGGATGAATAAAACCTTTTTCTTCATAGTATTCTAGTGCTTTTCGAGTTAAACCTGTTATTCTTTGAATATCATTTCTTAACATAATCTTGCACCCCCTTTACTATATGATACTCCTGTCCCCAAGGGGCATGTCAACCTTTACCTTATAAACAGAAGACGATCATTTTCCTATTACTTCCCTCCTTTATTATAACAAGGTTCCACGAATATATCAGTTTTTTATAAAAAGAAAAACAGCCAACCATTGGGTTAACTGCTAAAAAAAGTTATCAAGTTAATTATTAGAAGAATCAGTATCCAAATTCACTTTAAATCGTACTTCTAATCTTCTCCATCTTGGTAGTAGAAAAATTCAGACAGGTCTTCTTCAAGAAAGATACGAAGCATATCCTCCATATCTAGAGAGAGGTCTAGATTTGGCAATTCTTTCAGGTCCTCCCACCAGACTTCCCCCTCTTCAGAGGATATTAAGTCTCCGTCAAACTTTTCTGTCTTATAAAAGTGAACTACATAACGAATGCCGTCTTCTACCCAATCTTTCATTCCACAAATCTGGGGAGAAGCAATCCTTAAGCCAGTTTCTTCCTTCACTTCACGGATTACTGCTTCCGTAAATAATTCTCCCGCTTCGACATGACCACCAGGAAAGGTTATGCCTGGCCAATCTTCTTTTTTACGATCAATAACAAGAACTCTATCGCCGTCTCTTACCATACAAAGATTTGTAAACTCAACGATCTCATTCATACAAATACTTCCTAACTATGTTAGTCTTTTTCTTTAAGGATAGGATAAACAATCTCTACCCTATTCTTCTTTTAGTTGCACTTGCGTATGGGCTAGCAGGTCACCTAGATGCCTCTTATCTTTCCTAAACAGCGTCATTGCCAGTAAGGAAACTGCGAGTAGAGTCGCTGAAATAGAAAGGCTAATGGATAATCCATCAAAATTACTATAGAAGCCATGAATTGTGCCCATATGACCGAGTTGCCAAGGTAAAAATTTGATGATGTTTCTGATCAAACTAGCTAGCACTGTTTTTTTCTGGTAGACCAGCTCAAGTCCCGCTTTTGTCTTCCCCAAACTCCCATTTTTTGCATAATCCAAGAATGTGAACAGGAGCGTGATTGGCAAAATAGATGTTAAAAATACAAGCCACTGTGACTGAATTTCTGTAAACTCTGGGACACCATTAAAAAAAATGATGTAAATAAGCATAGAAATTATAAACAGAAGAACTAAATAAGCTAGAATGAAAAGATAATCGAATAGAAATTCTATCATTCTTTTTTTAACCGAAATAGGATTGATTGCTAACATCTTCATCACCGTCTCCCCCTTTCTCATCTCCTATTATAATATAAGGGTACGAATAAAGAAACTATTAATAAAAAAGAAAGACTGCAATCTTTTGATTCCAGTCTTCTTTCTTACTAATCTTCTCTATAAATAACAAAGCCATTTGGCTGAATGATCAATCGACCATCGGATATATTCCCAAGACTGATTAGATCTGCTTGTCCTCTTTCTAAGACAACGTCTTTCTTCGACTGGTTAAAGTAGGCTTTGAGCATGTTACCTTCATGCTGCCATTCAACTGCCACCACATCCGGCTCTACTTCTTCCAAGCTAACCTTGCCATACTGAATCATACTCGCTACTTCTTTTCGGAGCTGGATCAAGTCCTTCATAAAGTTGAGCATGTCATTGTCCGCTGACACGCGCTCCCATGGCATGACACGGCGGCAATCAGGGTCTGGACCACCGATGAGGGCTAGCTCCGTTCCATAATAAATACAGGGCGTACCCCGTTGCAGATAAAGGAAGGCTAGAGCAGACTTGACAGACTGAAGATCGCCTTTGGCCGTCGTCAAGATGCGCTCTGTATCATGCGAGTCTAAGAGGTTAAACATCACCTCAGAAATCTGCTGCCTGTAGTACATAGACTGGCTATTGATCTCCCAAATGAAGCGTTGGGTCTCCTTATGCCCCCGCAGGAAATAATCCTTGATACTTTCAGAGAGGGGATAGTTCATCACCGCATGGAACTCATCGCCCTTGAGCCAAGGTTGGGACGAATGCCAGATTTCCCCGAGGATATAGAGATCCGGCTTCTTGGCCAAGACCGCTTTACGGAAATCCCGCCAGAATTGATGGTCGATCTCATTGGCCACATCCAGTCGCCAAGCATCAATATCAAACTCTTCAATCCAGTAAGTCGCCACCTTCAAGAGATAGGCCTTCACCTCAGGATTAGCCGTATTGAGCTTAGGCATATAGCCTGCAAAGGCAAAAGTATGGTAAGACAAGTCGCGACTATTCCACAGATTTTCTGAGGAGACAGGGAACTCTTTGATATGGAACCAGTCCTTGTAAATCGAATCCTCCCCGTATTTGACCACATCCTGCCATTGGGGTGAATCATAGCCAATATGGTTAAAGACGGCATCCAGCATAATCTTCATCCCACGCGCATGGGCCTCTTTCACTAGCTGGCGGAAGGTCTCCTTATCTCCAAAATGTCGATCAATTTCAAAATAATCAATGGTATCGTACTTGTGGTTGCTCGGAGATTCAAAAATCGGGCAAAGATAGAGCCCTGTAATTCCTAACTCCTGCAAGTAGTCCAGATGATCGATGATCCCTTGCAAATCACCACCAAAGAAATCCAATACTTGAGGAGCAATAGAGGCATCCCAAGGGCGGACGCCTTCTGGGGAAATGGCTGGATTCCCATTGGCAAAGCGCTCAGGAAAAATCTGATACCAAATCGTCTGCGCCACCCAATCTGGAACAGCACACCCATCAATCTCATGGATAAAGGGAAGCTTAAAGCCGTTCATGACAAAGTCCAGGTTCTCCTCGGTGTAGGCTGCCACACCCCGATCCCCATACAAGACCTTTTCTCCCGCTGTGTCCTCTAATTCAAAGAGGTACTGGATCCGGGCATGGCGGACAGATACCGACACTTGCCAATAATCAAAGAGGTCGTCTGTCGTCACCTTGTCCATTTCCTTAGTTGCCTCATAAAGATCTTCTATAAAAATAAAGGGATCCCCATAGTGTAAGACAATCCGTTTGATATCTTCTTTCTTGGTCCGGATGCGAATGTGGAGCTGGCCGTCCTTATAAAGATAGGCGTACTCTGATTCAGGCCGGTGATAAATCGCTGTTAATTCCATCTGTCTCGTCTCCTACTATACTCTCTTTTCATCATTTACCGTTTTATGCAAACGATTCCATAAACTATTTCTAGTATACTACTTTATAAAAACGTTTGCAAGATTCTGAGAGATAATTTTAGATTCCTCACTTTTTATAATTATATTGCACACAAAAAGCCCAACAATTGGGCTTAAAGATCTTGGTGGAATTATTCTTAAATAGTTATTTCAATATTTTTATTTCTTTAGTACTTCTTTCCAATTATCAATAAAGCCAATATGATGGAGATGAATCGCTTCTTGATAGCGTTGAATAAGTTCTGATAATTCACGTAAAAATCCATCATTCCATTTTTTCTTATCAGGATAAAGGCATTTAATAGCATAAAGTTGAGCCATTAATCTATTTTTTAACTTACTATTTTCATGCATAAAAGAAGGGAGTTGACCAGGGATTTTTGTAAAACTTGTATAGTATAGTCGATTATAATGAGCACAGTAATTTCTTAAAACTACAGCAACTTCTAGATAGGTTCTGATTTGAGAAGATTTCAGATCAACATTGTTAGCAATAGACTGTTGAACATCTGTAGGCGAATCGGCAAAAAATTTTGATGTCATACCAAAGGTGAAAAACTCTACTAAAACCCAAATAGGGAACACTCCATCATATTTTATCTGATGATGTTTATAAATAAGACTTTTCTTCCTATGTTCTAATTCTTTGTCAATACCTTCCAAAAATTCATCATGTTTATGAAATTTATTAAAAGAAGTTTTATCTTTATAGGCTAAAGCTCCGTATAGTTTCCCATGATAGTAGGCAACTTGGGTTCTAAAGTATAATTCAATATCTTCAATATACTTAAAAATGAGCAAGCGTAACTCTGCATCAAAACAGTAAATTTCATAGATCTTTTCCAAAGAAACCTTATTAGAATCATATTTCTGCGTTTCCTTATCACGAAAAGGTAAAAAATAAGCAGTCAGCCTATAATAATTAACTTTCTTCAAAATATCAATCGCAAACTCATCCGATTTGATATCTATACAACCGTGCTCAATTAGTTTAGCTACTTGCTCTTTCCAAGTCTTAAATTCTTTAACATCCATAAAAACTTCCAGATAAAAAAATGTCCGCCTTGTCACATCAAAGAGAGGTGGGCGGTCCTATTAATTACATTATACAGTTTTTACTAGATAATTCAAGTGTTATTCGTATTTTTTAAAATTTACTTACACAATTATTCATACAATCAGAAAATTAAACCTACGAGTATAGTTCAAAAATAGATCATTCTAGTTTGCACTTTCCAGAACGGCCTCTTCTCTCAGTCGCTCCACGTCTTCTACCGTGGGATGCCATCCTTCAATCATATTGGTGCTCAGAGCAAACCAGACGCTCTTAAAAACCTTTTTGTTGTCAAAAATCACACCCATAATCATCATTTTTTCTATATCTACATCTACGGTCATATTCTACCTCCGTCCTATTATTATAGCATATTTTCAATCATTTTAGTTCTCCTATTTAGTACTTACCCTACACAAAAAGCCCAACAATTGGGCTTTCTCATTATCAAAATAACTTATACTCATTCCTTACTTGTATGCCGCTTTCCAAGACTTAGCGCTTGCTCTTCTGACATTTGAACAACCTTAGAAAAATTAGTATTGCGAGGCATACTGTCCAAAGAATACCAATAAACATCCGCACTCCCATTTCTGGCCACATAAACAACTGGAGCTAGTTGACGAGTTGGCTCTGTAGGCTGGACAGGTTGAACTGGCTGTGCAGGCACTGCTGGCTGACTCGGTTGAGGGGCTTGACTTGGTTTCGTCTCTACAGAAGGACTGGCTGGTTGTGGTTGACTACTTGGTTCCGTCGGCACTAAAGATGGCTTGGCTGTCCCCTTCAGATAGTCAATAGTCGCATTCTTAGAGTAGTTATCCAAGGTAACAGTGGTGATCCCATAAGCATCTACCGACTCTTTGGGACTACTTAGATGGATAGGCAGAAGGTTGCCATCTCGATCAATTCCTACATATTGCAAGGTCACCTGCCGAGGGATCAATTCATCCCCCGTATAGACAGGCGTTACCTTATAATCCAGCCAATAATTGGGGTGGGTGGCCAGCCAGCTATCGAGTCGTTTCTCGTAGTAGAGCATGCCCTCCACATTGCTATCCGCTGTCCCTTTATAATTCCCCGTATTGGTCCAGGCAGTTAGAGGAACCAGATTTTTCCCTTCATTGGTCAGACCACTAAACTGATAGCCGATCAAATGCCCTCTATGGAACAACCAGGCCTTCTTTCCTTTATTTCCATAAGCAATCTTATAATTGTGCCAACCAACCGGATTATAGCTGAGACGCGGTTCTCTTTTTTTCTTTGGCTCATCCTTGTCCTGCAGCTGAATATGAGCGGAGGTCGCACGACCTAAATGATCAAAATCCCCCAGTACTAGCTGCTTATTGCCATTAAAAGGCAGTAGATGAAGACTCTGGTAATCGAGTCCAGTTTGCTCAGCTTGAGCCCCTTGAACAACAACCAAGGACATAAAAACCGAGACTATCGCAACAATAACATTTTTCAAAAACCGTTTTGTAACCATGATTGAAACTCCCACATTTCTATCTAGTGATATTATAGCAGAAAAAACGGTTACAGACATAAAAGATAGATAATTTCTTCTCCTATTTCAATTAGATTTTATAATGAGTTTATTTTTACTTTAAATTTCTTTAGTGTACAAAATGCGGACTATTATTTAAATACATATAATGACAAACAACTATTCTAAATCAACTTATATTCATACCACTCTTCATCTACTTTCTGAAATCCCAAAGCCAAAAACATTCTTTGACTTTGAGTATTAAAAGGATAAATTTGAGCAGTTACCTTAACCATTTCTTTCTCTTTGGCCAGCTGTATCATTTCAGAAATACATCGTCTTCCGATCTGTAAATTCTGATACTCTTTGCTGATCACTATAGAAAGTTCCGAGTTATCTTGAAGTGTCACATCTCCAACTAACACTCCCTCATATTGGATATAATAGCAAGAACCATGTGAAGTTAGGTAATCATACATTTTATGAAGTTTTGTTAGATTGTAAATCTGATCAGCATTATCAACTTGTTTGCAAACCTCACTATCTTGATACCAAAGAAGGGAAATGTCATCATTCCTATAATAAGGAATAAGCACTATCTGATCATCTACTATTCTATTCATCATGACTTGTTCTTATTTCTATTTAGACGCTTCCTTCGAAACTTCAATATTCCCAATCAACCAATTGGACATCTTTTTGCCCTTGTCTTTATAAGGGTTGGGAGGAAACAAGGTGAAAGGTGGAATACTGGCATCTGGGAAGAATAGTTCTACGCTTATCGTTCGCTCACGATTATGATCGACGTAGGCTGTAAAATAGATATGGTAATTTCCACTCACATCACCACCATTATCATACTCACCTCTAGCAGTATTTGGTAAGAGCGTAACAGATTTTATGTCTTGCTTTTCCTGAGCTAAGTGTGCGATGATTTCACTCTTAATAGCAGCCTCATGATTTCTGACGAAATTCCCATCATCACTATATCCAGGATGTTCACTAAGAGAATAGAAAACAATGACCATCAGAAAAGGTAGAGAAATTAAAAAAATAATTAGCTTATTCGATTTTAACATGGGGGTCCTTACTAATCTGAATCAATATTAAGAAATCTCACCTTATAGCCATCTTTGGTATATAAAAATTCTAATTGAAGGGTCATATCCACTAATTCTGAATTAGAAGTCATCTCATAGTCAACGGCAAACCCAGAATGGTCATTATAATCATAAATCTCCAATTGAGAATACTCATAAGGTGGATGGAAATTACATGCCACTCCATATTCATCAATCGTGTCAAAATCATTTAATTCAAGTGTTTTTTCAACATATCCAAAGAATTCATTTAAATCGTCAATCTCAAATTCGTCAACATAATTCTTTATATCTTCATAATTTTTTAAGTGAATATCTTTTAAAATATTTGTGATAACCTCTATAACTTTTTCTCTTTTATAACTATCATCTCTCTTTTTAAATCTATCGAAAAATCCCATAGGGAAATCCTTTCTCACTGTACATATTAGTTTACTGAGATGTACTTATCCCATCGCTTTAAGGGCCTATCCAAATAAGAATAAGACTGATTTTTTATCTAATCTAGGAATTATGAATTAATTGCTCCAATTCTACTTCTGAAAGATATCCATGATTGTATAGTTTACTTAACAAGGCTTCATCTACGGTAATTTCATAATAGTCAGTCACAAACTCATGAAATCTCTCAAAGCTATCAAAGAGGTAAGATAGCAACCATTCTCCGCCATCCTGATCTTGGTAAGTCTGTTGATGCGCGTGACCGTCATACCAGATAAAGAAGGTTGTTTCATCTTTTTGTTCTTCTGAATAAAGTGAGACATACTTTTCATCCAGTCCTTTATAAAAACTATCGATGATATCTTGATTCCACTCGTCAGCACCAAACTGGCTTAAACTACTTTCATGATCAAAGCCTTTTATAAGGATCATTTTATCAGTCAAAATCACATCTAAAGAATCACCAGATCCATTATCAATAAGATAGCGGACTCCATAGTCTTCCTCAGTCTTAATCACGAGTCTGAGCCAATCCTCACTCGGATCTGTCAGATATTCGTCAATGACTAGCAAGGCATCTAAGCGAGTCTTTATCTTGTCCCAATTAATCTTTCTCATCTCTAAAAAACCTCCATCTTATTCTTGCTATTTATCAAGATCACAAGCCCTATAACGAGCTGTTAGATAGCCTGAAAAGCTAATCTGAGGGATATTCCACTCATTAGGCAAATAAATGGAACAATCTACCTGATCACCTAGAGGGGAACTTGCTGAGAAGACATATCTTCCCAAATCCTCATTATTAGGATTTCTTTCAACTTGACTCAATCTGCTAGTATTGAACCAGTCTTTAAACAGTAACCAGATTTGCTCGGCATCTTCGTTTAATAGGGAGACTTTCAAGTTGTAGCTAATTCCGACCCTACATCTTTTTTTGAATACTAACTCATCAGCTTTACAAACTTTTATCGATCCCTTATCATACTGCCAGCTATCACTATCTAATAGGGGAAATTGAATAGATAGATTGTCTTTAAATCCCTGCATAGTATCTACTAAATCTTTGGAGGCGGCTTCGAATAATTCTAGTTCTTCCATAGTCTTCTCTTTAATTTTCATAGCGAATCACATTCCGATTTAATCTGCATCAACCCAGATCTGGTATTTTTGACAATGGAGACATCTAAACAAATAACCACAGATAGGCCCGTCTTTAACCAAGTAATCTTCTACATCTTTATATTCTTCACGCCCTTCATAGTCTGCCAAGACTTGCTCAGCGATTCCCATATCCTTCAATTCTCGAGTTCCAACTGTACCCAGGTAAGCACAATAATCTTGGCAACAAGAAAGCCAATATTCTCCCTGCCAACTAGAGTAGCCTGGGGTCTGACAAAAAAGCAGCTGATTCTTTTCTGGATCCAATTCACCCTTCCACTCGGCATCTTGGATAAATTCTGCATCGAATTTTTTGGCTGCTTGACCGTTTGCAATGCAAGTTGGGCAGAGATGTTCTATCTCTTCGATACAATAAGGTATAAGGGTATAATAAACATTGCTTTCTTTCCCACAAGATGGACAAAGCTTGGCTTCTCCTTCAACAAATGAACCTGTAGCTAAGGGATCTGGATGATAGAGAAAATGAGGCAAGTTTTTTAACAAGTCCTGTCTTTGCTTCTTCTCTTCTTTTCTTAGAGGACGAGGAAGGGCAAAACGATCGCCATGACTCTGACTCATTTCTTGTAAACGGCTCAGTTTCTTTATCTGTTTTCGATCAGGTTTGTCTAAGATTTTGGTAAATAAGCTATAGGCACTAGTGTAGAGACCCAATTGTTCATAGAGGTCAACTAAGACTTTCTTTGCTTCTAAATCATCAGACTTAGCTAATTCATCAGCCAAATCATAGAGTTCCGCAACACTGGAAGAATTTCCATCTTGTTCCAGGTATTGCTTTTTTAAAGTAATATACTTTTCTAGAAATGGATTCATGGGACTACCTTTCTAATGGAATATAAAAACCTTAACAAATAGTCACTAAGACATTCCCCTTGTGGTTTAAGATTTCCTTGTAAAAGTCTTTCATTTTGACAAAGCAGGTTAAAATATCATCCTTGATTTCTTCCTCTTCCTCAAGATAATCCCAAATATCAGGATACAAGTCGGCTTTCTTGCATGCTTCCATACTAAAGTCTTTCAAAGCCTTGTCCATATCAAATTCTTCTAAAGCTTGACTGATAGCCGCAATTCTCGATTTTTCAGTATAGGCGATATATTCAGATACATCCTCTAGAGGAGTCACCCCTAAAACAGCTTCTCTCAAGGGATTGTCATCCAAAAATTCTGAACTACTAAATCCTGTCATGACAAAGAGAAGAGCATCCCACATTTTGTCGATATCTATTATGATATCATGAGTGTCAGCGGAGTCCTCAGCAAAGTCTAACAAGTCATCTTCTTGGTTAGAAAGAGCTTTTATTTGTTCTAATTCATTGTCTGGTAAATATTGATAATTGGCAATCATTCCCATGATTTTTCTCCTTTGAATCTTGTAGGATAATACTGATATTTCTAGCTCTATTTCTATAGAAAATGCTATAATGGAGCTAAGAAATTGTTTTAATGAATGTTAAATAAAGGGAAATAGTAATGTTCACTAGTATTGTTTTGGGTTTTTATGCTCTTTTCTTTCTATCCTTATCCTTTACTATCTACCTCTATATCAGACTTGTAGTTGCTGTTAGACAAGGGAAAGCTGTCCCAAAATGGATTTATAAACTTGGCCATGCCATTCAAGGTAGAATTCACGTTGACTATGAAGAAATCACTGATGCTAATGCCCTTAAAGAGATTCATTGGTTCTTGCTGATCTATTTAATCGTAAATCTACTCGTATTGGCTGTCCTCTACTATCATAGTAATAGCTTTCCTCAAGCCATTTATGAATGTTTGAAAAAACAATTTTTCATCGTACTTGTTAGTATGGTTTTAAAAAGTATTGGTAAATTTGTTGTACTGGCTATAAGCAAAAACTTTCATAACAGTCATGTCTATGCATCAACCAACGCTGTTATCGGGACAGCTTTTTTAACAAGTTATGTTTTTATGTTCTGCATGATGATGAGTGGTCTTCCAGCTCAACCAGTTCCAGTAACCATTCAAGATACCACTGTCATCATTGGTGAAACCAAGGCTTCCGAGCTTTTAGACCAAGGCTATACCTTTGGAGATAAAGGCGCAGAGAGTTCCATCACCAATCCCAAAAACGACCACTTCTACTACGGTCAGCTTCTTGAAGTCAAGCGGGATGATCAGTCCTGTGGCTTTATGAGCCTTACTCCTACGGGAAGAGATACTGATCAACTCAAAAACTGCGTCATCACCTATTACAGAACACCTAAGGATAGCAAGCAACTAGAAAAAATTTCCATCAATCATGTCAAGCTAGCAAATCTCAAGCTCCAAGATTTTCAAACACGAAAATTAATCGATATCTTTGAAGTCAATCCAGCTGATTATAATGTCTCTGATAAGGATACCAACTTCATTCTGACTATTCAAACAGCAGATTACGACCTCTGGAAAAGATACCGGATTGAATCCAAGTTCAATTCAGATGGTTCCCTAGATAGCTATGGAGTCAGAGCCCAGCATAGCATGTGGGAATGATTCACCATTTCCCACTTTATCACATAAGCATTAAACTGGAAAAATATCGTCAACAAGTTTATAGGTTTCGATGAATCGAAGGCCAGAGGAACCTTTATCTCTAGTGATTTCTTCATAAATATCTTCTAAATTTTGGGCAGGTGCTAACATCCAAAGACTAAAAGGTCTAAGTTTCACCTGTCCAATTTTTTCAATATTTTCTAATAATTGCCCTAAATCTTTGTGATTGAACCAGCAATCTGTAACGAGAGCAAACTTTGTATTGTCCATCTTACAGGAGATTTGACTGGTCAAAAAATCATCGATGGAGGGCTTTTTTGTTTGTAAGAGGCGTGTGCAAGCCAAATGATACTCAAGCTTTCTAGGACTCTGCTCAACCATAGATACAAAGACAAGACCATACTCATCTTGGAACTTAACAGTAAGGAGATCTCCTTCTTCAAAATAAGGTTTACGTTTAGTTTTGGCTTTAGTGACCTTTAGAGGTCTAGGATTTTCAGTTTGCAACTGGATAGCAAGTTTATCCAAGACCTTTTGCCTTTGCTTCAAAGCCTTTGAATCTATTTCCAACCAAAATGGATCAGCCCCTTTTTTGATAAGCTCCAAGGTTTTATCTCTAATATCGTCTGTCAGGTGACCAATCTTCCACAGTGAGTAGGCAAGAGCAGTCCAATAAATTTCTGTAAAAAAGTCTGTTTGACAGTAATCTTTCTCTGCATCGAGGATATACTTGATGATATTCGTCACATGTTCACCATCTCTATAGCGACCAACTACCTCATTGTAAATATCATAACCTTGATCACTGTCAATGATATTAACGCCATCAATAGCCATTCTCAACTCCTAATGCTCAATCGACACCTTATTGATAAATCTCAAAACTTATTTAATCTTATGCTTGTTCATTTTCTCTTGGAAAATATCTGTAAGAATTTGTTGCAATTCTTGAGCTTCCTTTTCAGGAAGTTGGCCTTCTTGTTCAGCTACTGCATACAACTCCGGATACTCGAGCGAAACTCTCTTAACAGTACATGTAATGGCATGTTTTCTAACAAAAAATGGAATCCGTTTAATCATATCTTGAGGAATTAATGCGATAATCTTATTTTACAAGATAGGTTTTCCTGATTTCCATTTTCATGATAGATATTTCTCCTTAAGAAGCTAGATAGTGCTAGATGTTTCTCTTTACTGCTCAATCCGTCTACTCAAGCAGTGGCATACACTCACAAAGAACTTTGTTTGACTATTGAATATCTTCCATCGCTTCTTTCACATATTCTTCGACATCTTCAATCTCTACAAACAGCGGGTCTAAGTGGCATAAGAAGTGCCAATCTTCGGTGCCGCGTTTTCTGTAGAGAATCGCTTCGCCGTCTTCACTTCCGAAAAAGCTTCTGTCAACTTCATACCCTTTGTTTTCTAGGAATACTTTTGCCTTGCGGAAGTTTGCTTCTCGTGCTTCGACATAAGCTTTCACTTCATCGTTATTCACGACATATGCATCTACTTTTGTAGCTCCTTCGATCATTTTATCGTTTTTAACGGATAGATTCGAAATTTCTTTCCAAATAATGTCCACATTTTCCTCAGAATTAAACGAAAATCTAGATAAAGGGACAATATTTCCATTGAAGACAATCTCCATATAATCCGGTAGATTTTTTGGATTAAAATACTCCACATCAAAACTATCTTCTTTTTCTAAAGTATATCCCGGGATTTGCGCTACAAAGGCTCTTCCCTCTTCTAAAGAATCAAACACGACTAAATCTTTTGAATAATTGTTTTGGTAAAATTCTAATAGATACATCCTTAATCCTTTCAATATTTAGATAGAAGATAGTTTTTTAGCAAACTAATATACTCAACACGTGAGGATAGAGATTCAAGCATTATTTTTACTAAATAGGATTGATTGCTAAAAATTTCACCAGCTTACCTCCTCTTGTCTCATCCTCAATTATAACACGTTTCCACTCACATATCAGATATTTATTATTGGACCAAATAACCTTTTGAAATAGAAAACAAGCTCACCAATTCATCAAGTCTATATTTTTTATGAGATTCTTCATTAATGCTAAAAGATTTACAGTTTAAATTTTATTAAAAATCCTTGTTCATGACCTTACGTAACGATGTATAATAGGTATGAGGAGGTGGGTAATGATGGCTAAATATAGAGCAATTCCGGAAGGATTTATGACAGTGGGGGAACTTGCTAAGAAAATGGGCATTACCATCCGTACTCTACAATATTACGATAAAGAGGGGCTACTTTCCCCATCGGCAGAAAGTGAGGGAGGTCGCAGGCTTTATACCGATAAAGATATAGTGCTACTCCATCAGATTCTATCATTAAAATCATTAGGCTTTTCTCTCAAGGATATAAAGGGGCGTTTGATCTCTTTGAAAACACCTGATGATGTTGCTAAGGCTCTTACAGAGCAAGCAGATATTCTTCGTAAAAATATTGAACAACTTAAGGATTCTTTAGTCGCAATAGAGCAGTTAAAGGCAGAAGTTTTACAAATACAGACGGTCAATTTTAAGAAGTATGCAGACATTATTGTCAATCTACAGATGAAGAATGACTCCTACTCTCTCATTAAGCGCTTTGATGATGATACGCTCGACCAGATACGCAGTCGATTTGACAAAAAAAGCGGGCAAGATTTTATGGATAGGTTGAACCGCCTAAGTGATCAAATCGTAGAGCTTCAGAAAGAAAATGTACCAGCTGAAAGCGAACAATGCCAACAGGTTGTGCAAGAATACTGGAGTTTGATTATGGAGTTTACAAATGGTGATATGAGCATGCTTCCGAAGTTGATGGAAATAGGGAATATTGATACCGCCTCAAACGCTTGGGAAGAAAAGCAAAAAATCGTTAATGATTATTTAGGGCCTGCTTTACAAGTCTATTTTTCAAGGCTTGGAACCAATCCCCTTGAGGAGGTAGAACCATGAAAGACGCAATAGAGGTTTCTGGATTAAAGAAAAGTTATGGTAGCAATATGGTTCTTAGAGGTCTCGATTTTCAAATCAAACAAGGAGAAATCTTTGCTCTGCTCGGAGTGAATGGAGCTGGAAAAACAACAACGCTTGAATGTATCGAAGGTCTGAGAAAATATGACGAAGGCACTATCGTTGTAAACGGGAAAACCGGAATTCAACTACAGTCCTCCTCTCTACCCGCTCACATCAAACCGATAGAAGCCATAAAGCTCTTTGCAAAATGGAATCATACATACATTGATAATGCTATGCTAAAGGCCCTTGGCATAAAAGAAATGAAGGAGTCGCAATACATAGAATTATCCACCGGTCAAAAAAGAAGATTACATCTTGCTCTTGCACTTATCAGTAATCCGGATATTATTTTTCTCGATGAACCGACAGCGGGACTTGATGTTGAAGGAAGACTATCCCTCCATGAAGAAATCCGAAAGCTCAAATCACAGGGCAAGACAATTGTTTTGGCAAGCCACGATATGGCCGAAGTTGAAACCTTATGTGACCGCATTGCTATTTTGAATAGTGGAAAGATCGTCTTTTGTGGTACTCCTTCAGAACTAACAGACAGGTTGGGAAGAAAATATTTCATCCATTTAAAGACCCGGGACGGAGAGGAATCTTTTGAAACAGATACGATCGAGGACACTTTGATTTCATTATTGGAAGAATGCAAACACAAAAATATCCAGATATTGGATATCAAGGTGGATCGTGGCACACTGGAGCAGCATTTCATCGAAATGGCAAGGAGGGGATCGGAATGAAAGGATTCTTATATAGCCTAGCATTACAGTGGAAATTGGACATACGAAGTAAGTCTCTCTTGGTTACTTACTATATTGTACCGCTTATTTTCTTTCTTCTCATGGGTAGTATTTTTACTTCCGTTATGCCTGAAATGGGTAGTACACTCATACAGTCAATGATTGTCATGAGTGTTTCCATGGGGGCCTTTCTCGGCTTACCGCCTTCCTTGATTGAAACATACGGAAGCGACATAAAAAAGATTTATAAAGCAAATGGTGTGCCTATTCACTTAGGACTGGTGACCATGGTTCTCTCTGCCTTTGTTCATTTGATAATGACCTGCATGGCGATCGTACTACTTGCTCCAATTTTATTTAAGGCAAGTCTACCGAGTCAACTTCCCCTATTCTTTCTCGCACTGTCAATCTACATTTTCGTATCGTTAAGTATCGGAAGCATACTGGGCCTTACTGTAAAAAATCAAGCAAAGCTTACCATGATAGCGCAACTTGTCTTTTTACCCTCAATTATGCTCTCAGGAATCATGTTTCCTAGCAACTTACTACCTGATTTTCTTAAACGAATAGGGCGTCTTTTCCCCGCTTCTTGGGGATACTGCTTGATGCTAGATCATGGCTTGGGTCTTGAAAATCTTTGGTATCTGATTCTTGTATCCTGTATCTCAGTAATGACTTGTATCCTCCTCTTGAATCAGCAAAAATCTAACTAGGTGCCTGAATAAATCCATAGCAACATTAACTATTAAGCAAAAAGCGACGAGATTATTACTTATCTCGTCGCTTTAGTGTTTTTGGTTGTCTTTATCTAATCTCTGTTATGTTATTGAAACTTCTTGCTCCCATCGCCTAAGCACATCTTTTAAAGGCTCATCAAGATAGGTATAGGCCTTATCTTTAATCCAATCAGGTATGCCATAAGCTGCTTCTGCTATACTTCCTGTGATAGCAGCAAGAGTATCACTATCCCCACCAAGAGAGATGGCATTTCGAATTGCATCTTCAAAATCTGTACTTTCAAGAAAGGCAATGATAGCCTGAGGTACTGTATCCTGACAAGTTTCATTGAAACGATAGCTAGGACGAATTTCATTCAGAGATTGAGAAAGATTATAGCCATACTCCTTCTCTATTTTTTCCTTGATACGTTTCTTACACTCTATAGGGTTATCATTGATTGGTTGCCCGTAGTCACTACAGTAGCCCCCAAAGTAATACCGACACATAAAGATAGCATCAGACGTCGCCATAGCTCCTTTGACGCCTTCTGGATGATTATGAGTCACCTCTGCGGAAAGTCGAGCAAGAGCTCTGCTAGTTGGCCAGGTACCTGTTCGTGCACAATAGCAACAAGCCATGACCCGAGCACAGGGAGAAACACGCATGGCAGAGCCATTGCCAAAGCTATTATAAGGGGCGCGGTCATTGCTATGAATCCATGCGTCAAACCTAGCACCATAACCAGCATCAGGATACATCCTACCATACTTCTTCATGGCATCAATAAAGTCATCCTTCTGACCGCCATTCATGATGGCTTCAGCAACAGCACAGGTCATAACCGTATCATCAGTAAAAAAACAATCCTCACGAAATAATGGAAAGTCTTTCGTTTTAATATTGTCCCATTCGTAAACAGAACCAACAATGTCTCCAACTATTGCTCCTAGCATCAGATTCCTCCCTATTACATATCAGATTCATTAAACATTTCCAATGAATCGCTCTTTAAAAATGGCTCAACCAAATCAACCCACTCTTGAGGTAGATAAGCTGATAAATAGCCGTGGTTATAGCCTTTAGCTTCATACAGGATCGTATTGGGATGGAGCTGCTGAAATAATTTCGCTGATGCTTTCACACAGTTTAATTCTTTTTCACCGTAGATATACAGAACCTGCGCCTTGCTAGCAGAAATCGTATCCTTGAGCTTGTAACGCCCCATATAGGTTTTGTAAATAGTCACTAATGTTTTGATAGGCGTCCTTGGCAGATCCTCCAAATAATATGCTTTTATCTCCTCTGGATAGGCCAGTTTAGGATAGAGTTTGTTCATCATGCTTAATTGAAGTTTACAAGAGAATTTACTGAACATCAGTTTACCAAATAGTGATACTAGAAAGATGCTGAGTTTAGCTAACCCTGGTTGAGGAATACAGAGGCTTCCGTCTATGATGGCCTTCTCGGCAATTTCGCTGTCTAAGGACAAAAGCTCCATAGCAATTTGACCACCAAGTGAAACACCACCAATCGCAAACAACTTCCCGCCACAGTGTTCTTTGATATAGTCTAGGATCTCCAAAGCAGAATCTTCCGTAGAAACATAATCGAGTTGGTACTCTTCACCGTGACCATTCAAAGTAGGTAAAATAACACGGTATTCTTCTGATAAGATCCGTGCTTGGCGAAGATAATTCCACCAAGAACTGCCACCGCCATGTATCAGCAAGATAGGAGGCAAATTCTTATCACCAAATTCATGGAATTTCATATTTAAACTCCTTACTGTAAGACTTTCACTAGATACATCCCTCGTTTAACGTTATTGTACTGATATATTTAGACAGAGTTTTTATTATCTATCTCACAAAAAAGAATGAACCTGCCACTCCTTTCTGAAATCTATACCTCCACCTATTTCTCCAGTTTTATCACCTTATCATAGCGCTTCAAGTCCTCTTCACTATAGTGATGAATCACTTCTACAAGTGTTTGAGGGAGGGAGAAGAGAAGTTGACTGATTTTCTCTTGATTTTTAAAGTCCAGATTGGCTTTGACCTCATCAGCTAGGATAAATTGGCGATTGTGATAGAGAGCACGGGCAATTTCCAAGCGCTGCTTCTCACCGCCTGACAGAGTCTGGTTGCTAAGATTTTTGTTTTGAAGAGTTTTCAAACCAGTTTGCCGAAGGATTTCATCCATCCTTACAGTATCAAGTTCTTGTCCCAAAGCAATATTTTCCTCAAGGCTTAAACCATCAAAGATATGACTAGACTGGAGAATGTAGGCTCCTGCTTGATAGAGTTCATCCGAGGTTAGCTCTTGCCCATGGTAACGAATCTGACCATGACTAGGCTCAATTTCACCATAGATTAGGTTCAGTAAGGTTGTTTTTCCAGAACCACTTTCTCCGATAATGGCAATCTTTTCACCTTCCTCAATAGTAAGATCACAAGGGGCTAGGATTTTTTGACCATCACGCTCTACACTGACTTTCTCTAACTGGATAGGAAAGACGGAACCTTCGAGAACAGAAGGCATATCCAAGTCTACTCCCAACAATTTTTGATATTTATCACAGAGAGACTTGGCTGATTTTCTAGTATTGATAAAATAAGATAACTCCTGAAATTGATAGCCAATATTATACGATACGAGGTAAATTCCTACAAAGCTGGCTGCAGATAGGTAGTTATAATAGGTCATGAAACCACCAATGACAATGGGCGCAACAGAGCAAAAAGCATCAATTCCATTGATAAAGAGACTATTTATGGTCCGTTGCTTTTCATAGGCGATTTCTTCCTTTAGAGCCTTGTGCAAATCTTTAGAAAACAGTTTGTAAAACAAGCTTTGTCCCCGATAATACCGTATGGAACGAGCACCTGCGATCATATTGGTTGCTTGAGAGACATAGGCTTGATTAGCTAAGGACTTCTCCTTCGTAATTTTATCCAAACGTTTAGAGCCAATTCCACTACAAAGAACAGGTATCGAATAAAAAATGATAAAGAGCAAGCCAAGATAAAAATTAGTCCAAAGAGCATAACAGATAGAGACGGTTGTAAATCCCAAAGAAGAAATGATAATAACAGTCGGCTCAATAAAATTATCTTCTAGCTGTTTTACATCATTTTCCAAGTCTGACAAAACTTCTTCATCCGCTATCCGACGGCTATATAGAAAAGTCTGAAAGATAGCCTTCTTAATACCCGACTTGAAGTCTGTCAGCACTCGTGCATAGTAATAACGTTTCCCCGCCAAACCCAGCAAGAGAATCAAATTTCCAACAATCCCCCAAAACAAGACCTGCCATAGCAAATGCAACTGGTGATTGGTAAAACTAGAGACAATATACTGAATCAAAGCTGGTGTAATGATAGCCTCCAGCCAAGTAATCATAATCGCCACAAAATAGAAGAATAAGTGCTTCTTGGTTACATAAGATCTAAGCATAACGTATAAACCTCCTAAAGTTATTTACCAACTTAGATAGGCGTTTTTTATCTCTTTGCTGGGATACAAACACTTTAAAAATATTTCATTCAAAGATTTCTATGCTTTACCAGCAGAACTACAGATTCAACGTGGTGCTAGAAAGCATCTATATTATAGAACAAAAAGTGACTAGTTTAGCTTTGTTATTAGATTATTGAACGAATTCATCACTCTAAGAGAAGAGTTAAAAGCTGATTACGTCTACTCTAAAATATTATAACATAGAAAAATAAAAGGGTAAATGGAAATTAAACCCTAACAATTCCATCTATCAAACCAAGATACTAAACTTATACTCTTGCTCTAATATTTCCTATGTACACGAGAAAAGCCTTGACCTCAAGGCTTTTTACAATCCCTTTTATTACAAGTTTTTTACGCTTTTACCTACCGTTTCGTCGTACACTCCTTACTCTACGACAGCTATACCCCAGGGCACCTTCTCGCATGGGCGGACTCAAAAGGTTCAATGAACCTTTTGAGGATTAGCTACGTTTCACTAACAAACTCACACACTCTACGTGTGGTGCTAGTAAACTTCTATATTATAGAACGAAAATGATTAAGTTGTTGTTTAAAATTAAACTTTAGAATGAAACTATTTTATAGTTAGCATTTTTCAAACTTTATAGCTGATAATTGTCACTTAATAAATTTACTTGCTAACTTGTAAACTTTTTGAATCTCTTTACTCTTAACGTCCCAACTATCAAGTTCTTCTTTGATCAACTCTGGAAATTTTTTGCTAATATCCCTCAAAGCATTACCAACTGATTTTCTAACATATTCACTAGAATCTTCTTTTAATGTTGCGATTCGTTTAATAGCTTCATCTGGATTATCCTTGAAATATGGTCTACTCGTCCATATTCTCAAACCTTCTGTAACAGCTCTTCTAACATTTGGATTACTGTTTTGTAACCATTCGTCAATAACCGGAAGAGATTTTTCATAACCTGTTTGCTTACAAAATTCATCAAATGCTTTTGCTAATACTTCTTGAACTCTCCAATTTTCATCTTTTGAAACCCCATCCCTCATGAAGATCAAAATTTCTTCATACGATGACAAATGGCCAAAGAGAAATACACTATACATTCTAACTTGATATACATTGGATTTAAAAGCTAAAAATGCTAATTCTTTGGTATATGCATTATCGTTTGATTGATAGTCAGCAAGAGCTCTTTTCTCTTCTTCTTTAAAACCATTTTCTATTAAAGAGAATTCTTTTTCTAAATTTAAAATATATTCTTTCATGTAACTTGACCCCAAAACAACATTTCAAGTTTAAAGATAATTCTCGATAGGTATTAATAAAGAATTGAATTCGCTATAATATAAGCAAATAATCTTGACATTTTTTCAAATTGATATTTAAACTCTTTTATTATTAAGCCTTTTTCTCAATCAAGTACCAACTAGGAATGATTTGATTCAAATCATCATACCATTCTAAAATTTCCTTAGCTTGATGTTGCATTACTGATATTTCTTCAGCTCCGTATGGTACAGCCCATGGCAGAGAACCAACTAGGTTATTTAGAATATAGATAGCGAGAAGCTTCCAAAATAAATCCGGAACCTTATGATCAAAATATCCATCTATCATACCAGACGCAAAAGAGGGAGAGACTTGAGCAGACCATACAATACGATTGAATTCCTCCCAAGGATCTCCAATATCAAATCGATCAAAGTCAATGACATAAATTTTACGATCTTCACCAATCATGAAATTTCCGATATGAAAATCTCCATGTTGGAAAACCTGAGGTCTATCTTTTAACAATTCTCGATTTGCATTTAAAAAATCAATAAAGATCTGACCATTTTCATATTGAACGGGACATTCTTTGTATTTGGAGATTTTATCATCAATTTTTCGATTAAAAAAGACCTCCCAATCTTCACGAACTTCTGTAATAGGGAGTGAATGAATTTTTTGGAGGATTCTTCCTGCTTCTACTCCGTAAGTATATTGTTGTTCTTTCGAAACAGTTAAAATGGTTTCTCTTGCATCTTTCCCGTCTATCCATTCGTGTAAAGAGTGTACCTCGTCATCGTAGAGTTCTATGCTAATCGGTTTACACATCGGAATTCCAAGAGAAGCCACTTTCTCCATCATATCAAATTCAAATTTTTTAGAATCTAACTTCTCCTTATCAGAAACACGCAAGAAATATTTTTGCTGATTTTGATCTGTCACACAATATTTTTTATCATCTGACCAGCCTTTATTTATGGCTATCTTACTACTAAAATCCATCAAGCACTCTCCGATACATTTCACAACACTTTTTGCAGTTTTCACTAGTAACCTATCCAGTTCGAAAACACTTTAGTTACCTAGATCCAGATTTACATAATGAAAATTAGTCAATTTTCTCTATGATGTTTCCAAGTTTATCCAATACAAGACAGGAATGGTCATTTAGTGGAATTATGGGAACATCAACAAGTTCTTCAGCTCTATCCTTATTAGCTTTATCATTCCATGAATCATAATGGACACTAATTAAAAACTGACTAAAGACTCCTAATCCATTTTTTATCTTTATCTGATGATCTGAATGATCATTAGGTGAGACATAGACTTTTTCTCCTAATAATAGGGCTCCTGCAGAAAATCCCATAACTTTCGCACCTTTATTCAGCATACGATCGATATAATTTTTGAACTGCTGATTGACGTAAGTAGCTAAATACTTTTCCGTATTTCCACCACCGATGATGATGACATCAGCATCTAGATAGCTATCAAAATCAATCTGCTCAGTGTCCAAGAGTAAGTAATTAGTGGTTAGGTTAGGAAAATGGCTTTGGAAAACTTCCGTGTACTTTTTCATATACGGTTCCCAATTTTCTCGATAAACTGTAAAAATGACAATTCTTTCGATCTTCCTTGATGACACAATTTTATTAACAATCGTATGGTTCTTTATCGGCGGATTTCCACCCATCAAAAAAATTTGTGTTTCCATTTTTTCTTTGTCCTTTCTCAAAAACGAGGCAAAGATGGTACTCCAACTTTTAATCTGTCCATACAAGTTTTGCCGATAGCTCTCAGAAACTCTTCACATCTACCGAATTTCAGAACAAAAGCAGCTCCTTCTGATTTCATATCAGCCTCTCGTAATAGCCTGTCTTATATTTGCTTTTACCTATCTTTTTCCTTTCCTAGATTCTCTAGTTCCTCGATAGAATGACGATGCCTGTGCTTCTCTTCTGTTAGATAATGCTTGTGGACATGCGAATGCCTTACCGTATGCGTGTGGGTACTTCCGCCATGGCTATGCGTGAATGTATGCTGGTGTTCATGGTCATGTTGGCGAATAAACGTATCGACTACCACTAAAGCAGAACCAATGACCATCACGATCAAGGCGATCACATACATCCAGGATAAGGATTCACTTAAAAATACAAAAGCAAGGAGAGCTCCGATCAACGGATTGACAGCATAATAGGCACTAGTTTTAGCTGCTCCGAGAACATTCTGGGCTCTCACATACATGAAAATGCTGAGTCCGTAAGCCACAAAACCTAAAGCCAAGGCAATGGCGATATAGCCAAATCCTGGAAAGGACTCTTTTTTTATAAGGGAAATGACCAGAGCGCCAAGACCTGAGCATAGGCCTTTTAGCATGACAATTTGATAGGTGCTCTTTGATGATAGTTCTCTAGTGCAGTTATTTTCAAGTCCCCAGCAAACGGTAGCCATGATCACCAGCAAAGAACCATAAGAGAAATGAAAGCTGTCTGTTCCTTCAAACGACAGCAAGATGCTTGACAGGGTGATTAGCCCAATAGCTACCCATAATCTTTTGGTTACAGCTTCTTTGAAGAGAATCAAGGCAATGACTGTCGTCGCCACAATTTCAAAATTCCCGAGAAGCGATGCATTGGCAGAGGAACCATAGCTGATTCCAAGCATCAGAAAAATCGGTGCAGCAATATCGAGAACAATCATTCCGACAATATAGGGAAGTTCCGCTTTTGTCAGGCTCTCAGCTTTCTCCCTGTCCTTCTTATTAAAGAGTGACATCATCCCAATACCAATCCCAGCACCAAGATACAACAATGCTGCCATTGTAGTCGGGCCCACATGCTGCAAAAGAACCTTTGATATCGGTACATTTATGGCATAAAAAACAGCTGCCAGAAAGGCAAACATAATTGCTTTGAGCTTATTTTTCTCCATCAATTTTACTCCTCTATTTCATTATTTCTGGTCATGACCTCTATATCACAGCCCAGATCCAAACCAAAGTATCACTCCATCCAAACAGGAATTCGCCTAGAACTCAAAAGGTTTGGGGAGTTCAAATCTCCAGTGGAGCTTTGAAGCATCTCGCCTTGAAATGTCAAAGCGAGAGGTTTAGCTACGTTTTACCAACAAGCTCATACACTCGACATGCGCAGTCACCGAGAACATATTCACATGCTTTTTAACGATCGCATAAGGTTATCGTTAAATGGTATTACCTAGATAAACTGAGATTTTATTATTTCTTTTTCTTTGGTTTTGGTGCAGGTAACTCATCATACATTGAATTAAATAAGCCGGTTAAATATTCTTTGTTGTCAACATCATCTACCAATAGCATTTCCTTTGCACCTTCATACGGCAATTCGTATTCTACATTCGGCATATACGCAATTGCAGATTTGACAGGCTTCACTAAAAATCTATCATCATAAATTCCACCTATGATTTTCCCTCGATAATAAATTATATACTCACCCATCATTGCTCTATATGATATTTCTTCTAACTCGGACAATTGTTCTAAAATGAAATCTAAATATTCTTTACTTGAAGCCATTTTTGCTATCTCCCTTAATTACTAAAATTTCAATAGTCCATTTTCATCAAATTGAAAATTGGGTCCCCAAGAAACTTCCCAATAATATCCATCTAAATCCGAAAAATATGCGTGATATTCACCCCAGAAAAGTACCTGTGGCTCTTTTACAGTTTTTCCACCTGCTTTTCATTACTAATTCTATTACTAGCCAATATAGTATAAATTAAATGACCAATAAAATTGAAGATAAAATAACATAGCAGCCATTCCTACAACTTACTACTTTTCATATGATAATTTACAAATGTCTTTCCAGCCACTCGATCTTTTTAAAATCCTTATTGTTATTGTGATCATTTCGATAGGAGTCTTGAGAAGAAGCTTTGTAAATACTTAGATACTGCTCCAGACTTGGAAGACGAAAAGTGATGCCTTCAATGTGAATAAGCTCTATATCCGATTCCGAAACTCCTGCAAAATCAAGTAAGGAATCGATACTTCCAAATTCAACACTCACTCTATCCTTTTGGAATTCATGCTCATGAATATCTATTAAGACGTAGCCTAAGTCTTTCATCACTTTCATTATCTTGAACCAGTCATAAATTCTGAGATGATCAGGTGCTTCCCAACCTCTAGGGTCACCAGGTACATGAATGTCAATGTCAGACGGCCCCCAATTTTCTTTCGTTCTAAACTCCAATCCCAAAGAACCCATCAGTGTCGGTGTAATTCCGACTCGATTTAAATGGAAACAAATGGTTTTAAATTCTTCAAATAAGAGACTCATATTTACTCTAAACCTTTCATCTAAATGTTCGTTATTTCTACTTTATTACCTTGAACAAAATCATTTTCATTTTCTAGAGTATATCCAGTTATTTTAGATACAAAGTCTTTTCCTTCTTTTAAGGACCCAAATGCGACTAGATCTTTATAAGAAGGATTTTGATACAATTCCAACATATACATCTCTAGTCCTTCTGATTTTTGAACGATTATCCACATTTCACAAACAAGCTTACACATTCAGCTGTTCGGACTTACCGTATCGTTTCGTCGTATACTCCTTACTCTACGACAGTTATCCCATGGGCTGAACATCTACTTCTACTTCGCTGATGACTCAGCTCGTACAAGCAGTGATACCGCATCAACGTGATGCGTCTGTGGACTCAAAAGGTTCGGGGAACCTTTTGAGGATTAGTTGCGTTTCACTAACAAGCTTACACACTCGACGTGATGCGTCTGAGGAAAAAGATCCACCGGCTGGACTTTCTTCAATTCGTAGCCCAACTCTTGGTAGAGTTTGATATCACGCGCCATGGTTGCGACATTACAGGAGATATAGGCGATACGGTCAGCTCCTGTTTGGGCGCTTGCTTTGATAAAGCTTTCGGTCAAGCCCTTGCGTGGTGGGTCAACTAGGATGGCGGTTGGTTGGATGCCTTCCTTGAGCCAATTCTTCATAGCATTTTCAGCTGTGTCACAGACATAGTGGGCATTGGTGATACCGTTTAAGCTAGCATTCTTCTGGCTATTTTCTACTGCTTCTGGGATAACTTCCACTCCGTAGACTTCCTTGACATGTTTAGCGACTGATAAGCCAATAGTTCCGATTCCTGAATAGGCATCGATCACCACATCATCTTCTTTTAAGTCCGCAAAGTCAATGGCTGTTTGATAGAGCTTCTCTGCCATTTCGGTATTGACCTGGTAAAAGGCTGGTCCAGAGATTTGGAAATCATTGCCCAACATTTGGTCGGTAATATAGTCTTGACCGTAGAGAGTACGCCATTCTTTCCCGAAAATCGCATTGGTATTTTGGTCATTGATATTTTGCATTACTGATATGATTTTTGGGAACTGCTTGATGACTTGTTCAATCAACTGTTCAACTCGGAAAATTTTAGGACGAGTTGTCACCAAAATAACCATAATCTGACCTGAATGATGGCCACGACGTACAACAAGGTTACGAATCAGACCAGACTGTTCCTTCTCATCATAGGGTTTTAAGTCATAACGATGAAGTAAATCTCGTAAAGCAAGAATAACTTGGTCTATCACTGGATCTTGAATATAAAAATCTTCAAGCGGCATAAGATCATGAGAATTCTTACGGAAGAAACCAGTCTCTAGAACACCATTAACACGACGAACAGGAACTTGGGCTTTGTTGCGGTATTGGACAGGATGGTCCATCCCCAAGGTCAGGGGGACTCCGAAATCAGAGATTCCCGCCATCTTGTAGAGGCTATCCTTGACCTGTTTGGCCTTGAATTTCAGCTGCTCCGGATAAGCCAGGTGCCCCAAGTCGGCAATGCCACTTCGCAAGTATGCCAGGTCTAGCTCTTCATTGCGGTGAGGGGATTTCTCTATATACTCTTCAACTTTTCCGTAGCCGATCTTCTTATTGACCTTGAGCACGCGCATGCGGATGACTTCTCCTGGCAGGGCATTCTCCACAAAAAAGACCAGGCCATCGACCTTAGCCACTCCTGCTCCTTCGTGGGTCAAATCGACAATCTCAACGGTTACAATTTCATTTTTCTTTAACATCGTTTTCTATCTTTCTACAAATTAAAAGGGGTGGAGTTCAAAACTCCTATCCCCTTATTATATCATCTCAGTCCCATTTGGTACAATTTCTTTTTGTAAGCATCGAAATCGACCAGCAAGCCTTGGCCACCGTACATATCGTAGGCATCGACCCAATCCCCATTTTCTGGGATGGTCACTCGTTCAATTCCTTTTCCAGCACTTCCGACTAGTCCAAGTCCATTGGTCAATAGGAAGGAGAAAGGAACATTGGTAGACGTCATGGCAAAGACTTTCCCAAGGGCTTCAGATCCCGTAAAGAGTTTGGTTGGATCCTTGATCTGATGCATGATAGCGGACATGACCTCTTGTTGGCGACGGGTCCGACCAAAGTCTCCTTCATCATCCTTGCGGAAACGTGAGTAATTGAGAAGGGTCCGGCCATCCATCCGTTGTTTTCCAACCTTGATGGTTTGCTGCGGAACGACACCGTCTTTCATGTTCAAATCATCTGGTACTTCTACTTCACTGACCTTTTCGCCATCAACCGTTGAAAATTGCGCATTCATCTCGACCCCGTTTGGGAAGAGCGTATCGATCGCTGTCGCAAAGGTCTTGAAATCGACCATGGCATAATATTGGATGTCAATGTCAAAGTTGTCTTTGAGCATCTGACGCACCAATTCAGCCCCTTGGTTGTTATTTTGCTCCCCGATGGTGAAGGCCGTATTGAGCTTCTGGTCGTAGTAGCCATCATATTCAGGAATATTTTGCTGGCTGACACCATCGATATGGACCAGTGTATCCCGCATGAAGCTGACCATCTTGATCTTACCTTCTTTGTTATTGACATTAACTACCATGATGGAGTCTGTCCGTGTCTCATCCGATTTCTCACCGATCCGACCATCTGTCCCCAAGATCAGGATATTGACTCCATCTCGCGACTTCTTGCCGTTAAATTTCTCAACGACAGCTGGTTTGGCATCTGGACCTGTCGGCTTACTGTTGAGGCCTTTCACAAACATGAAGACCATGCCACCGATAATGAGCAAGAAAAAGAGAGCAATCCACTTGAGGATCCGCTTGACGCGGATCTTTTTCCGTGGTTTCTTAGGTATATCGCTCGTCGCAGCAACTGCTTTCTTCTTAGACTTTTTGCTACGTGATTGGTAAACAGGGAGATCCCCAATTGGTTCAGCAATCTCACCTTGCACTTCTTCTGTAGCATCTACCTCAGGTTGAAGGGCTTCTGCTTCCTCATAAGCTCCTTGGCTCTTCTTGAGCAGGTAATTGTATTCTAGTTGTTCTCGTTCATTCAAATAATGAAAATTTGAGTATAAGTACTCTAATCGCTTTCGCTCATGGTGAGATAGAAAGTTGGATTCGTTACTCATCTTTTCTCCATTCCGTTATCTTTTAAGGTATAGACCTGATACTGACCTAAAACTTTTGTCTGAATGCCCAAACTGTCTAATTCTTGATAGGCAAATTGCAGAAGGTCAGGCGCTTCATTTAGGAGGTCAATAATGAAAAAGTATTCTCCTAAAGCTGTTTTTAAGGGACGACTTTCAATCTTGGTTAAATTGATCCCCCGCCAAGCAAAGGTGGACAAGCCTTTATAGAGGGCTCCTGCCAAGTTACTTGGTAAGGTCAAGGCCAAGCTAACTTTTTGAAGGGAGGAACTTAAAGTTTCTGAGATCGCTGGCTCTGTTGCCCCTAAAATCCAAAAACGTGTATAATTGTCCTCGATTTCTTGAATATCTTTGGCCTGGACTTCCAAGCCATACTCACTGGCTGCTGCCAGAGGGGCAATCGCTGCAATTTCCAAGTCTGGATGCTCTGCCACATAGCGAGCCGCATAGGCTGTTGAAGCCGTCATTTCCATAGCCGCATCTGGATAATGGGCCCTTAGAAAAGCCTTCCCTTGGGCCAAGGCCTGTGGATGCGAATAGACCGTTCGAATGGGGCGGTCTTTTTTAGCCACCAAGAGCTGTTGCTTGATGGGATAGACCACTTCTGCAACGGCCTGGATGGTCCCTTGATGAAAGAGGTAATCAATGGTCTCATGGACACTGCCTTCAATCGAGTTCTCAACTGGGACGACTGCAAAATCGATCTCTTGATTCTCATAAGCTTTGATGACATCTGTGATCGTCCGATAGGCAATGCGTTCAGAAGTTGGAAAGCTATGAGTGGCCACATCATGGGTAAAAGATCCCTTGGGACCAAGATAGCCTACAAGCATCGAATGATCTCCGCAATTTCTTCAGGTGTTTTGTCCTCAACATCCACAATATGGGTAGCAATATCCTCATACAAAGGCAAACGTCCATCAAAAATCTTCTTAAATTCTTCTTTGGTGTTGTTTAAAAAGAGGGGACGTTGCATGGCTTTGTCATTTTGAATCCGGCTGTACAAGGTTTCAAAATCTACCCGCAGATAAATGTTGTGAGGATTTTTTTCCAAGAGTGCACGGTTATGAGGATTGACCACAATCCCGCCTCCAGGAGAAATAATAGCCGCTTCATTTTCCAATAAACGCTCCAGCATTTCAGCCTCGCGACGACGAAAGGCTGCTTCTCCTTCCACTGCGAAATAGTCATTGATCGACATACCGATCTCTTCAACAATTAATTCATCCATATCATGGAACTTTGGATCAAGAATGCGACCAACGGTCGTTTTACCTGTTCCCATAAAACCAAGTAAAATTTTAGCCATGCAGTAAGGTCTCCAAATCTTCAAAAAAACTAGGGTAACTGGTGTTAATGGCCTCTGCCCGATCCAGCATCACATTTCCTTCACTCACTAATAAGGCAGCAATGGCAGCCATCATCCCAATCCGGTGATCTCCAAAGGTCTCTATGTCTGCTCCATGTAGGGGAGTCGGTCCAGTGATGATCATGCCGTCTTCCGTCGGCACGACAGTGGCTCCCATAGCATTGAGGCTATCTGCCACGACCTGGATGCGGTCCGTTTCTTTCACACGAAGCTCCTCAGCATCCGCAATCACGGTTTGACCATTTGCTTGTGTCGCTAGTAAGGCAATAATCGGCAATTCATCAATCAAGCGTGGAATCAACTCCCCATCAATCCGAATCCCTTTTAAGGACGAAGTCTTAACAGTGAGACTTGCAGAGACCGCTTTTTCATCGCGATCCTCCATGGTGAGATCTCCCCCCATTTCTTGAATCACTTCGAGAATCCCTGTCCGCGTTTGGTTGATGCCAACATTTTCAATCTTGATCACACTCTCTGGCAAAATGAGGCCAGCCACTAACCAAAAGGCTGCACTGGAAATATCTCCAGGAACGATGACTTCTTGACCTTGGAACTCTTGTCCACCTTGGATGCGGATGATTTTTCCATCCACTTGGATCTCTCCACCAAATTGGCGAATCATATCCTCCGTATGGTCACGCGTCTTTTCCTTCTCGATAATCGTCGATTCACCCTCAGCCTGTAAAGCCGCAAAAATGAGGGCAGACTTGACTTGGGCCGATGCCACTGGCAAACGGTAATGAATCGGTTGGAGCTGATGGGTTCCTTTTTCATGTAAAGGTGGGCAATTGCGCTCTCCCTGACCAGCAATCTCTACTCCCATCTGACGCAGTGGGATTGCGACACGATCCATGGGCCGTTTGGAAAGACTGTCGTCTCCGACCATGGTCACTGCAAAATCCTGACCTGCTAGTACACCTGAGATCAAACGAATAGAAGTTCCTGAATTGCCCATATCAAGGGGAGATGTCGGGGCTTGCAGACCTTGAAAGCCTACTCCTTGAATCCGAATCACATCCCCATCATCTTGGATAGAAACTCCCAAGTCTCGAAACACCTGGATGGTAGAAAGCACATCTTCGCCTCGCAAGATATCATAGACCTTTGTTTCGCCCTTTGCAAGACTTCCAAAAATAATGGATCGGTGACTGATGGATTTGTCACCAGGGACACGAATGGTTCCCTTTAGACCCTTGCTATTGGTTCTTAATTTCATTGCCATCTCCAGAGTGCTTTTCCACATATTCTATCATAAATAGGACATGAATTCAATTTTTGATCAAAAATTTGGAACAAAAAACGAATGTTTCTAAGCATTTTTTGAGCTTGTTTTCCTCTAGTGGCGAACGAAAATACCAGAGTCGAAATGACAACTCTGGTAGAAATTTCTACTTGTATAAATCTTGAATCGGCTCAAAGATGATCTTTTCAAGATCTGCAAGATAAATAGACAATTGCTGTTGTTTAGTGAAAAATTCATTCACAATCGGACTTGCTTGGATTTTTTCCATATAGTCCTTCATTTCTTGTTGCACAGCTTCTGTTGGAAGTTGACCGGATTGCATCAAGCCTTGCAGTTGATTTTGGAAAGCGACGTATTCGTCAAACAGCGTTTTCGCTTCTGGATTTGCTTCGATTGCTTGCTTGCTTTCTACGACAGCCTTATATTCAGGAAGGTCTCGTAGGGTCCGTGAGAGTTCGTTTGCTACATCATAAATATTTGCCATTTTCTAGGCTCCTTTACTGATAAGATACTTCTATTATACTGCTTTTCCTTCAATATTCCTAAAATGAAGCAGGCCTTTTGATGCAAATCCTTCTGTAGAACTAGCGAGCAAGGACGGTATAAGACGTCGCCTGGCTGATCAATTTTTGAGCCCGCTCCTGATCCTCTGCATTTTTAAAGGTCAGCTGCAAAATCCCGTGGATATCTTCCCGATTCTCTTCATTGATGTGAATATTAACCAAGGAAATCCCTTGTAGGAGTTGTAAGATTTCGAGGATCACACCTTCCTGATCGGGGACATCGATAAAGAGATCATAGGCACTATCACGTCCAGCACGCTGATGGATCTGCATTTCTTTTCGGTGCTTGCGCCCTTCTTGGAAAAAGGACCAAATAGCCTCTTCGTTATCTGTTTGAATGGTCTCAGCCACTTGATCCAAACGCTCTTTGAAATCTGCAATCCGCTCTAATATAGCTTGAGGGTTGGACAAGAGAATAGAAGTCCACATGCCTGGCTCACTTTCCGCAATCCGTGTCATATCCCGAAAGCCACCAGCCGCAAAACGGCGAGTCATTTCATGCTCTTCCCCATAAGCTACGGCCTGCTCGACTAGAGTCGAGGCTAAAATATGAGGAAAATGACTGATCTGGGAAGTCACCCGATCATGTTCCTCGGCATTGATTTCAATAAAGCGGGATCCCAATCTACTCAGAAGCTCTTTCAACTCTTCCATGGCACCTCCTGTCGTCAAGCTGGAAGGAGTGAAAATATAATAGGCATTTTCAAATAAGGTTGCATCTGCTGCTGCAGCACCTGTCTTATGACTACCAGCCATGGGGTGTCCTCCCACAAAGCGTACATCCTTATCTGTAAACACTTTTTCAGCTTGTGCGACAATTTCTGCCTTGGTAGAGCCTGCATCAGTCACCAGTACCTGGTCTTTCAAATTCAGGCCAGCTAAGGTTTCTAAGTAAGACTTGGTTTGCTTGATGGGAAGGGCCAAAATAATGATATCCGCTAAAGGGGCAAAGGATGCGAAATCATCCGTCACTTGATCCACCATTCCTCTTTCAAGGGCGATGGTTCTAGAGGCTTCACTCCGATTGTAGCCAAGAATGGTCACATTTGGGTGGGCCCTTTTAATCCCTAGCGCGAGGGATGCGCCAATCAAGCCCAAGCCTGCAATATATACAACTTTCTTCTCCAAAGGAAAACTCTTTCTCTTAAAAATTCTTAGTAAATTCCCGGTGCTTGGCAACGGCTTCTTTCAATTCTTCCAAGTTATCGGATGAGAATTTTTCAAGCACTTCTTTAGCAAGGACTGTTGCGACCACTGCTTCCATTACCACACCTGCAGCTGGTAGAGCCGTTGGATCGCTGCGCTCAACTGTTGCCTTATAAGGCTCATGGGTTTCAATATCCACACTCATCAAAGGTTTGTAGAGGGTCGGAATAGGCTTCATGACGCCACGAACCAGAATGGGCTCACCGTTGGTCATGCCCCCTTCAAAACCACCAAGATTATTGGTGCGACGGGTATAGCCAGTGTCCTGAGACCAGATGATTTCATCCATGACTTGACTCCCTTTTAGGCGACCTGCTTCAAAACCAAGACCAAACTCCACTCCCTTAAAGGCATTGATAGAGACCACCCCTTGAGCGATTTTAGCGTCCAATTTCTTGTCCCATTGCACATAGGATCCTAGTCCAACAGGCACACCACCAACCAAGGTTTCCATAATTCCCCCGATGGTATCACCATCTTTTTTCACTTGGTCAATGTAAGCCTTAACGGCTTCTTCTTGTTCTGGCACAACAATCGAAACTTCCGACTTCGCTGCCTTTTCCTTGATTTCTGAAACGGTTAGATTCTCGGGAATTGCAATCTCGATTCCCCCAAAATTCACAATGTGGCTGGCCACTTCAACGCCAATCTCTTCTAAAATCCGTTTAGCAACCGCACCAACGGCTACACGCATGGTCGTCTCACGGGCAGAAGAACGCTCTAAGGAATTACGAAGATCGTCAAAACGGTATTTCATCCCTCCGACTAGATCGGCATGACCAGGACGTGGCTTGGTGATCTTACGCAGATTTTTCTTTTTCTCTTCGACCGGTGCTACATTCATGATCTCCAGCCATTTTTGGTGATCCAGATTGGTCACGTTCAGCGTAATCGGACCTCCCATGGTCAAGCCATGACGGACCCCTGAAGTGATCTCGACACGGTCACTCTCGATTTTCATCCGAGCACCACGACCATAGCCACCTTGTCGACGTTTGAGCTCTTTATTAATATCCTCTTCAGATAAAGGAAGGCCTGCCGGAACCCCCTCGATGATGGCTGTCAGTCGAGGCCCATGGGACTCTCCTGCTGTTAAATATCTCATACGACCTTATTCCTTTCTTTCTAAAAAGTCCTTCATTTCTTGAAGAGGGATTTGATGAATCGCTGCTTGCCCCAACTCTGGAACAATGACTAATTTCAAGTTCGTCCCACGCGCCTTTTTGTCATGGGTCAAGACTTGATAAAGGGCTTCTTTATCCCAGTTCTCATAGGTCACAGGAAGGCCAAATTTCCGGCACATTTCTTCGATTTTTTGAGTAATTCCCTTTGGCATCAAGCCCTTTTCTTCTGCAACTCGGGACAGCTGCACCATACCCATACTGACAGCTTCTCCATGCATAACCTGCCCATAACCAGCTGTCGCTTCAATGGCATGCCCAATGGTATGACCAAAATTAAGATACAGTCGAATGCCATTGTCCAGCTCATCTGCCACAACATGGTCTCGCTTGACCAGGCAAGAATGAGAAATGATGCTCTCTGCATGCTCTAAAATACTCTGGACAGAACCCTCCATGGCTTCCAATTCTTCCCAAAGTTCAGTATCTTGGATGAGACCGTACTTGATGACTTCGCCCATCCCCTCGATCAATTCACGTTGCCCCAAGGTGCTCAACACTTCAGGATCAATAAACACACCATCTGGTTGGGCAAAAGTTCCTACCATGTTTTTAGCAAGTGCTGTGTTGACTCCCGTCTTTCCCCCGATAGAAGAATCCACCTGTGCGGTCAAGCTAGTCGGGATCTGAACAAAGGAAATTCCCCGCATATAGGTCGAGGCAGCAAAACCAGCCAAATCACCAACTACGCCACCCCCAAGAGCAACGATTCCATCACTGCGCGTCATGCCCTGGGTAGCTAGAAAGTCATAGACTTTTGAAACAGTGGTTAGATTCTTACTGGCTTCCCCTTGAAGAAACTCAAAGCGCACCACTTGAAAACCAGCTTTCTCAAGGCTCTTCTCTACGATAGAGGCATATAGCTTAGCCACGCGGTTATCGGAAATGATAGCGACTTTTTTATCGCCCCAAAGAGTGCGCAACCAATCTCCAACCTGGTTGAGACCACCTCTTTCAATCACAATATCATAGGAATGTCCTGGAATAGGTACCGATACGTTCATAGGAATCTCCTTCACGTTTTTCTTTGATTCTATCTTATCATGAAATAGGGCACATGTCTCAATCAAAATGAAAAAGAGACTAGAGCAAGACTGTTTTTTTAAAAATCAGGTCTTGTTCTAATCTCATAAAGCTTTTTCAATAGGAAAAGGTAAACCCCTCTCTTAGTCACATACAAATTGGCGATATTCTGTTGTCAATGCTTCCCATACAGACTCTGTAGGAAATACTTTCCCAGTCATTAATTCAAAGGCAGCTTCAGCTTGATAAAAGAGCATTCCCAGCCCATTTACCCTCTGGTTTCCTTGATTCACTGCTAATTGCAGAAAGGGGGTCACTGCCGGATAGTAGGCCATCTCTACGATTAAGGCCTGTGGGGGAAAGGTCAAGTGACTCGGTATCGGAAGAGACTCACTATCCATGCCTACACCAGTCGCATTTAAGATGAGATCGGCTTGATTAAAGGAGCTTTGAACATCTTCATCTTTCTCAATCGCATACAATTCTATCAAGAAATCAAAGCCATCTTCAATCAACTGAACTATTGAACGATAATGAACCAATCTTTCCTCTCTCACAAAGACAAGGATACGTTTTACTCCTAGATGAATGGCCTGTGTAATAATCGCTAAAGCTGCACCACCTGCACCTAAGAGAACCATTGTTTTTCCCTTAATAGAGAAAGCAGGAGGTAAACTACGAAAGAAACCAATCCCATCCGTATTATAGCCTTTAAGCTTACCATTGCGGTGAATGATAGTATTGACAGAGCCGATCTTTCGAGCCATCTCATCCACTTCATCTAAATAAGGAAAGACCTTCTGCTTGTAGGGCATGGAGATATTGGCCCCAATCATATCCAACTTACGAATTTGGCTGATGGTGCTTTCTAAGTCTTCTTCAGCAATATCCCAAGCTAGATAAGCAGCATTGGTCGCTGTTAATTCATAGGCTAGATTATGGATGAAAGGAGAGATACTATGACGAATGGGATGGGCAATGACCGCTGCCATCCGAGTATATCCGTCAATCTTCATTCAATAACTCCCGAATTCTTCTCATATTTTCAAGAGGAATTTGACCTGGGGCGCTTTCCTCTCCAACTCTAGCATAAGACCAGGAAGAACCTGTCAAATCAGCTGTCAAGCGCGAAATCTTCCCGACCTTACCCATGGAAATCGTTACATACTCTTGCTCAGGATTCAGCGTCTTGAAACCACGCGTATAATTCATCAAATCAAGGACATCTTGTTCATTGTGGGCCATAACGGATACCTTGACTAATTTTGGAGAAAAGCTGGTCAATTCCGATAAGATCTCCATCATATTTTCCGGAGTCTCTTGGAAATTGTGGTAGCTGAGCACAAGATTTGAAAACTCCAACATTTCTTCAAAGACTTCACGGTGACTATAAAACTCGAAATCGATATAATCTGGATGATAGATGGATTGAATATCTTTCAGGATTCCAACATATTCCTCGTTGGTCAGCTCCATCTCTCCACCTTCAGCTCGAGTCCGCAAGGTGAATAAAATCTCGCGTCCAGCAAATTTTTCAAATACTGCTGGAGCAACGGTTAAGATCTCGCTTTTTTCTAAAAAGTCCGCACGCCACTCAATGACATCTGCATCCTCGTAACGCGAACTATCTAGTTGTTGCGCCTCTTCTAAGGAGCGAGGCATAATCGAAACAACTAACTTCATACATCCACCCTAATCGTAAATACTTTTAAGTAATTACTACTTTCTTCTTTCTTGTTCCATCGAAAATCACCCGGAAGTCCGTATTCCGCTACATAGCGATGCTTACGGCCTTGAAATCCCTTTTCGATTTGTTTTTTAAATTTTTCTTTTGTCACATTTGCCGCATTGGTACTGAGAATCAAGGTCCCACCTGGATTTAAAATCTCAAGAGCCTCGCTGACCAATCGATGGTAATCTTTAGCGACTGAAAATGTCCGTTTTTTATTCCGCGCAAAGCTAGGTGGATCGAGCACAATCACATCATAGCTTAGGTCATGGCGTTTGGCATATTTGTAATAGTCAAAGACATCCATCACGACAAAACGATGGGCATCGAGCGCCAAGCCATTTGCCACAAAATGCGCTTCTGATAATTCTCTACTTCTCTTAGCCAGATCGACCGAAGTTGTCTCAATTGCTCCACCCATTGCCGCAGCAACAGAAAAGGCCGCCGTATAGGAGAACATATTGAGCAAGGACTTGCCAGCTGCTAAGCCCTCTACTAAGCTACCTCGAACTTCATGCTGATCCAAAAAGATTCCCGTCATCAAGCCATCATTGAGAAAGACTTGGTAAGAGACCCCATTTTCAAGAATCAAAAATTCTTGCGGAGCTTCTTCTCCATAGACATGAGCCGATTCATAGTCCAAGCCTTTAAAGCGAATCTTTTCATAGCCGCCTCGAACTTCTGGAAAAGCCTCTTGAAAGGCCGCTAGAATGGTTTCCTTGATCTGAAATACGAAGGGATTGTACCAAGAAAAGACAACAAACTCACCATACAAGTCAACCGTAAAGCCACCAAAACCATCTCCCTCTTGGTTAAAAAGACGAAAGGCGGTCGTCGTTTCATCCGCATAATAAGAACGACGGTATTGTATGGCCTTACTGAAAAGCTTTTTAAAAAAGTCTTGATCAAAAGCGACCAACTCTTGTGAAACAAACCATCCAATCCCTTTATTTTGTTCAGATAAGTATCCGACTCCTAGGGATTGTCCATCTCCTGAAAGCAATTGAACCGCTTGATCCAAAGCAGGAAGTGAGTCAAAATCTTGCTTTTCAAGAAGGGATTGTCCTTGTTTGATTTTTGTTGCGACTTGGCGACTGACTGTGAGTTTTTTCATACCCTCTATTATAGCAAAAGTCTGCAGTTTTCACAAAGAGAGGCTTTATTTACTGGAACTTTTTTTACCGTTTTATCCTAGCTTTCATCATTTAGCTTCAAATGATATAAAATGCCGGATCTTTCCTATTTCTTTCCTCTCCTTTACAGTCATTTTTTTCTTTCTCCATAAAATTGTGGTATACTTGTATATGAAAATTTTTAGGAAATAAGACAAGGAAGTAACATTTTGTGAAAAAAATTACGAATTCGATACTCAATTTCATGAGTACCAGACTAGGATTTGTCTTGACCCTTCTGTTGCTCTACTGGTTCAAAACCATGTGGGCTTATTCAGTTGATTTTAACTTAGACATTCAAGGACCCTATCAGATTTTTCTAGCAGTGATCAACCCATTGCCGATCAGTCTGCTCTTCATCGGTCTAGCACTCTATATCAAGCGAACCAAGCTCTTTTATAGTTTGGCCTTTGGGATCTACCTTCTCTTATTTATTTGGTTGATTTCCAATTCCATCTATTATCGAGAGTTTACAGACTTCGTAACGGTCAATACCATGTTGGCTTCCAGCAAGGTTTCTGCCGGCCTCGGAGCTGCTGCTTTAGAATTGTTCCGCCCTTGGGATGTGATCTACATTCTAGATTTCCCTATTCTCGCTTTCTTCTTCTTTAAGAAATGGATTCGAATGGACAATCGTCCCTTCAATAAACGAGCTAGTTTTGCGGTTACCTCTTTATCGGCCATGCTCTTTTCGGCCAACCTTTTCCTCGCAGAAATTGATCGACCTGAGCTCTTGACTCGTGGGTTCTCAAACTACTATGTCGTTCGTGCCCTAGGCTTACCAGCCTTTCTGGGGTATAGCGCTAATCAGACCTATGTTGCCAACAAAGAACGTTCCAAAGCTTCCGAAGCAGATCTAAAACCGGTAGAAGAATATATCCAACAGCATTACGCCAAGCCTAATCCTGAGTACTTTGGAATGGCCAAAGGCCGTAATGTCATCTACATTCACTTGGAAAGTTTCCAACAATTCTTGATCGATTACAAGTTAAAAGTAGATGATAAAGAATATGAAGTAACACCTTTCTTAAATTCACTTTACCACTCGAAAGAAACCTTTGCCTTTTCAAACGTCTTTAACCAAGTCAAGGCAGGGAAAACGTCTGATGCTGAGACCATGATTGAAACAGGCCTCTTCGGACTCAACCAAGGTTCCTTTATGGTGAACTATGGTGGAACCAATACCCAACAGGCTGCACCATTTATTCTTTCAAAAAATGGTTACAACTCGAGCGCTGTTTTCCATGGGAATGCTGGAAGTTTCTGGAATCGAAATACCGCCTATAAACAATGGGGCTACAATTACTTCTTTGATGCCAGCTACTTCACCAAACAAAACAGCAGCAATTCCTTCCAGTATGGTCTTAATGACAAATACATGCTCAAGGATTCCATCAAATACCTAGAAAGATTGCAACAACCTTTCTATACGAAGTTCATTACGGTTTCCAACCACTATCCTTATACGACCAGCTTGTCAGGAGATGATCTTGGCTTCCCTCTAGCTAAGACACAGGACGAAACCATCAATGGCTACTTTGCGACCGCTAACTACCTAGATTCTTCGATCAAAGCCTTCTTTGATTACCTGAAAGAATCTGGTCTTTACAAAAATTCCATCATCGTTCTTTATGGGGACCACTACGGAATTTCAAACTCTCGTAACCCAGCTCTTGCTCCTCTACTTGGTAAGAACTCTGAAACGTGGTCAAGCTATGACAATGCCATGTTGCAACGAGTACCTTATATGGTAGTCATTCCAGGTATGGATAAGGGTGGCATCATTGATACCTATGGTGGCGAAATTGATATGCTCCCAACCTTGGAACATTTGCTAGGTATTGAATCCAACAAATTCCTCCAAGTTGGTCAAGATATGCTCTCACCAGATCATGATCAAATCGTCGCCTTCCGCTCTGCTAACTACTTTGTAACTCCAGAGTATACGAGCTATAGTGGCCGGACCTATTACACCAAAACAGGTGAGGAAATTACGAACCCAGACGAAAAAACCAAGGAAGAACTGGACAAGATCAGGGAAGCTGCTAACCTGCAATTGAAGATTAGCGATAGCATCCAGACCGGTGACCTCCTTCGCTTCTTCAAGGGCAATGATCTTGGAAAAGTCAATCCAGAAGATTATTCCTACACCAATTCCTTCAAGGCATTGAAGAAGATTGAAAAGGAAAAAGGTGACAAATCAACCAGCCTTTATAACCAACGTGGCAACCAGTCTACCGTTGATCTCTTCAAGGCACCAACTTATAAAGAATTGCACCCAGAAGACGATAGTTCTTCCTCAACAGAGACCAGTAGCAGTTCTTCTAAATAAAAAGAATCCCTGAGTTTAAAAACTCAGGGATTTTATGATTTCTTTAAAAAGAACTTAGTCTAGGACTTCAAAAACAGAAGCTGTTAAATTCTCCACGTAGAATGGTCGTTTATGACGACTATTCCCAACCATCAATTTCAATTTATTTGAATTTTGGAGGTAGTAAGGAAGTCCGCTGGCGTTGAAGATGACCAAGTACTTCTTGTCTCCTGTTAGTTCATAGATGACAAGACCACTGGTATCAGTTGCAGATTGAATAAAGACTTGTTGGTAGACTTTATCATAGCTTTCAAGTCCTAAGACAGGAAGACTTGTCTTCAAGGCGATCAAGCTTCGGATATAGGCAATTGATTCCTTGTTCTGACTGACCAGATCCCAGTTGACCTGATTCACAAAATCTGGAGCATTGTAGGAATTCATGGCCCGTTCACGATCCAAAGGTGTGATTTCCCCATCAGGACCTGTCGCCACCAATTTGGTCCGCATAAACTCTTGACCCAATTGCATGAAGGTCATACCCTGAAAGAGCAGATTCATGGCTGTAGCCAACTCTGAGCGCTTGACCAAGCCTGCTACTTCTTCATTCGGATGAAGGGTCTGAAGCAAGTCATAGAGATTATAATTATCATGAGCCTCCACATAATTCAAGACCTGATTCGGACTTAAATAATTGCCAAGTTCTGCACTACCTAAAACAGCACGCGCAACGATATTCTCTGTCGATTTTCGGCTGACGAAGCCACGTTTGATGGAACCATAAACCTCAGCCCCTTTAATGGCATCGCGCTCCGTATCATTGAAGAATCCAATTCGTGGCAATTGCGCTGCATTGTCTTTCTTAGCCTTGTCCTCTGCTGCGAGACCTGTTCCCATATCCCAACCTTCTCCGTAAAGAAGAATGCGAGGATCCAGAACATCCATTGCTTCCCGAATAGCATTCATGGTCCTTACATCATGAATACCCATCAAATCAAAGCGGAAACCATCGATCTGGTACTCTTTGACCCAATGCGTGAGGGAATCAATCATGTACTTGCGGTACATTTCATGCTCACTAGCTGTTTCATTCCCAACACCTGTCCCATTTTGGAAGCGACCATCTGGCTCCATCCGGTAATAATAATCGGGTACTGTATTTTGGAAAGGACCATGCTCGGTCGAATAGATATGATTGTAGACCACATCCAAGACCACAGAAATTCCTGCCTCATGATAAGCCCGGATCATGGTTTTGAGCTCTTTCATGGTTTGTTTCGGATTGGATGGATCCGTTGAAAAGCTAGTTTCTGGTGCAGAATAATTCTGAACGTCGTAGCCCCAATTGTAGGTCACCTGGCCTTCATCGTCGTACTGTTTAAAGCGATCAGAGATGGGCTGCAGTTGCACGACATTGACCCCTAACTGACGGATATAATCAAAGGCAGTTGCATCACCATGGCTATTGACGGTTCCTTCTTGGCAAGCCCCCAGATAGGTTCCACGTAAAGACTCGTCCACACCTGAAGTCGGTGACTTGGTCAAATCTCGAAGGTGCATCTCATAAATCACTGCTTGACAAGGGTTATCCAAGCGCCAAGGAGTCGCATCGGCACTTTTTTTAGGACCCCAATCAAACTGACGATCTGCTCTTGAAAGAATGGCAGAGCGCATCCCGTCCGCTGTCGTTGCAATACTATAAGGATCGCGCGTCACTTGAGTATGGTGTTCAAAATGGACACGATATTGATAAGCCATGCCACTTAAATTTCCAAGAAAATCTAAAATCCAAACACCATGGGTATTTTCTGGGTGGTAGCTAGACTCTTGTTTGCCACGCATCATCGGAATAGTTTTCCAAATAGGCGCATCCAATTCTGTTGATTGATAGAGCAACAATTCAACTTTCTTAGCAGTAGGAGCCCACAGTTTAAAGCAATGCTCTCCTTCTTCCTCCCGATGACCGAGCCATCCTTGATACGCCCATTTAGCATCAAACTCTCTAGGGCGCATTGCCATATCGTAGGCATGAGGCTGACGATGGCTGTATGCATGACTCGTCAAAGCAGCTTGCAAAGAATAATAGACTGTATCGTCTCCATCGAGAATCCATACTTCTCGAACATGCCCTTCTGGTAAGAGTTCGATTTCAAAATCACGGGTTTTAGTAAGCCAATCCCCTTCTTTAACCAAGACATGTCCTCGGTTCAAGGCATCCTCACTCTCGTATACCAGATTTCCCTCTACTCCAAAATAATCCAACTTGGAGAAAGAGACTGATTTTCCTTCTACTTGATCCTGCCACTGCCACATATCATAGGCAAAATAATTTCCTTTTTGCTTATGAAAATGAAGCTTTACATGGTATTGTCGCATAACATTTTCCTATTTCCAATTTAATACCGAAGGAACCATCCGCTTGTAAAACACGTAATGGACTCCAACTATTTGTTTTTATTCTTCAGATGGGTGAACCAAAGCATCGTTGTTGATTTCATCAATATTTGCAAAGAATTCCAAGTGGTTATGGAAGACTTCCAATTCAACTGGAGTATCTCCTCCGTATTCCCCATCTAGATTGATGCGGAATGGTTGAGCATTTTTCCCTAACATTTCGATCGTCAACTTCTTGGTCTTGAGATATTCTACATTTTCATCGTGCACATGCTTGCCTCCATTAATGGCCTGAATCATCAAGGACAACATGTTAAAGAGCTTAGCAGTTTTTACGATAATCAAGGTAAAGTTCCCATCATCAAGCTTAGCATCTGGCGCAACACTTTCAAAACCAGCAATCGAGTTGGTCAAAGCCACAAAAATCATAGACGCTGGCCCTTCAAAGACACCATTGTCGTGCTCAATCCGCACCTTACGAGCCTTGTTTCGTGGCAACATTTTAGCAGCTTCTGCCACATAGGCAAAGTAACCCAAGCGAGATTTAACACTACTTGGAACACTGAAGGTCAATTCTGTCATGGTTCCTGCTGCAGCAATGTTGATGAAATACTTACTGCCATAGGCACGACCAATATCCATCTGAATGGTTTGATTTTTTTCAATAATGCGGGCAGCTGCCACAGGATCGCCCATCGGGATCTTCAAGGCACGTGCATAGTCATTGGTGGTACCGGTCGGGATAAAGGCCATCTGCGGACGATTTTCCAGACCTGCAACCCCATTGACCACTTCGTTAATCGTACCATCTCCACCAGCAGCAATGATTAAATCAAAGCCTGCCTTAGCGGCTCTTTCTGCTTCATTTTGGGCAGAAAATGGTTCTGGAGTCGTTTGATAAGCGCTAGTTTCATAGCCCACATCTTCGAGTACGTCCAAGACTTCCGCAATATTTTTCTTGATAATTTCTTGCCCAGAGGTCGGATTATAAATTAAACGGGCTTTTTTGATTCGTTCTACCATAAAGATCCTCTATAAACTTTCAAGCCAGGCCTCATCTTCTACCTGGATTCCTAATTCTTGTGCTTTGGTTAATTTGCTACCAGCGTCACTGCCTGCAACAACTAAATCTGTTTTTTTGGAAACCGATCCAGTTACCTTAGCGCCCAGACTTTCTAATTTTGCCTTGGCTTCTGAACGCGTGAGTCGCTCTAGCTTCCCAGTCAAAACGACTGTCATTCCTGATAGGGCCGCATCAGCAGCGACTTTTTCACCAAGATAAGCCATATTGACACCAGCTTCTTTAAGCTCTTGCAATAGGCGCTTGGATCCTTCTTGTGCGAAATAACGCTTGAGGCTTTCAGCCACGACCATACCGAGACTGTCAATGCTGGCAATTCGTTCTGGATCAGTTGTAGCCAATTGATCGAGGTCATGGAATTCTTGGAGCAAGATTTGACTAACCTTGCTACCGACATGGCGGATCCCCAAACCAAAGAGTAATTTCTCAGCTGAATTTTCTTTTGAAGCTTGAATGGCTTCATAGAGTTTTTCAGCAGATTTTTCTTTAAAGCCTTCCAAGGTCAATAGGTCCTCAACTGTCAGACGATAGATCCCAGCTACATCCTCTACCAACTGAGCTGCGAAGAGTTTCTCTACAACAGCTGGACCCAAGCCTGTGATATTCATAGCATCCCGACTGGCAAAGTGGTTCAATCCTTCCTTAATCTGTGCTGGACAGAGCGGATTGATACAGCGAAGGGCCACCTCATCCTCAAAATGAAGCAACTCACTCTGGCAGCTCGGACAATGAGTTGGAATGGCTAATGCTTGATCAGAGACTCGCTTATCTTTGACAACACGCAAGACCGCTGGAATGATATCACCCGCCTTGTAGACAATGACGGTATCATCCTGATGAATGTCTTTTTCAGCAATATAGTCCACATTGTGCAAGGTTGCCCGACTAACAGTGGTTCCGGCTAGCTGGACTGGAGTTAGATTAGCAGTTGGCGTCACGACTCCGGTCCGTCCAACCGTCCAATCGACTGATAAAATTTTTGCTTCTTTTTCTTCAGCTGGAAACTTATAGGCGACAGCCCATTTAGGAGCTTTTACGGTAAAGCCTAGTTCTTCTTGAACAGCTAGGTCATTGACCTTGATGACGATCCCATCGATGTCGTAGGGAAGATCCTCCCGAAGCTGAGCTACTTTTTGGATAAAGTCCCAGATTTGCTCCATATCCTCAGCCAACACTCGCTCTTGGTTCACGACAAAGCCTAAGCGGGCTAATTTCTCAAGCACGCCTTCCTGACTGCTTTGATCCGTCGGACTCACTTCTTGATACAAGAAGGTCGCGAGATTTCGCTTGGCCACGATTTTCGTATCCAATTGGCGAAGTGTTCCTGCAGCAGCATTCCGCGGATTAGCAAACTCCGGCTCGCCGTTTTCTTGACGGATCTGATTGACCCGATCAAAGGAAGCCCGTGGCATGTAGCACTCGCCTCGAACTGTAATGTTCACTGGCTCTGGTAACACCAAAGGAATGTCCTTGACCCGTTTGAGGTTCTCTGTAATATCCTCACCGACAGAACCATCTCCACGTGTTGCGCCCGTTACGAGGACACCATTTTCATAGGTGAGGGAAATGGACAAGCCATCGATCTTCAGCTCACATACATAGCTGATGGAAGGAAATTCCTTACGGACACGCTGATCAAAGACTTCTAATTCTTCACGCGAAAAAGCATCCTGCAAACTATAAAGGGGATACTGGTGCTGGTATTTGGTAAAGCCTTTTAAAACCACCCCACCTACACGGTGAGTTGGACTCTCTGGTAAGATCTCATCAGGATGAGCGGTTTCTAGTTCCACCAACTCCCGATATAATTGATCATATTCACTATCTGAAACAGATGGAGCGTCTTTTGTGTAATACTCGTAAGCATAACGATTGAGTAATTCCACTAATTCTTTCATTCTGGTTTTCATGTTCTTATTTTATCATAAAATCTTAATTTAGCCTTGAATTTACTGCATTCTTAGCATGAAAAAAAGGAGCCAAAGCTCCCTTTTCTTATTTTGTAAAATCGATCCGTTTAGAAAGTTGATTGATCACAATCGCTCCAAAAATCAAGGATGCAAATTCACCCAATCCCATGGTCAACCAGTTATAGAAGAATGGTTGGCCTTGAAGGTAATAAAGTTCCAAGGCAATCGTAAACATGGAGATGGAAAAGAAAATCGCAAACAAGAAATGGTCCAAGCGAATAAGACCGTCAAACAAGAACTTGTTTTTGAATCGACCAAATAAAATGAGTCCAAGTCCTAAGAAGACAAAGGTTGAACCTCCACCGACAAAGACATCGATCCATCCAAAACTAAATAAGTTAGCAATCATACAACCAAGCGTCACCGCAATCAAGTACTTCTTATTGTAAAAAGCTAAGAAATTCATCATTTCCGAAACACGGAATTGATAGCCATAGTAGGCCATAGCGTTGAGAGGTGGGGTAATGGTCAATACGATATAAATCGCAGCAACAATGGCAATTTGTGCCATATCACGAGCAGTTAACTGTTTCATTTATTCTCCTTTAGCGGTTTTCCCGCGTGTAATATGCTTGGCGAAAGGATCTTAAGCACCAAGGGTTGAAGGTTTGATTTCTTCAACCTTTCAAGTATAGCATATTTTGAGGTTTTATGGTAGACTGAATTTATGAAAACACTAATTAAAAAATTTTTTGATAATGAAATTTTATCCTATCTCTTTTTTGGGGTTGCCACAACCATTGTTTCCGTCGGAACCCGCCTCTTCATCTATCAAGTGTCTCGTGATGAACGATTAGCGACCGCGATTGGAAACATCGCTGGGATCCTCTTTGCCTTTGCGACCAACGATACCATTGTCTTTAAACAAGAAAGAAAGGGCTGGTTTCAGCGCTTGATTCGATTTGCAATTGCGCGCTCTGGGACCTTTATTCTAGATATGGCCTTGACTGAGATTTTTGTCAAGCAATTCCCAGGAATTATCGGGCAATTTGTCAACAATAACAAGAGTCAAATCAATCTGATTGAAACCCTCTTTGCACAAGTGGCCATTGTGGTCCTCAATTACGTCTTTAGTAAACTCTTTGTCTTTAAAAACAAAAATAAGGCTTGAAACGATTGTTTCAAGCTTTATTCTTTTAAACTTCTATACTTGCATGCTCTGCACTTAATTGATAGATGGTGCCTTCAACCCCAAAATAATCCTTGGCTAGATCTTTCAATTCCTGCATGGCTGTTTGGGCTCGTTTGGCCTGCTCCTCGTTGATGGCTTCAATGACCAAAATAGCGTCCTTGGTATCTTCAGTTAGCATGGTTCTTTGAGCCTCACGCCAATTCAAACAACGGCAAACGGCGCCTTCTTGGTCGTAGTAGATGATCTCCCCTTCCAAAGCTGGCGCATCTTCGTCAGCTCCTAATGGAAAGAAAGGTTCGCCTCCTTTCGCTTGACCTAGAGAGAGGCCACCCACCAATTTATCCATATCTTCTCCCCCACAAGGAAGGGCATAAGCCATCGACACGCTATTGTAAAGATCCACCAAAGGATTAATCGGATAGAATTCACGTCCCTGGTGAACCCGTTTTAAGAGTGCTTCGATTGAAGATCGGGCTCCTTTTTTTGTTTTAAACTTGCTAAAAGCTTGGCGCCACTCTTGAACGAACTCACTCTGGGTATAGTTTTCTTCATCGATAAATTCCCATGCTCGCTTGGCACCCTTGTCCAATAATTCTTTGAAATAAGGATCCTTGGCTTCATCTACTGTATTATCAATACCATACAAGGACATTACTGTAATTCTAGCTGTTGGAAATAAATCCCAAAATGCTTGATCGACTGTCACTTTCATTGCTTTACCTCACTATAATTTCTTTTTTGACCTTTTTTGACTAGTTCCCAATCCAAGGTGATATTCTCACGAACTCGGATCAGATACTCTTCTAACTGTGCGACTTCTTCTTTGGAAAATCCTTTTAAGGCAGTTGTCTCAGAGTAAAGATGCTCCCCTAAAATGAAGGGGTAAATCTGCTTACCTTTTTCAGTTAATTCCCATTCCTTTGTTTTAAGGTTTTCACCCTTTGGGCGCTGTTGAATCATTCCTCGTTCTTCTAGTCTTTTTACGGATCGGGCAACAGTTGAGCGATCTACTTTTAAGAGCTCAGAGAGTTCTTCCTGAATAATTCCAGGTTGCTCCGCAATTCGCACCAGGTAGAGGTATTGACCACGCGCCAAATCCAAATCTCGAAATTCAATATTTGCTATAGAATCCAGAGCTCGCGCAATGATGCCGATCTCACGCAAAATACTCATCTCACTCCTCCTTTCCTATTAACAGTAGCATAACATATTTTTGTTGCAAATGCAATAAAAATAAATAAGAAAAAAAGAGGCTGGGACAAAAGTCCTAGCCTCTCAATTATTTTTGAATTGTCGAGCAAGACGCAGTGGTTGAGTGGGCTCTACTACGCTGATCCCATCAGCTTTTACAGCCCTACTCAACTGTGCGGAGGTGGGACGACGAAATCGAATTCTAACGAATTACCGATTTCTGTCCCACTCTCCCTTATTCCGTTTTTTCTTTTTTTATCAAGCGTAACCGACGCTTTAATTTTTGTGAAACTTCTCTATGTCGAAAGTCCACTTCTTCTGATTTTAACTTAGAGACAATTTCTCCACTGCGCGTTTGGAACTTGTCTTCTCTGGCAAATTGGATACTGGCGTTTAAAATACAACCAATAATCATGATTTTTGCCACCAAGATGAACCAGAACATAATGACCGCTAGGACGACCGAACCAAAGAAACGGGCATCTAAGAAATGACTCACATAGCGATCCACATATTTCCAAAAGATATTTAAGATCGCATACAGGACAGCAACAACAAAGGTCGCCCCTGGCAATACATATCTAAATTTTGGAATTTTGACATTTGGAAGGGTGTAATAGAGCAAGACCAGACTAACAAAGAGTAAGAGGTAGATGGTTGGCTCTGTCAAATTCAGTAAGCGCACATAAATCGTCCGATCAAACGAAAAAGTCTGATAGAGATAGCGAACGATCATTTTCCCAAACATGGAAAGGATCAGCGAGAGTCCAAACAAACCCTGCAAGGCAAAACTGATCAGAAAGCTAAAGAGTCGCCCCCAGATAATACCACGCTCCTTTTCCACCCCATAACTCTTGTTATAGGCTTTTTGGAGGTAGGCAATGCTCTGAGAGAAGATCCACAAAGCAGAAATAATCGAGAAACTCAGTAAGCCTGTCGAAGGTTTGGTCAACACACTCGAAATCATCTGTGCCACTATTCGATATAAGGAGGCTGGCAAAACTTTCTGTAAGCTTAAAAGAATCTGAGTGGGACGAATATGAAAGTAGGGTAAAATATTGGCTGCAATCAGCATCAATGGAAAAATGGAGATCAGCAAATAATAGGCCACCGCAATGCTAGTGATATCAGACTCTGCACTCTGATAAAACCGCACGAAGCCCTTTATAAATGGCTGTCCCAGTATTTTTTGTAGGACCTTTTTCATTCGTCACCTCCCCATTTTACTAAAAAAGAGCAAAGAGCGAAACCAGACACTTGCCTTCAGCTCCATTCTTTCCTCTCTATTTTTTAGTATGTTCCTTCTTCACCTTGACTAGTCAAGATCACTGGACCATCTTTTGTAATCACAAATTGATGCTCGTATTGACAAGAAAGGCCACCGTCAAGGGTCTTATGGGCCCAACCAGTTTCCATATCTGTATCAATCTCCCAAGTACCGGTATTAATCATTGGCTCAATCGTCAAGACCATCCCTTCACGTAAGCGAAGACCACGTCCAGCACGACCATAATGTGGGACCATTGGTTCTTCATGCATGGTAGGCCCAACACCGTGTCCTACCAAGTCACGCACCACGCCATAGCCCTTGCTTTCCGCATACTCTTGAATCGCTGCACCAATATCTCCCAAGCGATTGCCAACGACCGCTTTCTCAATTCCCTTATAGAGACATTCTTTGGTCACGTCCATCAAATCTTTGACTTCTTGGGAAACATTGCCAACCGCATAAGCCCAGCAAGAGTCCGCCAAGCCACCACTGTATGACTCAGTGTATTTCTTCATTTGCGCCACATTGTCAAAATCTAATTTCGATACATCCAAAACAGATTTATCCAGTGGTTCTGACAAGACCATGTCTACCTTGAGGAGATCCCCATCTTTGAGAATGACGTGACGTGGAAAAGCATGGGCTACTTCGTCATTCAAACCACAGCAAGTCGCATAAGGATAGTCCATGAGACTACCTTCTACACCGATCTGAAGCGGCAAGACATTGGCTTCTTTACAGCGACGACGGACATATTCTTCAACTTCCCATAGGTCAAGCCCTGGCTTGATCAGGTCACGTAATCCAATATGGATGCTGGCAAGGAAATCTCCTGCACGATCCATGGCTTCAATTTCACGTTGTGATTTTAATGTAATCATTGTCTCCTCATTTCTTTTGTTTAATTAATCTTAATCGTAATGGTTGCTTTCGCGACTAGCTGCAGATCTAAATACAAGCTAAAATCAACCAAAGCCGAACGTCTGGTTCGCCGAACAAGCTGTGGTTCAATGCGGATCACATCATCCACCTGCACAGCCTGTAAAAAATTGATGATCAACTGTTCGACAATCAAGCTACGCCCACTGTGTTGCATCATCTTGCGAATAACCTTCATCAGCACTTCGATCATGACTCCATTGGCCAAAACACCGCTTTTCTCCAGCATACTTGGCTCCACTGTGAATTGGTAATGGTCGTTCTCTGTTTGAATCTTTTGACCAATTTGCTCACTAAAGGTTGGTAAGCTCGAAAACTGCACCTTGCTAATCCGATCCATGACATCCCGACGCGTAATAACACCCAGCAAGGTCTGGTTATTACGAACAACAGGAATCATTTCATAATCTTCAGCGATCATCCGTTGGCTAATCGTCGCAATGCTGGTGGACAAATTAGTGGTAAAAATGGTCCGTGACATCACCTTATCAAGGGTCGTCTGAGGCGCCTTATCTCCAGCATCTCTCATGGTTACGACGCCCACTACCATCTGGTGCTGATTGACAACCGGAAAACGACTAAAGCGATTCTTTCGAACCAAATCTAAATAATCCCGGACCGTATCCGTCTCAGAAAGATAGCCGTACTCATGGAAGGGCCGATAGACCTGCTCGACTGTCAAGATATCCGTCTTGATCTGCATATTAGACAAGGCCTTATTGATCATAGTCGCGACGGTATAGGTATCGTGTGAAGTTCGGATGACTGGGATTTGTACCTGATTGGCCAGATCAATCACATCCTCACTCACTTCAAAGCCACCTGTCACTAAGACCGCATTGTCATGCTTAAGAGCCAATCGTTGGATGCTAGTGCGGTCACCCACGATCAAAAGTCCCCCTTCAGACACATAGTCTAGGACGTGCTTTTCCGTCATGGCACCGATGTAAAATTTATTAAATTCTTTTTCGAGTCCCTCTTCACCTGCTAATATTTCAGAGCCGGTGATTTCTAAAATTTCCCGATAGGTCAAATGCTCTAGTACAGCTTTTTGCGATTTGACACGGATGGTCCCGCTTCTAGGACGCGTTTCGACAATTCCTTGATTTTCAGCTTCTTTAATGGCACGATAGGCCGTCCCATCACTGACATTCAAAAAATTGGAGATACTGCGGACACTGACCCGTTTTCCAATCGGTAATTTTTCGAGATAGTCTAAAATCTCTTGGTGTTTACTCATAGAAGTCCCCTCTACCTAGGCGGAAATCATAATAATCGCGCATTTTACGCGTATAGCGGTCACTCCCTTTGAATTGACGAAAGAGACGAAAACCAGCCTTCAAAGCGACCTTTTGACTCCCTGCATTTTCAACATGGGTGACAATCTTAAGCTCCTTCAGTTGAAATTTCTCAAATGATAGATAGACCAACTCTTTGACCGCTTCTGTCATCAGACCCTTTCCCCAAAAATCTTTGCGTAAAAAGTAGCCTAACTCAGCCTCACCCTTGATTTCATCCAACTTTTCAAACTTGATCGAACCGATCATCTGATTGGTTTCCTGATCACAGATCGCCCAAACCCCCAAAGGATTTTTCATGAAATAGTTGGCTAGTACATATTGAGTTTCAGAAAGATCGGCTTGTGCAGGAAAGATAAATTGTAGGTTATCAGGATTCGAAGCAATCTTATAAAAATCTTCCGCATCCTCAAAGAGAAAAGGTCGTAAATACAACCTTTGTGTTTCAATTAGTGAATAGGCAGCTAAGTGCGTCCAAATATTCATTTCAAACTCCATTGTTCGTGTATCCAGCCGCCACTATCAGATCCCTAGTTCTGTCACTATTCCTCTACCAACTGGATGTCTGCTCCAAGTTGGGTCAATTTATGAATAATATCTGAATACCCGCGAAGGATGTATTCCACATTTGTAATTTCTGTTGTTCCAGAAGCCATGAGACCGGCGATCACTAAAGCCGCACCAGCTCGAAGATCCGTCGCTTTCACACTGGATCCTGTCAATTGATTTGGCCCTTCATAGATAATGTGGTCGTTTAAGGTCGAAATGGTGGCTCCCATTTTAGCCAATTCTGGCACATGGTTGACCCGTTTTTCATAAATCGTATCAACAATGCGCCCACGTCCTGCAGCCGTTAAGAGCAAAGGTGTGATCGGTTGTTGCAAATCAGTCGCAAAACCAGGATAAGGAGACGTTTTAATCTGGATCGCCTTCAAGCCCGTCTGCTTTTCTACAAAGATGCTATCTTCAGAAATGGTCATGCGCACACCCATTTCCTCTAACTTGGCAATATAGCTCTCCAAATGCTCATACAGGACATTATTGATCTGGATACCTTCTCCAATAGCAGCTGCAAGGGCAATATAGGTTCCAGCTTCGATGCGATCTGGAATCACCTGATGTCTAGTTCCATGCAATTGTGGAACACCATCAATGATTATGATATCCGTACCTGCTCCCCGAATATGGGCTCCCATGTTGTTGAGCAAGGTTACCACATCGATAATCTCAGGTTCCCGCGCAGCATTTTCGATCACTGTCCGACCTTCAGCCTTGACCGCTGCCAAAATCGTATTGATCGTTGCACCGACACTAACAGTATCCATGTAGATGTTTGCTCCTTGAAGAGGCTTGCCATCAGTCGCAAGTTTCATACTAGAGCCATCCATGGTCATAGCGGCTCCCATTGCTTCAAAGGCCTTCAAATGCAAATCGATCGGACGTGGTCCAAGGTCACACCCTCCAGGTAGTCCAACAGTTGCTTGACCATAACGTCCTAACAAGCTACCATAGAAATAATAGGAAGCTCGCAAGCTATTGATCTTTCCAAATGGCATAGGCATATTCTTCACCCCACGTGGATCAATGATCAAACTGTCTTCTTTGCGCTCGATCTTAGCCCCCATGATGGTCATGATTTCAATCAGACTCGCCACGTCAGAGATATCCGGTACCCCATCAAGGGTCACGATATCATCCGCCAGAATGGTCGCCGGAATCAGGGCTACTACACTATTTTTTGCACCACTAATGGTCACCTCTCCTTTTAGAGGGTGACCACCATTTATTACAATTTTTTTCATCTTAATAATTTATTAGCTCTTTCAAGTCTTTTTCCTTTTACTATCGTTTTTTGTAACGGAAATAAAAGGGACAACGTATTCAAAATACTGCATCTATTATACCACAGATCGACCTATTTTTCCATCTGTAGGAATTTTCAAAACGAAAAAAAGCTAGGATCAACTTGACCCTAACTTTTCCATTTCAACGAATTATTTTACAGCATCTTTCAAAGCTTCTACCTTGTCCAAACGTTCCCATGGAAGATCGATATCTGTCCGTCCCATATGACCGTATGCTGCTGTTTGACGGTAGATTGGACGTTTGAGGTCCAGCATTTGGATAATCCCTGCAGGGCGAAGATCAAAGATCTCACGCGCTGCTGCTTCTAATTTGCTCTCAGCAACAGTACTTGTACCGAAAGTATCGATACGAACAGATACCGGGTGTGCCACCCCGATCGCATAAGCCAATTGCACTTCTGCCTTCTTAGCAAGACCTGCCGCTACGATGTTTTTAGCAATGTAACGAGCTGCATAAGAAGCCGAACGGTCCACCTTGGTTGCATCCTTACCAGAGAAGGCACCACCACCGTGACGTGAATAACCACCATAGGTATCGACGATGATCTTACGACCTGTCAATCCTGAGTCCCCTTGAGGTCCACCAATAACAAAGCGGCCAGTTGGGTTGATGAAGAATTTAGTCTCATCATCTAGGTAAGAAGCTGGAATCACTTCTTTAATGACCTTGTTAATCACATCTTCGTGGATTTGTTCATTGCTGACATCTGGATCGTGTTGGGTTGAAATAACAACCGTATCCACGCGCACTGGGCGGTCGTTTTCATCGTACTCAACAGTGACCTGCGATTTCGCATCTGGACGAAGATAGCTGATTTCACCTGACTTACGCAATTCTGCCAAGCGACGAACCAACTTATGGCTGAGTGAAATTGGCAATGGCATGAGTTCTTCTGTTTCATCCACCGCAAAACCAAACATGAGACCTTGGTCTCCTGCACCGATCAAATCGAGTGGATCTTGATCCGCATTCCCACGTACTTCTAGGGCTTCGTTTACCCCTTGAGCGATATCAGGAGATTGTTCCACCAATGATGGGTGTACTCCAACAGTTTCAGCAGAGAAACCATATTCTGTATTGGTATAGCCAATTTCTGCAATCGTATCGCGAACAACACGGTTAATATCGACATATGCATTTGTTGAAATTTCACCAAAAACATGGACTGAACCTGTATAAACAGCTGTTTCAGCCGCAACGTGTGATTCTGGATCTTGCTCTAAAATAGCATCTAAAATAGCATCTGAAATTTGGTCTGCAATCTTATCTGGATGCCCCTCAGATACTGATTCAGACGTGAAAAGTTTACGTTCTGACATAAAAATGTCCCCCCTTAAAAAAATATTGTTATAGAGTTACAAAGTACTGATAGAAGATTTCTACCACCTTATCGGGACCATATAACACTTCATTATAACACATTACATATGATATGGAAAATGGTTTTTCAAAAAGCCCATTAAATCAGCTTTTTCAGTCTATGCACTACCCAGTTAAACTGACTTAAACAGTCCTCAAAGTTCCTAAAAAGTTCACAAAAATACCCCGTAGGGTATCTATCAATTGACGAGTTCAGCAGGCAAGATCTAGCACCCTCACACGGTGCTTTTTTTATCTTCAAAAATGGTAGGCGTCCGCGTACCAATGGGTACTCGAAAACCTACCACCTACTTAAATGATAACAGTTCTTTAAAAATTTTCACCCCTATCTACTTTAATCAGTCTTCATTTTTAAATAATATAGTTCCAATAAATACCAAGACTCCCAGAATAAAGGATAAAATATTTGGACCTGTCCAATAAGGATCTAGCGTACCTATAATGGAAATAACAAATAAGATAGCTGCCACATTTAGGAGTCCTTTACTTCCTTTTCTCATACCAATGAAAAGTAATATAGTCGCAATCATAAAACAAATATAATGGATGGCACCAATATATAAGATCAGTAGATACATGGGGTTTCCTAAAAATAAAGGAAAAATCATAATACCAAGGTGACAGACTGCTATTATAAGGGCGCTCCATAACCAAGACGACTGAAAAATAATTCTTTTTGGCGAATTTTCTTTATCATTGTTTGATCGTATCTCAGCATTCAACTGATCGTTTACATCTATGTCTCCTTCTACTTGAGAGTACGCCATCTCTGGTTTAGTTTCAATAGATGATAGATCTTGTACTTTCACCTTGGACTCCCAGCTAGCTGCAACTTTATCAAACAAACCAAAAACACGACAAACAATATAAATCGATAAGAGAAGATAAAAGAGACCGTAGAAGCTTATACGAGAGATGAAAGAGTATACTACACCTATCTCAACAAGAGAAGATAAAATTATCAAAAGAGAAAATACTTTCTGAAGTTTATCACTTGTACTTGTGATCATAACATTAATCAGAAGTAGAAACATTAACTCCATTACAGTGTATCGCAGTGTAAAAGCGTAAATGTCACTCGTTCTATCCATACCAATCAATATAAATAGTGGAGAAATATTTGTAGAGGAAACAAATAGTACTAAATAAGCTATCGATGATTTCCAACCATCTTTACTTTTCCAATTGTTTAAAAGCTCCCTCATTTCTACATTCTTTATAAGCAGGCAAATCCATATTAAACAAATGATATTTAGCACAAAGGAAATGTTCATCAGATTTGTTGGGGAGAAAGGTGGTAAAAAAAACATCAGTAGTTGGGTAATTGAGAGGAGAAGAGCAGCTATCAATCCTTCAACATTTAAACGCTGATTCATGATTCTCCAAATTACCCAGCAAATAATCATTCCATTCCATATAGAAAAAATACTAGAGACAGTGAACAGTGGTGTATTTTCATTTAAACTTTGGGAACTATAGTTCACTACTATACTACTACCATAAGAAACAAGATAAAGAATTGCTTCAAGAATTAGCAGTATACCATACCATTTTTTTCTAGACATAGATTCTCCTCCGCTTTCTAAGAAAAGTATTTAACGATTCATTTATTTAAATTATAACACAATTTGTAACCGTTTTCCTATTGCGTTATCAGTACTAAATAAATAAATAAATAAAAAAGATAGGATTGAACACCCTACCTCCTATCATCAGTCTCCATTTTTTAACAATACAGTTCCAATCAATACCAGCACTCCTACCACAAACGGTGGTATATGATTAATCACCCAATCCGGATCACCCGCAGCAATAAATGAAAAAACATAAATAGCTACTGCCATATAAAGAGTTGCTTTATTGGCATTCACTATTCCATTCCAAAGCAGGATGGTTGCTATCACAAAGCTAATCATATGGATTCCCAAAAAGTACAAAAAGCCACCAGCCCACGCTCCCATTGAAAAGAGACCTAATAAAAGTAAAACTATATAAACAATGGCCAAAAACAAAGCAATAGAAAGGATTACAGAATTTCCAATTCTCTTCTCTGGCTTCATTTCATTGTTCGGAAAAAGACTTTCATCTGAAGCATATGCTTCATTTTCTTTATCTACTTCAGGATTTTTTTGTTGATCTGTCATAACTTTCTCCAAACATTTTTAGTTATTCTTTCAAATAATAGCGCTTAAAAATAGAGCGGAAGAACTGATTTAACTAGGGCTTTAATCGACCCGAATATTTTTTATTGAGTAGAGTTGACCATATCCATTTTTTAATTAAGAGCTTTTCACTTCTTTAACCAGGAGTGTTCCGATTAAATCCAAAATACCTAAACATAAGGGAGCAATTCGAAATATTTCCCAGTCCGGATCAAAAGCCAAGATGATAGACAGCAGATAGAGTCCAATACTCGCATAGAGAAGGCTTTTATTCCCCTTCTTCATCCCTAGTCGAATTAGAAAGGCTCCAATCGCAAGACTTAATAAGTTTGGACCAAGGAAAATCAAAACGACAAATCCCCAACCATCACCCCAAGGTGCAAAGTAACAGACAAACATTACAAGATAGATAATGGATAAGTAAAATGTCGCTGAAAGAAGAATAGAATGTAAGCTATTTTCTTTTGGAGAATTCTGAACAGATACAAAATTGGGATAATCTTCACTGATCTTACTATGTTCTTTATTTTCCTCAAGATGTTTCTCTTGGTTTGTCATCACTTTCTCCTAACTTTCTTATATTTTTATGTTTTTCCGTTAACACCATTATTCTTGATTCCATCATTCTTTTCATGATAGCCATCTATTCAATGCTATCTCTTAAACATTAATTTGGACAGGTTTCCAGTTAGATTGCTAACATATCATGAAATAGACTGGAAGCCTTCCCTAAATAAAATCAGCCTCTGCAATAGCCTTTTTGACTTCTTCAATCGGCAGATGAACCAGTTCTACTTCTTTTTCGCGGTAGAGGTATTCGGCATATTCATCGATGCGGTACTGATGAATGTATACCACTCGCTTGCAACCGACTTGAAGCAACTGCTTGGTACAATTGAGACAAGGAAAATGCGTCACATAAGCTGTAAAGCCTTTAGGAATTCCACGTTCAGCTCCTTGCAAAATCGCATTGACTTCCGCATGAATCGTCCGGACACAGTGTCCCTCGACCATAAGACAGCCATCCTCTAGACAATGATCTGTCCCAGAAACGGATCCATTATACCCTGTTGCAATGACCTTATTATCCTTAACCAGAACAGCACCTACTTTCGCTCGATTACATGTCGCTCGATTCGAAATCAGTAAGGCCTGTGCTGCAAAATATTCATCCCATGCTAGTCGATTGTGTGTCACCTTTGTATCCTCCATCTCTCCTCATATCGGTTACGATTATTTTCATTATAGCATGAAATCAGCAAGAAAAAAAGACTGAGGAAAACTCCTCAGCCTTATAAATATTATTTACCAAGTTTTGCTTTAGCTGCATCTGCAAGAGCTGTGAAAGCTGCTGCATCGTTAACAGCCAAGTCAGCAAGCATTTTACGGTTAACTTCGATCTCAGCCAATTTCAAACCATGCATCAATTGTGAGTATGAAAGTCCGTTCAAACGAGCTGCCGCATTGATACGTGTGATCCACAATTTACGGAAGTCACGTTTCTTTTGACGACGGTCACGGTATGCATAGTAGTAAGAGTTCATTACTTGTTCTTTTGCAGTACGGAACAAGATATGTTTAGCTCCATAGTAACCTTTAGCTAATTTAAGAATACGTTTACGACGTTTGCGTGATACAACGCCACCTTTAACACGTGCCATTTATATTTCCTCCAATATTTCCTAGAATTCTTTACTTACGAATACGCGATTATTTCAAGCGAGTAAGCATTGCTTTGATACGTTTGAAATCTCCTGAATGCACCATAGATGCTTTACGAAGATGACGACGTTGTTTCTTAGTTTTTCCGTGGAAACGGTGAGAAGTGTAAGCACGGAAACGTTTAAGTCCACCAGAACCTGTACGTTTGAAACGTTTAGCTGATGCGCGATGTGTTTTTTGTTTTGGCATGATATTTTCTCCTTTTTTTAACTTTCTGACAGATTATTTCTTGTCAGTTGCTGGCGCCAATTGCATGAACATTTGACGTCCATCCATCTTAGCACGTTGTTCGATGATCGCCACATCTTGTGTAGCTTCAGCGAAGTCGGCTAAAACTTTAGCACCAATCTCTTTGTGGGTAATCATACGACCCTTAAAGCGAATGGATACCTTCACTTTATTTCCTTTTTCAAGGAATTTGCGAGCATTGCGAAGTTTTGTATCGAAATCACCCTTGTCAATCACTGGGCTCAAACGAACTTCTTTCACGGTCACAACGCTTTGTTTTTTGCGTTGTTCTTTTTGCTTCTTCTGGTACTCAAATTTGAACTTACCGTAGTCCATAATTTTCGCAACAGGAGGTTTAGCTTGAGGTTGAATGAGAACCAAGTCAACATTAGCGTCGTCCGCAAGTGCTTGCGCTTCGCTAAGTGGTTTGATACCCAATTGCTCACCTTCAAGACCGATTAAGCGAACTTCACGTACACGAATTTCATCATTGATGAATAAGTCTTGCTTTGCTATGGTTTTCACCTCTTTTTTATTATTCGAGAAAAACAAAGAACGGACCTGCAAAACAGGCCCGAACTACATGATGTATTTCATTTCTGAAACTTGATCCGTAGGGGCCAGGCAACTTGCGTCACAAGGCGAGAAGTTCTCACTTCTGCTTTTCTCAACTTTTATATGATATCAAGTTTTTTATTCTTTGTCAAGAAGTTTTTTTGCTTTTTCTTCAATAAAGGCAACAACATCTGCAATTCCAACACCCGTTGTGTCAAAATGAATGGCATCAGCTGCAGGTTTCAAAGGAGAAACGGCACGGTGGCTGTCCTTATAGTCCCGCTCAGCGATTTCTTTTTTCAACAATTCAAGATCCGCTGTGATGCCCTTTTCAACATTCTCCTTATAACGACGTTCTGCCCGCTCCTCAACCGAAGCAACCAAAAAGATCTTCAACTCTGCATGTGGAAGGACGACCGTCCCAATATCGCGTCCATCCATAACGATGCCCCCCTCTGCTGCAATTTCTTGCTGTAGAGCGACAAGTTTTTCACGGACTGGCGCAAGCGCTGCAACCCATGAAACATTGTTGGTCACTTGGTTATCGCGAATTGGGTGGGTAATATCCACGTCTGCTACAAAGACAAGCTGCTCTCCTTCTTCTGAACGACCGAAACTAATTGGATACTGATCTAAAAGGGCTAAGAGGTCATCAACCTGTTCAGCTGTCAGATTATTTTGCAAAGCTAGGTAAGTCGCTGCACGATACATAGCTCCCGTGTCTAGATACGTATAGTCTAGATCCTTGGCAATGATCTTTGCGACTGTGGATTTTCCACTAGAAGCCGGTCCATCAATGGCAATTTGAATTTGTTTCATGCTGTCCTCAACTCCTACTGAATCTTAACGACATCACCAGGATTCGCATACCATGATCCTGTAGACATATGAGAAGGATTTAACTGTTCCAATTGGGCAATGGAAATACCAGCACGCGCAGCAATCGCTGCTTCCCCTTCACCTGCTTGAACAGTGATCGTACCTTCTTCAGAGTTCTCATCTTTTGAACTATCGTCTTTAGCCGCTTGGTCAGTTTGTGATGCAGGGGCTGATGATTTCTGTTCAACCTTAGTCTCTCCATTGTAGAAACCAGACATTTGTTTTGATTTGTTGCTGCCACCTGTTGAAAGGAAAATCAACAAGCAGACCATCGCCACTACTACTACAAAGAAAATAATGGCTAAAATCGTCAATAGACGGTCTGCCTTGATTCCGTTTAACTTACTCGTTCTTTTCAATGTTTCTTCTCCATCATCGTAAATATCTTCTTCCCATGGTTCTTTTGCCATGACTTCCTCCTTGTTTTTTCTCGTAAAAATCATTACAATAGAAGTATGAAAGTTACGTTAATTCCAGATCGTTGCATCGCTTGCGGTCTCTGTCAGACCTATTCTGAATTATTTGATTACCATGACAATGGCATCGTTAAATTTGCTGCTGAAGAGGACGACCTCCTTGAAAAGGAAGTCCCTGTCACAAACGATGTTCTCGAGGCTATTAAAGAATGCCCCACTCATGCTCTCTTAAAAGATTAAGAGGGCTTTTTATTTGTTTGCATAATACATCTCGTAGTAATCCACATGGATGAAATTGTCCGTCAGGATTACTTCTCCCTTAAAATAAGGATTTAAGGCAAGTGCATTGATAAAGTATTTTTTCGGCCATTTACGCATACAGAATGTTCGACTGCGCGATCCATCATTAAATATGAGCTTGATCGATTTCTTATTTACTTCGACCTTTTCGATCGAGTCAATCTTCACTTTGATTGGAGTAAAAGGATTGGCAGTAATAATCCGCAAGATCCCATCCTCATAGATCGTGAAGTAACGATGGACCCCAATCGCGAGCAAGACCATAAATAAAAAGAACGAAAACAAAACTAGCGTTGGCACACTAGAGCTCTCATACATCAAGGCCAGTCCAATAAAGACCGGAATCACTGCAATGGACCAATAAGTCACAAGAATAGATAAGTCCGGTTGCCAATGATAATGGACCTTTCCAAATATCTTAATCATGAGCGTACCCCCATCTAATAGTTTAGCATAAAAAACAAAAAAAAGGGAGCCAGACAGCCAAAATCACAAAGATTTTTAACTGCTTGCTCTCCTTTTAATTGGATTTATTAGTTGGAACTTTAAAGAAGTCTTTAGAAAGGTAACCTTTCCCACTAATCAAGTCGTATTCAACCATTTTCAAATCCTCTGCAATTTCTTGTGCTTCTCCTTCTAGGGCCTTTTTATCGACACTTGCTTTTTTCAGCACTTCCGTCAACAAAGCATAGTAAGGCGAAACTTTTGAATTGGTCTGTTCAAAGACCATAGCAGAGAAATCACTTGAATTGACCAAAGGATAGTTCAATTTCGGTGCATCAAAATTACTCCAAATGAAGTAGTCTGTCTGATACTGACTCTCCGGATTATTCTTAAAGGCGGACTCAGGATAAAGACCTGGCAAGTGATCTCCATAGAATACCACTGTAATCTTCTTATCTATTTTAGAAAGACTTTCCAGGAAAGATTGGGTGGCGGTGTCGGTTTGTGAAAGCAAGCGACTGTAGAAAGTCAGTTTTGAATTTTCTTCATCACTAAACCCTTTACCTTTTGCATCCAAGGTTTCTGGATTTGCTTCTAACCATGGAGTATGATTTTGCATGGTCATCACAGAAAAGAATTGTCCGTTTCTATCGTTTAAATTATCCAACACAATATTATAGGTGGATTCATCACTCGGACTAATTCCTTCTTTTCTGTACTTGATTCCCTTTGTATCCGTCGTAATAAAATCTTTGAAATCCAATCTCGAATACACGATATCCCGAGAATAATTCGATTTACCTGCCAAGTGAACAGCAATCTTATTCTTTTTTGAGTATGCATTACTGATAGACGGCACATCATGGATCTTAGGAAGAACTTCCGTATACAAGACAGATACAGTTTGTGATAAATTATAGAATGGTAAACCTGTAAGAGTCTGGAACTCCATATTTGCAGTTCCGCCACCATATCCATCCGATTGCATTTGCCCACTCGTGTGGGTCTTCATGATGTTCTCAATATTGGGAATCGGATTTTGCGTAAGCTCAACTCCCTCGACTTTTCTAGGATCAGAAAAACTTTCACTCAGAATATAAATGACCGTTTGATCGTTTAAGTAGTTACTTCTCTCCTTATTGATCGCATTAGACAAGTTGGTATATTTTTGGGCTATTTTCTCAAGACGTTCTTTGGAATAACCATCCGGTTTTGGAACAACCTCCGTCGTCAATTGATTCATCCAAACATAAGACAATCCTTTGTAACGAGCATTGGTCGTATTCCCTAGCCAATTAATATCTTGGTAATTGTTCAGGGTGCTAATAATTGGTACATTATCCTTGATCTTCCCGTTTTCTTTATCACTGAATATCCCATTGACACTCTTAAAGCATAAGAGCATCACTGCAATAGCTCCGATTTGTATTTTCCATGAAGAAATAATTCTTCCTTTAAAGAGGTACTTTTTCCCGACAATCAGTAGACAAACCAGAAAGACCACCAATAAAAAGATGTAAAATATTTGCGCTTTGTCCATAAAGCTCAAAAGCGTCATTGGCTTGGTTAACCAAGTTAAATCACTCGGTAAAACTGGTTCATTCCTCATGCCAAACTTGATGGAATTTGCAACTACAAAAGCAATGGAAACAATGGAAATGAGACAGGTAGCAATCCAATATTGATTGATACAAATGTAAACAAAGATAAGTATCGCTGTCAGAATGAGAATTTGAAATAAGATGGCATCTGGAATCGTGTAATGAACGCCTAAGAAGGGTTCTGTTCGACCTAAACTGAATTGGATAAAATAATTCAATACAATTGCAATAGTGGTACTAGAGAAGAACACTAAAGAGAAACTCGGTTTGTTCTTGACGAAATCTCGTTGTCCCTTTGTATATAAGAAGCCAAGTAAGGAAATCAATGGAAAGAGAATGTATAAGAATTCATTTGTTAACCAAAATTGCTGAGCTGAGTATTTGCCAATTTCAAAGGCCTTATACAAAAAATTATCTGTCCTGTAAATCAGGGTCGAAAAATTTTTGTCTGTTACGATAAAGGTGATCAAGAGTTGCGACAAGACCAGATACTGATAGTTCTCGCCAATCTCTTCTCCTCCTTTTTTCCGACTTGGTAGCTTATCATAATGCTGTCGCAATAGAACCAAACCACCTGTAGAAGCAAACAGAAGGAAAATGACAAGGAAGGAATCCGTTCTAAAGAATGGATTCTGATCAAAATTCCAAACCTTGTATTTTGGATTATTCAAATAAATCGTGATTTCTGTCAAATAAGAAAGGGTATTGTAGACCAAATAACTGACAATCAGTTTAAGAGGAAACCATTTTTTAAAATTGAACTGGGATAATATTGGAATTAATAGCAAGAAACTAATTCCAAATAGAATTCCTAAAAAATTAACATATTGTAGGACAGTTCCTGTTGCTTTGTTATGAACTGCAAGATTATTCTGAGCTAGGTAAAAATTAAAAAAAGAAAATAGAACGAAAGTAACCCCATAATACCACTGAGTTCTTGAGACTTTCGATAATGCTAAGAGGATAAATTCTTTAAAATTAAACTCTTTTTTCCGTTTCATTATTTCACTTTCTTTATCATTCTTTTTAGTATATATTTCACAGCTCTTGCAGGACCGATTACGATATACTTCAAGGCTCCTTTGATCCCCCCAATTTGATTAAAGTCCACAAAGGTATGCGGTTGGAGATCTTCACGATTGTTCAATTGCTTATTATCAATAAATGGTGTCAGGACATGAGGATTTTGAGAGATCCTAAAGTCATATTTTTGATCCCAAGCAATGTAGATCAACAAACGTTCGATCGCATGCAATATCGAATTTTGAGGTAGAGGTTCAGCTGGAACATCTGCTGCTGTCAAATTCAAATCAAAGAGTGGTTTCAAAGCATCATATTTAAACCAAACAAAGGTCCCATAACTCATGACAAAGGTATTGAGATTCTTGAAGTCAATCGTCTTGGTCGCTCCCATCCTTTCCCAGAGCTTGTTCATCTCTGGTGAAATAAGAGCCTCATTCCAGGCAACCACTATTCGATTGTAACGGAAGAAAGTTGGAATATCTGTGATAGTGATTCCGACTTTTGGATTAGCCTCCATATTGGCCAGGATTTGATCAGCCGGCTTGACCAACATCTCGATCAATTCTTTTCGCCAAGATTCACCCGCCCAGAAATCTGCTTCTTTGGATTTCTTGGTATGGAAATGACCAACATAATCATATTGAGAGAGTTGCTCTTTTAAGAGCAACATTGGTAATACATCCCGTCCAATGTTTCCAGTCACCACAACCGTCGCATCTTGTGCCCGATTAGAAAGAATTTGTTCAATATCCTGCTTCTTCTCTTCTACATCTGTCGTGATCCATAAGTCATAAGCGAAATGAAAGGCTTGGAAAGCATCTAAAAATTCTTCCAAGAGGTCCACATAAAAGACATGAAGATGAACCGCAACTTTTTTACCGAAGTCTCCAGCTAATTCCTGGTTTTTCAAGTACTTACGAGACAAGAGATAAGGATAGTCCGGACGATCAATCATAGACATGTGGTTGAGAATCAAGTCTAATGGGTAGTTCGATACACGCTCCAACTCGTCGAAAATATAAGGCATAATTCCTTCATTGTTTGCAATGGTTTTGACTTTGATGAAAGGAACCTTATGATTGAGAATCGCTGTAGGATTGTAGTAAGAAAAGTCCGGATAGAGCATCCCTGTGGTGTCTTCATGAATGGTATCAAAGACCGTCTTATAGTGAAAACCTGCATCCAAGAAATTCGTTGTGACCTTGGTTTCATAGTTATCAATCACATCTTGAACATTGGTGAAGTCCTGAACACCTTGCCAAAATTCATGGAAGGCACTAGATGTCAGCACCTGTTTTTTAAAACTAAGATAATAACTCTGAATATGCTCGTTAAAATCCTTGTCTTTCCGGTAATTGGTCATTCCCCAGAAATCCACTTCAGTATCATTTTCAAACCGCTGATAGATTGGTTCTAGATCCCAAAGAGGTCCAAAGCAGGTATCATTCATGAGGGTAACCGAATCAAAATGAGCCAGTTGGTCAAAGCCGACTGTCTTCATTCCATCCCGCCAAGCCGCAAAGTCAAAGCCACTATTTTGGCGCTCTAGAATATCGTCCACCAGATGCTGTGCTACTAAATTAGACTTCACATCTTCTGGTAGCTTACTATTGGAGATAAAGACCACTCGTGAGTACAAGGGACGAATCTTTTCTAATTGGTAAAGTACATGCCCACTAATAAAATTAAACTTATTGTAGTGAACATATAAAAGTAAACGTTGCATATTATTTCCTTATTCTAAAGAATTTCAAGATCTTTGTTGGAATGGTCCAACGGCGAGAATGGATGATGGAATTGTATTCATGAGATAACTTTTTATAATTCTCATGTAAGTTGAATAGGTGTCTGCTAAATTCTTCGTCACTTTCTTTTTCATAGGAGAATTGAAATTGATTACCTGAACTATTCGAAAGATCAAAAAGAATATGTGGATGGGTATTAAAGAAAACCAAAACATCCTCGAAATCAATTCCGTTTGAAGTTACAAGAGGAATTTCTCTTTGATCCTCCAATGCAATCAATGACAATTTTTTATAGGATCCCGGAAATTCTGAAAGTAATATTTTTAGACTCTTTTCCTTTTCAAGCTGGAAGATAATAGAGCCCTTATTTTCCATCCTCTCTTTTGATATTTCATGGTAGGCTGAGTGAAGTCCATCGTGTGAAGCTGAAATCACCACCTGAGATTTACCAATTACTTCGAGATCACGATTATTGAATTTCATGCCCAAAAATCGAGCATACTTAGAGGAAAGCTTTTGGTTACCAATTGGCGTTTCTACTTCAATGTTATCTTTAAAAACAGCATAGATGGACTCGAGATTATATTTCTTTCGAGCGAGTTCTTGATCCAGTAATTGTTTTTCTTTATAGCTATCAAAATTCTCAATCACTGTAGCCATTTGTTGACTTAGTAGATCTCTATCTCCTAGTGGATATAAATTCCCAGATTCTAAAAATTTACTGGAAGACAAATGACCTAAATTATCGGAAATGATTGCCGGAACTCCATTGAGGACTGATTCCACAAATACTAAAGAAAATGTTTCTAATTTAGCAGGCAAGACGAGGATATCTTTATCTGTCACCAAGGACCATGGATCCGAGTGAAAACCAACAAAAGTCACACGATCTAGATGATGCGTTTGAATATAGTCATCCATCAACTTTTTGTACTGCTCATCCCATCCTCCGATGAAGACCAGTTCGATCTCCTTCCGATTTAAGTGATTATAGGCTGCAAGCAACTCAAGCTGATTTTTTCGTTCGTTAATCCCACCGATGGATACAAAACGAGAAATAGTAGAATTCTTAAGAGGACGTTCTTGAACTTCTGTATAGGGAATAAACGGAATCAATTTGTCAGTCGTAAAATAATTCGTTAGAGTGTGGTACAATTCCCCTTCTACTACAAAAATTTTATCAGACAAATCATCAATTAAGGGAATCAGGTCCTTATAATAACCGAACTCGCCAAAAGGAAATTCATGAATAATATAAAAATGTCTGACCTGTTCACATGCAGCTGCAATGGCCCCCTGAAAAACATTGACTGTATTCGAAATGACCAATTCGATCTGTTCATTCCGGATAATTTCTCTTACTTCCTCAATATTCTTTTGTTGAGAAGTTTGGATTTCTAACTCTGAAATGTTCAGCGTCTTAGATTCAGGCCACCACCACTGATTGTTTTTTAACTGAAATAATTTAATTCCAGTTGTATCCATATGACGGAGATAGTCTTTATCAATGTGTGGGGCATTATCCGGTATCACATTATAAACTTCGTGACCTTGCTGAACCAACAATTTCATTAGGTTCACGATTGATACTTCTGCTCCACTAAACATGGCTCCAACAGGAGATACAAATAAAATTTTCATAGCCTACACCAAAGAAATTATTCCCACTTGCCTTGACGGATCAACAAACCAGTCGAAGAATCCAACTCCGAACGATTTGTTCGATCGACTACCCGATCTATTGAAAAGACTGGAGGGTTCGTTGTTGACAATATTGCTAAGTTTTCTTGATTTTCATCTCTTAAAAATGCTACTAGTCTTAACTTCACATGATTAAAGTACGGCAACTTACATTTATAAGTGATTTTTTTAGGTCCGACACCAGATAATGGAACATCCATGGAATTATCGTTATACAGTCCATTCCCAGTAGAAATATCAACAAATGAAAAGGCTATATGAGGATTAACAGACTCATCTAATAGATTAAATGAAAACTCAATCACCACCTCATCATCAGGAGTTACTTTCTTAGGAGAAAGCAATCTAGCTGTAAAATCTTCAACTTCCGTTGTGACCAAGCCCTCATCTTCATCTCCATGATGATGTGAATTCGATTCCAAGTTGTCAAAACTATATTGATCAGAAACGTCAAAAGGATCACCAATGGCCTTCACCAATCCATTTTCAATCAAAACAGCCTTGTTACAATATTTCTTGACGGCTCCCATATCATGGGTAACGAGAATCGTGGTTTTCCCTGATTTCTTGCGTTCTTGGAAGTAATCGTTACACTTGCGCTGGAAGGCCTCATCTCCTACTGCAAGGACCTCGTCCAAAATCAAGATATCGCCTTGGGCCTTAATGGCAACCGAAAAGGCTAGACGAACCTGCATGCCTGATGAGTAGTTCTTAAGCTTTTGGTTCATGAATTCATGCAACTCAGCAAAGTCTACGATATCATCATACATGGCATCAATTTCAGCTGTCGAGAAACCCAGCATAGCTCCATTCATATAGACATTTTCTCGACCTGTCAGTTCTGGGTTAAAGCCCACTCCAAGCTCAATAAAGGACACCAGTTTCCCATCGATGGTGACGGTGCCTTTTTCTGGCACATAGATTTCAGAAATAATTTTCAAGAGAGTCGATTTTCCAGAACCATTTCTTCCGAGGATCCCGAAAAAGTCTCCTTTTTCTACTTCAAAAGAAATATCCTTAAGCACATGTTGTTCTTTATAGCCTTTGATTCCTTTGAAGCGATTGACCAGGGCAGTTCGAAGACTATTGGTCGCCTCTGTTGGCAACTTAAAGTACTTGCTGACATGGTCTACTTTTACTGCAATTTGTTTATCTATCATTAGAGAATCTCCGCAAATTTCTTAGCATGTTTGTTAAAGTAAGCAAAGCCAGCAACAAAAATAAGAATTGGTAAAACATAAGGAATCAAAACCAAGAACTTATTTTCCACCAAAAGCCAGACAGGGGTATTGGCCTTATCAATCAAGAAATAACGCATATCTTGAATAATTTGAGCCAAAGGATTCATCATGACCAACTTAGCAGCCCATGGATTGCGGTCTGCAATAAAGGTAATCGGATAGATAATTGGCGTCGCATACAGGCCGGCTTGCAGGAGTACTTCCCAGACTTGACCTAGGTCACGGAAACGAACAAAAAATGTCGCTAAGATCAATGCACATCCTGTCGCCATCAAGAACAACTCAAAGAACAACGGAATCACCATCAAAGCTGTCCAAGAGAATGTCACCCCATTAAAGAATGAAAAAATTAAGACAACAACCAGGTTAATGACAAAGTTGATGGCTGCTCCTGAAATCGCAGACAAGACGATGATATGTTTGGAGAAATTCAACTTCCGCAATAGGTCGCCTCGACTAACGATCGACACCATCCCCATAGATGTGGCTTCTGAGAAGAAGCCCCAGATTACATTGGCCAACAAGAGGGCAACTGGGAAATGGGGCACATCTCCACCCAAGCGTAAGAATCGGATGAAGACAATATACATGATCGTAAAGGTCATCAGGGGCTTTAAAATCGACCAAAGATAACCGATTGCTGATCCTTGGTAACGTAATTTAAAGTCTGTTTTGATTAATTCTCTTAATAAAATTCGATTTTTCTGACTAAAAACGTCAAACATTATTTTTTACCTCGATATGCAAACTTTGTCAGAATCAAGCTGGTAAACACAACCGTATGAAAAGCCCGGTTCTTCCGGTAACCGTACTGACGAATCCGTCTCAAACGTTCTTTTAGTGAAACATCCATAATGGTGACAAAGTTTTCAATGATTTCTTTAGTTTGGGAACTGACAGGCAGATCCAATAGATTTTTTGCTTGTTCTTGACTGGACTCAATGAGATTCCAATATTTAGCAAAAAGAATATGAGGGCGAACCCAATTTTTAACCCGTTTTCTAAGGGTACGAGCCCCCAGAACATTGCTACTGTGCTGACGGTACAATTCTGTTGGCCGATCGATATAGATGAGCTTCCCAAATGCAGTTGCCAACAAGGCCAAATACCAATCATGCATAAGAAGTGCATGTTTTTCTTGACCCGTCCATAAGTCAGCCAGCGCGTGGTTAATCATGGCTACACCGCCAGTTACCGTATTTTCCGTCAACTCTTGAATCAATTCTGTATTGGCATGATCAGACTGGGTGCGAATCATACTCTCATGCTGAACATTCAAGTTTTCATCGACTACTTTTAAATCGGTGTAGACCAGCAAAGGCATTTCTTGAGGGTGCTTGGCCGCTTCTGCTACTTGAAGAGCAATTTTTTCAGGAAGCCAGACATCATCTTGGTCACTGAAGCAATAAAGATCTGCTTTCTCGTATTTCAGAAGCGCATGGAAGCTCTTGATAACACCGAGATTTTCGATAGCTCCTTGATTGATAAAACGAATGCGCTCATCCTGGGCCACCAACTCTTGAATAATCTTCACCGTACCATCTGTCGACCCATCATCTCGGATCAAGAGTTGCCAGTCTTGATAAGTCTGGTCTTGGATACTTTTGACCTGCTCTTTTAGATACTGTTCACCATTATAGGTGGACAACAAGATATTTACTTTCATGATAAGAATAATTCCTCGTACTCACCTACAATTTTTTCCCAGGTAAAGTTTTGCTTCATATTGGCCTTGGCACGTTGACCCCATTCAGATACATCTTCTAAAGGATCGACCTGATCAATCAAATGCGCCAAATTTCCAGTTTCTTTAGTCCAATAGTGAGCTGTGTCCTTTGCAACCGTTTGGTTAAAGGAGACTCCTAAAACTAAATTCAGATCCGTGTGAGCAAGAGCCTCTAAGAGACCCGGATTGGTTCCGCCCACTTCATGACCATGGATATAGGCAAAGGCTTCTTTACGGATATACTTCAACAGGTCTTGGTCATAGACCGTTCCTACAAACTTGACGCGTGGATCCTGATCAAATCCAGTACAATCTCGGAGCTCCTCAAAATAAGGATTGCCTTCCTGGTTACAAATGATCACCAAATCCCTTTTGGTGGAAGAGGCCATAAATTCACGAATGGCGGTCTCGTAATTATTTTCTGGGACAAAACGGCCCAAAATTAGGTAATAGTTTTTCTCCTGAGTCTGCCACTTGTGATAGAATTCTCGGACCTTATTATCCTGACTACTTAGGCTGGTTGGAGACAAGTCCGTCCCATAGGCAATATAGGTCGTCTTGGACCAAGGATAGGCTTCCTTGATATAAGACTCAATACCCGGGTTGTCAGAAATCACCAAGTCAGCATGGCGCGTCATGATCTTTTCAGAATACTTGAGATAGGCTTGGATCGGCTTGGCCCACTTGGCCCGCTTCCACTCCAGTCCATCTGGATTGATATAAAATCGTCCGCCTATCTTATGGATCTTGCGCGCAAAAGGCGCCACAAAGGCTCCGATTGTATTGCCCAAGACGTAAAAAATCGGCTGTTCAATTCCTTGTTTCTTAATAAGCTTCAAGGCATAGTTGATGGCCATCATATCATAGGCGATGACACGCGCAGGCCCAAGCTTAGGGGCTTTAATGGTAAAACAATCGACACCCTTGTAGTCAAAATGTTGAAAAGCTTGATCATTAGAAAGGCAGGCAACATGGTACTGGATATCTGGAGACACTTGATACGAAACCAATTGGTCCACAAAAGTCTCAAAACCGCCATATTGAGCCGGAAGCCCACGACTTCCGATAATAAAAACATGTTGCATAGAGTTCCCTTTCAAATCATTTACAGTCTATTCAATTATACCATTTTCTAGGCTTTTTGCCTAATCCAAACAGAAAAGCGACCCTCAAGGGCCGCTTCAAATTTCTCTTATTTCACTTCTTGTTTATAAAATTCTTTCAAGGCATCTTGCCAAGTTGGAATAACGAATCCTGTAGCTTTCGCTTTTGCCAAACTCATTGTTGAGTTCAGTGGACGTTTCGCTTTAGCTGGGAATTGGCTAGAATCCACTGGTTTCACTTCTACATCCGTATCTTTGAGGATTTCAACTGCAAAGTCATACCAAGTTGTATCTTCTTTCGCATCATTTGACAAGTGGTAATAACCATATTCCTTACGGTTTTCAGCCAAATAAGTCATAAACTCTGCAAGAGTACGTGTCCAGGTTGGACGACCATGTTGATCATTAACGACCGTAAGTGTTTTGTGAGTCTTGGCAAGGTTTTGCATGGTGAAGACAAAGTTCTTACCGTAGTTCCCGAAGACCCAAGCTGTACGGATGATATAGAAATTGGAAACATGTTTCTCAACCAATTCTTCTCCCATACGTTTGGTACGACCGTACTCAGTTTGAGGATCTGGTTGATCGTCTACTTCCCATTCTTGTCCAACTGGTTTTTTACCGTCAAAAACGTAGTCGGTTGAGATATAGACCAAGGTTGCACCATGCTTTTCAGATGCCTTTGCTACATTTTCCGTACCAGTCACATTGATGGCATAGTCCAACTCTTTTCCTTCTTCTTCTGCCGCATCAACAGCTGTATAGGCAGCACAGTGATATACCAAGGTTGGTTTTACTTCCTCAAATACCTCGTCTACTTTCTCTGCATTTGTGATGTCCATTTCAGCTACATCAACAGCTACATATTCTTCATTTCGTTCATCTAACAAATGGCGAAGCTCCGTTCCAAGTTGACCATTTGCACCTGTAATTAAAATCATGTTAAATTCCTTTCAAATGCTTTTTCCCTATCATTATAGCAAAAAAAGCAGAAGTTTTCTGCTTTTTAAGATGGGAATTGCTCCTTATTTTTTGAATACTTCTGCTTAAAAATAAAGAATACCAGTATCCAAGAGATCCATTCTATCATGAAACCAAGATTCTGTATAAATGTCTTGTGATAAGAAACTTTGACATGGCCAGAATTTCGAATAGATAAATAAATTTTTCCGTTATTTAAAACCTTTTCTGAGACAGTTGGTTTCCGATCTTTTTTATTTTCTTTTAATTCTGATTCGGTAAAAGCACGCTGTTTCAACACAGGTTGAGAACCTTCTGCACCCTTAGAATATTCTGCGCGATATCCTTTGTACCATATCATTGGTATAGAAATAGTTGTTTCTTTTTTATCATCAGGAACCTCTATATCGAATTCTAAAAGATTGTATCTCTTTTTAATAGTTGATATTTTTACATCCTTAGCTGTTTGAAATTCTGTAAATTGTGGTAAGCGTATATCTTGGTTATTGATATCAAGATTATAATATTCATCACCTACAGGATCAATATATTTTGATTTGTCCCCTCTATATACTGATTTCAGTAATTTTTCATTCTTTTTATTATCATCCCGCATCTGTTTATAGTTTTTTGAAGAGGTATCAAATTGAGGGACAACATGATTGAAATAGAAAGTTAAACTCAAGATGCATAAGACAATAGAGAAAAATCCATTTCTATTTGTTACAGCAAGAAAGAATAGGAACAAGAGGGGAATGAAAAACAATAGACGCCCTGAATACTGCATACTCCCTAAAAAAGTGTATTTCAATACGGAATTCCAAGGCAGAAGACTCGTTGCAGAAAAATATAAGATCCAACAAGTCCAAAATATGGTTTTACTTAAACTCCCTAGACGGCGATAAAATAAGATCACCATCATACTCGCATAGAATAGGCCATCTCGTACGAATTGATGGATCGGCCACTCTAATGGTGTGAAAGGTTTATAAAAACCATATCGATCTGCTTGAAATGGAAAAGGAACCAAAAAGGTATCTTTCACATTGACAGGAAAATTTCTCGCTGTCCATGTGAAGAAAAATTTTTGTGATGAAACCTGTTCCAGATATTGAAAAATGTATCCTGCCGATAAACATAAGGCAAACAAGATAGAAAATACAAAAGAGATAATCTTTTCCAGTGTGATCCTTTTATAATTTAAACATAAAAATACCGCAGAAAAAATTGCTAATATGATCGTTGATAAAATATGGGTTTGAATTAAAAGCGCTACTACAATCCCTAAATAGAGAGGGTTCTTTTTGTTTAAGTAGAGCACTCGATAAATAGAATAAATAAGAATTGGGACAAGTGGCACTACCATGGTCATTCCAAAACCAAATAAGGTGTAATAACAAGGAATGGTCAAGGCCACTACTATACCAGTCACCTTATTTTTTACTATTTTTGAAATAACAATATAACTTGTTAGGCTTGTACCAAGAGTGATCAAAAATGCAAATATAGAATAAGCAAGATTTCCATCGTTGGTCATCATATAAACGATGGCTGACGGATAAAACTGCCAATTTCCATAAAACATAGGAGAAGCATATCCCGTACCGAATGCAAATAAAAAATTCAGATTGGGGAGTAAATCCCAATGCTCAATGGACTCTGCTAAGCCGACAATGCGGGATAAATGAAAGACATAGTCATATGAGCGACTTTGAAAATTGATCAGATTGAAGGATACAAATGTAAAAATGAGCGCATAGGAAGTTAGTAATAGGTAGACCAACTTATTACTGATTTGGTTGAAAACATCTATAAGCCGGTCAATATGACTGCGGATCACTTTTACCATATCCAACTGATTGATTTTATCGAGGAGCCGATCAACTCCCTCGTAAAATCTGTCTATCTTTTGCTTAGCAGCAAGACTCATACTTAGGATATTCTTCATTCTTCACTTTTCTCTTTGATAACATAGATTGGACGTTTCTTGGTTTCCATGAAGATCTTACCAATATATTTCCCTAAAATCCCGATGGTCAATAATTGGAACCCTCCCAGGAAAAGAATCACTGTCATGAGGGATGGCCAACCTGAAGTAGGATCCCCAAAGACCAAGGTGCGGATTACAATCAAAATCATCATGATAAAGGCCAAAATCCAAGATAACAGTCCACCAATAAAGGCAATGTTTAATGGTGCATCCGAGAAATTGACAATCCCTTCAATCGAATACTTAAAGAGGGACCAAAAATTCCATGACGTCTCTCCTGCCACGCGCTCGACATTTTTATATTCGAGGTATTCTGTCTCAAATCCTACCCATGCAAAAATCCCTTTTGAGAAACGATTGTACTCCGATAACTCCATGATAGCATCGACCATGGGACGGCGCATCAAACGGAAATCACGCGCCCCGTCAACCATTTCCACTTGGCTAATATGATTGATCAATTTATAAAACATCCGTGCAAAGAAAGAGCGAATCGGTGGTTCCCCATCACGGGTTACGCGTCTCGTTCCGACACAGTCTAAATCCGGCTGTTCCTCCAACCTCTGCTTCATTTCGATCAATAACTCCGGTGGGTCCTGCAAATCTACATCCATAACTGTCACATATTCACCACTAGTACGCTCAAGTCCAGCATACAGCGCCGCCTCTTTCCCGAAATTTCGAGAAAAAGAAAGGTAGTGCACACTTGAATCTGTAACATGTAGCTTTCGAAGAACAGATAGTGTACCATCTGAAGAGCCATCATTTATAAAAATATATTCAAACTTTTCTCCCATCTTCATCCGAACACGTTCCATCTCTCGATAAAACAATGGAATTGATTCTTCTTCGTTAAAACATGGGACTACAACTGATATGGTCATCTCTTACTCCTTGACTTATTCACTTTCTATTGTAACAAAAAACTAGGGTTTCCCCTAGTAATAACTTATTTTAGTCTTTTAATTAAACTGCAGAATATAAAACAGAGATGGTTTGTAGTAATGTTAGAGATAAAATAATGAGACTACTTTGTACTACAAAATGATCAGAGAACTTTTGTTCATCTGGAACTCTTTGCTTAAATAAACTACAAATAACTGGTAGACAAAGAGCAACAACACCCAAATAATATCGGCCTTGAACTCCTAAAACTTCAAAATTTCCAACTGGTGTCCAGGTCAGATACAAGGTCAAAGAAATTAAACCAATAATTGCGAAAGAAACTAAACTTGCTCCTACTACTGATACTTTTGGAAGTTTGATCTTCCCAAAATTTGAAAAAGTAATCAAGCTATAAAGAGCATAAATTGGAATAAGGACTTCTGACATCGACAAATCTAACCAACCAAATGTATAGAGTTGATTCAAATGACTGACTGATAATAGCATCTCCTTCAAAATCACTGGAAGATACCAATGAGGTTTCGAAATGATACTAATCACCTGAGACTTCACATCCGCTCCATCTAGTTTAAAGTTCTCAATTCGAACTTGCTGGGTAAGAACATACCAAAAAATCGTAAAGACAAAGACTGCAGCAATCAAAGCGAGAGAAATGAGATAGTAGTTTTTGCATTGCGTTTTCTTTTTCGGTATAAATAGCAATAATCCTACAAGCAAGACATAAGGAAGCTTCATTGTTACAAGGATCACGCAAAGGAAAGCATAAAGCAATAAATCCTTTATTTTAACTACTTTTTCATCATCCGTCACATAGTTCAAAAACAATCCAATAATGATGTAGGTTAAACCTAAGGCTACACTATCTTGATTATAAGAAGCAGCTAGAACCAGATTCATTGGAAACATCGCTACCATTGTCATCAACTGCTTCGCTTTCCCACTTAATTTAATAGCAATAAGAGCTAAAATACAGTAAGCAATGACATTAAAAATTCGACCAAGATAATAGGAGACTCCTACACTCAAATTCAAAAATTTTCCAATCCCAAATCCAAGAGCCTGAGGGATATAACCAATAAACCAATATGAGTTGGTTGCCCTGTAATCCGTTTCTTTCCCAAACTTCACTTGTTTGGTCGTCTGCCCTTCTTCAAATAAAGAAGATTTGGTAAATGGTTTTTTGAAATTCTTATAAACATCAAAGTAATCTTCCGTAATATGGATGTTTTTATTTCCCATATTGACGTTGCCTTCCACAATATGAATCGTTCTTGAAAGGTGAACTTGTTCATCTGGCGTATTCAAAACGGGTGTAATAAAAGCAAAGGACAGACCACCAATGAGCATCGCAAGGAAGGTCCCAACATTCTTCTTCGGTAAAAGAAAAATGAAAAAAGCCAATACAACAAATAACGCTACACCAATTTTAGGAAAATCTACTAAGCGCTTTGTATAAATCACTGCAATACAAAAGGCCAAAACTGCGAAAGCTACTAAATACTTTTTATTTCGCTCATAACTATCAACAAAATATCCCATCAGTTTCTCCTACTTATTCGAATTTTGACTCTTCACATATTGTCTCATCAATAACTTGGCCATCCATTTAGGCCAGAAGAGTTCATACATGTATAGATCTTCTTTACTACGCGTATTGTCTGCAATCGTTTTTGATGTTTCAGACTCTCCATGGATACGGTGGCACATGAGCTTGTCAGATACATAAGCAAAGCGACCTTTATACTCGCTGATCTTATACCATGCGTACCAATCCAAACTCACTCTCATCCCTTCATCAAAATAGAAATTCTTCAAATTTTCACGATTATAGGTAACAGCTGGACAACAAATAGGATTTCCAAAAGCCATCACACGGTTTCGCCAAAAGTGACTAGCAGGAAAAAGATTCATAGTTTTTAACATCAAGGTTTTGATCTTCAGATTTGTATTCGCAGGAATTTTATGACCGTCTTTTTCTTCAAAATAATCAGAATAGCCAATTAACACATCCGAATGCTTTTCCATCTTAGACAAAACTTTCTCAGCATATTCCGGCTCATAATAATCATCCTGATGAGCGATGGTAGCATATTTCGTCTCTACGAAAGACATGGCATTGTTCCAATCTTTCCCAATTCCTCCACCTTGCTTGGTGTAAAATGGAATAGCATAACGCTGACAAAGTTCCTTGATCGAATCCATCGGTGTTGAACTATAACAGATAATCTGTGATTGGAGAGTTTGTTTCTTCAAGGATTGAATACAAGCTTCTAAGTACTCACTTTCTCCATAAGCACAAATCACCCAAGTATGTTGTTGATTAACGAGCATAGCCCTTCCTTTCTATTTTGCTTGCAATAAAATAAGCAAGTAAACTTCCACTAAAATAAACGGACATCACAATGAAAAAGCTTAAAGATGCACCTAGAAGTCCCATTTTTTGTACCAAATCATTATTTGTCAATTTGGAAGCTATAAACATGAATAAATACACAGGTAATAGATACGTTTGTCTTCGAATAACCGTCATGACATCCCCAAAAACAATCCCAATAGAATACAGAATTCCAGAAAAAACAAGGATGGCTAGGGTAGTACTATGCTGGTTTAAAGGTAAACCAAAAACAAGACTTAATATCGGCGTCCCGATCAAATAAGCTAGCACAGTTAATACCAAGCCGACACCCAAAACAATGACAAACATCTTCGCAATGATGGCATCAAATTTTTTCAATTCTTTATTCTTCCATAAGATCGCTAATTGCGTTGTTAAGGGTCTAAGAATTAAAATAAAGAGACTCATAAAAAACACAGGCATAAACAAAATATTAAAGTCCCGTTGTGTCCCTGCAATAAAGTGTCCCAATCTAATTTCAGAGTCAATCGCGATTCTAGGCTCATTGAAAATATAAGCTAGTAAAAATCCACTGATAAAGAGAGGAATACAATTCTTTAAAATAGTGATCGCATCAAATAGGTCTCTTTTGAGATCTTTTACTGAGAAATCAATTGTTTCAAATTCTTTTGATTTTACATAATCATAACAAAATACAAAGATAAAGTTTAAAACAACTAAGTAAAGCAATGATTGTGTTAATGACTTTGTAATAAGCAAAAATGCCAACAAAAGAATCGTGCTGAAAGAATACCGAATGGTCATTGATTTGCCAGCGATATCTAATCGTTCGTGACGTTGAAACAATCCTTGGAAAAGATCTGAAATTGCCTCACACATACGAAATAGAACGTATAAGCCAATAATCGCAATTTTTGAACTCTCATGTAGGTCAATTCCTGAAACAAATAGGTAAGGAAAAAAGATCGCCATCATGAGTAGGAGAGAGAGACATCTGGCAATACTGTAACTGGTAAAGGAGTGTCTAAAGAGAACATCTGTCCCTTGGTAGCTTCGAACTTGAAACATGCCCACTACTACTAGAATCGCAGCAATCCCATAGGCAAGACTAAAGGAATCTGCTTCCATTGGCGAGGTCATGCGTGTAACGATCAATGTAAATAGTACAGATGATCCAGCAAATGCCAAGTTCCCTAACAGATTCCAAAAATACACCTTCTCCGTTGAAACAGGTTGATTATTCTTCATGCTCTTTTACCTGTAATGCAATTTTCTGAGACAATTGTCGAATTTGAACGGATTGTTTTGAGGTAATCCGAGTCAAAGAGAAGTTTAAATAGACAAGTAAACAGAAGCCTAAGAAAAAGATTAGATTGCTTGGAACTTGAATTCCTAACATTTTTGATACCTGTCCAATCAAATTAGGAAACCAAATGACTGGCAACGATAGCAAACAAAGAATGAGCCAAGAAATGACATTTCTCAGTTCAACGACTTTCTTTGCAACTAGGCGTAGAATATAAACGATAAAAATAATTACAATAAGGGTTAACCAAATATTTAACATGTTATTTCTTATATCCTCCACCAATTCTAGCCAATAGCATTGCCATTGTCACTTTGATCATATAGTAAACAGACTTACTGAATGTAATCGATGATTCTCCGTGTTCTCGCTCGTTCATTAATACGGGTACTTCTGCAACGGAATAGCCTGAGGTTAAGAGGGACACAATCGTCTCTGGTTCTGGATAATCACTTGGATATTGTTTAGCAAATTCTTCAATCACTTTTCGATCAGCCACCCGCAATCCTGAGGTTGGATCTGTTACCTTTTGACCGGTTAAAATCTTAATTAATTTTTCAAAAAATGAAATTCCAATCCGTCGCGCGAAGGAGGATTGGAAACCTTGATTTTCAATGAAACGAGAGCCAATCACCATGTTCACATTCTTCTCTTGAAGGACTTGAAGCATCTTTCTGATAAATTCAGGATTATGCTGACCATCTCCATCCACTTGAACAGCATATTGATAGCCATTTTTAACTGCATATTGATAACCAGTCTGGACAGCACCACCAATTCCTAAATTAATCGGTAAATCGATAACGTTAAAGTTGTTATTGCGACAAATTTCAAGTGTATGATCTGTAGAACAATCATTGATAATGACATAATCAAATTCAGGTGTATGTTCTTCAATCATCTTGATTGTTTTTTCAATATTTCCACTCTCATTATAAGCAGGAATAATGATCAGTAATTCTGAATTTCTCAATCCTATTGTTTTCCCTTCTAAGCATATCACTTCATTATACAATAATCAGTGCATATTTTCTACTTTATACTGTCCCCTCCCCCTTTTCATGGTATAATAGAGTGAATCGATTACGGAAGGACACCTTATGTTAAAGCTGGGAATTATTGGTACGAGTTGGATTTCACATGAATTTATTACAGCTGCTCATCAGACAGGCCACTATCACTTGCATGCTGTGTATTCGAGAAAGATGAAGACAGCTCAAGAGTTTTGTGAGCCTTATGGGGCGGTCTCTTGCTACACGGATTTCATCGACTTCTTAGACAGTGAGCTGGATGTGATTTACATTGCTAGCCCCAATTCTCTTCATTTCGCTCAGGCCAAGCTTGCTATTCTGGCCAAGAAGCATGTCATCATTGAAAAACCGGCTGTGACCAAGCCTTCTGAATGGAAGGAACTGGTCAAGCTCGCTAAGGAGCACCAGGTCTATCTCTTTGAAGCTGCCAGAAATTACCAAGAAGCAGCATTTCAAGTAGTTAAAGACTTCCTCTCTAATCAGGAAATACTGGGCGCCAACTTCACCTTTGCCAAATATTCTTCCAAATTGCCAGCCCTTCTTGCAGGTGAGATTCCCAATATTTTCTCAGATGTCTATGCAGGTGGAGCTTTGATGGATCTGGGTGTCTACTGCCTCTACTTGGCGATTGGCTTCTTTGGAGAACCGATCTCCAGTCACTACACCGCTCAGCAATTACCCAATTCGGTTGATCTCTATGGTCAAGGTGTCTTGATTTATCCAGAGTTTCGGGTTGCCATTCAGGCAGGGAAAAATATCACCAGCCATCTACCTGCTGAAATCTACACCAAGACTGGAACGCTGACTCTCAATGCTGTAGCAGCCATCAACCAGGCTCGCTTCGTCAGCCATTCTGGGGAAGTTATCGACCTTCCGATCCAGTCCTGCCCACACCAAATGCAAGAAGAGGCGGAAGCCTTTGCCCTTGCCATCGCTTATCAAAAGCCAGCTGCTTATCTTGAATGGTTACAAACAGCTGAGCAGGTCCATGAAACCCTCTACCAGATGCGTCAAAGCGCTGGAATACAATTTAAGGATGAAAAAGAATGAAAGAACAATTTCCACAAAGCTGGAAAGACCAGTTAGAAACACTCGGATTTGATACATTCACTGAAATTCAGGAACAGATCTTCTCCCCTATCTATGAAGGAGAAAATGTCCTCGGGATCAGTCCTACCGGTACTGGTAAGACACTCGCCTACCTCTTTCCGAGCTTGCTCAAACTCAAACCGAAGAAGGCCCAACAACTCTTGATTTTGGCTCCTAACACAGAGTTAGCAGGACAAATTTTTGATGTCACCAAACAATGGGCAGAGCCTCTCGGTCTCCAGACACAACTCTTCCTTTCAGGATCTAGTCAAAAACGGCAAATCGAACGCCTCAAAAAAGGACCCGAAATCCTGGTTGGGACGCCTGGTCGGATCTTTGAACTGATCAAGCTGAAAAAGATCAAAATGATGAATGTGGAAACCATCATTTTAGATGAATTCGACCAATTACTGAGCGATTCTCAGTACCACTTCGTCGACAAGATCAGCCACTATGCTCCCCGTGACCACCAATATATCTATATGAGCGCCACAGCCAAGGTCGATCCAGACCAGCTAGAAGAAAATACTCTTCGCATTTCGGTTGATGGAGTTTCTTTGGACAATATCCAACATTTTTATATGCAAGTGGATAAGCGGGACAAGGTCGAATTGCTCCGCAAACTCGCCTATGTCGAAGATTTTCGTGGTCTGGCTTTTTTCAATAGCCTATCTGATCTGGGGAGTGCTGAAGAAAAACTACAATACCGGGGTGTCGAAGCCGTATCGCTCGCCAGCGATGTCAATGTCAAATACCGCAAGGTCATTCTGGAGCGCTTCAAAGACCATCAGCTAACCCTCTTGCTGGCCACCGATTTGGTCGCTCGTGGAATCGACATTGAACATCTTGAGTGTGTGATTAACTACGATATTCCTCGTGATGTGGAAACCTATACCCACCGAGCCGGTCGAACAGGACGAATGGGGCGTGAGGGCTATGTGATTACCTTTATCACCCACCCAGAAGAACTCAAATCCTTAAAAAAATACGCTTCTGTCCGTGAACTGGTGTTAAAAAATTCAGAACTCTTTTTAAACGAATAAGAAAATCCTCTGCTAGTGAATGAACTGCAGAGGATTTTTACGTTAATTTCCATTGTAATAGATGCGATGACTTTCAAGTTGATAATCCAACAATTCATCCACCGTTACAAAGGTATAGCCTTGTGATTTGAGGTAGTCAAGGACGGTCGGTAGAGCGTCAATCGTGGTTTGATGGATATCATGCATGAGGATAATCGAACCCGGTTTGACTTCTTTTTTCACTTCATTGAGAATAGCCGTCGTATTATGTGTCTTCCAATCTAGGCTATCTACATCCCACATGATGAAGGATTGGTCGACACCGTATTGGATAGCGTTATTGATAGCTCCATACGGAGGACGGGTAATCTTGGTCTGCACACCTGTCGCTTTTTGAATAGCTTCTTGGGTATCCAAGATTTCTTTTTTAGCATTATCCAAGCTCAATTTTGGCAATTGAGGGTGATCCCAAGTATGGTTCCCAATTTGATGACCTTCTTTGCGGACTTGCTTAGCAATGTCCGGATTCGCACTGACATTTTTTCCGATCATAAAGAAGGTAGCTTTGGCATTGTATTTCTTTAAGATGGCTAGTGCCTGAGGAGTCGTGGTTGGATCTGGTCCATCATCAAAGGTCAGAGCAATCATCTTACGGTGGCGTTCTTCAATATAGGATTGGTAAGAAGCTAGATCATCAGGAAGCAAGCGCTCTGTATCAATCACGTCATAGAATTTAGACAAGGGAACAGTGAAGGTATCATCTCCCTTAACCTTGGTTGGAAATGGAATAGTGAAAATTCCTTTTTCATATTGGAATTCCCATTGGCTCAAATCCAACTCTGAGAAGTGGGCAACCATTTGATCAATGCTTTCCTCATCCAACTGACGAAAGGCTAGATTCCCTCGTAATTCCTGCAAAAAGATCTGTTTGGCTCCATCTGGATCCGCAAAAACTTGGCTCAGGGTCAGAGGGTTACTGTCATCATCCAAGTAAAAGAGGGGCAACTTCACCGTCTCATCTTTGATGAATTTCCCTTTTTTGTACTGATACTCCGCCCGCTTGATTTGGATAGGGTGATAGCCGACAAAAGGCGCTTCTGCTTCTTCACTATGGTAGAAGGTCAAATGCTTTGGCTCTTTGGTTTTCTCATCGGATCCTAGACGCTGAAGGTCTTCTTGGATCTTCTCTTTCACAATCTCAACAGGCTGTCCATCTTTAGTAGGATAATAAGCCGTCACATAAGAAGTTCCTAAAATCCCTTCCTGAACTTGAACATCTTTCCCTTTTTCAGAGCTTTTCTCGAGTTGGGTGACCTTGGCAAACTGATCCTGATAGGCTTTTTGTTCACGAACCCTTTGAATCTTTTGATAGCCAATATACAAAAGACTCAGTAAAAGGAGATTTGTAATGATTAATAAAATAGTTTTCGTGTGTTTGAATCTCATAACTTTATTATAGCAAATTTCTTTCGAAAAAACATTCCTTTTTTGTAAATGGTTTCATAAAAAGAGGGCGACTGTCGTCGCCGACAGCGGCCCTTGTTTTTAGTCCCTCTTATTTTTCGCGAATGACTTCTACTTTATATCCATCCGGATCTACAACGAAATAGTAATTCGGCTGTGTTCCTGGAAGACCTTTTGGTTCTGTCACTTCATAGCCTTTAGCCTTGTGTTCTGCATTCAAACCTTCCAAATCAGGAGTACTCAAGGCAACGTGAGCATAGCCATCTCCGATGACATATGGACCATGATCATAATTGTAAGTCAATTCCAACTCATAGTCATCTCCAGGCAAGGCCAAATAAACAATCGTGAACTTGTAGTCTGGAAAATCTTTCCGACGTTTTTCTTCAAAACCAAAAGCATCTTGGTAAAAAGCGATTGACTTTTCTAAGTTTTCCACACGAAGGCAAGTGTGCAACATTTTTGAACTCATAGGTTTTCCTCTTTTCTATTTTTAAAAGATTATGAACGATTTTTTTTACGACTTTCCGTCTTAATGGATAATTTCACTTCAAAGATGGTCCCTTTTGGTTTATTATCTTTGACTTGAATGGTCCCTTTAAAGGCTTCTACGATCTGCTTAGCGAGGGATAACCCCAAACCAAATCCACCTTTTTGACGGGTTCTGGCCTTGTCGACCCGGTAAAAACGATCAAAAATCCGTTTCTTATCCTCATCTCGAATCCCTGGACCATTATCCAGCACTCTCAAAAGAAGATTTTTATCCTTCAACTGGACTTCAAACTGGATCTCGCCATCTTCATCGGTATATTTCAAGGCATTGTCATAGAGAATAGTCATCAATTGCTTGAGGAGCGTTCTATCAGAACAAATGACTTTGTCCACCTGATTGTCTCCTCGGAAGAGTTTGTCATTTTCTTCCGCAATGATCTCAAAATTCGAGAAGGTCTGATCGAAAAAGCTTGGTTCGATATCTTCCATCTCCGGCTTCAAGCCGTCATCTCTTCGGGCAATGTTAAGAAGGTTGGTGGTCAAGAGCTTCATATTTCGAACTTCATCCAAGCTGGATGCAATATTCTCACTCGATTCCATAATGGTCGCTTCAGGCTTTCTAAAAAGCGTTTCGAGGCGATTTTGCAGGACTGCTAAGGGCGTCCGCAACTCATGGGAAGCATTTTCCACGAAAGCCTTTTGCTTTTGCATACTCTCAAGAAGGGGCTTGACGCTGAGACGTGCTAGGAAGAGACTAGCGAATAAGGAGATTCCCCAGAAGCAAATCATGACAAGGGCAATTTGGCTTTCGTGCTCTTCACTGGTCTGCTCTAGCTGACTGATATTGGTCATGACAACCGCATACTTGATGTCACTATCACTTTCATCATCAGATAAACTCAACTCTGCCATATAGGCCCGGTAACTTTCTTTTTTCCCATAGCTGTTTGTAATTTGGAGCTGGGAAACCTTGTTGAGGAGCTTTCGACCAAACGTCACCGTTTTGAAGTTTAAAAACCCATTACCGGTTGTCAAGTTTTCATATTTTTTATTGAGCAAAACAACAGTGGTATTGGATGTGACATCCCCTTTAGGTTCTGATTGATCATGATCTGGGATCATCATCTCATGATCATTATCATCTCCTTTGGTATTTGACTGTCGCTGGTCTCGATAAGCAATCGCTACAAGCGAGTAGGGATCCTGACTGAGAGTCTTGAGGTTTTCATCGACCGTTGTATAGAGACTCGAGCGCATGACCTGGATGATAATCAGGGTCATGGCTGAGAATATCAAAGTAAAGAGCCCAAAATATCGGATGAAGTAGGAAAAATCATCTTCCCCGACGGTTTTCTTAATTCTGGTTAGCATCTTTTAAGATATACCCCACACTGCGCAATGTTTGCAAGTTCTCAACGAAATCAGTACCTTTTAATTTCTTACGGATTTTTGAAACATAGACTTCAACCACTGAGATGGTTGTGTCACTATCAAAGCCCCAGAGACGATCGAAGATCTGGGTCTTTGGAAGGATGACATTTTGGTTTTGAAGGAAATAGACCAAAAGATCAAATTCCTTCCCAAGAAGTTCCACTTCTTTCCCATCCACATAAGTCGAATTGGTAGATAAATTGACCTTCAAATTGCCATAATTAAGGGTGTTTTCATTGACCTTTCCTGAGCGCTTCAAGAGAGCTTGAATCCGCATCTTAAGCTCTTCTAGGTAGAAAGGCTTGGTGAGGTAATCGTCTGCCCCTAGCTCAAAGCCGTGCCCTTTGTCATCCAGACTTTCTTTAGCTGTCATGATCAAAACAGGGGTTGTCACGCCTTTTTCACGCAATTCTTTCAAGACATGGAAACCGTCTTTTTCAGGAAGCATCAGGTCCAGCAAAATCAAATCATAGATCCCGCTTTCTGCTTCGTAAAGACCTTCTTCTCCGTCAAAGACCTGCATGACGTCCGCAAAATCATCTAAAAAATCAAATACTGAATTTGACAAACCAAGGTCATCTTCGACCAATAGAATTTTAATCATCGTCGTATCCTCTTCTCTTTCGTGAGCGAGTCTTTCTAATCTATTCTTAACCATTATAACACGACTTGCCTTCATTTCCTATACTTTAGAACCTGGTTTTATGATCACATTCAGCCTGCCTGAGGAAGGCTTATTCTATGAATTTGTCGTGTTTTCTTTGTTACTTTGACTATCACTCGTCTTGTTTTTATTTTTTGAATTCTTCTTATTGGACTTTTTAGAGGACCCCTGGTTCCCTTCTTGTCCGCCAGATTGGTTCATGCCATTATCTGGACCATTCCCTTGTGGGCCACCATTGCCTTCTTGTGGCATTTGACCCGGACCGCCACCTTGCGGGCCGCCTTGTCCTTGGCCACCACCTTGTGGACCACCGCCTTGAGGGCCGCCATCCTGCGGGCCACCATTTTGCTGGTTTCCTTGTGAAGCATGGCCATTTTGACTATTTTGTTGCTGATTGGATCCTTGGTTCTGACCCGTTTGGACCGGTTGAGAAAATTGTTGGTTATTGGAAGATTGAGAGGCGATGACTCCGACACCAAAGCCGCTTCCAGCACCAACCAACAATCCACCAACTGCTGCCATTCCAATCCACCACTTAGGGCTTCGTTTGAGGACAACCATTTTTTCTTTGGATTCTTGCGTTTCGACTACTTGTTTTGTTTCTTTTTGATTCATCTTTTTACCTTTTATCTTTTTGTATAAGTACTTGTCTTTTAAAATTTAAAGGGAGCTCGATCCTTTAATAAGGCGATTATACTTCAGGAGTCTTAAGCCTGCCTAAATTTTTACTTAAAAAATCCTAAAACAAGCATGGGCTATTGACAGGTTGAGTCCCTTATTGTAGAATAGTTACCATAAAATAAATAAGAGGTTAACTGTTATGAAGAAAACATTTCCTTTAGTTTTAATTGCCATCGGTACCGCAATGATTTGCGTCTTGTCTCAATTCACCGTTCCCTTTGGGCCTATTCCTTTGACCCTACAGACACTCATGATCGGGATCATCGGGACCATCTATAAACCCAGCCATGCCTTTGTCACAGTCTGCCTTTACCTGCTTTTAGGCTTCTTAGGTTTTCCAGTATTTGCAGGTGGTGCTGGTGGTGCTTCGCATTTCCTTGGCCCTACCGCTGGTTTCCTCCTCTTCTTCCCATTCCGAGCATGGATCACGTCTCTGTTCACGAGTGCTAAATCCAGCCTTGTCACTATCTTTTTGGCCAATCTCCTCAGTAGTGCTCTCCTCTTTGTGTCAGGAGCTATCGGCTTTATGCTGGTCACGCATACCGATCTCCAAAAAGCATTTACTTTGGTCGTTGCTCCCTTTATCCTTGCTGACCTCATCAAACTGGTCATCATCACGATCACCAGCAAGGCAATTTTTGCCAGCCTCAAACACCACTGGTATTTCAAATAAGATTCAAAGGGCTTAGCAGATATATTAAAAAAATCAACATCTGAACGCAGATGTTGATTTTTGTTGTAGGGAAACATATATAAATCTCTTCAATTGAACTCCTTTTAAAGAGAACACTGTTTTAATGATGAAAAACATAGATCCTCCTTCCTTTATTTTTCCTTATAAAGAACTCTCAAGATCAGTAACTGTGTTAGCAAAATCCAGATGATCAGAATAGTGAGGTCAAAAAATGAGACGTGACCATGACTATAGACACAAGCTCGTAGGAGGTTGACAGAAGGGACAAATGGAAAAACATGATAGAGATGGTTTATCCAATCTGGAAGACGACTTGCAGGGTACATGATTGGTGAAAACATCAAACCAATCATGAGAATCAACTGAGACATCAGCGTGACAATATTGGGAGAAAAAGTATAAGCAATGGCAAAACCAAGACTGATCATCGTAAGACAGATGAGAAATAGGATGAAAACCGCCAGAACAGATACATTTAGGCGGACAGAAAAACGAAAATAGCCCAGTATAACAGAAATGAACACTCCAGGTAAAATAGCAATCATCCACATCCAAAGATCTGCTAAAGAAATCAGAATTCGTGGTATTGGAAGGGCTCGTACGTAGTCTACATGTCCTTCTGACTTCGCATTTGCTATAACAGGGGATGAAATCGTACAGCCAATAGAAATGATTCCTATCAGAACTGAACCAGAAGAGAGATAGTAGGCAGCTGTCGTATCAATCTCACCGATCACCAGTGGATAACCAAAAAGAAGTGAAATGGACAACAGAACCTGAGCTAGCGTAAAGAGTAGAAATAGATCTTTTTGACGAAGATAGTTCCAACGAAGTAAGTAAAAAAATTGAGTCATATCAGTTTGTCAACTCCTCTCTATAAAGATCTGAAATGGATACGTTTTTCTGAGTAAGTGACAGATTAAAAATATTCTTTCTATCCAATTCCTGTGTTAGTTTTGGTAGCAGTCTCGTTAACTCCTCCTCTTCTATTTCAATCTGGCAAATCGAACCATTGATGATGCTATAATCATGAAATAGAGCTAAGCTATCTTCATTCCTAAACTCAAAAGATATTTGATACTGTTTTTGATAGGTTATTTGCTGAACTGAGCCTGATTTGATTAACTTCCCATGGTTAAATAAGGCATAGTTGTCTGCATATTTTTCAACTTCCAACAAGTTATGTGTCACAATAATAATGGTATGACCTTTATGCGCCAACTTCTGTAATAATTGCCACTGTTTTTCACGACGTATTGGATCGACATCGTTCGTCGGCTCATCAAGAAGAATAATGGTCGGAGATCCAATCAAAGCCATTGCAAAAGAAGTTAGACGCTTTAAACCGCCTGAGAGATCCTTTCCTTGTTTTGCTCGGTACTCCTTAATTTCCAAGTCGATTAGGAGCTGATCCATTTCTTTTTGTAAATCTAAGGTGTTTAATCCCCTCATTCTTCCAAGCATTTCTATGTTTTGCTCCACCGTCAATTTTTCAAGTGGTGCATACTGTTGCGACATATAGCTCATCATTGAGCGAGCTTGTTTACGATTTTGAACAAAAGAAATATCTCCATAGCATACATCTCCTTTATCAGGTTTGGTAAAACCAATCATTTGATTTAAGAGGGTGGACTTACCAGCACCATTGTGTCCTAAAAAAGCTGTAATTTTAGCAGCTTCTATTTCTAAGGAAATATGGTTATTAGCAAAATGTTGCTTATCGAATGATTTTGTCAAATCACTAATAGTCAGTGTCGCAAATGTCTTCATCTCATCACTCAAGACTGAGAAGATTTTCCCAGCTTCCTTCATTTTTGATAAGATTATTGTATAATAAACATATGACTTCCCATGGTTTACGTCATGATTTACCATTTAAGTGTCATAATTAGCCAACTCAATTTGATAAGGGGGACTTATGTTAAACGTCGTTATTTGTGATGACTCAACTAGAGATGCTAGTCAGTTAGAACAGTATTTACTTTCTTACGACAAGGTTCCTGTAGAAACAAAACTATATACAAATCCACAAAAAATGCTAGAACAGTTAACAAGGGATACACATTGTGTTTTTTTGGATATTGATATGCCACAAATTACTGGAATTGACCTTGCACGTGAAATTCGTCAGTTCAATCCTTTTATCCCCATTATTTTTGTGACCAGCTATCGTGATTACATGGAACAAGTATTTGAAGTACAGACTTTTGATTACTTAGTAAAACCCATTGAACCCCAAAGGTTAAATAAGGTAGTAGACAGAATTTTACGTTATTTAGATTTAGGACAAACCATCTTTAACTTCTCATTTGGAAAACAAAGTTACTCTATTCCTTTAAGTGACATTACCTATTTTGAGAAAGATAAGCGTTCCGTTTTTATTTACACACTAGCAGATACCTATAAGTCCTTACTGAAAACTCAAGAAATTTTAGATAAACTACCTGATTATTTTATTCAAATTCATGCTTCTTATATTGTAAATCCCAAATATATCAAAGATTTTGATGCGAAAACAGTAACTATTTTGCTAAATGGAACCGAGGAGCATTCACTTCCAATTAGTCGTAAGTTCCAGTCTTCTTTTAAAGAAAAATACTATAACTATCTCAGTGAAAGGAATTTCTAATGCTAATAGGATTGCGGATCATTAGTATCTTGTTTGACTTATTTCTAGCAAGTGTTTTATTTTATGGGCCAATATCCAAAAGTAAACATTCAAAAGAGACACTTTTAGTCCTTTGTTGTTGCTTTCTTTTTCATGTGGCTCTAGTGTTTCTATTTTTAGAAAGTCGCGTTTTTTTAGTCAGCAATCTCCTTCTTAGTATTTTAGAATCCTCTCTTGTAGGACTCTATTTTGGCTACTCCTTTCGTGATTCTTCCTTTTGGATATTCTTACAAACAAGCCTGACATTATTAGCCGGAGCTGTCCTCAATCAAGCTATCCAACTATTTCTTCCACTGTCAAAAGTATCGAAAAATTTAGGAATGATTAGTGGTTACCTTGCCATCAGTTTTCTTTTTTCAACTGTGATCACTCTTGTTCTTCGACAGCTATTTCGAACACATCAAAAGTTAAGCATGGCAACATCTAGAAGAAATTGGCTGTATCAATTTATCGTGCCGATTTTATCGATTATTTTTGCCTTTACTGTATCTGCTATTCAAGGGCAAGTATTTGGACCAGATTATCTTTCTGTCATTTCACTCTTGTCTCTTATTGTATTGTCGTTTTCCTCGCTGTATTTTACCTTACATCTTTCTCAACAACAGCACGCTTATTATCAAAATAAATTAGATAAAGAACAACTTCAATTCCAATTAAGAGAAACACAGCAGTCTCAAGAAGAATACCAACGATTGCAAAGTCTTCGGCATGACTTAAAAAATAAACATTTAACCCTGTTGGCACTTCTAGAAGAAAATCCTGATGAAGCTAGAGAGTACCTTCAATCGTTAACCGATAGTATTTCAGGAAAACAAACCTTTTACTCCAAAAATCCAACGGTTAATTATTTGCTGAATCAAAAACTGCACGATGTGGAAGATGAAATTGCATTAGAAATTGACTGCTTTATCCCACAAGAGTTATCTATTCAGCCAGATGTGCTAGCTGTTATTTTAGGAAATTGTTTGGATAATAGTATTTCAGCCTGTCTTCGATTGACTGATAAATCAGAGAGAACATTGTCTCTGAATATACGTTATTTTCAACAAAATCTATTTATTTCGATCAACAATACCTTTAATGAACAGGAACAAGAGACTCGTAAAACACGTCAAAGAGATGGTTGGGGCTTACGAAACGTTGATACCCTAGTACAAGAATACCAAGGAACTATCAAACGATTCAAAGAAAATGGCCATTATCGAACGGAGATCCTCTTACCAAGTCCAGTAAACTAATGATTCTTCTCCTTTGAGGTCTTATTCAGGTCATTTATAAAAAAGAGGCTGGGCAAAATCTGTCCAGCCTTTGATGTTAGATAGAAATAACAGTTTGACACATTGGTTGATTGCTCATAGCACTGCTTTGAGGTGACGCAAACAGTATTTCCTTTATCTGCAACCTCCAACACTCTTCCAGACTGTTGTATCTATGCGGGGGTGGAAAAATTGAAAAGAGAGGACTTCTTTCCCATTCCATTAGGATGTAGTTAAACTATCATTAACCAACCTAAATGATGCCCCAAAAATTAAAATAATATATTTTTTAAGTCTCAATCAAATATACACTGAAACTTTCCGCCGTGAGAAAAGTGCCTGAAACACAATTGTTTCAGGCACTCGGGAGTTTTGAGACCTTAGGCTCAAAACTAAGTCATGGAACTTCAAAGAAGTTCGCTGACGTCCGTGCTCACCTAAGGAAAGTTTCAAAGATGACGTTGTCTACATTCTAAGATGCTACAGAATGAATTCTGTAGCATCTTTTTTCAATCTATTTTGTCGCAAGGATAGCGGCTTCTACTGCTGCTTTCTCCCGCTCGATAAGATCAATACGAGCTGCAATTTCTTTAATTCCCATCTTGATATTACGGCTGATCGCCATATCATCCAATTGAGGCTCAAAGAAGGCCTTGTATTCATTCAACCGTTCATGGGTCTTGAAACAGTTAGCTGGGTAGATGACAAACTTATCAAAGCTCATATCACCACCAAGTGCTTTCTTGATCCAATCCCAGTTTTCACGCGCCCAAGTCCAGGTTCTACCTTGGGTAAAGTCATCATGCAAGAAGTTGTAATACCAGCTCATAGCCAAGTCCTGAGGTTTCACCACATCCTTGTTCTTCCACTCCTTCAATAGAGCTTCCAAAGTTTCCTTATCCTTGGTATAAGAAAGTGCAGCCGCCAACTGGCGTTTAAAGTTTCCATCAACTGTCTTAACATAAGTATCCAGGTATTGTTGGCTAAGCTCCTTGGTTTCCTGGTGCTTGATTTGGTTGACCAAGATTTGTAAGCGGATGGCCGCTGGAAGTTTTTCCAAATCATCTGCATCCGCTTCAAAGATAGCGCTCGCTTGAGCTTTTGCAGCTTCATCATTGGCCTTGATCATATTAGCAATCATTAGTTGACGAACTTTTTCGTCTTCTTCTGTTTCACCAGGCTTCGCTTTTAGACCCAAGCGTTCAAAGTTGTAACGGTTCAGGCGTTTCAACAACTCATGGAAGGCCGCTTCTGTTTCAGTTCCTTCATCCACAAAGAGACTGATTCCAGCTAAGACGCTCGAAACAGCTGAAACAACCAAGTAGGAACTTTCTTCTGTCAAGTGTTCAATCACTGGCAAGAGGCTTGCATAAGAAATTTGACCACTTTCCGCTAAGAGACGGCGTTCTTGAACCACTTGTAGTTTCGAAGTGCTATCCAAGCTAGCAAGTTCAGCAAGGATGTCTTCCAACAATTCCCCACGGTAGTCACTGATATAATGAGCTGTATTTTCTGTATTGAAGCGAAGAGCTCCGCTGTTAGCTGCTTTCAAGGCACTGTAGTTTGGAATTTCTAAGACTTCAGTTTCCAAAGTATCTGGAATACCTGTCCAGTTGCTATTTAAAGGAACAACCCACTTGCGACCTTTTTCTTCTCTTTCTCCGATGAAGAACTGCTCTTGACGGATGATCAAGGTATCGTTCTCCACAGAAGCTGAGACAACAGGGTATCCTGGTTGCTCCAACCATGAATCCATAAAGGCTGCGACATCACGACCTGAAGCCTGCCCAAGAGCATCCCAAAGGTCACGACCGATGGTATTGCTGTATTGGTGTTTTTCAAAGTAGATCTTCAAGCCTTTACGGAAGGCGTCATCGCCTAACCAACGGCGAAGCATGTGCATGAGACGGCTACCCTTGGCGTAAACGATTGCTGGGTCAAAGAGGGTGTTGATCTCATCAGGGTGTTTGACTTCCACATGGACGGATTGAACGCCATCTGTAGCATCGCGTTTCAAGGCAGCAGGCACACCGGTTGTTTGGAAGTCTTCGAAGATATTCCAGCTTGGTTCGATAGCATCCAAGCTGACATATTCCATCATATTGGCAAAACTTTCATTCAACCAGAGGTCATCCCACCATTTCATGGTCACGAGGTTTCCGAACCATTGGTGAGCCAATTCGTGAGCCACCACCAAGGCTACTGTTTGACGGCTTTGGGCAGTCGAGTTTTCATCTACAAGGAGATAAACTTCACGATAGGTTACCAAGCCCCAATTTTCCATCGCTCCTGAAGAGAAGTCTGGAAGAGCGATATGAAGGGATTGAGGGATTGGATACTTAACGCCATAGTAGTCTTCGTAGAATTCAATAGCACGAACGGCAATATCTAATGAGAAGTCCAAATTTTCTAATGGGTGAGCTTTTGTTGAGTAGACTCCGACAAGGGTTCCATTCTTAGTCTTAGCTGTCACTCCTTGGAGGTCTCCAGCCGCAAAGGCCAAGAGGTAAGAAGACATGCGAGGAGTTGTGTCAAACTTCCAAATACCTGTTTCTTTGCGGTTTTCCACATCGATTTCAGGCATATTTGAGAGGGCGATTTCGCCATCTTCTTGGTCAAATTTCAAAGAAAGATCAAACGTTGCTTTAGCTTCAGGCTCGTCCACACTTGGAAAGGCTTCACGCGCAAAATGGCTCTCAAACTGAGTAGAAAGGACTTCCTTCTTCACGCCATCAATGCTGTAGTAAGATGGGTAAATCCCAGTCATATTGTCAGTGATCTTACCAGAATAGGTCAGAGTAACTGTCACTTGACCTGTGCCTTCCAATTCAACATAAACTGCTTCATTGGCATCATCAACCGTAAATGGACGGGCTTGACCTGCTACTTCTACTGTTTCGATGGTCAAATCCTTTTGGTGAAGCGAGATCTTGTCCGCCTTGGCTTGACCTGTGATCACCACACGACCGCTAAAGGTCTTGGTTTTACGACTTAAATCCAAAAACACTTCATAATGTTCTGGAACGAATGTTTCTACAAAATGTGCAACTGCTTGCATAATTTCCTCCTTTAAATGTTTTACGCTTTTCCAATCAAAAGCCCTAATAAAACTATTTTATCACAAAGTTGGGATAAAAGAAAAGACAAGCATAACAATGCCTGTCTAAGATCGAAAAGACTCCATGATCTTACATTTCGATAATTTTACCTGTTTCAAAGTAAACTACCCATTCACAGATATTTTTTGCATAATCTCCGATGCGTTCCAAGAAGTTGATCACTTGGAAATAATCACGACCCGTCACGATGGACTCTGGATTTTTCCGAATTTCTTCTGTTGCTAATTCTTGGATGCTATCGAAGTAATGGTTGATGACTTCATCTCGTGAAGCAACTTCATAGGCCAAATCCACATCGCCTTTGAGGTAAACATCTAGTGTCGCTTCGACAAAATCTTTGACTTCACGGCCCATCTTGCTGATTTCTTCCTCAACAGATTGGATACGGACTTCCCCTTTCATGCGAATCGTTGCCTTGGCAATCGATACTGCGTGGTCCCCCATCCGCTCCAAGTCAGAGACCGCTTTTAAGACGGTCATCACGACACGAAGGTCTTGTGAAACCGGCTGTTGAAGAGCAATAATCTCAAAAGATTTGCGCTCAAGCTTCACTTCGTATTCGTTGATCTCCGCATCATCTTCGATGACCTGACGGGCCAATTCACGGTCATGGGTCACGAAAGCACGAACTGTACGGTTGATCTGACTCAACACTTCATTTCCCATTGCATAAAACTGATTATGCAACTTCTCTAAATCTTCTTCAAATTGAACTCGTAACATTTTATTTTCTTCCTATCCAAATTTACCAGAGACATAGTCTTCTGTTTCTTTCTTAGCTGGGTTCAAGAACATTTCATTGGTGTCATTGTACTCGATCAAATCCCCATCCAAGAAAAAGGCTGTTTTATCGGAAATCCGACTTGCTTGTTGCATGGAGCGTGTCACCAAGAGCATGGTGTAGCGGTCTTTTAGTCCATACAAGGTTTCTTCAATCTTCCCAGCTGAAATAGGGTCTAGCGCAGAAGTTGGCTCATCCAAAAGAATAATCTTTGGACTGGTCGCAAGAACCCGCGCCACACAAACCCGCTGCTGTTGACCACCGGAAAGTCCGATAGCCGAATCATGCAGGCGATCCTTGACTTCATCCCAGATGGAAGCGCGTTTCAAAGAGGTTTCAACTGCTTCATCCAAGACAGCCTTGTCCTTGACACCATTAATCATCAATCCGTAGGTCACATTATCATAAATGGACATTGGGAATGGATTGGGCTGTTGGAAGACCATTCCGATTTCCTTACGCAATTCGACCGTATCGGTCCGTGGTCCGTAGATATTATGTCCATTGTAGAGGATGGTTCCTGTGGTGGTGACCTCATGGTTGAGGTCGCCCATACGGTTAATAGCTTTTAAAAGGGTAGATTTTCCTGATCCTGAAGGACCAATCAAGGCTGTAATCTCCTTTGGAGCAAAGTCCAAGGAGACGCTATTTAGAGCCTTCTTTTTATTGTAATAAACCGACAAGTCCTTGACTTGCAAAATTGGTTCTGTCATTCTATTTTCCTTTTTGTTGTCATTTTACTTTATCCAAAGTGACCAGATACATAATCGTTGGTCGATTGCAATTTCGCATTTTGGAAAATATTCGAAGTCTTATCGTACTCGATGAGGTTTCCAAGATAGAAGAAACCAGTATAATCACTAGCACGGGCTGCTTGCTGCATGCTGTGGGTCACGATGACAATGGTATAATCCTTCTTCAACTCAAGCATAGTTTCTTCTAGTTGCGCTGTCGCGATCGGATCAAGCGCTGATGCTGGCTCATCCATAAGTAAGATATCTGGCTTCACAGAGATGGCCCGTGCGATACAAAGTCGTTGCTGTTGGCCACCTGAAAGTGTCAGGGCTGATTTATGAAGGTCATCCTTGACCTGATCCCACAGAGCTGCCTGTTTCAAAGAAGTTTCGACCAATTCGTCCAAGATCTTCTTGTCTTTCACCCCAGCACGTTCATGCGGGAAGGTGATGTTTTTATAAATCGATTTGGCAAAAGGATTGGGCCGTTGGAAAACCATCCCGATGTGCTTGCGCATTTCATAAACATTGATATCTGGACGATTGACATCGATTCCTTCATACCAAATTTCACCCGTTACACGCGCAATATCGATGGTATCATTCATTCGGTTCAAACTACGGAGGTAGGTTGATTTCCCTGATCCTGAAGGACCGATCAAGGCTGTAATCTTATTCTTTTCAAACTGCATGTCGACGCCTTTAATGGACTCGTTCGTTCCATAATAGACATGCAAATCTTTGGTCGATAGGACCACCTTTTCTTCAGGAAAAGTAATAATGTGTCTCTCATCCCAATTGTATTTTGACATTTCTTCTCCTTTAAGCAGATGTTAGTTTTTTATGGAGGTAACTTCCGAGTTTGCGCGCTCCAAAGTTAAAGATCAAGATAAAGATTAAAAGAACGGCGGCAGAACCGGCTGAGACTTCGATCGAGTCTGGAATAGTTCCTTCACTGTTGACCTTCCAGATATGGACGGCCAAGGTTTCAGCCTGACGGAAGATCGAAATTGGACTGGTCACACTAAAGATATTCCAGTTTGACCAATCAAGGGCTGGAGCCGACTGACCTGCTGTATAGATCAAGGCTGCAGCTTCCCCAAAGATCCGTCCAGAGGCTAAGACAACCCCAGTGATAATACTTGGAAGAGCTTCTGGAACCACGACATGGATCACAGTTTCCCAGCGAGACAAGCCCAGTGCTAGACCTGCTTCGCGCTGTGTATGGTGAACGTGCTGCAAGCTATCTTCGATATTGCGGGTCATCTGTGGCAGGTTAAAGACGGTCAAGGCCAAGGCCCCTGAAATGATCGAAAATCCATATTTGAACTGGACAACGAAGACCAGGTAACCAAAGAGACCTACAACGACAGATGGCAAAGAAGACAAGATCTCAATACAGGTACGAACCAAATTGGTCAAACGACCTTTTTTAGCGTACTCAGAGAGGTAAATCCCAGCCCCAAGAGAAAGTGGGAAGGAAATCACCAAGGTAATGACCAAGAGGAAGAAGGAATTATACAATTGAATTCCGATCCCTCCTCCTGCTTGGTAAGAAGAAGATTTCCCAGTCAAGAAGTGCCAAGATACATGGGGCAAGCCACGGACCAAGATATAAAGGATCAATGAGGCAAGAATCGCAACGATGACCCCTGAAATAGCATACAGCACTCCTGTTGCAATTTTATCCATTTGTTTAGCGTGCATAGTTCTTCTTACCTCTTTCTTTCGTAATCAGTTTAATCACACTGTTAAAGGCAAGACTCATGAGGAGCAATACCAAGGCGAGTGACCAAAGAACATTGTTATTGACCGTACCCATGACGGTATTTCCGATTCCCATGGTCAAAATAGAGGTGAGGGTGGAAGCTGGTGTTGTGAGCGAGGTTGGTACCACTGCCGAGTTTCCGACCACCATCTGGATAGCCAAGGCTTCCCCGAAGGCACGCGCCATACCAAAGACAACCGCTGTAAAGATTCCAGAGCGGGCTGCCTTGAGCGTGACATGCCAAATGGTTTGCCAGCGTGTCGCACCCATGGCCATACTAGCTTCCCTGTAATGACGAGGCACAGCTCGGAGGCTATCGGTCGTCATAAAGGTGACAGTTGGCAAGATCATAACAAAGAGGACAAAGACCCCTGAGAGAATCCCAAAACCAGTCCCTCCAAAGAGACTACGGGTAAATGGGACGACCACTTGAAGGCCAATGAATCCATAAACAACTGAAGGAATCCCCACCAAAAGCTCAATGGCTGGTTGCAAGAAACGAGCTCCTTTAGGAGAGACTTCTGTCATGAAAACTGCTGCACCAATGGCAAACGGTGTTGCCAAGAGGGCAGAAAGCAAGGTTACAATAAAGGAACCTAGAATCATTGGCAGGGCTCCGAATTCCTTTGCGGCAGGATTCCAAGAGCTCCCAAATAGAAAACTAAAGATATTGACTTTATTGACAAAGAAAGTCGATAAACCTTTTTGGGCCACGAAAATCAAAATCATGGCAACGACGACAACAATCAAACTCATGCATAGAAAAGTAATGGTTTTGCCAAATTTTTCTAGGCGGGAGTTTTTTGATTTCGTCAGCATTTTTTTTGCTACTTCGTTCATTTTTTACCTAATTCTTTTATTTTTTTGTCACATTCCCTTTTAAATCACGGGTGACTTTCATATCATTGATCGGGATATAACCCATCTTGCCAACAACTTTTTGCTGAATCTCATCGGTCATCATGTAGTCAATGAATTTTTTAGACAACTCATTAGGTTTTCCCTTAGTATACATGTGTTCGTAGGACCAGATTGGCCAGTTATTGTTGACAACATTGGCTTTGGTTGGTTGATAGCCATTAAGCTTCATGGTTTTGACACTGCTATCCAAGTAGGTAAAGGCTAGATAAGAGATGGCTCCTGGCGTTTGAGAAACGATGTTTTTCACCATTCCATTAGAGTCTTGCTCTTGAGCCTGCTTGGGTTGTTTGCCATCCATGATGATCGTATCAAAGATAGCTCGGCTACCAGAACCAACTGCACGGTTCACAATCGTGATTTCAAGATCTGGACCTCCCAATTGCTTCCAGTTGGTATATTCACCCGTAAAGATCTTTCGCAATTGCTCTGTTGTCAAATTGTCGATTGAGATATTTTTATTGGCAATGATGGCTGTCCCTGCTACGGCTACCTGGTGATCGACCAGACTAGAAGCATCAATCCCAGATTTTTCCTCTGCAAAAAGGTCACTATTTCCGATATCAACAGCGCCTGATTGAACTTGTGAAAGTCCTGTACCAGAACCTCCTCCTTGTACATTCACAATCTTACCAGGATGTTCTTCAATGTAGCGATCTACTACTCCTTCAACCAAGGGTTGTAAGGCAGTCGATCCGACAGCAGTGATGGATTCTCCGCGATTGATCCAAGAAGCACAAGCAGATAAACTTCCTGCTAATGCGATCGTCGCTAGTCCTAGGATCAGCTTTTTAGACTTTTTCAAATCATGTCTCCTTGATATTTCACTATTTCACTTATGATTTTGACAAGTTTTTTTCAAAAAAACCTGTACTTCCACTATATCATAGAACGGGTTCTTTGCCCAGCATTTTACCTAAAACGAAGCCCCTTTGGATAGAAATTTTTCAGGGTCTGTCCGGTCACTTTGGCAAAGCCCAAACCATTGCCTTCGACCAGGACCTGGTACCATCCATTTGGATGCGTTTCCTTCAATTGGACCGTCTCTCCTACCACATAATGAACAAAGTCCTCAGGCGTGATCGAAACGGTCTCTTTGACTTCACTCGGTCTCAATGCTAGACCAAGGGCAAAACTAGGTTCAAATCGATTTTTCTTGAAGGTTCCTAGGTGCAAGCCATTTCGGGCTATTTTTACTTTGCGCAAATCTGGTAAACCTAAAGGAACCAAATACAGCTCGTCCCCAAAGGTTTCGAGGACACCTTCTAGAGTGATCTTCAAGTGTTTCTTAGAAAACTCCTGCCACCATTTCTTTTGCTCCGCAGATAATTGGTCCTTTTTGGAAGGGATTTTGGCAGGACGATTCTCTCCTAGATAACGGAACTTAGCAACAAATTGTCCCTCCCCTTTAAAGAGATGAGGATACATGCGCGCCGTTTCTGGATGGTCAATGCCTTCTGCCATACCATTGATCTTCTCGATCGTTTCCAGCTCCAGATCATAGTTTTCCAAAAGCCAGGATACGACCTCTTCATTTTCCTCTGGAGCCCAGGTACAGGTTGAATAAACCAAGGAACCACCTGGAACCAACATCTTGAGAGCATCCTCTAGAATTTCTCTTTGAAGAAGACTACACTCTCGAGGATAATCGATGGACCAATAGTCCATGGCATCTGGTTGCTTACGGAACATCCCCTCACCTGAACACGGGGCGTCTAGTACAATCAGATCAAAAAAGCCTGAGAAAACTTTGGCCAGACGATCGGCAGACTCATTGGTCACCAGCACATTTCGCGCACCAAAGCGTTCTACATTCTCTACAAGAATTTTCGAACGACCCTTGTGGATTTCATTGGAGACCAAGAGTCCCTGATTATCCAAATAAGACAAGAGCTGGGTGGTCTTTCCACCAGGAGCTGCGGCCAAGTCTAAGACCTTCATTCCTGGCTTAGGCTGGGCGACTTGGACCACTATCTGAGCTGCTGGTTCTTGCGAATAGACCAAGCCCGTCGCGTGCTCGATGGATTTTCCTGAGACCTTTCCATAATGGCCCCAAGGGGTATTGGGAATCGGATCATCAAATGCTTTTTGAGCTTCTTTCAAAGGATTAGTCCGAAAGGCCGATACTGCTTCTTGTTCAAAGGTCGCAAAAAAAGCAGCAGCATCCTCACCTAGAAGATGCTGGTATTTTTCTTTAAAACCATTGGGAAAATTCATTTAACTTCTCCCTTTCTTAAGATAGGTTTGAATTTCTGTTAACTTCACTTTTGGAACCATCATAATGGGTTCCACTGACTGGTAATTAGGTTTATCTCCATTTAGATTTAAAACGGTATAGCCCAACTGTTCCCCCATGATCGCAGCTGCGGCATAATCCCAAGGCCAGATATAGCTAAAATAAGCTAGAATCCCACCTGAGAGAATTTTTGAAAAACTAATACCGGCACTTCCGTAGACCCGAATGCCAAGAGAATCCATACCAAGATCGGCCATACCCCAGTCATTTTTCTCAAGCATGCCGACATTTGAAGCAATCAGAAAGTTTTCCAGAGGTTGGTCCACAAAGGGTGTCAGTTCAACCTCATTGCGATACACAGGGAATTCTCCACCCCCATAAAAAAGGTTATCCCGCATCACATCGTAGATCAGGCCAAACTGACCAATTCCGTCTTCAAAATAGGCCACCATCACCGCAAAATCTTCCTTTTGGGTCACAAAATTATTGGTCCCATCAATAGGATCAATCACCCAAACGGATCCTTCTGAAATTGGGGAGCGAAGGCCATCTTCCTCCGCAAAAATCCGATCATCTGGGTAGCGATGTGTGATTTTTTCAACCAAATCCTTTTGAACCTGTTGGTCCATCTGGGTGACTAAATCTGTCGGCCCAGTCTTTTTTGAGATCATCAAGTCATCATGGAGATGAAGACGCAAGTAGTCTCCAGCCTCTAAAACGATTTGTTTGGCAAACTCTAATTTATTCTTCAAGAGAAAACCATCCTTCCTCTTTTTGCTTTGCAGCCTGGGTCGCACGATAGAGAGAATAACCGCTCACTTCTTCGAACTCCCGTCCAAGACGCTTTTCTTCTCCGATACTAGGCACGACCTTCTTAAAAGCGCGGTAGGCTTCCATGTATTCTTTGGCTTCTACCTTACTTTCATAGGCTTCTTCAACTTTATTGAAAAAAGAAAGCACTGAAGCAAGCTCTTCAGTGCTCCACGATAAGTCCAGTGGGTAACTATAATTTTTTTGCATTCGACATACTTCTTAGTTTATTTCTGCTCTTAGAGTGGCAGAGCGTAACTCTTGTTTGCGATAACTCCGTGGCAAGAAGGCCCGAATTTCATCTTCGTTAAAGCCAATCTGCATGCGTTTGTTATCTAAAATAATCGGTCTCCGCAAGAGACTTGGATTTTCCTCAATCAGATGGATCAAGGCTGAGATGGATAAATCTTCAACATCAACATCCAATTTTTGAAAAATTTTTGAACGAGTTGAAATAATGTCGTCTGTTCCGTTTTCGGTCAAGGCCAATATACTTGTCAACTCCTGTTTGCTCAAAGGACTTGTCATAATATTGTGTTCTTTAAATGGAACATCGTGCTTTTTTAACCAAGCCCGAGCTTTTCGACATGATGTACAACTCGGCGATAAAAATAATGTAATCATGTGGTTCACTTCTTTTTTTATATATAACTATCTGACTCTATTATACAAAAAAAATAGGTGCTTGAAAAGCGCTTTTTTGATTTCTAGACGATTTTTCTGAATTTCAGTGGAAAAAAGAAATCCCTTTCATTTTTCCCAAGAAGAGGCCCGAAAAAAGAGAGTGGGACAGAAATCGGTAATTCGTTAGAATTCGATTTCGTCGTCCCACCTCCGCACAGTTGAGTAGGGCTGTAAAAGCTGATGAAATCAGCGTAGTAGAGCCCACTCAACCACTGCGTCTTGCTCGACAATCCAAAAACAATTGAGAGGCTAGGACTTTTGTCCCACTCCCTTGGTCCAGTTTCGTGAAACTGCTTCATCTTCTTCTAGTTGCGCCACTAGTTGATCGATCCCATCGAATTTGACCATTTCTCGAATCTTATCCAACCAATGAATGGTCAGGGTATGACCGTAGATATCTCCTGTAAAATCAAAGAGATTGACTTCGAAACGAAGCTCTTTTCCATCAAAGGTGACATTTTTCCCAACAGAAGCCATGCCACGATAGATCTGCCCTTTAAAATCGACATCAACTACATAAACCCCATCTGATGGTAGATAGGTCCGGTCAATCGGCGCTAGATTGGCGGTAGGATAGCCAATAGTGCGACCACGCGCATCCCCATGCACGACGATTCCTCGACTGGATAAAGGGTGACCAAGTAGACGGGCAGCTTCTTGGACGCGTCCTTCTAGGATAGCTTGACGAATACGGGTCGAACTAATCTTCTCCCCCTGATCCAATACAGGAGAAATGACTTCCACTTGACCATCAAAATAATCAGCTAAGTCAGAGGCCTTTTTCTTATCAGAGCCAAAACTATAATCAAATCCAGCAATTAAAACTCGGGCTCTCAAGGCTTTGACAAATTGATCGACAAATTCTTTGGCAGTTTTAGAAGCAAAATCGGTCGTAAAATCAATGAGGAAGAGCTCATCTACTCCTAGTTCGTTTAATTTTTGGAACCGATCCTCAGGACTTTGCAAATGGAGTAACAATTCTGGTTGGTAGCGAACAAAGGCTAACTTAGGAGATTCAGGAAAGGTTAACAAAGCGACCTTCAAGCCTTTTTCATCCGCGATCTGACGCGCCATTTTAAAAAGTTCTTGATGTCCCAGATGCAGGCCATCAAAGTAGCCCAGAACCAAAACTGTCTCATTCTCCAAATGGATCTGGTTAGCAGTAGTAATCGTACGAATATTCATGAATTTATTGTAACACACTTTCTGTCAGAAAAACCTTGCGAGGTTTGTAAAGTTCTTCTCTTTTTTCTAAAATGGCTACCAATTTCCCTTGGTAAAAAGCAGCTAACTCTTTGGCTTCGCTCTCAACCGGAATAAAGCGTCCCACTTGGACTTCACCGACCTCTTCTACTGTCAGCTCTACTTTTTCCAGATCCCCTGTTCCAAATTCAAGTGGATGAAGGAAGCTCAAATCTCCTTGCCCTACTTTTTCAGCCACTTCTTCTAAGGTCAGGGCATCATCCAGTGACAAACCAGCAGCACTGGTCCGTGTCAAATGAGACATATGGGCTGCGTAACCCAGTTTTTGACCAAGGTCCACAGATAAGGTCCGGATATAGGTCCCCTTGCTGCATTTAACCCGGAAGCGAAAACGGGCTAGTCCTTCCTCGTAGCCAATCTCACTGGTACGCGTGAATTCATAAATCGTCACCTGTCGGACAGGGCGTTCCACTTCTTCTCCTGCCCGTGCATACTCATAGAGCTTACGCCCATTGACCTTAACCGCGGAGTACATAGGCGGTACCTGCTCGATCTCTCCCACCATTTGGGCAATCATGCGATCGACCTCTTCTGCATCTAAAGGCACTTCCACTGGGGTCCGCTCCACGACATCCCCGCTGGCATCCTCCGTTGTGGTAGAAAATCCCAGAGTGATTTCTCCTTCATAGACCTTGCCTTCATCTTGCATGAATTCGACCATCCGGGTCGCCTTGCCAACTGCTATTGGAAGCACTCCCACCACATCCGGATCCAGCGTTCCCCCATGGCCGATCTTCTTAGTTCCTAAGATTTTTCGCAGTTTAAATACCACATCATGTGAGGTCATGCCTGCTTCCTTTTTTACATTGATAATTCCGTCCATCTGATTTGCTCTTTCTAACTGATTGTGTGACCATCCGGTCCACCGACCCTTTATTATACCATGAAACAAGACTTCTTGTCCCTCTTTCCCCCTTCTCATGAGCTCCTAAAAAATCCCGTAGCAGATTTCAGACTTTTTAAAATGGATTTGATACAATAGAAAGCGAAAGAAGGTGTAACATATGTTAATGTATGATGTTATTGTGATTGGATTTGGTAAAGCTGGTAAAACACTCGCAGCGAAATTATCAAGCCAAGGAAAAAAAGTCGCTCTGATTGAAAAGAGCAAATCTATGTACGGTGGTACTTGTATCAATATCGCTTGTATTCCCACCAAGACCTTGATTGTTGCAGCAGAAAAAGGCTTGGATTTTGAGCAAGCCATGAATGAGAAAAATGCAGTCACTACTCGTCTCAATGGTAAGAACTACGCAACGATTGCTGGAACTGGTGTAGACATTATCGATGCGACGGCTCGTTTCGTTTCTAACAAGGTCATCGAAATTCAAGCTGGAGATGAAAAGGAAGAATTGACAGCTGAAACCATTATTATTAATACTGGTGCTGTGCCAAATGTCCTTCCGATCCCAGGTTTGGCTGAAAGTAAATTTGCCGTGGATTCAACCGGTATTCAACGTTTGGAAAACCTACCTAAACGCCTGGGTGTCCTTGGCGGTGGACCAATTGGATTGGAATTTGCTCATCTCTATAATACCTTGGGCAGCCAAGTAACGGTGCTGGATGCTTCTGAAACATTCTTGCCACGAATCGAGCCAAGCATTGCAGCTCTTGCAAAAAGCTACCTTGAAGAAGACGGTATTCAATTCTTGCAAGGCGTTCATACCCAAGAAATCAAAGATGGCCAAAACAGCTTAACGGTTGTCACAGATAAGGGAGACTTCGAGTTTGATATCCTTCTCTACGCAACAGGTCGTAAGCCAAATACAGCTGGACTTGGTCTTGAAAACACAGACATCCAAGTCACTGATCGTGGAGCGATCCAAGTCAACCGTCATTTGGAAACCAGCGTCTCTGGTGTCTTTGCAGTTGGGGATGTCAATGGTGGTCCACAGTTCACCTACATGTCGCTCGATGACTTCCGCATTGTCTTCAACTATCTCACAGGCGATGGTAGCTACAACCTCGAAACTCGTAGAAATTATGCGACAACACTCTTTATTGCTCCTCCACTTGCCCAAGTCGGCTTGACCGAACAAGAAGCACGCGACAAAGGACTTCCAGTTGCCGTTAAAGAATTGCCAGTTGCTGCCATGCCTCGTGGCCATGTCAACGCAGACCTCCGAGGGGCCTTCAAAGCCGTTGTCAACCCAGAAACCAAAGAAATTCTTGGAGCGACGCTCTTTGGAGAAGCTGCAGGCGAACTCATCAACCTGATCACCATGGCCATGGACAACAAGATCCCTTATACTTACATCGCAAAACAAATCTTTACCCACCCAACCATGGCTGAAAACCTAAACGATCTCTTTGCGATTTAACTAACATAAAAAAGCTGGAAAATTCCAGCTTTTTTTAGTTTAAGAATTCACAGACAGCCTCTTGAAATACTTTATTTTCTTCATAAAGAGCATGCCCAGAATGCTTAAGAATGAGGAGTTGACAACCCGAAATCGCTTTTGCTAGTTCCTTGGATCCGTCCACACCAATCACATCATCTTCAAGCGCACCAAGGACCAAGGTTGGACACTGAATTTCTTTTAAGACCTCAAGGCTATTATGTTCCAGGCAAGACTGAGACTGAATGGCTATTCTATTTTCATCTTTGATTCGCCCCAAGCGACCCATAATATTATAAAGCAACCGCCACTTTTGATAACTCTTTTGCGTGTAAGAATGCTTTGCAATATCCAGCATGAGGTCTCTAAAAGTTCCAGATTGACTAAGCTTTTGCCAATGCTCAATTCGCTCTCTAGCAAGTTGACTAGGTTTTGCAGTAGTCACGGCTAAGATGAGCTTTTGAACCTTTTCAGGGAAATCTACCACCAACCATTGGGCAATCATTCCACCTTGTGAAATCCCCATGACATAGGCTGTATCTATGTTTAGTGTCTCCATTGCTTCTGCTACATCTGCTGCCATATCCCGCGTCGTATAGCCCTGTCTCAACTCATTGATTCGAGAAAAAACATAGATTTTATATCGCTTAGCAAGTAGACGATACGAGAGAGAAAAGAGCTGTGCCTTTCCTTTAACGGTCTGCAATCCATCCCCCAAGCCTGGTATAATTACTAGAGGGTCCTTTCCTTTTCCAAATGTCACATAGTCCATGGTTTTCCCATTCATGGACAAGGTAGCGTTCTTAGCTGAATACAAAGATTATTCTCCTTTCAGAGCATCAAATTTAGCCTTCATGGTTGGATTCTTCCGAGTCAATTTTTTAACGGAAACATCATCCAACTTGTTGTTAGCGAGACGAAGTTGATTTTCTGATGTGGTCAGGAATTTCTTGACTTCTTCCATTCGCTTGATGGCCTTGTCGATTTCATCGATGGCCTTGCCAAAGTTGACAGAAGCCGAATTGTAGTTCTTAGCAAAGGCAACTTTGAAAGCATCCAGGTCTTCTTCAAAGTGGGTGATGTCGATATTTTGTTCACGAACAAGCGCCAGTTCCTGCTTGTATTTAAGGGAATTGAGGGCCGCATTGCGCAAGAGCCCAATGATCTGGATAAAGAACTGAGGACGGACCACATACATCTTCTCATACTCGTGGCTAACATCGACAATCCCTGTGTTGAAGTAGTCATTATCTGCTTCAAGCATGGTCACTAAAACCGCATATTCACAGTTTTTTTCTCGACGGTCCTTGTCCAATTCCTTGTAGAAATCCGCATTCTTATGCTTCTTCTCTGTCCCGTCAGCTTCATTCTTCATCTCGAACATAATAGAGATAATCTCCATCCCATTTTCATCGCACTCGCGGAAGATAAAGTCGCCTTTAGACCCACGTGCAGAGACCTTATTGTCCTTTTCAAAATAGGCATTTGGGAAGGCAAAACTGCGAACCTTGTTGAATTCACTTTCCGCATACTGTTCCAGACTTTCCCCGATGGCCTTGGTCGACTGCTGGGCCTTAAAATTCTTGTAGAACTCGACCTGTTCATTGGCTGCCTTAAGTTGGGCTTCATAGTTTTGCTTAACAGAAGTCAGAGAAAGCTCGTTTTCTTTTTCTTGTAATAGAAGCTGATTTTTGACCTGATCTCTTTCTTTCTCTAGATCAGACAGCGTCTTTTGCAGCTGATTTTCATGTTCCAAGCGCAAGGTGGCCAACTGATTCTCCAGTGCTTGCACTTCTTTTTCTTTCTCTAGCAGGCTTTGGCTAGCTGTTTGCTCCACCTCTTTTTTAGCCAATTCTTTTTCAGTATCAAACTGTTGAATCTGGTTTTGTAACTGGGCAATTTCTTGGTCCTTCTTAGCTAACTTCTCTTGCTGCTCATTAAGGGCCTTTTGTTCAGCTAAAGCCAACTCCTGCCGAATTCGCTCATGAATTTCTTTGTCAAACTCTGCTGTCCGTACCTGTGACAAGAGTTCGCTGTATTGACTTTCATTGACTGTAAAGACTTCCCCACAGTTGGGGCACTTGATTTCGTTCATAGTATGCCTCTTTCTCTATTCTTAGTATATTATATCATGCCACCAGTAAAATCAAAACCAGCAAACGAGGCTTGCTCCTACTATTTCCCTAGTTTATGACAGTGAATAGAGTAAATGAGAGAATTTGAGAAAGAAGAACAATGACCATTAAAACTTCCCGCCGTGAGAAAAGCAGGAGAAACAGATTTGTTTCTCCTGCTCGGTAGATTTGAGACGGAAGGCTCAAATCTAAGGTATGGAATCCCAAAGGGAGTCGCTACCGTCCGCCCTCACCCAAGGGAAGTTGATAAAAGGACAAAACCAGCAAGCTAAGCTTACTGGTTTCAGTTTATTTCTTCTCAATTGGCGCGACACTGGCTAAGAGTTTCTTTAGCCCCACTTCTGGGAAGTTGATCTTGAGTTCTTGGGTACTGCCACTACCAGAGACTTCTAGGACAGTCCCTTCGCCCCACTTCTTGTGAATGGCAATATCACCAATGGACCAAGCGACGCTTTCTTTAGCGCTAGAACGGTTACTATTACCAAAAGGTAGGCTTGATGACGTGAGAGCACTTGGGGATGCTTGTCTCTTGCGCTCTTGAAGGGCTTGTGACAGGCTCATGCCTTTTCCAAAGGTCGTTCCGGCACCATTGCTATAAGAAGCCTTAAAGCTGGTGTTGACTGGACGGGCTAATCCTTGGTAGGTCAATAAATCCGAGCTGATTTCATTGATAAAACGCGTCGGACGATTGTAGCTGGTCCGTCCAAAAAGCAAACGAGAGTTAGCATTGGTCAAGAAGAGAACCTTCTCTGCCCGCGTGATCCCCACATAAGCCAAGCGACGCTCTTCTTCCAACTCATCTGGATCCTCAGCCGCACGACTAAGAGGAAAGACATTTTCTTCCATCCCAATCAAGAAGACGACTGGAAACTCCAATCCCTTAGCCGCGTGAAGGGTCATCAAGGTGACTTCTGAAGTTTCTTGGGCTCCATCATCCGTATCGGCAATCAAAGCCAAATCATTCAAGAAACGACTCAAGGTTTCCACACCTGATTCGTCTTCGACGGTCTCTCCATTTTCATCAAAATTCTTGGTAACAGATAGGAACTCTTGGATATTCTCAATGCGGGCCTGACTTTCCAAATTTCCCTGATTGGTTAGGGCCGTCATATAACCTGTCTTGTCAAGGACCTCTTCGACCAACTCTGTAATGGTCAGCTGATCCAATCTTTCTCTAAAATCAAGAATGAGATTGGCAAAGTCCCAAATGGCTTGAGCGGCCTTTCCTTTAATGCCTGAGAGCATGATATTGGCTGAAGCATCCAGGAGTGAAGACTCTTGCAGTTGGGCAAAGTCACGAATCTTATCCACTGTACCTGTCCCGATTCCCCGCTTGGGTTCATTGATAATGCGCTCAAAACTGATATTGTCACTGAGGTTGGCAATCAAGTTCAGATAAGCAATGACATCCCGAATTTCCTTCCGGCTGTAGAACTTGGTGCCCCCTACCATGGTGTAAGGAATGTTGGACTTGAGTAGCGCTTCTTCAATGGTCCGTGACTGGGCATTGGTCCGGTAGAGAACCGCAAAATCACGGTGTTTGTAGCCAGCTTCGCGACTAAGCTCTTCAATCGTTTTAGCAACAAAGACCGCTTCATCCTGCTCATCATTAGCCCTGTAATAGACAATTTCTTCCCCGTCTTCATTTTGTGTCCAGAGATTCTTCGGACGGCGGTGGCGATTGTTTTTGATGACATCATTGGCTGCTTGCAAAATCGTCTTAGTCGAGCGGTAATTCTCTTCTAGGAGGACGACCTTAGCTTCCTTATAATCCTTCTCAAAGTCCAGGATATTCTGCATATCTGCTCCACGCCAGCCATAAATAGACTGGTCCGCATCCCCAACGACACAGATATTTTTAAAACGTGAAGCCAAGAGTTTGACCAATTGGTATTGGGCATGGTTGGTATCTTGGTACTCATCCACGTGGATATATTGGAACTTCTGCTGGTAATAGGTCAGCACATCTGGATGCTGGTCAAAAAGACGCAAGGTCAGCATGATCAAGTCATCAAAGTCTACCGCTTCTGACTGACGGAGTTCCTTTTGGTAAGCCTCATAACACTTGGCGACGATCTGGGTGTACACATCTCCCGCTTGGGCAGCATAGGCCACTTCATCGATCAAGTCATTTTTAGCATTGGAAATAGTTCCCAAAATGGTCCGTTCATTCCATTTCTTAGGATCCAAATTCAAGGACTTCAAGATCCGCTTCATCAAGGTCCGCTGCTCACCTGGATCGACAATGGTGAAGTTGCGATTGTAGCCAATGTGATCCGCATCTCGACGGAGAATACGCACACACATGGAGTGGAAGGTGGCAATCAAGCAATCTTGGGTGGCTGGATTCAACTGATAAGCCCGCTCCTTCATCTCCCGAGCAGCTTTATTGGTAAAGGTAATGGCCAAAATATTCCAAGGATTGACCATTTTTTCATCGATCAAGTAAGCGATCCGGTGGGTCAGGACACGTGTCTTACCAGAACCAGCTCCCGCCATAATCAAGAGGGGACCTTCTGTCGTTTGGACCGCCTCTGCTTGGCGATCATTCATACCATTCAATAAAGGATTCATCTCATACTCCTCATTCATTCAATCGTTCTATTATACCACAAAAACCTGTCTAGCTTCTTTTAAAAAAGGACTCATTTGAATTTCCCTTCCAAAAACGATATAATAGTAGCTTAAAGAAAACAGGTTCATATCCGAGGTTGTAGGAGGAAATTTTGGAAAAACCATACAGTAATTTAAAACTGGCCGAACGTGGTGCCATCATCAGTATTTTAGCCTATTTACTACTTTCTTCAGCAAAATTAGCTACTGGCCATCTGCTTCACTCCTCTAGTTTGGTAGCCGATGGATTTAACAACTTATCAGATATTATCAGCAATGCCGCTCTGCTCATCGGGATTCGTCTCGCTCGCCAACCTGCTGACCGCGATCACAAGTTTGGTCACTGGAAAATTGAGGATCTAGCTAGTCTAGTCACCTCCATCATTATGTTTTATGTCGGTTTTGATGTCTTACGCGATACCCTCCAAAAGATCTTCAGCAATGAAACCGTTAGCATTGATCCACTCGGTGCTGGTGTCGGAGTGGTTTCAGCCCTTGTCATGCTAGGCGTTTATTTCTACAATCTTCGCTTAGCAAAACGGGCCAAATCAAAAGCCTTAAAAGCGGCCGCAAAAGACAATCTTTCAGACGTCGTCACTTCTCTTGGAACGTCGATCGCGATCGCTGCTAGTGCTTTTAACTATCCAATTGTCGATAAAATCGCAGCCATCATCATCACCTTCTTTATCCTCAAAACAGCCTACGATATTTTTATGGAATCTTCCTTTAGTCTTTCAGACGGCTTTGACGATAGTCTCCTCGAAGATTACGAAAAAGCTATTTTAAAACTCCCTAAGATTGCGCGTGTGAAATACCAACGCGGACGGACCTACGGAAGCAATATCTATCTGGACGTTGTCTTGGAGATGAATCCCGATCTTTCAGTCTATGAAAGCCATGCGATCACAGAAGAAGTCGAGGATCTCCTGAAAGAAGACTTTGGAGTCTTTGACATTGACGTCCATGTAGAACCTAGCTCAATTCCTGAGGATGAGCTGATCGAAAACGTTGAAAAGAAACTCTTGACCTACGAAAAACGCCTCTATGCTAAGCAAGAGTTTGATACATTACTAGCGGATAATTATACCTTGATTGACGATACCGGTCACGAACACAACAAGGCAGAATTAATTGAGGCTCTCGCAAGCGACCAAGTTCAATTCCAAAACTTTGAACTGGAGTCCATCAGTCAAAAAACCAAACTCATACGTTATGAACTAGACGGTCAAATCCATACCAGTCTCTGGCGTCGCCACGAAACTTGGCAAAAGATTTTCCATCAAATTACTAATAAAACCGACTAAAAGAGGCTGGGACAAAAGTCCTAGCCTCTCAATTGTCTTTGCATTGTCGAGCAAGACGCAGTGGTTGAGTGGGCTCTACTACGCTGATTTCATCAGCTTTTACAGCCCTACTCAACTGTGCGGAGGTGGGACGACGAAATCGAATTCTAACGAATTACCGATTTCTGTCCCACTCTCTTTTTTACTTGATGTCATCTGTCGCTACATCCGTCCCAAACCACTTCTTAGAGATCTTTTGGAACTGGCCCTTTTGATAGAGTTTTACGAAGGCTTCATCAATTTTTTTCTTCAAGGTTTTATCCGCCTTGCGCACCCCTACCGCAAAGGATTCTGTCTCAAAACCGACAGGAAAGACATTATAGTCTTTTAAAATTCCTTCCGTTTGCAGATAATAGTTGGCATAGACACGGTCGATTAAGAGGCCATCGATCCGATCATTCTGAAGATCGATCAGCGCCTCGTTGAAACTCTGGTATTGGGTAGCCTTTTGATTTTTGATCTTATTTTTCAAGATTTTAGGATTGGCTTCAAAATCCATATAGCCAGACGATCCGGTCTGGGCACCTAATCGTTTCTCTTTGAAATTTATAAAAAAAATAGCCTTTCGGCTATTCTTTTACTTTTATAAATCCAAATTTATTGAGAGGATAGAGACGCAGATTCACGACTCCTTCGATCTGATTTTTATGGATATAACCAAACTCACGGCTATCTTCTGTATCCCCACGGTTATCATTTAAGACTAGATAAGTATCGGATGGTACACGACCAGCCTTGGTCCCTTTTAACTCTGATAAGAAGAAATCATCCGTATAATACCCATTACTCGTTGGAGCCGCCAAGTGTTTATTCAGCATTTTATTTAGGTAAGGTTCTGGTGTTGCCTGTCCATTCAAATAGAGGACGTCATCTACGTAGCTGACTTCATCGTTTTCTTTGGCAATGACACGTCCAAGGTATTCTTTTCCACCGACCTTGTATAAGACCAAATCACTGCGATCTACCTGAGCATTTCTAGTCGCTACCACAAGATCTCCAGTTTTCACAGAAGCATTGGCCATTTTATCATTGATACTAAATGGATGAAATACAAAAATTCGAAGCAAAATCAGTGCCAAAACCAGTACACCAACAATGATGACATTTCTAATTAAATCTCTCCTTGGCATGTATGTCTCCCTTCCTTTTTATTTATTATACCATGTTTTTGATCTTTAAAAAAGAGAAAGTAAGCATTAGTGAGAATTCTTATCAACACACTACAGAAGAAAAAGAAAAACCTCGCGGCCGATCCTTTCGGACCAACCAGCAAGGCTTTAAGATCAAACTGTCTATTAACGTACTGTACGGATACGCATTGTGTTTGTACGAACTGCTTCACCAAGTGGTACACCTGCAACGATAACGATATCATCACCAGATTGTACAAGACCAGCTTCAACTGCTTTGCGTTCAGCAATTTCAAACATGTCATCAGTTGATGATGGAGCTTCTGTCAACATTGGGATAACACCCCAGTTCAACATCAATCCACGTTCTGTCAATTCGTCAAATGTCAATGCCAAGATATCAGCATTTGGACGGTATTTAGAAATCAAACGTGCTGTGTGACCAGTCTTAGTAAGAGTTACAACCAATTTGATGTCCATTGAGTTTGTAGCATCTTTAACAGCTGAAGCCATAACTTCTGTCTTAGAGTTACGTTCAAATGAATCTGAGTTCAAACGTCCATATTCTTTAAGAAGAGTTTGAGCGTTCTTGTCAATTGTAGCCATTGTTGTAACTGACTCAAGTGGGTATTTACCGTTTGCAGATTCACCTGAAAGCATTGTAGCATCAGTACCATCGATAACAGCGTTGAAAACGTCAGATACTTCAGAACGAGTTGCACGTGGTTTTTCAGTCATTGTTTCAAGCATGTTTGTTGCAGTGATAACAACTTTACCAGCAGCATTCACTTTAGTGATAATCATTTTTTGGTAAACTGGAACCATTTCAAATGGTACTTCGATACCCATGTCACCACGAGCAATCATAATACCGTCTGCAGCTTCAATGATTTCATCTAAATTATCGATACCTTGTTGGTTTTCGATCTTCGCAAACAATTGAACGTGACCGTTACCAGTTTCTTCACAAATTGCACGAACTTCATTTACGTCTTTTGCAGTACGTACGAATGAGATCGCGATGAAGTTGATACCTTGTTCCAAACCGAAGCGGATATCGTCGTTATCGCGTTCAGCAAGTGCTGGGAAAGGAATCTTAGTGTTAGGGATGTTCACACCTTTTTGTTTAGCAATGATACCGTCGTTTTCAACTTCAACAACAAATTCACGCTTTGCAGCATCTTTTTCTACAACGCGAAGACCCAATTTACCATCATCAACCAATACTTGGTGTCCAACTTCAACGTCATCAAAGATGTCAAGCGCACCAGCAACGTTCAAAGCAATCACTTCACGAGTTGATTTAATACCTTGTTTTGTAGCAACGCGGATACGTTCACCAGTCTTGTATGAATATTCTTTAGCTTCGCCTTCGAACAATTCAGTACGGATTTCAGGACCTTTTGTATCAAGAAGGTAACCAACTTTTTTACCAGCGATTTCTTCTGCACGTTTAACAGTCGCCATACGTTCACCTTGTTCTTGGTGGTCACCGTGTGAGAAGTTGAAACGGAAAGTGTTAGCACCAGCTTCGATCAATTTAGCAATGTTTTGTGCTGAAGCTTCAACGTCAAGTTTTTCAGCCCAGTATCCATCTTCACCGAATTTTTTACCACCACGGATTTCTACCGCAGGACCTAAAGTTGCAACGATTTTTACACGTTTGTTCATGATATATATGACTCCTTTTTAAATATATCTGTCTTTTTAAGACAAGGTTAACGAATTTATGAAATAAAATTAGATTGAAGACAAGCTACGGTTCAACTCGGCAAGACCAAGATCAGCTTTATGTGGATTGTTTACCACAATCTTACCATCTTCTGTCAAGCTAAAGAGGGCTCCTTCTTCTGCTTTACCAAGGATTGGGTTTTCAACCATTTTTTCATTACGGATACCAACGGCTACACCACCGATTCCTTGTTTCAACAATTTAACAGCGTGTGCTCCCATACGTGAAGCAAGAACACGGTCACGCGCAGTCGGTGAACCACCACGTTGGATGTGGCCAAGTTCAGTCACACGAAGGTCACTTTCATCACCAGCTTCTTTCAACGCTTTACCAAATTCATCTGCAGACATCACACCTTCAGCCAAGATGATGATGTTGTGGGTACGACCTTTTGCGTAACCTTCTTTGATGCTCTCAACAACATCTTCGATCTTGAATCCTTCTTCAGGGATGATGATTTCATCTGCACCAGATGCAATCCCTGCCCAAAGAGCGATATCTCCAGCGTTACGTCCCATCACTTCGATAACGAAAGTACGGTGGTGACTAGATGAAGTATCACGGATCTTATCGATCGCGTCCATTGCAGTTGTGACTGCCGTATCAAAACCAATTGTAAAGTCAGTTCCGACGATATCGTTGTCGATCGTACCAGGAAGACCCACAGCTGGGAATCCAAGCTCAGTCAAGCGCATCGCACCATGGTAAGAACCATCTCCACCAATAACGACAACACCTTCGATCCCGTGTTTCTTCAATTGCTCGATCCCTTTTAATTGACCTTCGCGTTGTGCGAATTCAGGGTAACGAGCTGAATGAAGGAAGGTACCACCACGGGAAATAATATCTCCAACAGATGAGGCGTCAAGGGGCTGAATTTTACCAGCAACCATTCCCGCATATCCATCATAGATACCGAAAACTTCCATTCCTTCTGAAATTGCTTGACGAACAACTGCACGGATGGCAGCATTCATACCAGGGGCATCTCCACCACTAGTTAAAACAGCAATACGTTTCATTTCGTTGTTTGCTCCTTTTTTTCTTTTACATTCTACGTAATTATAACACAAAGAAGACTAAAATTCTCGTATTTTTCGCAGTTTTTACCGATAAATCGTTTTCATAACGAGATTCTTTAGTTCATCTTCCAATTCTTTGTTTTTCTGGACTGTATAGCCCTTCAATTGAAGAGTTTTTTTCTCGTCTTCATAGCGTAATATCACAGGATATGGGCCCGGATATTTTTTCAAGATAGAAAGAATCGTTTTATCCTGACGATGATCGAGCAACTGGATCCAGAACTTTTCATTGGTTGCCAGTTGCGCCTCTGCTAGAATTATCTGCAAGCGCCCATCACGCTCTTGTATCTTCCCTGTCAAGTAATAAAAGCCACCTTCTTTTATCAAGGAGGAAAATCGATTGTAGGTTTCAGGGAAAAGGGTCACATCCAATTTTTTCTTGGTATCACTGACTTGTAAGAAAGCCATGAGATCGCCCGACTTGGTTCGAATGGTTCGAATGTTTTGTACCTCAATGAGAATGCGCGCCTGCTCTCCTTGTATGAGTTGAGAAATTGGTTGGATCTCGTAGGGACTCGTTTGCCCAATCGCAACCAATGGGTGGGTACTGAGTCCGATCCCAATAATGGCCTCTTCCTTCTCATATTTTTCAGCCTGGCTAAAGTCCTCTGCTTCTGTCCAGGAATAGTTAGAATCTGCAAATAAACTACCTAGCTCATCAGCAAAGACAAACAAATTCGGTAAATTGTGAATCACCTTGCGCCTATTTTTTTCAAAAATGTCAAACAATCCAAGTTCCACTAAAGGTGTTAACAAAGGCAATTTATGATACTGATTGGGGAGTCGTAAAATAAAATCTTCGACACTTTCAAAGGGGCGATTATCAATGATCCAATACGCTAAATCTCTCGGGAGTCCCTTGATATTTTTCATTCCCAAGTAGATTTTTCGATCCTGGAACTTATCTCTGTAAGGGATGGTGTTGATGGATAATGGCGCGACTTTAAAATCAAACTGGAGAGCATCTGTCAGATAATCGCTGCTCGAATAATTGAGCATGACATCAAAGAAAACATCTGGATAATGGACCTTGAAATAGGCCATCTGAAAGGCCAAGGCAGAATAGGCATAGGCATGGGAACGGTTAAACCCATAGCCTGCGAATTTTTCCATGATCGCAAAGACCTCTTTGGCTTTTTCTTCCGTATGTCCAAATTTAAGAGCACCTGCGACAAAATCGTCTTCCATCTTGTGCATTTCAGCTGCATTTTTTTTGCCCATAGCCCGACGTAAAATATCGGCTTTTCCCAGGCTAAAACCTGCAAAACGCTGGGCAACCTGCATGACCTGCTCTTGGTAGAGCATGATCCCATAAGTGGGCCTTAAAATTTCTTCAATCGCTGGATCTAAAATCTCAACTTTTTCTTGGCCGTGCTTTCTTTTGACGAAATTATCAATGTAATCACTAGCACCTGGACGATTGAGAGAGGTAGTCGCTACCACTTCTTCGAAATGATTGGGTCTCACTCGTCTCAAGAGGCGAATGGCTCCAGCTTGCTCAAATTGGAAAATCCCCTTGGTGTCCCCAGCAGCAAACAAGGCCAAGGTTTCTGGATCTTCTAAATCAATGGCTTCAATCACGATCTCTTCTTGGTACTTTTCATAGACTGCTTCCTTCATTTTCTGAACAAAGGTTAAATTTCGCAGACCCAAAAAGTCCATCTTTAACAAACCATTGGCTTCAACCGCATGGGCATCATACTGGGTGACAAACATATCTTCTCCGTACTTGAGAGGAATGTGATCCGTCAAATCCTGGTCACTCATCACAACCCCAGCCGCGTGGATCGATGTCTGTCTTGGTTGGCCTTCAATTCTTTTGGCAATTTCAAAGCCACGCTCAAATTCTGCTCGACTATGAATCACTTGTCGAAAAGCTAGATTCTGTTCATAAGCAGTCGTCAGTGTATCCCTAAAGCCAATCCGCTTGGTAATGGAGGTCAATTCGTACTCTGGTACCCCGAAACGTTTAAAGACATCTCGAATGGCTTGTTTGGCCCCAAAGGTTGAAAAGGTCACGATCTGAGCCGCATGGTAACTCCCGTAACGGTCTCGTACATAACGGATAAATTCTGGACGATAGATATCAGGAATATCAATATCAATATCCGGCATGGTGTAGCGCTCCACATTTAAAAAGCGCTCAAAGAGGAGGTTCTTCTCCACAGGATCAATCCCTGTAATCCCTAGGGAATAGGCTACCAGTGAGCCTACAGCAGACCCACGTCCCATTCCCATATAATAGCCTTGACTCCGTCCGAAACGAAGAAGGTCCCAGACAATCAAGAAATAATCATCAAAACCCATTTGGTGAATAATGTCTAATTCATGCTCCAGACGTTCTTGATAGACCGGACTGGTCAAGTTCTTTCGAAGGAGACCCGCTTGGGCTAATTCTCTTAGTTCCTCAACAGCTGGTTTCTGGGGATTGAAGCGAGGCAATTTCAACTGGGTGTCAATATCATATTGAATCCCTTGGACAAGGTTTTCCAGATTTGTGATAGCTTGCGGAAATCGCTCTGCAAAATCATTCTTTAAATCCTGAGGAGTTTTTAGGACTGTTGTAGGATCAATTGGCCCTGTTTCTGTCAAGCTTTGATTGTCCTTGATGGCTGCCAGCATCTGCATGGCTTCCACATCCCCAGCCTCAAAAAATCGAACGGTATGAAGAGGGAGCACAGGGTGGCTAAACTCTTGGACCGGCGTATCCGCAAAAACTCCGATGAAGTAATCTAGACCAAGCGGCAAGTCTCCACTAGCAAAAGGCGCAGGGACAATGACTGCTACTCCTTCTGTTAGGTGCTTCACATCCTCCCAATTGCTCTTCCCCATCATTTTGACGGTCGACATCTTCATCAGATTCTGGTAGCCCTTCGTTGACAGGGCGATCATTCGAAACGGAATTGTTACATTGTCTACCTCTAGTCCAATTTCTAAACCGACCAAGGGGCTGAGTTTTTGGGCCTGACAGGCTTCGATAAATTCATAGGCACCATACAAATTATCTACATCCATGATTCCCAAAGCGCCATACCCCATGCTTTTAGCCACGTGGACATAATCTTTTATGGTCACAAGGCTTTCCATAAAAGTATAGACTGATTTGGTATCTAGCTGTGCAATCACTTTTTCTCCTCCCTCACTTGTCTATTTTTGGGACTCTTTTTTGTACAAAAAAACACCACTGCTACACAATGATGTCTCAACAACGGAAGACATGGGATTCGAACCCACGCACGCTTTTACACGCCTACCGCGTTTCCAACACGGCCTCTTAAGCCTCTTGAGTAATCTTCCATGAATAAAAATATGGAGCCGGTGGGAGTCGAACCCACGTCCAAACACCTGCCAGCATATTTGTCTACAACCATAGGTTATGTCTTCTTTTAACAGCTACATGACACATAACTCAAGCCCTGTACCTGCGAGTCTATCAATCTCTTATCTAACTCCTAGACCAAGCTAGATCGTATCTCGCTATAATTAAGACCTGTCATCAAACACGAGCGATTCGAATCGGGTCACGCCTGCTGGTGTTTAGGCAGCTAAAGCGTAAGAATTATTATTTTTTGCAGTTATATTTAACTGGCGTTTTACATCCGCTAGATGAGTTGCAAAATATGCCTCATAATGCCTGTCGAATCCGTAACGACCCCAAAACGAATACAATTAGTATATCAAAATGTAGCCAAAAATGCAAAAGAAAAAAATTGAACAAGAAGGCTTCCACCGGGAAGCTCCTTGCTCAATTTGCTGTTCTTATTGAAGATTCAACTTGTACTTGCTGATATAGTGGATGGTGAAGTACATAGAAACAATCTTAATGACTTCATAGATAAGACCTGGAATGAAGTTTGCTCCAAATTCATCAAACTTTCCATAAACCAATGCATACCCGACAGCATATGAATCCTTAAATGGATTGACCGCTGTACCAATGATACTTAAGACAAGGCACAAAAGAAAGAAGAACAGAATCGCTTTCAATCCACGACGATTTTGGAACAGTTGGCCAAGTGCGATCGATACATAAAATAGGAAGATTCCTGAAGCTGTGGTGAAAATCCACCAGATGATCATCCAATAAGCTATAGAATAACTAAAAGCCTCAGCGATAATACTAAATACAGGAGAGAGGTCTTGTCCAACGACAGCGCCCATCACAATAATTGTAAGAAGACCACTAAAAAATAGAAGGAATAGGCAGTAAAGACTCGCTACTAAAGCTCCCACAAATTTAGACAAAATGATCGCATGAGGACTAGCTGGAAGGGTCCATGTCAAGTAACCTTCACGTCCGTATAAGTTGGAATAGAAACGACGGATAATAATATAGTAGTTACTAAGATAAAGACCAATGACTCCTCCAAAAATAAGAATCCCAATAGTTCCTGCTACCATTTGCATGGTATCTAGATCCCAACTTCTAATAGTTGTTGAAGAACTTCCAGCAATAATACCTGTTAGTACTGACAAACCTAGTGCGATCAGGGTGATCAATAAATACCACTTAGCTGTCGATTTAAATTCATATTTTAATAATTTACCAAACATGGGTTCCTCCTAATAAACACGGAATTGATCACGGAAGATCTCATCGATTGATTTTCCGTGTTGATTGCGCATAACAGTCGTATTTTCATGCAAGAGGATTCTTCCTTGGTTGATGAAAATGGCCTCATCCAAAACTTGCTCAATATCAGCAATCAAGTGAGTAGAAATCAAGACAGAAGAGTTTGGACGTCTGTTTTGAATAATGGTCCGCAAAATATAATCACGCGCCGCTGGGTCAACCCCACCGATTGGTTCATCAAGAACATACAAGTCAGCTTCACGACTCATCACCAAAATCAATTGCACTTTTTCCTTGTTCCCTTTTGAAAGGCTGTTCAATTTTTGATTTGGCTGCAAATGCAAATCATTAAGCAATTGGTAGGCACGTTGGACATTAAAATCTGCATAAAAATCTTGGAAATAGCGAATAGCATCGACAATTTTCATATTTTCATTCAGATAAGTCGTATCTGGCAAATAGGAAACCACTTTTTTAGAAGCTGGGGATGGTAATTGCCCATGAATATAGATATTTCCAAGGCTTGGTTGCAACAAACCATTGATCAATTTAATGATGGTTGTTTTCCCGCTACCATTGGGACCCAAAAGGCCAATAATACGGCCAGGTTGGATGTTCAAACTAACATCCATGAGAGCAACTTCATGCCCATAATTCTTTGTCACATGGTCCAAGTAGACCAAAGGATACTGATTCATGTAAATCTCCTTTATTTTCTATTTATGCTATTATACCCTGTCCCCTTGATGATTGCAACTTTATCTGAAAATTTGCTAAGAATTTGTAAATGATTGTTCAAAAAAAAGGGTACAAACAAATCAGAGGTTAGGGGAGCCCCAACCTCTGATTTGTTTTGATACATAGAGTGTTTAACTAATTCCAAGTGCGATCCGTGCATAACGGCTCATCTTTTCAACCGTCCAAGCAGGGTACCAGACCAACTTCACATCCACCGATGTCACTTCTTCTACTTCTGCTAAAACATCATGAATTTGATCTGTCAGAAGATCTGCCAATGGACATCCCATGGTCGTTAGGGTCATATCAATGATGGTTGCTCCAGTTTCACCGTCAAAATGGATCTCGTAGACAAGACCTAAATTGACAATATCAATCCCAAGCTCAGGATCGATTACCTCTTCCAAAGCATTTAAGATTTTATTTTTAATTTCTTCAATTTGTTCAGTTGTATATGCCATATGACTTCCTTTTTTGCTATTTTACTCTCGATAGAATTTCTTGGCTCGGGTTAAAAAGGTCCCCCGGACCTGGGCCACTCTCTTATTTTTGGGTGGCCGTTAAAAATGTCCGCAGGACCTAGGTCGCTTCTTCATTTCTAGGCGACCGTTAAAAAGATCCGCAGGACATTCCTCGCTTTCGAATTTCTGGGCTCGGGTTAAAAAGATCCGCAGGACATTCCTCGCTTTCGAATTTCTGGGCTCGGGTTAAAAAGATCCGCAGGATCTTTTTAATCCTCTATAAAGTCACGCAATGGTTTGCTTCTGCTTGGGTGGCGGAGTTTGCGGAGGGCTTTGGCTTCAATCTGACGGATCCGTTCACGGGTCACGTTGAAGACTTTCCCCACATCTTCCAAGGTCCGCATTTTCCCATCATCCAAACCGAAACGTAAACGAAGTACGTTTTCTTCACGGTCTGTCAGGGTATCGAGGACTTCGTCTAATTGTTCACGTAGAACCACACGAGTGGTATAGTCTACAGGATTTTCAATCACTTCATCTTCGATGAAATCTCCCAAATGGCTATCGTCTTCTTCCCCGATTGGCGTTTCCAAAGAAACAGGCTCTTGGGCAATCTTCAAGATTTCGCGCACCTTATCAGGCGTCATATCCATGCGTTCAGCGATTTGTTCAGGCGTTGGGTCTTGTCCCAATTCTTGCAAGAGATTGCGTTGTTCACGAACCAACTTGTTAATGGTTTCCACCATGTGAACAGGGATCCGAATGGTACGCGCTTGGTCTGCAATGGCACGAGTGATGGCCTGACGAATCCACCAAGTAGCATAGGTAGAGAACTTGAACCCTTTGGTATAGTCAAACTTATCAACGGCCTTCATCAAGCCCATATTTCCTTCTTGGATCAAATCCAAAAATTGCATTCCACGACCAACGTAACGTTTCGCAATGGATACAACCAAACGAAGGTTGGCTTCTGCAAGACGTTGCTTAGCTTCCAAATCACCTTGTTCCACTAAAATAGCCAATTCTTGTTCTTCTTCATTGGTCAAAAGAGGAACAACCCCAATTTCTTTCAAGTACATCCGTACTGGGTCGTTGACCTTGGCAGAGTTGCTTCCAAGCAATTCCTCATCTGACAATTCTGGCTCTTCTTCATTGTTCAACACACGCGCACTTGGGTTACCATCTTTATCCGTGATCGAAATTCCTGCATCTTGAATACGTTGCAAAAGATCTTCAATCCCATCTGCATCTAGCGTGAATGGAATAACCAATTGGTCATTAATTTCATCATCTGTTGCAGTTCCGCTTTTCTTGTGGCTACGAATAAATTCTGCAATTTGAACGTCCAATGTTGTAATATCTTTTTGTTCTTTAGCCATTCTTACTCCATTCTTCTTTTTTGAGCTATTAAACGCTCGAGTTCCAATAAAGCTTTTTCCGCATCCCCTATTGAGGAAGCTTCCTTCACTTTATTTCCAATTTGTTGACTTTCTTTGCGAAGAAGCTCACGATTCCGTGTCGCTTCTACTTCTTCTAACTCACCATCTGCTATCTCATCTGGTAAATCTTCTTCTAACATGCGGTACCAGGCGTGTTGAACCCCTTCTGCTTGCTCGGACAAATCCTGCGAAGTAACTTCTCCATTTTGACAGAGCAATTGGTACAAGATCTGTAGTTCCGGTGTATCAAAGGAAAAATCAGGTCGCAAACGATAATCATTCAACACCATTGGAAAATCCTTCATCCTACTCAACAAATGATTTTCCGCCTTGATCAAGCGCGTCATCCCACGATTGGGTAATAAATCTACTGAAAAATTCGACGTTCTTGATTGTCCACTACTTTGAGCCTCTTGCCGTTGATGCAAGCGACTATTGTTGACAATCTGCTCAATCTGCAAATAATCAAAGTCTGGCAATAAATCTGCCAACTTATAAATATAGGTGTTTTGCGCTGTGATGGAGCGCGTCTGGGCGATCATCGGTGCCAGCTTCTCGACAAACTCAATCTGTGCCTGTAAGTTCTCAATATACTGGGGTTTCCAGTAGTGCATCAAGAATTCAACCTTACTGATCCGCGAATTCTTCAAGAGGGAAGCTAGATCTTCTGGGGAGGTCTTTTTGAGGTACTCATCGGGATCCATCTGATCAGGGATACGGACGATCTCCAACTCCAGATCCTGCAAGACATCCAAGGCCTTAGCGGTTGCTTCAAGTCCCGCCTTATCCCCATCATAGGTCAAAATGACCTTTTTGGTAAAATGAGACAGGTGCTGGACGTGCTCTGGTGTCAAGGCTGTCCCCATAGAGGCGACTGCATTTTCAATCCCAGCTCGATAAGCCGCAATGACATCCATAAAGCCTTCCATGATATACATTTCATGTTGCTTTTTGGCGCTCGTCTTAGCTTGATCCAAATGATAAAGTTCATAACTCTTATTAAATAGACGGGTACTTCGACTATTCTTGTACTTGGCTTGATGACTGCCATCCTCCGTCATTTTCCACAACCTACCAGAAAAGGCAATGACCCGTCCACTATCATCCGTCAAAGGAAACATAATCCGATCCTGAAAGGCATCAAAAACTGTTCCAGCATCTGAGATTGTGAATAACCCCGAATCGGTAATCACTTTCTCAGAGAACTTCTCAGAGAGATTTCGATAGAGATAATTCCCTTCTGCTGGGGCTAAGCCCAATTGAAAATGTCGGATGACCTCATCCGTCAATCCACGTTCATACAGATAATTTCGCGCTTCTTCTCCCATCTTTGTCGTCATCAGAATCGCCTGGTAGAACTTACTGGCTTCCTGATGAATCTCATAAAGTTCTTGGTTGGGATTGATAGACGTTGGTTGAGCCGGCCTTGCTTGGTACTGAAGCGCAATACCCGCTTTTTCTGCTACGATCTGGACCGCATCCATAAAAGCGACTCCACGGTATTCCTCAATAAACTTAAAGACATCTCCCGAGCGACCACATCCGAAACAATGGTAAAACTGCTTGTCTTCAACGACATTAAAAGAAGGAGTCTTTTCACCATGAAAAGGACAGAGCCCTAAAAAATTACGGCCAGCCTTGGTCAAAGAAACAACTTCTCCAATAACTTCAACAATGTTTACACTGTTTTTAATTTCTGCAATTAGCTCTTTATCAACCATAAACAGTGCCTCCATTTTACCATAGATTATCACTTTATATTTTATACTAAAAGTTAGTAAAAGTAAATTTTTTCCTACCGATTTCACACATAAAAGAAAAGATTTTCAACCTTTATCACTAATTTTAAAAAATGAGGCATATTCCTTGTCAGTCGAATATTTTTCCGTTATACTATCATAGTAAAAAATTATTATGAAAGGACATATTTAGGATATGTTAAAAGATTTGAAAGCTTTTCTCCTTCGTGGGAATATTGTTGACCTTGCTGTAGCAGTCGTTATCGGAGCTGCATTTGGAGCTATCGTAACATCACTTGTTAACGATATCATCACTCCACTTATTTTGAAACCAGCTATGAAAGCTGCTGGTGTTGATAAGATTGCTAATTTGTCATGGAACGGTGTTGCATACGGTAGCTTCTTGAGCGCTGTGATCAACTTCCTTGTTGTTGGTACTGTTCTTTTCTTCGTAGTGAAAGCTGCTGAAAAAGCTCAAAACCTTGGTAAAAAAGAAGAAGCTGTCGAAGAAGAAGCTCCTGCTCCTACTCAAGAAGAGTTGCTTACTGAAATCCGCGACTTGCTTGCAAACAAATAATCAGATAAAAAGATCCGATCTTCTAGCTAGAAGATCGGTTTTTTTGTCTTTGATGGATGAGAAAAAACAAAAAACAGACCGAAGTCTGTTCTTGTATTCAATTAGAATTTTTTACGTTTACGAGCTGCTTCTGATTTACGTTTACGTTTTACAGAAGGTTTTTCATAGAATTCACGTTTGCGTGTTTCTTGAAGAGTACCAGCTTTAGTAACCGCACGTTTGAAACGACGAAGAGCATCGTCAAGAGATTCATTCTTACGTACTACTGTTTTTGACATATTTTTCACTCCCTTCAAGCCTAAAATCTTAATAATTTTATCACACTTTAAAGGTGCTGTCAAGATCTTTTAAAACTTTTCTAACCTTCCTAACCTTCATGCCATTTCTTTTTTCCGACTTTTTCATTCTTCCTATTTTATGATACAATGGAAACAAAGAAAACCCTGAAGGAGATACCATGTCAGAAATTTATGATATTACGATTGTTGGGGGCGGACCAGTTGGTCTGTTTGCTGCTTTTTATGGCAATATGCGCCAAGTTAAAGTCAAACTGATTGATTCCTTACCTCAACTTGGAGGGCAACCAGCCATTCTCTATCCAGAAAAAAGTATCCTCGATGTACCCGGATTTACCAATTTAACAGGTGAAGAATTGAGCAACCGCTTGATCGAGCAAGTCAAACGATTCGATACACCGATCTTCCTCAATGAAACTGTAGAGGATATTCAAAAAGAGGGCGACCTCTTCACTATCACTACTTCTCGCCAAGTGCATCAGTCTAAAGCCGTCATCATTGCCATGGGTGGCGGTGCCTTTAAACCACGTGCTCTTGATATCGAGGGGGCTGAAGACTTCGATAATGTCCACTACCATGTTTCAAATATCCAGCAATATGAAGGACAGCAAGTAACCGTCCTTGGTGGTGGGGACTCTGCTGTGGACTGGGCTCTTGCTTTTGACAAGATTGCTCCAACTACAATCGTTCACCGTCGGGACAACTTCCGTGCCTTGGAACATAGCGTAGAAGAACTCAAACAATCTTCTGTCAGCATCAAAACACCATTTGTTCCTAGCCGCTTGATTGGAGAAAATGGTCATGCCACTCATCTTGAAATCACAAAAGTCAAATCCGATGAAACCGAACTTATCCCGATTGATCACTTATTTGTCAACTATGGTTTTAAATCTTCTATCGGAAACTTGAAAGAATGGGGTGTAGAATTGCAACGCCATAAAATCAAGGTGAACCAAAAACAAGAAACCAGCCTTCCTGGAATTTATGCCTGTGGAGACTGTTGCTTCTATGAAGGAAAGATTGATCTCATCGCTACAGGTCTAGGGGAAGCTCCAACAGCTGTAAACAATGCCATCAACTACATCTATCCAGATAAGAAAGTCCAACCGACGCACTCAACCAGTTTATAATAAAAAAGGCCTTTGGTCTTTCATAATGAGGATAAAATCTTTTAAAAACTTTCCTTAGGTGAGTACGGACGTCAGCGAACTTCGTAGAAGTTCCATGACTAATTATTGAGCCTAAGGTCTCAATAATTCCGAGTGCCTGAAACGTATTGTTTCAGGCACTTTTCTCACAGCGGAAAGTTTTTGTATTTTCTTAATTCATTCTAAAAATAAGAACTCATTTTTACTTACTTTTAGAATCGAGTAACTTATTTTACTTTAAAATAGTTTGTCTTCAATATAAAAAAGGCCTTTGGCCTTTTTTATTTGTCTAAATCGTCTGCGATCTTATTGATCTTACGTAAGCGGTGGTTAACACCGCTTTTTGAAATAGGTTGTTGCAAACTATCGGCGATCTGCTGGATAGAATAATCTGGATGGTTCATCCGGATATAGGCAACTTCTTGCAGGTCACTTGGTAAACTCCCTAGGCCGACCGTATCCACAATTTTACTAATATTATTAATGGTTTTCATGCTAGCAGTAACTGTGCGCTGGATATTGGCCATCTCGGCATTATTGGCCCGATTGAGGTCATTACGCGTCTCTCTCATAACCTTGATGGACTCAAATTCCTGCATGGCTTGCATGGCCTCTACCACAATTAGAAAATCAATAATATCTTCCGCTCGTTGCAGATAGGTTACCACTCCTTTTTTCCGCTCGATGGTTTTCGCATCTAGTAAAAATCCTTGCATGAGAAGGGCAATTCCTTCCGCGTGGTCTGTATAAACAGAATGAATTTCCAACTGGTACTTCCCTTTTTCAGGATCCTTGATGGAACCACTCGACAGAAAAGCCCCCCGAAGATAAGCACGACTGGCTACTTCATCTTCTAAAACACTGGCATCAATGCCTGTCTCAATCCCAAAAAAGGCATCTGCCAAATGCAAGTCAGCAAGAATCTCTTCCACCTTTTCATCCAAGAATACTGTGTAAACACGATTTTTTTTCAAATTGGTTTTTTGGTGGTGGCGAATATCCGATTTGGCCTCATAAAAATGATGCAACAATTCATAGATATGGCGAGCGATCTTGGCATTTTCTGTTGTTACCGAGAGCGTCAAGCCCCCCATTGAAATCCCAAGACTTCCAGACATCTTGATAATGGCAGCCAATTCACTCTTTTCAAATCGCTTGAGAGACAATAATTCTTCTTTTACACGAACCGTAAAACTCATTTTCTCACCTGCACGATCTGCATCAACTCTTCGACTACTTTTTCACCATCATGAAAGGCTCCTCCATTGACCAACTTCAAGAAATCAGAAGAAATCACTTGGGGAACTTGCGAGTGCAACCCCTTGAAATCGTGCTCTACCTGTACCAAGTATTCATCAAATTTGTTACTGTTCATGTAAGCTGCGGGAACCTGATTGATATTGACAAGGACGGTATCGATAAACTTCTCTCCCAAATGTTTATGGAGAACGGCAACGTGGTCACTGTCTGTGAAATGCTCGGTTTCTCCTCTTTGGGTCATGATGTTACAAACATAGGCTACCTGAGCCTTGGTTTCAAGGATGGCTTTCCCAATCTCATCGATCATCAAATTAGGAAGGATCGAGGTAAAGAGCGAACCAGGACCTAAGACGACCATATCACTTTCAAGAATAGCTTCCACCACTTTCTTACTAGCTTTTGGCCGCTCTTGATCGAAGGTATTGGTCACATAGACATGATCAATCATGCCAGTGTAGTTAGCAATGTGGCTTTCTCCTACCACTTCTTTTCCATCTTGAAAGACGGCATGAAGGGTCAAGGGACTATCACTGGAAGGATAGATCTTGCCGGTCGTATGAAAGAACTTGGTTAACAATTGCATGGCATTATAGGTCGAGCCTTGCATCTCTGAAATCCCTGCAATGATCAAGTTTCCCAAAGGGTGACCGGCCAAAGGGCCATCATCGTCAGCAAAGCGGTATTGAAAGACCTTCTCATAAAAACGAGGCATATCTGACATGGCAACCAACACATTTCGAAGATCCCCAGGTGGTGTCAATTTTTGGATGTTCTTCCGCAATTCACCTGAACTACCGCCATCATCAGCAACGGTTACAATAGCAGTAATATCGACCGGTTTCTTTCTCAGACTATCGAGAATAACAGAAATCCCTGTTCCTCCTCCAATAACGGTTACTTTAGGTTTTCTCATGAGCGATTCACCGTTTCTTTCCGTCTGTCCTTGTCTCTATGACTGCAATTGACCTGCCAATTTTTTTCTAAATCATGCGCTAAGCGCTCTGCAAAGGCTACTGAACGGTGTTGCCCACCGGTACAGCCCATAGCGATGGTGAGAACGGATTTACCCTCCCGTTTATAGGACGGTAAAATAGGAGCGATCAAGTCATGAAGATGACTGTAAAACTCCTCTGACTCAGGGTGATCCATGACGTAATCATAGACAGCTGGATCTTGACCGGTTAAATTCCGAAGTTCCAATTTGTAGTAGGGATTTGGAAGAAAACGCACGTCAAAGACGAGGTCAGCATCGATCGGAAGGCCATATTTAAACCCAAATGACATGACCTCAACCCGAAAATCTGGCTGATTGTCTTGACTGGCAAATTGTTCTGCGATGGTTTTTCTCAGATTACGAGGTGTCAACCCAGTCGTATCCACCACATTTTGACTGATATTTTTTAATGGTGACAAGAGTTCGCGCTCTAGGGTAATCCCATCTAAGACACGTCCATCTGCCGCTAGTGGGTGACTACGACGGGTTTCCTTGTATCGTGCTACCAACTCACTGTCCGTAGCATCCAAGAACAAGACCTTGAAATCGAGGTCTTCTTGGTTGTCCAATTCATCCAAAATGGTACGAATTTCATTGAAAAAAGAACGGCTCCGCATATCCACAACAACGGCTAATTTATTGTTATCCGGGCTATGACGCATGAGCTCAATAAATTTCAGCAAGAGCGCCGGTGGCATATTATCGATGGTAAAGTAACCCAAATCCTCAAACGATTGGATGGCGACGGTCTTACCCGCACCGCTCATCCCGGTTACCATGACCAGTTGAATCTTACTTTCTGTCATTTTCTCCTCCCATAAATAAAACAGAGTGGCCTACAGTTTCCTGCTCTCCACTCTGTCTTTTTGTCTTTGAATGGTTATTAGGCCTTGATTTCCGCAATAACTTCAATTTCAACCTTCACATCACGTGGCAGGCGTGCTACTTCAACAGCAGATCGAGCTGGAAACTCTGTGGTAAAGACTGTTTTATAGACCTCATTAAAAGGTACAAAGTCATTCATATCACTTAAGAAACAAGTGGTTTTCACCACGTGGTCAAAGTCTGTCCCAGCCTCTTCCAAAATAGCCCCAATGTTCTTTAAGACTTGCTCTGTTTGTTCTTGGATGGTTTCTCCAATGATTTCACCTGTTTCAGGTGACAAGGGAACTTGTCCACTTGCAAAGAGAAGATTCCCTACGATTTTCCCTTGAACATAAGGTCCAATTGCTGCAGGTGCTTTATCTGTATGAATTGTTTTTGCCATAGTATTCTCCAAGTCTATTTACTTCTGCTGATTTTCTTTTGCTAATTTTTCCCTTTGTAAGCGCAATTTGCGCTTAGGATTTAGCGTATTAAAGAGTTCTTCTAGTTTTTCAGCATTCCAAACATCGGCTGCTGAAACAAAATTTCCATTTTCATCTCGAAAAGATATTGGTTTATCTCCCACTGAAAAAGCCTCACTTCTTATTTGGAATCCTTGATCCTCTGGGGATCTATCTTAATCTACAAACTCAAATTCAAATTTACCGATCCGGACGATATCGCCATCTTTTGCCCCACGCGCACGGAGAGCTTCATCAACACCCATGCCACGCAATTGACGAGCAAATTTCATGACCGCTTCATCACGATCGAAATTCGTCATATTAAAGAGTTTTTCAAGTTTTTCGCCAGACAAGACCCAAGCGGCATCGTCATCCCGACTGATATCAAAGGCTGGCTGGTCTTCATCAAAGCCATAGTAGACTTCTTCTTGAGCCATTTCGTCTTCTGAATACAAGAGGAATTCTGGCGTTTTGTCTAACAATTCTGCTGTTGCTTCTAACAAGTTGTCCAAACCTTGATGCGCCAAACTAGAGATCGGGAAGATCTGTGGCAGTTCATCAAATTCATCGTAATTGGCTGCCAATTTCTTCTTGAATTCTTTCAAGTTTTCTTGGCTCTCTGGCATGTCCATTTTATTTGCCACGATAATCTGAGGTCGCTCCATCAAACGAAGATTATAGGTTTCAAGCTCTTTATTGATTTGAACATAATCTTCGTAAGGATCGCGTCCTTCACTCGCTGACATATCAATAACATGCAAGATAACTCGTGTGCGCTCGATGTGGCGAAGGAACTGGGTTCCTAGTCCGACTCCTTGGCTAGCTCCTTCAATCAATCCAGGAAGGTCTGCGACTGCAAAGGATTCACCTGATGGCGTCCGAACCATTCCCAAATTTGGAACGATGGTAGTGAAATGATAAGCTCCAATCTTTGGTTTGGCAGAAGTAATGACACTGAGAAGGGTTGATTTTCCAACAGAAGGAAAGCCAACCAAACCAACGTCTGCCAAGACTTTGAGTTCTAATTCGAGTTCGCGTTCCTGACCAGGTTCCCCATTCTCAGAAATCTCTGGGGCTGGATTTTTAGGAGTGGCAAAACGAATGTTTCCACGTCCGCCACGGCCACCGTGGGCGACAATGTACTCTTGTCCATTTTCAACTAGGTCCGTAATGACCTTGCCAGTCCCGGCATCTCGGACTGTCGTTCCTTGAGGAACCCGAACATAGAGATCTTCTGCTCCCCGTCCGTGCATCCCTTTGGTCATTCCTTTTTCCCCATTTTGGGCTTTGAAATGCCGGTTATAACGGAAGTCCATCAGAGTGCGCAAGCCTTCGTCTACAACGAAGATGACATTGCCACCACGACCTCCATCACCACCCCAAGGTCCGCCATTAGGGACATATTTTTCACGGCGAAAGGCCACCATGCCATCGCCGCCATTTCCAGCCTTGACCTTAATCTTGGCTGTATCTAAAAACATACTCATAAATAGATGATTTCCTTTATTTCTGTGTGCGTCTTAGTAAGAAAGAGCACCAATTGCGGTTGCAAAGATTGCACCAACCGTTACAATCAACATAATCACAATGACAACCATCGTGATCATTTCAAATGGTGTTTTTTTACGTTTTCCGTTATCTCCAAAAGCCACTTCTAATACCTCGATTACTATAAATTCATTAGCCCTATTTTACCACGAAATAGGGGATTTTTCAAATCGAGCCTACACAAAAAGACCAGACAGAAGTCTGATCTTTCATGGATAGATTTAGGAATCTTTTCTTACACGTAAAATACCAACCGATAGAACTGCTAGGAAGACACCCATGACAAGAACCACCGATGTCATCTTTTCACCTGTACTTGGAAGAACTTTTTTCTTACCAGGTTTTGGAGTTTCTTCTTCTTTAACAGAAGTTGATGATGAGCTTGATGAAGAGCTGGAACTTGATAAAGACGATGAGGTTGATGATTTTGGATCTGGATTCGGACTTGGTTTTGGATCTGGTTGCGGTTTTGGATCCGGTTGCGGTTTAGATGGCTCAGGCTCTGGGGTCGGTGGGGTTTGTTCTTTCTCACCTAATCCTTCGCCAGATCCTGATTCTAATCTCACTTCGCGGGTTAAACTACGCGGTGCTGGGAAATTAGTTGCTGTCCATGTTAGCGTGTTATGAACAAGATCACCTACTTTTGTACCAGGAGCTACTTTTGTAGAATATTCAATATACATTGGCCAATTGTAGTTATCACCAAATTCAATCGTAAAACCAGTGGTCTTGCCATCTGCATTCTTATCGAAAACAGCTTTTTTAGTAAAGTTATCCAGAACTGGGAGACTCAAGATCTGAGCTTCGTTCTTGATCCCACCTTCTACAGGAGCATAGCGAACCGCACGCAAGCTACCTTCAACCAGAGTTAAACCATCTCCAAATTGGTCTTTAATGACCATTCCACGGAGGATATCTTGACGAGCATTTAAGAGAATGCGCCATTTAAAAATGGTCGGATCAGACTTATCTTGATAGCCGTATTTCATCTCGTATTCTCCAGCTTCCCCATCTGTCTTTTCATATTTCAATGAAAAGTTCGTATTCCCTAATTTAAATTGGATTGGAGATGTTTTTGTAACTACTTCGGAGTCTACTTTTACATCAAAATGAAGAGCAACTCGTTTATTAAGTGGATGAGATGCGAAATAATCATTAAAGGTAACGGTCACAGTTTTCTTACCTGTATCAACAACAGCTTTCCCCACAGTTTGACCATTTGATTGACCTTCCTCAAGAACATTGAATTCCAATGCTGTGTAGAGGGTTAATTCTTTTGGTAAGCTAAGTGTTAAAGTATCACCAGCTTGAATGGCTTGCGAATCAGGGAAGGTCAAAGAAATGCTTGCTGACAATTTTTCATTCGTCAACACCTTGCTGCCATTCGTTAAAGGATTGCCATCTTTCGTTAAGCTTGCTGTCTGTGTATAAGATGAGACTTCTGCGGCCTGAATGGTTTTAGTCAAACCAGCTGTGAATAGAATCGTTAGCACTAAGACAAGTGACCATACAATTTGACGGACCTGTTTCATAATTTCCTCCTCTGCTCGCCCATTTGCGAGCTATTTTTATAGATTTAAAGACCAATTTCTGCCTGGACAACTGCAGCAATGGTATCCACATAGTAGTCTACTTCTTCATGAGTTGGTGCTTCTGCCATCACACGAAGGAGGGGTTCAGTTCCACTTGGACGCACAAGGATACGACCATTTCCTGCCATTTCCGCTTCCATTTTTTCAATGATTACACGAATAGCAGGCACTTCCATCGCCTTGTCTTTCATACTATTTTCAACCCGGATATTGACGAGTTTTTGTGGGTAAATGGTTACTTCTGCAGCTAATTCAGACAATTTTTTGCCGGTTTCTTGCATGATTTTGGTTAATTGAACGCCTGTTAATTGACCATCACCAGTCGTGTTGTAATCCATGATGACTACATGACCGGACTGTTCCCCACCAAGGTTATACCCAGATTTGCGCATTTCTTCGACAACATAACGGTCTCCAACAGCTGTGATTTCTTTTTGAATCCCCTTCGCATCTAATGCCTTGTGGAAACCGAGATTGGACATGACGGTTGTAACGATCGTATTTTTTTCAAGCAAGCCCTTGCTTGAAAGATACGAACCGATGATGTACATGATCTTATCCCCGTCTACGATTTCTCCATTTTCATCCACTGCAATCAAGCGATCACTATCTCCGTCAAAGGCAAGACCAATCGCTGCACCTACTTCTTTCACTTTCTCTTGCAAGTGTTCTGGGTGAGTAGAGCCAACCCCATCATTGATGTTCAAACCATCTGGGTTTTCACCGATGACGGTCAATTGAGCTCCTAAATCTGCAAAGATTTGACGAGCACTGGTAGAGGCTGCACCATTTGCTGTATCTAAGACCACGTGCATGCCCTCGAGTTGGACACCTGTCGATACAAGGAATTCTTGATACTTACGCAAGCCTTCTGGATATTCCATGACCGTTCCTAAACCTTGCGCACTTGGACGTGGAAGGGTATCTTCAGCGGCATCAAGCAAGGCTTCAATTTCAAGCTCGCGATCATCATCCAATTTGAAACCATCACCACCAAAGAATTTGATTCCATTGTCCAAGGCTGGATTGTGGCTAGCAGAAATCATAACGCCGGCGCTGGCTTTTTCCGTACGAACCAGATAGGCAACACCTGGCGTTGCAATCACACCCAACTTATAAACGCGAATCCCAACTGATAAGAGACCAGCGATCAAAGCATGCTCCAGCATTTCACCAGAAATACGCGTATCACGTCCAACAAACACCAAAGGTGTTTCTTCTTCATGTTGGCTCAACACGTAACCACCGAAACGACCCAACTTAAAGGCTAATTCTGGCGTTAATTCTACATTTGCTTCTCCACGGACACCGTCCGTTCCAAAATATTTACCCATTTTTGATTACCTTTTTACTTTCTAATCACTTGAACTGGAAGAGGTCGACGACGAACTGCTAGAACTTGACGTAGACGAGCTACTCTTTGTGGTCACTTGTATCCATGTTTCACTCGGATTAACCAAGCCTGGTAGAATATTTCCTTGAGCATCCACTGCATTTAAGGAAATGGTTCCACTATAATTTCCACTGATGATCTCACTGGATGGGAAGACTGCTTGGACATGATCAATACGACTTAAGGTTTCTTGATCACTCGTCACTTCCACCTTAGTTTTTTCAAGAGAAATATCCGTTACCGTAATTCCATCCACAATTTGATTATCCGGGATCGTGGCTCTAACTGCAAACGATTTTCTCGCTTTCTTCCCAATTTTTACAGAAACTTTCTGAGGTTCTACGGTTGCTGTCAAACCAGCTGGAAGATCTTCCACAATCAACGGCACTTCAACGGTACCTTCCTTGACCTTACGAAGATCCGCTACCACGCGAAACTTCCTAGTTCCCTGTTGCATCTCACTTGCAAGTGCGACCCGGTTTGAACCCTTTAGAAAGACTGTTACCTCGGATGTCAAGCCACTGACAAAATATGTCTTGTCATTATACTTGGCATCAATTGGAATATTGGTCAAGGTATTGGTGTAGGTCTCTGAGCTCACTTGTCTAGCGCTACTATTATTTTGAAAATTAAAGGAAGATGCATTGATAAACAAGATAAAGGACAATAAGACGGAGGCTAAAACATAAAGAAATTCTTTTTTCGATCTCATTTTGTTACCCTCCCAAATAGACGCTCTTTCCAACTACTCGTTTTATTCTCTTCAGGAACCAAGAAGGATCTCAATTCTGCCTCGAACTCTTCTAAAGTTAAATCGTGTCGGAAAGTTCCATTATAGGTCACAGAGATCCCGCCCGTTTCTTCTGATACCACGAAGGTAAAGGCATCAGAAACTTCAGATAAGCCAATAGCTGCACGGTGACGCGTTCCAAACTCTTTTGAAATTCCGGTGTCTTCTGTCAAGGGCAGGTAAGCACAAGAAACGGCAATTTTATCATTGCGGACAATGACCGCTCCATCGTGCAAAGGAGTATTAGGAATGAAGATATTAATCAGCAATTCTCCTGAAATATCTGCACCTAGAGGAATCCCTGTGGAAATATATTCCTGAAGGGTTCTAGCTCCTTGAATGGCTACCAAGGCACCAATCTTACGTGGGCTCATATAAGCTACTGCCTTGACATAGGCCTGCACCATCTTCTCTTCCTGACTGACTTCACTCGTCGTAAAGAATTCTGTCGCTCGACCCAGACGTTCTAAACCAATCCGAATCTCAGGTGAGAAAATCACAACCAGGGCAATAACCCCATAGGTAATGACTTGATTGATCAGCCATGAAATAGTCGTAAGACCTAAGAAATTGGCTAAAAACTGCACCAAGAAAAAGATAATAACTCCACGAACCAAAATCATGATCTTAGTCCCTACGATGGCCTTGATCAAAAAATACAACAACCAAGCCACCAGGGCAATATCAATGATATTGATAATAATACTCCACCAATTCGGGAACAAACTGGTCCAAAATTGTGGATTTGTAAACTGTTGAATATTCATATTCTCATACCTACCACTTCTCTAAAAGACATCACCTTATTATAACATGTTTCAACAGATTTTTCTGTAACCTTCTGATGCTTTTTATGATAAAATATGATTTATGAAGATAAATACAACCTTGGGCCTTCTGGCAGGAAAGCTTTCCGGCTCTATTCTAGAAAAAATGGGGCGGGGATCAACCCTACCAGGTAAAGTAGCCCTCAAATTTGATAAAGATATTCTCAGTCAACTGGCCAAAAACTATGAGATTGTTGTGATTACAGGGACAAATGGGAAAACCCTGACCACTGCACTAACCGTAGGTATTCTCCAAGAAGCGTTTGGACCGATTTTGACCAATCCAAGCGGGGCCAATATGATCTCTGGGATTACAACGACCTTCTTACGGGCTAAGCATTCGAAATCAAATCGACCGATTGCGGTACTTGAAATTGACGAGGCCAGCCTCTCTCGGATTTGTGATTATATTAAGCCCAGCCTTTTTGTGGTCACCAATATTTTCCGGGATCAGATGGACCGCTACGGTGAGATCTATACGACCTACCAAATGATTTTGGATGCCATTCACAAGGTCCCAACTGCGACGGTTCTGTTAAATGGAGATAGTCCGCTCTTTAATAGTCAGACCTTGTCCAATCCGATCCAATATTATGGATTTGATACAGACAAATCAGAGCCACAACTAGCTCATTACAATACAGAAGGAATCCTGTGCCCGCATTGCCACAACATCCTCAAGTACAAGCTCAATACCTATGCTAACCTGGGAGATTATATCTGTGAGCACTGTGGTTTCCACCGGCCACCTCTGACCTATGCCGTATCGGACCTCCTCTCTTTAACCCATCGATCTTCCAACTTCCGGATCCAAGGGCAAGATTACCACATCAATATCGGTGGTCTTTACAACATCTACAATGCCTTAGCAGCTGTCTCTGTTGCTGGATTCTTTGGAGTGCAACCTGAAGTGATTAAGCAAGGATTTGATCGCAGTCGCGCTGTCTTTGGTCGCCAGGAAACCTTTAAGATTGGGGATAAGGAATGTACCTTGGTTTTGATTAAGAATCCAGTTGGTGCGACCCAAGCTATTGAAATGATCAAACTAGCTCCTTATTCCTTTAGCTTATCAGCCCTCCTCAATGCGAATTATGCGGATGGGATCGACACCAGCTGGATTTGGGATGCGGACTTTGAGCAAATCACCCAGATGGATATTCCAGAAATCAATGCTGGTGGGGTGCGCCACTCTGAGATTGCTCGGCGACTTCGGGTCACTGGCTATCCGGCTGAAAAGATCACAGAAATGGCTGAATTAAAAGAGGTCTTCCAACGCATCCAGCAACAGGAAACCCCTCACGCCTATATCTTAGCCACTTATACGGCCATGCTTGAATTCCGTGAACTCTTGGCCCAAGAACACCTGATTGAAAAGGAGATGCACTAATGACTTATACTTCTCTAGAATCTTCTGATCAGGCACAGTATCCATACAGCCTGCGCATTGCCCATCTCTACGGCAACTTAATGAATACCTACGGAGACAATGGAAATATCCTCATGCTCAAGTACGTTGCTGAAAAACTTGGAGCCCATGTCACAGTGGATATCGTCTCTCTCAAAGACCGGTTCGACCCTGATGCCTATGATATCACCTTTTTCGGTGGCGGCCAAGACTACGAACAGACCATTGTATCAGAAGATCTACCAGATAAAAAAGAAGATCTTGAACGCTTCATTCATGACGATGGTGTGGTCCTTGCTATCTGTGGTGGCTTTCAGCTTCTGGGTCAGTACTACATTGAAGCTTCTGGCAAACGCATTGAAGGGCTCGGTATTATGGGCCACTATACGCTCAACCAAGTCAACAACCGCTATATCGGTGATATCAAGATCCATAACGAAGAATTTAACGAAACCTATTATGGTTTTGAAAACCACCAAGGTCGGACCTTCTTGGCAGAGGATGAAAAACCGCTGGGCAAGGTTGTCTATGGAAATGGGAACAACAAAGAAGATGGTTGCGAAGGGGTTCATTACAAGAACGTCTTTGGGAGCTACTTCCACGGTCCTATCTTGTCCCGAAATGCCAATTTGGCCTATCGCTTGGTGAGCACTGCCTTAAAAAATAAATATGGCACGGACCTTTCCCTACCGGCTTATGAGGAGATTCTAAGCCTAGAGCAGCCGGAAGAATACGCTGATGTGAAAAGCAAGGCACCGACTGAACAATAAGGAGATAATGATGAACAAAAATAATCTACACTACATTGCTTTATTACTTTTAATTTTATTGATTGCTGGTATTTCCCTTGCAAACATGCAATCAGTCACTGTGAATTTCCTCTTGGTCCAATTTAAATTGCCCTTGATCATTCTGATCTTGCTCTGTGTCCTCTTGGGTGCATTTGTCATGACCTTGGTTAATTTTTCAAAGGGCTTCTCCCTAAAAAAAGAACTCAAGAGCACTCAAAAGCAACTGGAGGAAGAAAAGAAAGAAGTTAAAATAGAAGAAAAAAATAACAACTAAAAAAGCACCATTCGGTGCTTTTTTTATGCTGATGTACCTTCTTTTGCTTGTATTTTCTTGGCGACTACTTGTGCTAGGAGTGAAAAGAGAATGACGCCTGCTCCAATCAGGAGAAAGGATTCTACTCGAACGCTTGGTAACCAGGTCATCAAGCCTTTAGCCACCGGCATAAAGAGAATGGCTAGGGTAAAAATAGTGCTTAAGACCCTGCCCAGGTAGTCTCCTTCTACCTTGGTTTGCACTTGGGTAAAAAAGTGAATATTAAAAATCGTCATAAAGAGTTCACAGACTAAATTTCCAGAAAAGGATAGAAGAGGAGGAAGGGGCAAGCCCATCATGAATACTCCTACTCCTGTTAAAATCAATAAGAAGAGAAGCATCTCCATGCTTGATTTAAATTTATTAGCAATCAAGGCTCCGATGATGGAGCCAATAGCGCCCAAGGTTAAGATGGTTGCATAGGCTCCATTGACCCCGTAAAGGCGATTGGAAAAGGGGAGTAAAAACTCAAAAGCTGCAAAAAAGAAATTGACGCTTGAAGCCACCAACAAGAGAAAGAAAATCTCTTTCTGATGCCAGATGTAGTCTAGTCCATCTTTCATATCCGAAAAAATATCTTTTCCCGTAAAAGGCTTCTTCTCTTGAGCTTTGGCTTCTTCTTTCGGAAGGAATGCCACTAGGACAAAGGCGATGAAAAAGGTCAGTGCATCCAGTAAGAGGGTCGCATGGAGACTGGCAAATTGTAAAACAAGGAAAGAGAACACAGGAGAGCTGACACCAACAACCTGTAAGACCAACTCCAAGTGGGCATTATAGGTCACAATCTCGTCCTTGTCTACAACTTCTGTGATAATGGCTTTATTGGCCGTACGAGAAAATGCGAAGGCAATGGCCTGGACAATATTGGCAAAAATCAAGGCCGCAATCATCAAGCTATCATTTGTGATAAAAGAAATGCCCAAACAAAGGAGACCACAAACCAAGTCGGTTGTCATCAAAATCTTGCGTCGGGAAAAACGGTCTGAGATCACGCCACCAAATGGATTGACTAGAATGGAGGTGACAAGTTCAGAAATCTGATAAATCCCTAATACCGTCTTTCCTACCGTCCCCATCGAGGCCAGCCAGACACTATTCCCGTAATCATAGAGCATATTTCCCATTCGATTGATCGCTCCACGAGCAATCAGCTGGATAGCATGTCGATTCATAAAAAAACCTCCTTCATTTTCTGAAACTATTGTATCAGTTCATGAAAGAGGTTTTCATTTTGTCCCCTATTTGGGAAAATTAATATTTTACAAATTTATCAAAGGATCCCTACAGTTCTTTTGATTGAAGTTGCTTAGCTACTAGCTGAGCCAAGAGTGAAAAGAGAATAACCCCAGCTCCAATAAAAAGAAATGATTCCATGCGGACACTTGGCAACCAAGTCATCAACCCTTTGGCGATGGGCATAAAGAGAACAGCCAAAGTATAAATTGTGCTCAAGACTCTACCTAGATAATCATCTTCCACCTTGGTTTGTACTTGAGTAAAAACGTGGATGTCGAAAATGGTCACAAAAAATTCACAGATCAGATTTCCTGAAAAGGAAAGATAAGGCGGAAGGGGCAAGCCCATTATGAACACTCCGACCCCTGCCATGAGCAGTAAAAACAGGAGAATTTTCATACTTGATTTCATTTTATTGGCAACAAGCGCTCCTAGAATAGATCCAATAGCTCCCAGCGTTAAAATAGTCGCATAAGCTCCTTTAACCTCGTATAGACGATTCGAGAAGGGAAGTAAAAACTCAAAAGCTGCAAAAAAGAAATTGACGCTAGAAGCCACTAATAAGAGAAAGAAAATCTCTTTCTGATGCCAGATATAGTCTAACCCATCCTTGATATCAGAAAAAATATCTTTCCCGGTAAACTGTTTCCTCTCTTGAACCTTAGCTTCTTCTTTCGGAAGGAAAGCCACTAGGACAAAAGCAATGAAAAAGGTCAGTGCATCTAATAAGAGGGTCATATAAAGACTGGCAAATTGTAGAACTAGGAAAGAAAAAACAGGTGAACAGACACTAACAACCTGTAAGACTAACTCCAAGTGGGCGTTATAGGTCACAATCTCGTCTTTCTCTACTACCTCGGTAATAATGGCTTTATTGGCAGGGCGAGAAAAACCAAAGGCAATGGCCTGAACAATATTGGCAAAAATAAGAGCCGCAATCATCAAGATATCATTTGTGATAAAAGAAATCGCCAAACAAAGGAGTCCACAAACCAAGTCGGTCGTCATCAAAATCTTGCGACGAGAAAAACGGTCTGAAATCACTCCTCCAAAAGGATTCACGAGAATCCCTGTCACTAACTCAGAAATCTGATAGATCCCTAATACCGTCTTTCCTATAGTCCCCATCGAGGCCAGCCAGACACTATTCCCATAGTCATAGAGCATATTTCCAATTTTGTTAATTGCTCCACGACTAATTAATTGGACCGCATGTCGGTTCATAAAATCTCCTTTATCTCTGTCCTATTTAGGAACATTGATCTATTACAAATTTATCAAAGTGTTCTTTATAATAGGCCACCTGCTCTGGCAGTCCCAGCACATCAAAAATATGCATGGCTTCCTGCATTTGCTGCCGCCCTTCTTCTGTTTGCCCCTTCTGATACAGAGCAAATCCCTTGAGATAATGAAAGATATTGCGTTCGTAGAGTTTGATGCTCTTCCCGATAATCTTTTCTACATAGGCTTCAAAATAGCTGGCATTTTCAAAAGCACGGTGTTCTAAACAATGCTGGTAACAATTCAGAGCCAGAATCAAGACCAGTTTTCGATGGCGACCAATTTCCTTGTAGAAATCTTCACGCTCCATCACTTCTCTCCCAAGCCGTGTGACATAGTCCACATCATAAAAGCTGTAGAGATTGCCAAAGAGGATCAATTCATACATGGTCCACTCTTCCGTTTGAAAGAGATAATCTGCCACCTTATCCAGATCACGCTGCTGCATCGTGTAGCTGGCATCTCTCTGGCAAATCAGGCCTTGTAGCAGGATCCAGTTCAGCTCAAAATAGAGGGGATTGGTCGAATGTTTAGCCTTTTCAAGTTCCTCTTCTTGAAGCTTTTGAAAACCTGCAATATCATTTGAATAGTAAAGTGGAATAATCTGAGCCATTAAGGCGACATGCTCATGGTGTTGAAAATTTCTGGCCTTATCCATAAAATTCTCAATTGTCACATGGATATTGTCCAAAATGTCAAAGAAGCGCGAAGCAGCCAGATCCGACTCCCCCAATTCAAAACGGGATAACTGGGAGGTCGAGCAAGCCTCTCCTGCAGCTTCTTTCAACGAATAATTCTTACTGATTCGAAATTCACGAAAAACTTTGCCTAAATCTTCCATTTGATTACCACTTAAATTCCTTTAAGTGCCTTTCTAACTCTTGCAAGTACCCTTCGTAGAATCCTAGATCTTCTTTCACGGAAACATCTAATTGTCTTAAGTAGGAAATCAGCCAATCAACCAATAGATCATACTGATGAAGAGGTAGGCGTTTCATCTGCTCTTCAACAAAAGAAATGGCCTCTGCAAAGCGCTGCTCTTCTAGAACTTGCTGAAGATAGTGAGCCCCGTTGATGAGTCTTCCTTCCTCATCTTCATACTGCCCCAAATCTAAATTTTGAATCTGTAGGCGCAAAGTTGTACCAATCATGTCGGCTACACCTTTAACCTGCTTCATAAACCAATCATTTTCAGTCGCCATAATGTTCTCCTTATACAAATTAGAAAACTATACTTACTGCGCTAGTTCTTCCCATTCTAGCTCGGCTTCTTCTTGGGCGGCGCTCAGCTGGTCGATTTGCTACTGGCTCTCCATGAGTTCGCAAACGTCAGTGGCCCGCAACTTCTTTCAACGTGTAATTCTTATTAATTCGAAATTCACGAAAACTTTGCCCAAATCTTCCATTTATTCCACCTGCTCTGACAGTTCTGCCCACTCTTCCATGACCGCTTCCTGCTGGACAGTCAGTTGATCCAGCTCGCTTTGGAGTTGAACCAAGTCGGCTGCGTCGTTGGTGCTATGCATAGTTTCGCTGATTTCTTGGATTTTTTGATCCAGCTCTTCCATCTCCGCTTCCAATTGCTCAATGCGACGAGTGATTTTCCGGAGTTCCTTTTGATTTTGTTTTTGCAAGTGATAGTCATTGCTGGTGACTTCCTCCGTAGAGGAAACAGGCACAGCTTCTGCTTGTGCTGTTGCAAGAGCCTCTAACTCAGCTTTTTTCTCCAGATAATAGTCATAGTCGCCTAGGTAAAGAGTTGAGCCCTCTTCTGAGAGTTCCAAGACTTGTGTAGCCACCCGATTGATAAAGTAACGGTCGTGGCTGACAAAGAGCAGGGTCCCGTCAAAGTCAATCAAGGCATTTTCTAGCACTTCCTTGCTATCGATATCCAAATGGTTGGTCGGCTCGTCGAGAATCAAAAAATTGTTATTTTCCATGGACAGCTTGGCTAGAAGCAAGCGGGCCCGCTCTCCACCCGACAGCATGCCGACGGTTTTCTTGACATCATCCCCAGAGAAAAGAAAGGCTCCCAGTCGATTGCGAATTTCTACTTCTGGCGTCAGTTTAAAGTCATTCCAGAGCTCATCCAAGACACTGTTGTGAGGCGTTAGTTTACTTTGGGTCTGGTCATAGTAACCCACCTCGACATTGGCCCCAAAACGAGCTTCACCCTTGATAAAAGGAATCTGCCCGACGATGGACTTGATAAGAGTAGATTTCCCGATCCCATTTGGTCCCACAATAGCGACCGCATTCATCTTGCGGATATCCAGATTGATGGGCTCTGACAGGATTTGATCGTCATAGCCGACGGCTGCCTCTTCTACTGTCAGGACGACATTTCCCGAGGTCTTATCAGAATGGAAGGTCATATGGGCAGACTTACTTCCAGCTTCCGGCTTGTCTAGACGCTCCATTTTTTCCAACTGCTTGCGCCGAGACTGGGCTCGCTTGGTAGTCGAAGCCCGCACCAAATTACGATTAACAAAGTCTTCCAGAGCTGCAATTTCTTTTTGTTGCTTCTCGTAGTTCTTGGCTTCAGTCAGCAATTTTTGTTCTTTTTGCTCGACAAAGCTGGAGTAATTGCCGACATAGCGGTCCAAGGAATGCTTGGTCAAGTCCAGTGTAATGGTGGCGACCTTGTCTAGGAAATACCGGTCGTGGCTGACAATGAGAAGGGCCCCGCTATAATTGACCAAATAGTTTTCCAACCAGGCGATGGTCTCAATATCCAAGTGGTTGGTCGGCTCGTCCAGTACCAAGAGATTTGGTTTTTCTAGAAGCATCTTGGCCAGAGCTAGACGGGTATTTTGCCCTCCTGATAGCTCTTCAATCTTCATCTGCCACATGGACTCATCGAACTTAAAGCCGTTGAGAATCGCGCGGATATCTGCTTCATAGGTGAAGCCACCTGCCTGACGGAATTCTTCCGAGAGACGGTCATAGTCCTGCATGAGTTTTTCTAAGTCAGCCCCAGTTTTTTCCCCCATCTCAAGCTCCATCTGCCGCAAAGTTTTCTCCGTTTTACGGAGGTCGTCAAAGACATGGAGCATCTCATCGTAGATGGTATTGGACGACTCAAAGCGGCTATCCTGGGCCAGATAGGAGAGGGAAAGGTCGCGCTTTTTATTGATTTCCCCAGAAGTTGGTTCTTCTTCTCCCACCAAGATTTTCAAGAGCGTAGACTTGCCGGCTCCGTTCTTTCCTACCAGGGCAATCCGGTCCCGTTCATCCACTTGCAGGCTGATATTATCAAAAAGAACCTCCCCTGCAAAAGAGCGTTCAATTTTGTTGGCTTGTAAAATAATCATGTCCTTATTTTACTATCTTTTTTCAGATTAAACAAGGAAAGACGAGCCATCAAAAAAATCCTGAGCCCCTTGAGGCTCAGAACTTTTAGAAAGTATTTTAAAACTTATTCTTCCTTGTATAATTGTCGGACTGCTTCCACATCTGTATCCTGAATACTGTAGAAGGAACCAGCCGGTTGCATGACCGATTCTCCATCAGTGTGGTCCAGCCCAATCGCATGGCCTAACTCATGCTCAGCTGTATTGACAATCCGATCATAACTATAGTTATAGACATAATTTAAAAGATAATGGCGATTGAGACGCACTGTGATGTGGGTGAAGCGGTTGGTTAAGAGGTTGGTCTGAGAGGCAGTCTCTCCTGCAGCAGAAACGGATGCGTTATCCATTTCCGTCAAGACCACATTAGCCTCTTTTTCATTTGTAACCAACTTGAAGGTAAAGGCGCCTGTTTGGTTCCAAGCCTCAATAGCATCCCGATAAGCTTTTACAAAAGTTTGACTGATATTGGGATCCAGGTAGACCGTGGCCTCCGCTTTCTCCCAGCGAGCACCGCTATGCTCATGATTGTCTGTCTGCGTAGTCTGTGAGCTAGGTGCCATCCCAAAGCGCGATGCAAACCCCTGATCTCCAAATAAATTGCCGACTTGATAGACAACCTTTTGGGCAGCTCGTCCAAATCCATCCATACCAGAACTAGGAGAATCTGTAAAATAGATGATCCCCACTAGAACGAGAAAACTGATGGCAATGGTCCAGAAAAATCCCCAAAAAAGACTCCAAGCCATGCGAAGGATTCCTATGAAAAATCGAAAAATGGTTCTCATACATTCTCCTTTCTCTTAAAGAAGGTATGCAATTGTAACACCCCATTCTTAAAAATAACTTAAATAACTGCGCTTTCCAGCTTATTGATGAACGGTTACTTTTCCTGTCTGGTAATCCAGGCTAATCCCACTTTGAACATTGGGAACAAAGACATTGAACTCAAGGGTTCCATCACTCGATTTAGCTTCGATCTGAGAACCTAATGGAATCAAATCTTCTGGTTGGTTGTAGATCAAGGTTACTCGATAGCGAATCCTCTTGTTCTTATCCAGTGCTTTTCGAACCAGGGTCTCGTAGTAGTTTTGACCAGTGGAATGAGGATCATTGGCTTGATTGGACCAAGCCGTTTGCACAGCGATATTTTTGGGATTGCTCGTCGAAGCATCAAAACCTTTGAGATTGCCGATCAAGGCGTAGCCCAATAGATGGCCCCGATCCACAGCATGGTCATACTCACCGGACAGATTGTGGACCTGGTGCCAACCTGCTGGTTTCCAATCGGTTAGACCACTTCCTGTTGCCTCCCGATCTCTATACTGGCGAGTCGCCTTGGTCATAATAGCGTTCGCAACCGTCGGTACGGTCTTTCCATTCACTTCTTTTGTCTTGTTATCTGCATAGGGTTGACTAGCCACACTGGCATCCAGATCTGTGCGATTCCCCTTAACTACAAAGGCTCCAGCACCATTCCATTCCAAGTCATTTCCCAATTGTGAACGAGCCGATTTCGTTAGTACAGAGCTAGCTAACTCTTTACTAGGTGTTTCTTGTTGGCTACTAGTCACCACCGAAACAACCTGATCCGTCGCTTCTTTTACCGTCGGTTGATTAAAATAATAGCCCCCGATAGCTAGGGCCGTTGCCACCACAAAACCTGCTAGGGTTTGTTTGGTTCGTTTCGTTAATACTTGTTTTGTCATGCCTCTCTCCAAAAAAGAGCAGCGCTAGATGGTCACTGACTCGATTCGCTGCTCTCCTTTTTACTCAATTTTAGTTAAAAGCTTATTTGCCTGTTAGTTTTCCAATGATCTCTGACCAAGTGTCCGGAGAGAGAATGGACCATGGATTTTTTCCATCTCCAATCACTCCATAACCAATGACCAAACCAACTGCAAAAATGATGATTCCAATCACAGCCAACAGGAGGACAATTCCTAGCTGTTTTCCAACATAGCGAAGATTAGTTTTCATCGTCTTCTTCCTCTACACGTTTCACGTCTGCACCTAGTGCCACTAATTTCTCATGGAATTGATAATAACCACGATCTAAGTGACTTAATTTGCTGACTTTCGTCTCTCCTTCTGCTACCAAGCCCATCAAGACCAAGGTTGCACTTGCTCGTAAATCTGTCGACATGACCTCTGCACCTTGGAAGCTTTCCCCTCCAACGATACGAGCTGTATCCCGCATAATATCCGAGTGAACGCCCATCCGACGCATTTCTTCCAAATGCTGGAAGCGATTCTCAAAGACCGTTTCAATCATGGTAGACTCACCTTTAGCCATGGCCATCAAGGCTGTGAATTGAGCCTGCATATCGGTTGGGAATCCTGGGTAGGGAAGAGTTTTAACCGTCACTGGACGGAGCTTACTGATATCCGACTGAATCCGAATGCCATTTTCTTCTTCGGTTACCGTTACACCCATCTCCTGCATCTTAGATAAAAGCGGACGGTTGTGTTCCCAAATGGCATCTTCGATCAAGACATCTCCACCAGTCATGGCTGCCCCAATCATAAAGGTTCCGGCCTCGATGCGGTCTTGCACAACATTGTGGTTTGCCCCATGCAAGCTCTCCACACCAACAATGGTCAAGGTCTCAGTTCCTGCCCCCTTAACATTAGCCCCCATTTTATTCAGCAAGAGTGCTAGGTCAACAATTTCAGGTTCCCGAGCTGCATTTTCAATCACAGTAACTCCATCTGCCAAGGTTGCCGCCATCATAATATTTTGTGTCGCCCCTACTGATGGGAAGTCCATATAGATGTGTGCTCCCTTGAGACGATCTGCTTTTGCTTCAATATAGCCGGCTGTTTGGGTAATTTCAGCTCCCATAGCTTCCAGACCTTTCAGGTGGAGGTCAATCGGACGACTACCGATCGTACAGCCTCCAGGCATGGAAACTTTGGCATGGCCATTGCGTGCCAAGACAGGACCTAGGACAACGATAGAAGCACGCATCTTGCTCACATACTTATAAGGTGCTTCCTCTGATAATTTTGCTTGCGCATCTACGACAACCGTATTGTCTTCTTCATTGAAGGTTACTTGTGCATTCAACCCACGAACAACATTGTTCATTGTAAAGACATCTGATAAAACAGGTACATTTTTCAAGGTTGTCACGCCCTCGCTTGCTAGAACTGTTGCAGCAAGAAGAGGAAGGACAGCATTTTTTGCTCCTTCGATTTTGACGGTTCCAACCAGTCGATTATGACCACCATTAACGATTATTTTTTCCATACGGGATTGTTCTCCAATTTCTTAAAGTCACGCTTTCTATCATACCATATTTTTTATAAAATGTGGCTAGAATTGGCCAATAAAAATCTGCCGACTCATCTCATAGACACTGATAAAAAATGAGCTGGCTAGATAGCCTATTCCGACGCTGATCATCAAGATCAAAAAACGGATTTTAACCGCATTTTCAGCACTTACTTTTAAAAACTTTTCCCATTGAACCAGGTTCAACAATAGGTAATAGGCAAAAAAGATAAACAATAGATGGCTTGAAAGATTAAAAATCATTTGAATCATATAGCTATTATACCATATTTGGTCCTTACTTTCTTCTTTTGATTCTCTCCCAACAAAAATAAGGTGAGGACAAAACCTCCACCTTATTTTGAATATCTTATAAACGATTTCCGACATTAATCCGGTTAATGGCGCGTTGAAGAGCAATTTTAGCACGACGTTCCATATCAACCGAATGCTGATCTTTGGCTTCTTCAATCGCTTTTTCAGCTCGCAGTTTGGCACGTTCTGCACGACTAATGTCGATATCTCGAGCACGTTCGGCAGAATCGGCAACAATGGTAATGACATTATCAGCTACTTCGATAATCCCACCATTGACTGCAATCCAATCAATATGTTTGTCATCGTCGACACGACGAACCTTTACTTGGTCTACAGCCAAAACCGCAATGGTATTGATATGATGAGGTAAAATCCCTAATTCACCATCAATTGTCTTGACAGATACAAATGCGGCATGATGATCATAAACCAGTCCATCCGGTGTAACGATTTGGACGTTCATTTGACTCATCTTTCACCTCTTCTTAGAATCCCATTTTTTCAGCTTTGGCAATCACATCTTCGATCGATCCAACACCACGGAAGGCATCTTCAGGAAGATGGTCATATTTTCCGTCCAAGATTTCTTTAAAACCACGAACAGTTTCTGCAACAGGTACGTATGAACCAGGTTGACCGGTAAATTGTTCCGCAACGTTGAAGTTTTGTGACAAGAAGAATTGGATCCGGCGAGCACGAGCAACCAAGGTCTTTTCTTCGTCAGACAATTCATCCATCCCCAAGATAGCAATGATATCTTGCAATTCATGGTAACGCTGAAGGACACGTTTGACCTCAGATGCTACTGCATAGTGTTCTTCTCCTACGATTTCTGGAGAAAGGGCACGTGAGCTTGATGCCAATGGGTCCACCGCAGGGTAGATCCCCAATTGTACCAATTTACGTTCCAAGTTGGTTGTTGAATCCAAGTGGGCAAAGGCGGTTGCTGGCGCTGGGTCTGTATAGTCATCGGCTGGCACATAGATGGCTTGGATGGATGTAACAGAACCTTTCTTCGTTGACGTAATCCGTTCTTGCAATTGCCCCATTTCAGTTGCCAAAGTAGGTTGGTAACCAACGGCTGATGGCATCCGTCCCAAAAGGGCTGATACTTCAGATCCGGCTTGGGTGAAACGGAAGATATTGTCGATAAACAAGAGAACGTCCTGACCTTCGACATCACGGAAGTATTCCGCAATGGTCAAACCAGTCAAAGCAACACGCATCCGTGCTCCAGGTGGCTCATTCATTTGTCCAAAGACCATGGCTGTTTTTTCAATAACGCCAGATTCTTTCATTTCCCAGTAAAGGTCATTCCCTTCACGTGTCCGTTCCCCAACACCGGTAAATACAGAAATCCCACCGTGTTCTTGGGCAATATTATGGATTAATTCTTGAATCAAGACGGTCTTCCCAACTCCGGCACCGCCGAAGAGTCCGACCTTCCCACCTTTCAAATAAGGGGCTAAGAGGTCAATAACCTTGATCCCTGTTTCAAGAATTTCTTCTGAAGTAGAGAGCTCGTCAAAGGATGGAGCTTTTTTGTGGATAGAGTCACGAGGAGCATCCTCAGGAAAAGGTTGATCCAAGTCAATGGTATCTCCAAGAACATTGAAGACACGTCCCAAGGTTTCTTTTCCGACTGGAACAGAGATTGGACGACCTGTGTCCAAGACTTCCATTCCACGTGTTAAACCATCAGTTGATTCCATGGCGATGGTCCGTACGACCCCATCACCAAGTTCCAAAGCTACTTCAAGAACGACTTTTGATTTTTGTTGGTCATTTTTATAGACTACAAGCGCATTATTGATCTCAGGAAGTTTATCTCCAACGGAAAAGGCAACGTCTACGACGGGACCTACGACCTGAGAAATTTTGCCTAAACTCATGTCATTCTCCTATTCTAAGTAATTTCTACTGCTCAAAAGTTCTCTTTCGAGCATCCGTTTTTGTATAAAAAATTGTATCCGACAACTATTCAAGGGCGCTAGCACCTGCAACGATTTCGGTAATTTCTTGTGTAATCGCTGCTTGACGAGCACGGTTGTATTGAATCGTTAATTCATCAATGACTTTCTTGGCATTGTCTGTTGCAGTTTGCATAGCCATCATCCCCGCAGCATTTTCAGCTGTTTTAGCATCAATAATGGCACCATAGATCATGCTTTCAGCAAATTGAGGGAGCAATTGATCCAAAATGGCATCTCGACTAGATTCCAATTCTAGATTCAATACATAATCCTCATCTGCTTCATTGGGGTCCAAATCAATAATTGGAAGCATCTGTTCCACCCGCATTTGGCTGGTCAAACTGTTGACGTGATGGTTGTAACAGACGTACAACTCATCAAACAAGCCTTCCTGATACATTTGGACTGTTTTCGAAATGATCTTGCGAACTTCCTTAAAGCTAGGTTGATCAGGCAAACCACGCAATTCATAAACCGGCTGAATCCCACGGGCACGGAAGAAATCCGCACCGACACTTCCAATACAGATCACTTCAAAGTCATCTCCAGTTGGATGGTATTCTGCCTTCATTTCCATCATGGTTTTAAGGATGGAGGCATTGTAGCCTCCGACCAAACCACGATCAGATGTAATCACGATATAAGCTGTCTTATTTACCGGCCGACTCACCAACATAGGATGGGATTTGGCATTTTCTGTTTCATGTCCATGGAGCAAGTCTGTTAGTAACTTACGTACCTTAGCGGCATAAACCTGAAAATCCTTGGCTGCTTGCTCAGATTTCCCGAGTTTAGCAGCAGACACCATCTGCATAGCATTGGTAATTTGACTGGTATTTTTAGTGGATGCAATTTTATTTTTTATATCATTTAATGAAACTGCCATCTTCCACTCCTATTTCTATTTGAAATTTGACTGGTTGACAAATTCTGTAAGGGCTGCATCCAGTTCTTCTTCTGCTGGAAGATCATGTGTCGAACGAATCGTCTCAAAGATTTGGTTATAATGTGCTTCAAAGTAATCAAACAACTCTTCTTGGAAACGAAGAATATCGTCTACTGGAACACTATCTAAGAAACCATGAGTCAAGGCATACAAGATCACGACTTGTTTTTCAACTGTCAATGGTTCATGAACAGGTTGTTTCAAGACTTCAACTGTTCGGCGACCACGGTTCAATTTCGCTTGAGTCGCAGCATCCAAGTCACTACCAAATTTCGTGAAGGCTTCCAATTCACGGTATGAAGCGAGGTCGATACGAAGAGTACCCGCAACTTTCTTCATAGCCTTGATTTGGGCAGCTCCCCCTACACGGGATACAGAAGAACCTGCATCAATGGCCGGACGAATACCAGCATTGAACAAACTATCTTGCAAGAAGATTTGTCCATCTGTGATCGAAATCACGTTGGTTGCGATATAAGCAGAAATATCTCCTGCTTGGGTTTCAATGATTGGAAGAGCTGTAATAGAGCCACCACCCAATTCATCTGAAACTTTAGCTGAACGTTCCAACAAACGGCTGTGGAGATAGAAGACATCCCCTGGGAAGGCTTCACGTCCTGGTGGACGACGAAGAAGAAGGGACAATTCACGGTAGGCTACGGCTTGTTTTGACAAATCATCATAGACGATCAAAACGTGTTTACCGTTATACATGAACTCTTCTGCCATGGCAACCCCGGCATAAGGTGCCAAGTAGAGCAATGGAGACGGTTGGGAAGCCGAAGCGGTTACCACAATCGTATAATCCATGGCTCCGTATTTACGAAGAGTTTCTACTTGCGTACGAACTGTTGATTCTTTTTGACCAATCGCCACATAGATACAGATCATGTCTTGACCCTTTTGGTTCAAGATGGTATCGATGGCAATCGAAGTTTTCCCTGTTTGACGGTCCCCGATAATCAATTCCCGTTGGCCACGTCCGATTGGAACGAGGGCATCAATGGCTTTCAAACCAGTTTGTAGGGGTTCTGAGACAGATTTCCGTTGCATAACACCAGGAGCTGGTGTTTCAACTGGACGGAATTTATCTGTTACAATCTCACCCAAACCATCTACTGGTTGGCCAAGTGGGTTGACAACCCGACCAATCAAGGCATCCCCTGCAGGGACTTCCATGATTTTACCTGTACGACGGACAGAGTCTCCTTCACGAATATCCGTGAAATCACCCAAGATGATGATCCCGACATCCGTTGTCTCTAAGTTTTGGGCCATCCCGTATGAGCCATTTTCAAAGATCAACAACTCACCACTCATGGCATTTTCAAGACCATGAGCACGGGCAATCCCGTCACCAATGTAGGTTACAACACCTGTCTCAGTGACGTCAAAGTTTGGCTTGAAATTTTCAATTTGTTGCTTAATTAAAGCGCTGATTTCTTGTGCGTTAATCGCCAAAATTCACACCACTTTCTATTTCAATTTAGATTTTATAACTTGCAATTGGTGTTTGAGACTGGTATCCAACGTTTTATGATTGGCTGTCACGACAAAGCCACCAATTAAATCTGGATCGATCTTTTGTTGGATCGAGCGAACTTGAATCCCAAATTTTCTTTCGATAATGGGGATTAGCTTTTGCTCTTGAACAGGATCCAAACCAGCAACCGTCGTAACAGTGACGACAAAAGCGTTGCTCAACAGTTGAATCTGATCCAAACAAATCGTTACAATGTCATAAAATAAGGCTTCACGATGATTGAGAATAACCACTTCAATCAAATGGTCGAGTAATTGTGAATCAGAGGGTTGAAAAAGTCTGAGACTTTTTGCTTTCTCTTCATCCTCTACACCGATATGAGCTAAGAAGTTAGCAAGTCCAGTCTCTTCAAAAATACCCTTGATTTGAGTCAATTTTTCAAAGACTAGGTCTTGTTCTCCTTTTTCAAAGACCAATTGAACAAAAGGCTGGGTATATTTCTCAATCACCATCAGTTGCTTTTTGTCCATTAGGCTTCTCCTAATTCATCAAGATAGCGATCGATCAGTTGGCGTTGACCTTCAGCATCCAGCTGTTGGCTCAACAATTTGCTGGCAAGATTGACAGTGAGATCTGCCACATCACCTTTGATACTGTTCAATGCTTCTTCTTTGTTATGCGCAATTTCTTGTTGCGCTTTTTCTTTCAAACGTACTGCTTCTTGAGTGGCTTCTGAAAGGATCTGAGATTTATTCTTTTCTGCAGTTTCCTTTGCATTTTCGACGATAGACGCAGCTTCTTTGCGGCTACCTGCCAACTCTTCTTCACGTTTACTTGCTAGTTCCTCAGCTTTTTGACGAGCTGATTCTGCTCCATCAATATCATCTGTAATCTTTTTGGCACGCGCTTCTAAAATTCCATTGATATTGTTCCATGCAAATTTCTTTATTAAAAAGATTAATAATAGGAAGGAACCAGCAATGAGAATAAAGTTACCAATAATTTCACTCATTGATACATGCATTCTTCTACTCCTCCTCTACTTACTCTTCACCATTAATTTTCTTACCAATATAAATTGATGACAACATGGTAAACACATAGGCTTGGATACATGAAATGAAAATCGAAAACGCTGTCCACGCCATGCTTCCAATAAAGGCAAATGGATACCAATAAACAGCTTGATGCGACAAAGTCACAAGCAAGCTTGCTAGTACCTCACCCGCAAAGATATTTCCGAAGATCCGAAGTGCCAAGGAGGCAAAGTTCGTTAATTCTTCCAAAATATTCATGGGGGTCATAAATCCGGGTGTCACAAAAGCCTTTAAATATTCCTTCACACCACGTCGGCGAATTCCTTCTACATGGGCGATTAAGGTGATCAAAAATGAAAAGGCAAAGTCATAACCCAGGTTAGCGGTTGGTGATGTCCACAAATTGTAACCATTGGTCGTTTCGATTTTAGCCATCAATCCAATGTTATTGGCTACTAAAAGAAAGAGGAAAAGAACAAACAAGAACAAGGAATAGTCCTTTATGTAATGTTCCCCAATATTTCCTTTTGTAAAGCCTACGACAAAGTCATATGCGTATTCCAGCACATTTTGTTTGCCTTTTGGTCGGATCGACATTTTTCGACTGGCCCAATAAATGAAGCCAAAAACGGCGAAAACAGAAATCAGGGTCATAGCAAGTAGGGTCAAATTAAAAGATACAGGTCCAAGAGTAATCGTTGGATTGATACTTTCTTCCAAGGTTTGACACCTCCTTTTCTAAAATAGAAGCGTCTATTTGATAATAAAGGCCATAACCAAGGTTACGAAGAAAGTACCTTCGACAAAGGCAACACCAAGAATCAAGAGGCTACGCAATTGACCGATAATTTCTGGTTGACGAGACGCAGATTTCAATAAGCTACTCATCATCAAACCTTCTGCCAGTGATACACCAAAACAGGCTAAACAAAGACCTAAAAATGTTAAATTCATGATGAATTCTCCTTTTATAAATTTTACCTCCTTAGTTTACTCCTAAAAGATATAATAGTCAAATATTTCCTATAAAAGTAAGCGTTTTAGTGAAATTACGTTATTTTTTTAATATGATAATTTTTCCTATCTACGATTGATTTCTTTTAATTTTTAGACGCTTTGTCCACCTCTATTCATTTTTCCTTCTAAAAAACTCTCACCTGCTCAGCAGATGAGAGAATTCGATTATTTAAAGATAGACGTTTTGAAACTGTCTGTTTGTTGCAGTAATTTCTTAAAGATTTTTTCTTTCAAGGCAAGGGTATTGTCAAATTTGACAGAACCATTCTTCAAACTGGCCTGATCTTTTTCAACCGCAGTTGCAAAGGCTTGTTTTAAGTCATCATAAGTGCTATAAGTAGTCCCATCAACTTCAATAGCCTGAAGTCCATTTTTAGCACTGGTCACCACTTCGTTGAAGTAGGCTTTCTTCCAGTCTTCAAGGGTACTGAATGTTCCATCAGAAATCTTTTGAATGATGTAATCATCCCCTAAAGTCGCATGACCTGCTTGTTTGGATTCTTGTTTATACTTGTTTGAAGCATAGCCTAAGAAGCCTTTTTCATAACCATAGTAGCCCCAGAGTCTAAAGGTATTGTGTTTGAAGGACATGGCTCCAGGAGCCCCTTCACTGGTGTTTCCACCATAGATCCCTGTCATCATCGGCACCGTCACATAGGCTGAGCCAAAGTCTAATGGATTATAGACACCATTTCCAGGACCACGATTGGTCATGAAGTTGTTGGTGATGAGATCATCTACTGAATGTAAGGTGATGGCTTTTTCCTCATCACTCAAAGGACGCACCTTATCAAATTGATTCTTGGTATTAGCCCCTCGGTATTGTTTATCAACCTTCTTGAACCATGCATTGTTCAAGTCTTGACTGCCTTTATTGAGGACGGCTTCTCCTTCTAGGTAATCCAGAAGCATGAGAGTGTCATTATAGCCTTTCATATACCGATCAATTTCGTCACGTGACTTCAAATCATTTGGATTGGTATTGTACCATTGGTTTCCATCGTTAGGACGCTCATAGGCCATGTTGAGACCTAAGGCCTTGTATTCCCCGTTTGGATTGGATACGGATGGTGTTTGCAACATTCCTTGGGCAAAGGCTTCAATATCAGTTCCTTCGCGGTGTCTCCAACCACCTAAGTAAACCATACGGTCATTGACGTGCGTTGTTTCGTGGGTAAAGGCAGAGACCCCAAAGTCACTGATCATATCGGTCACCATGAAGAAGACAGAGTCATCTTTATATGGATTTCCGTAAATTCGCGCCACTGCTCCCATCCGCCAATCTGTCGCATGGTAACGATCGGTTGGACCATACAATTCACGGATTGGAGCCACATCCTTGCCACTGTTGGTATGTCCATAACGGTCTGTACTAATGCCCTTGTAGTTTTGGTTATCAAGGACAGGGGTCGGCACCATATTGTTGCTCTTCAAGAGCTGATTGCGAACCTTATCCGTTGCTAGACGTGACCAGAAATCTAGGTAATTCTGTTGGCCTTTCGCTACCTTGTCAATTTCCTCTTTGAAGGCCGTTCGTTCCGCTTCCGTGTTCTTGCCATATTTCTCGAAGGAACTATAGGCCATAGTGTTGTAAGTTGAAATCAAGAACATATGAGCATCTTTTAAGTTCAAGAGTGGCAAGATCATTTTACCGTGAACATCATTGTTTAAGCCCTCATAGGCTCTGTGTTTAGCAGACGCGAATGCTGGATTGGTCGTCTCACGCTCCACAATATAGACATTGTCTTTGGTTGCTTTGATGAACCAATCGTTCAAGTCTGTCTCTTTTGTAAAGAGCTCCATATTGTACTTCAAGAAGTCATTGAGGTTGCCAGAAAGAGTCGATTTAGCCACGACTTCACGGAAAGCATCGTGGGTACGAGTCCCTTTGATGTAGTCTTCTTTTGAGCCGATTTCAATCAAGCGGTCTAAGACATCAACATTCTTCCCATAGAAGTCTGGCTTGAACAACATGAGTTGCTTGAGATTGACATTATCGAATTTCACCCCGTAATAACGGTTGAGGTAAGAAAGACCCAAAAGAACAGCAGCCTTATTATCATCAATCTTCTTAATGAGCGCACGTTTGGCAGCTTCATCTGTATTTAATTGATGATCTTGGTTTTCAACCAGTTGTTTGACAAAGTGAGTCAGATTGTCCTTGACTTCTTGGAAGCTTTCTTCGAGGTAAAGGTTCTTGATGGCATTGACTTTGTTAGGTCCTGTTCGACCTAAGTGAGTGTAGATTGGATCTGATTGCAATTCGACAGGGCTTAATTTCCCTACGATGGCACCAATGAGATCGCTCCGGTCTTTGTCCACCATATTTGGCGTATAGACCACTTCACCGAGCTCCGCCACACTGTACTCTTTGACTTGTTTGACTTTAGACTCTTTCGGTGAAATGCTAAAGATATCTTTTGTCTTATCGGCATAATGGATCAGGATGTGATCAGCATCAGCTAGTTCAGTAACAAAATCATTGCCCTTCATAGCAGTCACAGACAAGACTTCCTTGGTCAAGAGAGGACTCGTTGCAGCCAATTTATTCCCTTGGTCGACAATCCATTCTTTGTTGTAGAATGGTTGCAATTTAGCAATATTGCGGTAAGCTAGCTCACGAGTCGCATCGTAAGCAGTGATAGCCTTGTATTGATCGTCTTTGCTAACAAGGTGATTGAGCGTATCTTCAATTGGTTTCCTGCTGGTGAATTTATCAGCAGTGATTCCCATTGCTTCAATCTTCTGCTCAGCTTCTGCCAGCGAGATGCTAGGGATTTTACGGGAGTTGTTAAAGGTTTTCTTCCCTTCACTCACGCCTTCCACACTGTAATTGCGCTTGGTTCTTGAATAGGTGAAATAATCATCTGCGTCAATATCTGAGTGACCAAAGACCATCTCACCAGTTTTGACTTTCATCATGGTGATGTTGTCTTCAATAGTCCCCAAGGCCCAGTTGGTCCCTAGTAATCCACCCGATTGAACCGCTTCTTTCAGTTCAATTGATCCTTTAGCAACTGAATTTCTGAGAACCCCTTCTTTACCTACTGTGTGGTTATTTCCACCATTTTGAGAGGAATAAACGAGACCTGCAGCTTTGGCTTTGTTCCCAGTGATTTCAGCATCAACGTAAGCTTTTTCTACGATACCTTTCCAGTTCTCGCCAACAACACCCGCTAGATAGCCACCTTTGTTACCAGTAGCGTGCAGTTTCCCGATAAAGGCAACGTTGCTGACCTTCCCGCTACCATCAATTTTATTGACAATTCCTGCTACGTCATTGTTCCCGACAACACTTCCTATTACTTTAACGTTCTCAACAGTTGCATTGTTTTTGATGACACCTGAGATTGGGGCTACTCGATCTGTCCCAGGTAGGTCAATATTGACATTTTCAAGCAAGAGATTCTTAACCGAGCCACCTTCGATGTTCCCAAATAATGGTCTTGTAATGTTATGGATGGCAAATGTATTTCCATCCGTACTTTCCAAAATTCCCTTGAAGGCATTGGTTACATAAGATTTTCCTGCTGGCTGGACATTAGCCGCATTCATATTGCTACCCAGTTTAAAGGTTCCAGTCGGATTGGCTTGCATGGCTTTTACAAGTTCGTTGAAATTGTAGTAGACATCACCTTCATGAGCTTTTGGTTTCGCAATATAGTGGACATAGTTCTCATTGAACTGGTTGTCCCCAGTCCGTTGGACCAAATCTGGAGCTTTGGCTGTTACTTTGTAGAGGGTCGCGCCATCTACCGTCACTTCTTCGATTTTATCAACGGCTAGTTTCGTGACCTTATTATCATGGGTGGTAACTTTTAAGTAGTATGGCTTCACATCAGACGGTGTTTCAGACAAGAGGCTGCTATCGGTCTCAAGACCTTGGTCATCCACGCTAATCAGACTGGTTTCCTTGATGTTTTTGATTTCAACTTTTTTAAGATCAATTCTCAGTGGTTCTTCCTTGAGAACTTCTTCTTCATCCCCATTTCCACGGTCATACACCATGGTCGTTGCGAGCGTATAATCCTTGTAGTAGTCCAAGTCCGCTAAAGCAGCTGCCAAGTCTGTCTCTGAAAGGGTCAGGGTTTTCACCACTTGATCACCCTTCTTCAATACAGCCTGGATGGACTTGATGGTCACACCGTCTGGTTTGTCCAAACGATAGGTAGCTTTAGCACTGCGCTTCAACACTTCCTGATCAAGATTGGTCAAGGTCAAGGTTGGCTTGTCTAATTCCTTTGTCCCTTGTTGAATGATCTGATCTTGCGCTTGTTCTACCACTTCTTCGGAAATTGTAGGAGCATCCGTTGTTTTGACACCTTTAATGGTCTTGTAGACCTTGGTGATTTTCTTCTTCCCATTTTTACCGGCTTGAGAAACCCTTTCAGTTCCTTTTAGCAAGGTGGCATCTTGTTCGGTTACCGTCTTAAATGGAATTTCTTCAAAAGCAACTTCCTCTTTTTGGCCTTCAATCGCCTTAGTCCCACGACTAATTTTTTCTGTCACAGGAGCTTTGACCGTTTCAGTGGTCGTACTGAGAGGCTCTCCAATCTTCTCACCATTGACCGTCTTATAAACACGACGAATCTCCTGGCTACCAGCCTCTCCTTTTTGAAGGAGGCTTTCTTCATCGGTGTAACGATTGGCGTCCGTTACATACTCTGTTTCATATGGAAGGATTACCGTTTCTGTCTCGGTTACCGTCCCTTCCGTAACTTGATAGGTTGGATTCTCCGGTTGAACGGGGGCTTCGCCAACATGGCCTTCTTCTTGTGTCCCTTTAGCTTCCACCACACCTGTATAGGCTGGGTTCTCTGGTTGAACAGGAGCTTCGCCGATATGGCCTTCTTCTTGTGTCCCTTTGGCTTCCACCACACCTGTATAGGCTGGGTTCTCTGGTTGAACAGGAGCTTCGCCGATATGGCCTTCTTCCTGTGTTCCTTTATCTTCCACCACACCTGTATAGGCTGGGTTCTCTGGTTGAACAGGAGCTTCGCCAACATGGCCTTCTTCTTGTGTCCCCTTAGCCGTTACAACTGGAGAAGGGCTGGGTTGAGGGGTTGGTTGGGCATCTTCTTTTGTCCCAACAGCAAGAATTTGTGAAACTGGTTCTTTAGTGACCTTGCTTTCAACGACTCTGCGAACTTCTTGTCCATCTACCACACTCACTTCTGTCAATAGGGTCCGCTCCCCATTTTGACCAGCAGTCAGCACCTTGGTTTGCCCTTTAGGTAATGTAGGATCAACTTGGTTGACAGTTTCAAATGGCACAGGCTCAGTATAGACTTCCAGGCTTGGTTTTTCAACTTGAGGAAAGGCTGGAGCGACTTCTGGGGTCACACGCGCTTGTGGTTCCACTTGTGGAATCCCTGTACTTGTTTTGATCGTTCCTTTTACAGAAGGTTTCGTTTCCTGCATAGCCTTTGGCTCTCGTAAGCTCGTCTTTTGGACTGACGGGTAGCGCAGATAACCAATATAGTCATAGCCGTCAATTTGAATCACGCCATTTGCAAGATCTTTGCTCGATGCGATCGCAAGATCCTGATTATAGGCGCGCAAGACTTGATTTTGTAGGGCTGCGACTTCAACTGGAAGTAGAAGACTTTGTCCCATGGCTCCAATCAAAAGGACGCCCATGATCTTCTTCCGGTGCTTTTTAGAGAGTAAGAGGACCGCAAAGGAAGCAGTGGCTAGACTTAGCCCAAAAAGGGCGATTTCCTGACTTCCTGTTTGAGGAAGAACCGACTGAGTTGCTTCCTTCTTCTTATAGACGAGATAGAAAGTATCTTCATTTTGATATGCTTCAGGGATTGCATGAATCACCTGTGCTTTTTCTTCAGCAGTCAGCTCTTCTTCTGTCACATATCCTAAGTGCACATGAGCAGGTAGGGTCACCTGATCTGCTTGGACAGGACGACCCCCTAACAGGCTTCCTCCTAATAAAAAGGCTCCAATGGCCACCGGACCAACACCGACAGATAATTTCCGAATCGAATATTTGGTCATTTTTTCAAACGTTTGTTTCGCTTTTTTCATCCTAAAATTCCTATATAGTAATATTTAACCCTCGAGCAGGGACCTGATTATTTTTAGAGAGGATGGGATCCTTTCCAGAAATAAGAACCTTCCCGGGATTTTTTACCTTTACCTATCTTATCTTTTTTCTTCTATTTTAGCAAGCTCTAAAACTCAAAAATATAAACCGTTTTCTTTATAGGAAGAAAGCAACACAAAAAAACGCCTCGAAAGGCGTTTGTATCATAGATCTATTTATAAGGATTGGTACAAATCATTGTATCGTTGACTAGCCGTATCCCATGAGAAGTCACGCGTCATAGCTTGCTCTTGGAGACCATACCAAGCCTGTTTGTCATTGTAGTAGACAGCCAAGGCTTCATCAACTGCCCAGTTAAACCAATAGCCAGACAAATTATTGAAACTAAAGCCTGTTCCACTTCCATCAACAGCATTATACGGTTGGACCGTATCTCGAAGTCCGCCGACTTCATGCACCAGAGGAAGGGTTCCATAACGCATGGCCATCATTTGAGAAAGGCCACATGGTTCAAAGCGGCTTGGCATCAAGAAGACATCCGACGCTGCATAGATTTCTTGGGCCAATTGGACATCAAATGTGATATTCGCTGAAAGTTTATCTGGGTAGGCTTGACCAAACCAAGCAAAGGCATTTTCAAATCCAGGGTCTCCTGTCCCCAGCAAAACAATCTGAATATCCTTTTGCAAGAGTTGATGCAACTCTTCTACCACCACATCAAAACCTTTTTGACGTGTCAAACGAGAGACGATCCCAAACAAAGGAACATCATCGCGAACAGGTAGACCAACACGTTCTTGAAGAGCTCGTTTGCTAGCTGCTTTACCTGAAAGATCTGAGAGACTGAAGTGATACGTCAAGAGTGGATCCGTTTCAGGATTATACAGATCTGCATCAATCCCGTTAACAATTCCGGTCACCTTGCCAGACTCCATCCGAAGGATCTGATCCAAGCCACAACCATATTCAGCAGTCATAATCTCATGCGCATAGCTAGGAGAAACCGTTGTTACACGGTCAGCATATAGAATGCCGGCTTTCATCCAGTTCAGACAATCATTCCACCGAAGCGTTCCATCTGCATAGCGTTCAAATCCAACTCCGAATAGGTCCCACAACATTCCTGGGTCGAACTGACCTTGGAATTCCAAATTATGGATAGTCAATACTGTTTTAATTTCATGATAAGCTTGAATCCAACGGTATTTTTCCTTCAGCAAGAAAGGAATCATCGCCGTATGGTAATCATGGGCATGAAGAACATCTGGAATGAAGTCAACCCGTTCCATCGTTTCTAAAGCCGCGAGCTGGAAGAAGGCGAAGCGTTCTCCATCATCAAAGTCACCATAGACATGACCTCTAAAGAAATAATGTTGGTTATCAATAAAGTAAAAGGTGACTCCATCACGCACAATACGTTTCACACCAACATATTGACTTCTCCAGCCAACCTTGGTCTCAAAATGCAAAACATCTTCGATTTGATCTCCAAACTTAGTCTCTACCATATCATAGTAAGGGAGGATCACGCGCACATCATGACCACTTTTCGCTAAGGATTTAGGAAGAGCGCCAATAACGTCTCCCAATCCGCCTGTTTTAGAAAATGGTGCACCTTCAGCTGCAACAAATAATAGTTTCATTAGACAATATCCTCTGTAACAATCGTTCCTTTTTTAACCACGACAGGTGCTTCTTCTGTCCCACGAATCGTCACACCAGCAGCCACTTCGACACCCTTATCCAGGATGGCATATTCGACGATTGCATTTTCATGAATCACAACACCAGGGAAGAGAAGACTACTGCGGACTTCTGAACCTTCATGAAGGTGTACCCGCCGTGAAACAACGGAGCGTTCAACGGTTCCTTCTACAATACTACCCGAAGCAAATTGAGACGTTTTAATATGTGAAGTCTTGGAATAATACGTTGGTTCTTCATTCTTCACTTTCGTATACACCTTTTGGTTTGGTGAAAAGAGCTTCATGAATTTTTGGTTTTCCAACATATCCAAGTTTGCATGGTAGTAGGATTCAACTGAATGAATATTGGCTAGGTAACCTGTATATTCAAAAGCAAAAGCATTGTATTCCACCGCCAAATCACGCAAGATATAGCGCAATTTTTGTGGGTATTCTTTCTTGGCTTCTTCTTCAATTTTTTCAATCAACCAAGGAGTATCCACAATAAAGACATCTGTCGACATGTTGTAGACTTCGTCAGGATCCTTGCCATCGAAAAGTCTTTGCTCTGTAACATGGTCTGTTTCATCAATTTCCAAGATAGCATTGACTTCAGAGATATTTTGAAGATGCAACTTCTTATAAACCACTGTAATCGGACGGTCAACGCTATTATGCAAGTGGAAAACTTGATTGAGGTCAATATTCATCAAGACATCACAGTTCAAAGCAACTGTTTGGTTGGAACCAGACCGTTTCAAATAGGTCAATAATTGTTGGTAGTATTCTGGCCCTACATTTGTATTTTCAACAGGAGTGTTATAGATTCCGAGGTAATAGTGGCTCAATAAAGTAGACAAGCCCCACTCACGACCTGAACGAATATGGTCAAAGACCGAACTAATATTTTCTTGTTGGAAAATCCCAAAAACACTACGAATACCAGCATTCGCAAGACTAGACAACGGGAAGTCAATCAAGCGGTATTTCCCATCAAATGGTAGAGATGCTACCGGACGATGGCTGGTCAAAGTGGACATATCATGATACCCAACTGTATTTCCTAAAATGGCTGAATATTTATCAATCTTCATCTGTTGCTACCCCCACTTTTTCATTGTAACCGACAACTTGTACTTCCTCTGTTCCATCAATCACGACACCTTCTGCAATGACTGCACCTTCCCCGATAATCGCGCGTTTCACGACAGCTCCTTTACCGATAATGGCATTGCTCATCACGACAGCATCTTCGACAACTGCTCCTTCACGAACTTGAGCTTCTGTTGATAAGATGGAGTGTTTGACTGTACCGTCTACCGAACAACCGTCGACGACAAGAGAATCTTCGACGTGGCCATGTTCCCCAAAGAAGTTCGGTGGAGAAATGAGGTTGCGTGAATAGATTTTCCAGTGACGATCGCGACTATCCAAGGCATTATTTGGATCGATATATTCCATATTGGCTTCCCAAAGAGACTCAATCGTACCAACGTCTTTCCAATAACCATTGAATTCATAAGCATAAACACTTTCGCCTGATTCTAGATACGTTGGAATGACATTTTTACCGAAGTCTGACATATCGATATCACTCTTTTCAGCAGCAACCAACATATTGCGGAGACGAGCCCAGTCAAAGATGTAAATCCCCATGGAAGCCTTGGTAGATTTTGGTTCAGCTGGTTTTTCTTCAAATTCGACAATCCGATTATTGGCATCTGTATTCATGATTCCAAAACGGCTTGCTTCCTTCAAAGGTACATCTAGGACGGCAACAGTTAAGCTTGCATTATTATCCTTGTGCGCTTGAAGCATATCATCGTAATCCATCTTATAGATGTGGTCCCCAGATAATATCAAGACATATTCCGGATTGATGCTGTCGATATAGTCGATGTTTTGGAGGATGGCATGGCTAGTTCCTTCAAACCAACGATTTCCTTCACTAGCTGAATAAGGTTGGAGAATAGACACACCTGTATTGATTCCATCCAAGCCCCAACTGGAACCATTTCCAATATGGCTGTTAAGTGCAAGGGGTTGATACTGTGTAATCACACCAACATTGTGAATTCCTGAGTTGGCACAGTTTGAGAGAGCAAAATCGATAATCCGATAGCGCCCACCAAATTGAACCGCAGGTTTCGCGATGTTTTTGGTTAATTTTCCAAGACGTGTTCCTTGCCCACCGGCAAGAATTAAAGCGAGCATTTCATTCTTCATTGACTACTTCCTCTTTTTAAAGCTTGGACTCCCTTAGAGTCAACCGATCATCATTTTTTATCTGATGTTTTAGATTTCGTTTTGCGAACCTTCCGTTTCACCTTCCAAATGCTAGCCCCTAAAGCCGGCAAAGTAAAGGTCAAAGTTTGTTCATAATCCTTCCACAGTCCATCTTGAGACTGAACTGTCGGATTGTGCTCTTTCCAGACACCTCCCCATTCTTCTAATTCTGTATTCCAAATTTCTTCATAGACCGCTGATACAGGCACACCAATCGTAAAGTCCTTGCGTTCTACTGGTGCCATATTGAAGACGCAAACCAAAAGATCGCCTTTACGATTTTTCCGGATCATAGACAAGACGCTCTGATCCCGGTTATCTGCATCAATAATCTCTAAGCCATCAAAGCTATCATCAATCTCCCACAATTCCTTGTGTTCTTTGTAGAAATGATTGAGCTGAGAAGTGAAACGACGCATCTTAGCATTCATTTCATCCTCTAGATTGCCCCATTCCAGTTGCTCTTCTGACTTCCATTCCAAAAATTGACCAAATTCTGAACCCATAAAGAGTAATTTCTTACCTGGATGGCAAATCTGATAGGTCAAGAGGTTACGGAGTCCAGCAAATTGATTGTAACGATCTCCCCACATCTTATGCATCAAACTCTTCTTACCATGCACCACTTCATCATGTGAAAATGGTAGTAAGAAGTTTTCAGAAAATGCATACATGAAACTAAAGGTTACCAGGTTAAAGTCAAATTTCCGGTAGATGGGATCTTCTTCGTAGAATCGAAGGATATCATTCATCCACCCCATATTCCATTTATAGTCAAAGCCAAGTCCACCTTCTTCTTCAGGACCCGTGATCTTTTGACCAGCAGAACTTTCTTCTGCAATCATCATGACATCTGGGTGTTCGTTCTTGATAATCGCATTCAACCGTCTAAGGAAATGAACGCCTTCGTAGTTGAGGTTTCCACCATCAATATTTGGTGTCCATGGACCACTATCGTAGTCAAGATAGAGCATATTGCTCACAGCATCGACCCGAATCCCATCTAAATGATAGGTATCAATCCAAAACTTCAAACTAGAAATCAAGAATGACTGGACTTGATTCTTCCCTAAATCGAAGTTCAAGGCTCCCCATCCGTAGTTATGGGCACGATGTTCATCCTGGTATTCAAAGGTTGGTGTTCCATCATAATAAGCCAAGGCATCATCATTGATAATGAAATGTCCTGGTACCCAATCCACGATCACTCCGATATTGTTGAGGTGGCATTCTTCCACGAAGTCTTGAAACTCTTCTGGGCTACCATAAGTCTGCTCGAGTGCAAAATATCCCATGAGCTGATAGCCCCAACTCAAGCCCAATGGATGGGCCATCACTGGCATAAATTCCACGTGGGTGTAGTTCATCTCTACCAGATACGGAATGAGTTCATCTTTTAGTTGTTTGAAGGTGTAGGAACTGTGATCCTCATTTCGTTTCCAAGATCCTGCATGAACCTCGTAAATATTAACAGGTCGTTCCTTAAAACCAAGTTTTTTACGGCGTGCTCTCCAGAGACCATCTTTCCAGTTTTTCTCTGGAATGGTCTTAATAATAGATCCTGTATTGGGTCTCTTTTCCATCCATAACGCTAGAGGATCGATTTTTTGCACCTGATGACCATTTTGTCGAGTCACCAAATACTTGTATATATCTCCCTCTTTTGCATCGGAACAGAAGACTTCCCAGACGCCTCCTTCATTACGAACCATTGGAATTTTACGAGCTTCCCAATCAGTGAAATCACCAATCAGATCCACCGCCTGAGCATTGGGAGCCCAAACACGGAAGGTAAAGCCTTCTTGTTCTCCCCTTGTTTCCTTGTGAGCTCCTAAGTACTCTTGAAGATGGAAATTATCCCCTCTTCCAAATGTCCATAAGTCTGTGCTTCTATCCATATACTCACCTCTTTATTTTTTTGAAAGCGTTTTCTAGTTGTTTTTATTTTACTATAAAATCACTTAATTTTCAAGTTGATTCCAGGAAAATCATGTAAATTTATCAGGAAAAGTTCTTTCATTTTCTCTTCCGAACCTTTTACTTCATTCCTTCGCTTTCCTCCTAATCTTACTTACGATTATACTATATATACGAGGAAAATTAAACAAAAAACCGAACATTTAAATCACTATTTTTATTACTAACTAGTTTATTACGAATAAAATGAACATTTTTATGTACAATGTAAAAAAAGACTAAGACAAATTTGTCTTAGTCTTGATCGACTCTTAGTCTACGTTCACGTATTCTTTTGAAAGTTCAAGAACTTCTTCCATTGTTGAACATTCAGTCAGAGCACGGTTAGCGTATTCTTGCATTTTAGCTGTGTCGAGTTTCTTCATCAAGCTACGTGTACGAAGGACAGATGTCGCTGACATAGAGAACTCATCCAAGCCCATTCCGACAAGAAGTGGAACGGCAGTTTGGTCACCGGCCATTTCACCACACATACCAGCCCATTTGCCTTCAGCGTGAGCCGCTTTGATCACGTTGTTGATCAAACGAAGGATAGATGGGTTATATGGCTGGTAAAGGTATGAAACTTGTTCGTTCATACGGTCAGCAGCCATTGTGTATTGGATCAAGTCATTTGTACCGATTGAGAAGAAATCAACTTCTTTAGCAAATTGGTCCGCAAGCATCGCAGCAGCTGGGATTTCAATCATGATACCTACTTGGATATCATCTGCCACAGCAACACCTTCCGCAAGCAATTTAGCCTTTTCTTCTTCAAGAATACCTTTAGCTGTACGGAACTCTGTCAACAAAGCAACCATTGGGAACATGATCCGCAATTTACCGTGAACAGATGCACGAAGCAATGCACGCAATTGGGTACGGAACATTTGGTTACCTGTCTCAGAGATAGAGATACGCAAAGCACGGAAACCTAAGAATGGGTTCATTTCTTTAGGAAGATCAAAGTAAGGGAGTTCTTTATCCCCACCGATATCCATTGTACGAACGACAACAGGTTTACCGTTCATACCTTCAAGAACTGCTTTGTAAGCTTCATATTGGTCATCTTCAGTTGGGAAGTCTTGAGAATCCATGTACAAGAATTCTGTACGATAGAGACCAACAGCTTCTGCACCGTTATCGTTCACACCTTCAACATCTTTAGGTGTACCGATGTTAGCAGCCAACTCGAAGTGTTTTCCATCAGCAGTCACTGTTTTCGCATCTTTAAGGAGAGCCCATTCAGCTTTTTGTTTAGCATAAGCTTCACCAGCTGCTTTGAACTCTGCGATTTGTTCTTCAGTAGGGTTGATCACAACTTCACCAGTGATCCCTGAAACAGCCAAAACATCGCCATCTTTGACAAGTTCTGTAATGTTATTTGTACCAAGAACAGCTGCGATTTCAAGTGTACGAGCCATGATAGCTGAGTGACTTGTACGTCCACCGATATTCGTGACAAAAGCTTTTACATACTTTTTGTTCAACTGTGCTGTATCAGATGGAGTCAAGTCATGCGCAACCACGATTGCTTCTTCATTGATAGAAGCAGGGTTTGGCAATTTCTTACCAAGCAAGTTGGCAAGGACACGTTTGGTAACGTCGCGAATGTCTGCTGCACGTTCTTGCATGTAAGGATTGTCTTCCATTCCTTCAAAGATTGCAATGAACATGTCAGTGACTTCTTTCAAGCCAGCCTCTGCATTGATTTTTTTCGTACGAATCGTTTCTTTGATCTGACCAATCATTTCAGGGTCAGCGAGAACCATCATATGCGCATCAAAAACTTGCGCTGCTTCTTCACCAAGGCTTGCTACTGCATTCTCCCGAATAAGAGAAAGCTCGTTTTGTGAAGCTTCAAGAGCTGCATCCAAACGAGCTTCTTCTGCACTTGTATCTTCGACTGAAACAGTCTCAAATGATAAGTCTGGTTGAATGAGCAAATATGCCTTAGCAACGGCAACACCGTCAGATGCTGCAATTCCTTTTAGCATTTTTGTCATATTTTTAAGCCAATCCTTCTTTAGTCATTGTTTCTGAAATAGCTGCGATTGCATCATCAGCGTCAGCACCTTCAGCAGAAATTACAACGTCAGCACCTTGACCAACACCAAGGCTCATAACACCCATGATTGATTTCAAGTTAACTGATTTACCTTTGTATTCAAGAGTGATGTCTGATGCAAATTTGCTAGCAGTTTGAACCAACAAAGTTGCTGGACGTGCGTGGATACCTGTTTCTGCCACGATGTGGAAATCTTTAGAAGCCATAATTGGACTCTCCTTTTAAAAAATAGTTTTTGAGTTACCTTTTGATAACCCTTACAATTTGGTATTATATCATCTTTTGAAATTTTTTTCAAGATTTTTATCACTGACTTACAGAAAAAGACTGCGAAAAATCCCAATTTAGATACATTCTAAGAAGTACCTGAAGAATGGAGAACAAATCTTTTCAATTTTCTACTATATTATAAGTAACATTTTCCTCCGCTTTCAAATAAAAAGAAGCAAGTGTACCACAGTATATTGATTCACAAAAAAATTATAACTAATTAAAGATGCTTTAAAGCCTATTCCTATCCCATTTCTTGGAATTTCTCAATTTCCGTTCACCACAATATATTGTGTTTTAAAAACCCCATTTCATATCTTTGCACAATATTTAGTTTTATTTTGTTGACAAGTTGCTGGATTTTGTTTATACTGTTTACAGATTTATATTTCGATAGGAGAACGAAAAAGAAATGGTAACCATTTATTCAAAAAATAATTGTGTTCAATGCAAAATGACCAAGCGATTCCTCGATAGCAATCATGTGGAATACCGCGAAATTAACTTAGATGAACAGCCAGAATTTGTAGAGCATGTTAAGAACCTTGGCTTCAATGCTGCTCCAGTTATTCAAACACCGGATGAAGTATTTTCTGGTTTTCAACCAGCTAAGTTGAAGAAACTTTCTTAATAAACACAGTATTTTGCTTAAATAGGGTCTAGCGTTAGCAACCTAACACTAGACTTTTTACTTGGAAAGAGAGGACTTCTCCTCTTCATTTTTTTGAACTAGAAAAGGATTATTATGGGATTAAAATCTCTTGAAGATGTGACGTATTTTCGTCTTAACAATGAAATCAACCGTCCAGTAAACGGCCAAATCATGCTTCATAAAGATAAAGAAGCTTTGGATGCGTTCTTTAAAGAAAATGTTGTACCAAATACTAAAACCTTTGACTCGATTACAGACAAGATTCAGTACCTTCTCGAGCACAATTACATTGAGAGAGCTTTTATCGAGAAATACCGTCCTGAATTTTTAGAGGAATTGGCCCAATTTATCAAAGATCAAAACTTCCAATTCAAGTCCTTCATGGCGGCCTACAAATTCTATAACCAATACGCTTTGAAAACAAATGATGGAGAATACTATCTTGAAAGCATGGAAGACCGTGTCTTTTTCAATGCTCTCTATTTTGCTGATGGAAATGAAGCTATCGCGCGAGACATCGCAAACGAAATTATCCACCAACGCTACCAACCAGCTACTCCTTCTTTCTTAAACGCTGGACGTGCCCGCCGTGGGGAATTGGTATCATGTTTCTTGATCCAAGTAACCGATGATATGAATGCGATCGGACGTTCCATCAACTCTGCCCTTCAACTGTCTCGTATCGGTGGTGGGGTTGGGATTTCTCTCAGCAACCTTCGTGAAGCTGGAGCACCAATCAAAGGGTATGAAGGAGCCGCTTCTGGAGTGGTTCCAGTTATGAAACTCTTCGAAGATAGCTTCTCTTACTCTAACCAATTGGGACAACGCCAAGGGGCTGGGGTGGTTTACCTCAACGTCTTCCACCCAGACATCATCGCCTTCCTTTCAACTAAGAAAGAAAATGCTGATGAAAAAGTTCGGGTGAAGACTCTCTCACTTGGGGTCGTCGTGCCAGACAAGTTCTACGAGTTGGCGCGTAAGAATGAAGAAATGTACCTCTTCAGCCCATACTCTGTGGAACGTGAATACGGAGTACCATTTAACTACATCGACATCACTGAAAAATACGATGAGTTGGTTGCTAATCCAAATATCCGCAAGACTAAAATTAAGGCACGTGATTTGGAAACTGAAATTTCTAAATTGCAACAAGAATCTGGCTATCCATATGTAGTCAACATTGATACTGCTAACCGGGCAAACCCTGTTGATGGAAAAATCATCATGAGTAACTTGTGTTCAGAGATCCTTCAAGTTCAAGAACCAAGCTTGATCAACGATGCCCAAGAATTTGTTCAAATGGGAACAGACGTCTCCTGTAACCTTGGTTCAACCAACGTAGTTAACATGATGACTTCACCTGATTTTGGTCGTTCCATTCGTGCCATGGTTCGTGCTTTGACCTTCGTTACAGATAGCTCTCATATCGTAGCCGTTCCAACTATTGACCACGGAAATAAACTGGCGCATACCTTTGGTCTTGGAGCCATGGGACTTCATAGCTACCTTGCCCAACAATTGATCGAATACGGATCACCGGAGTCTATTGAGTTTACGAGCATCTACTTCATGCTCATGAACTACTGGACTCTCGTAGAATCAAACAACATTGCGCGCGAACGTGGTGTTACCTTCCACAACTTCGAAAAATCTGATTATGCCAATGGTACTTACTTTGATAAGTACACGACTGGAGAATTTGTACCAAAATCTGATCGCGTCAAAGAACTCTTTAAAGATATCTTTATCCCAAGTGCTGAGGATTGGGCAGAACTGCGTGCTAAAGTTCAAGCAGATGGTCTTTACCACCAAAACCGCCTAGCTGTCGCACCAAATGGATCTATCAGCTACATCAATGACGTATCTGCTTCTATCCACCCAATTACACAACGGATTGAAGAACGCCAAGAGAAGAAAATCGGTAAGATCTACTACCCTGCAGCAGGATTGTCAACGGAAACGATTCCTTACTACACTTCTGCCTACGACATGGATATGCGAAAAGTCATCGATGTCTATGCTGCTGCAACTGAGCATGTAGACCAAGGTCTTTCACTGACTCTCTTTATGCGCAGCGATATTCCAAAGGGTCTTTACGAATGGAAAACTGAAAACAAACAAACCACTCGTGACTTGTCTATCCTTCGGAACTACGCCTTTAACAAGGGTATCAAGTCTATCTACTACGTCCGTACCTTTACAGATGATGGTGGAGAAGTTGGCGCCAACCAATGTGAAAGCTGTGTCATCTAATCCGCTATCCTAGATAGCTATCAAAAGTCGGTTCGCCGACTTTTTGTGCGGTATTCTATCAATTTATGGTAGAATAGTAACGATTGAATGAATAGAAAAAGAAAGTGATGCAAATGGAAACATACTACAAAGCCATTAACTGGAATGCGATCGAAGATGTCATCGATAAATCGACCTGGGAAAAACTGACAGAGCAATTCTGGTTGGATACACGTATCCCTTTGTCAAACGACTTGGATGACTGGAGAAAGTTGTCGAATAAAGAAAAAGACCTAGTTGGTAAAGTCTTTGGGGGATTAACTCTTCTAGATACCATGCAATCTGAAACAGGTGTTCAAGCCCTTCGTGCGGATATTCGTACTCCCCATGAAGAAGCTGTCTTTAACAACATCCAATTTATGGAATCTGTCCATGCTAAGTCATACTCTTCTATCTTTTCTACTTTGAATACCAAGTCAGAAATCGAAGAGATTTTCGAATGGACCAACACCAATCCTTTCCTTCAAAGGAAGGCAGAAATCATCAACGAAATCTATCTCAATGGGACTCCCCTTGAAAAGAAAGTCGCCAGCGTTTTCCTTGAGACCTTCCTCTTCTACTCTGGTTTCTTCACACCTCTCTACTATCTTGGAAACAACAAATTGGCCAACGTAGCTGAGATCATCAAGTTGATCATTCGGGACGAATCAGTTCACGGAACCTATATCGGCTACAAGTTCCAACTTGGATTTAACGAATTACCAGAAGAAGAACAAGAAAAACTCAAAGAATGGATGTATGACCTGCTCTATACCCTCTATGAAAATGAAGAAGGCTACACAGAGAGCCTCTATGACGGTGTGGGCTGGACAGAGGAAGTCAAGACCTTCCTTCGCTACAATGCTAATAAAGCCCTCATGAACTTGGGACAAGATCCACTCTTCCCAGACTCAGCAGATGACGTTAACCCAATCGTTATGAACGGAATCTCAACCGGTACATCTAACCACGACTTCTTCTCTCAAGTCGGAAATGGTTACCTTCTCGGTGAAGTAGAAGCCATGCAGGATGACGATTACAATTACGGATTATAAGACAAAACCCTTTCCAGACGGAAAGGGTTTTTGCTGCAATATTTTTCTAATTGGATCTGCTCCTTTTTTGAAAAAAGAGGTTGGACAAACATCCAACCTCTCCTATTATTACAATTTACCTGCTACGGCATCCAACAATTCTTGGATTTTCGCTTGGTTGCTTCCTCCTGCCATGGCCATGTCTGGTTTACCACCACCACGTCCATCGACGATTGGAGCCAATTCTTTGATCACATTGCCTGCATGCACATCTTTTGTCTTGCTGGCTACAAGGACATTGACCTTGTCACCGATGGCTGCGACAAGAACAAGCACATCAGAGTAGTCTTTTTGTTTCCAGTTATCCGCAAAGGTACGAAGGGCACCCGCATCTGATACAGACACTTGGCTGGCAATATAACGGTGTCCGTTTGCTTCTTGAACATTCTTGAAGACATCGCCTGCTGCAGCTGCTGCTGCTTTTTCCTTCAATTCTGCATTTTCTTTTTGCAATTGACGGAGTTGTTCTTGAAGACCTTCCACCTTGTGAGGGACTTCTTTGAGTTGAGGTGCTTTCAAGGTTGCTGCGACTGCTTTCAGAGCATCTTCTTGTTCACGATAAGCTTCGAAGGCTTCCTTACCAGTCACTGCCAAGATACGACGAGTTCCTGATCCGATCCCTTCTTCTTTGATAATCTTGAAGAGTCCAATCTCAGACGTATTGCCTACGTGAGTACCACCACAGAGCTCAACGGAGTAGTCACCGATCGTTACAACACGGACTTCCTTACCGTATTTCTCACCAAAGAGGGCCATGGCTCCCATTTCTTTAGCAGTATCGATATCTGTTTCAATCGTTTCGACTGCGATCGCTTCCCAAATCTTTTCATTGACTTGTTGTTCAATAGCTCGCAATTCTTCAGGAGTTACGGCTTGGAAGTGAGTGAAGTCAAAGCGAAGAAATTCTACTTCGTTAAGAGATCCTGCTTGGGTTGCATGGTTACCAAGGATATTGTGAAGAGCCGCATGGAGCAAGTGAGTTGCAGTGTGGTTCTTCATAACACGATGACGACGATTGGTATCGATCGCCAAGGTGTATTCTTGGTTCAAGGCAAGAGGAGCAAGAACTTCAACAGTATGAAGTGGTTGTCCATTTGGTGCCTTTTGTACATCTGTTACAGTAGCTACGACATTTCCTGTAGCATCCAAGATTTGACCATGGTCCGCAACTTGTCCACCCATTTCAGCGTAGAATGGAGTTTCTGCAAAGATCAGTGATGCAGTTCCTTCTGAAACAGCCTCTACTTCAGCATTATCTGCTACGATAGCCACCAACTTAGAAGGCAATTGGCTGGCATTGTAGTTGAAGCTACTTTCAACTGTAATGTTTTGAAGGGTTTCATTTTGCATCCCCATAGATCCACCTTTGACAGCAGATGCACGCGCACGTTCTTGTTGTTCCTTCATAGCCGCTTCAAAACCGTCACGATCGACCGTCATTCCAGCTTCTTCAGCGATTTCTTCTGTCAATTCTACTGGGAATCCGTATGTATCATAAAGTTTAAAGACATCTTGACCAGCAATCACTGTTTGACCTTTAGCTTTCAAGTCTTCAACGATGGTTTGGGCAAAGTGTTGACCAGAGTTCAAGGTACGAGCAAATGATTCTTCTTCACTCTTGATGATTTTTTCGATGAAGTCTTGTTTTTCAAGTACTTCTGGGTAGTAGCTTTCCATGATCTTCCCAACGGTTGGAACCAATTTATACAAGAAGGTTCCTTCGATCCCCAATTTTTGACCATGCATGGAAGCACGACGGAGGAGACGACGAAGAACATAACCGCGTCCTTCATTACCAGGAAGAGCCCCATCTCCAATCGCAAATGAAAGCGAACGGATGTGGTCAGCAATGACCTTGAAGCTCATGTTATCGCCATCTGGATCATAGGTTTTACCAGACATCTTTTCAACTTCACGGATGATCGGCATAAAGAGGTCTGTTTCAAAGTTGGTCTTGGCCCCTTGGATAACGGCTACCAAACGTTCCAAACCAGCGCCCGTATCAATGTTCTTGTGTGGCAATTCCTTGTATTCGCTACGAGGAACAGCAGGGTCTGCGTTAAATTGTGACAAGACAATATTCCAGATTTCGATGTACCGGTCGTTTTCGATATCTTCTGCAAGCAGACGAAGACCGATATTTTCAGGGTCAAAGGCTTCTCCACGGTCAAAGAAGATTTCTGTATCTGGTCCAGAAGGCCCTGCACCGATTTCCCAGAAGTTGTCTTCGATTGGGATCAAGTGACTTGGATCTACCCCAACAGCGATCCAACGGTTGTATGAATCCTTGTCGTCAGGGTAATAGGTCATGTAAAGTTTGTCTTTGGGGAAGTCAAACCATTCGGGACTTGTCAAAAGTTCATAAGCCCACGTAATGGCTTCATCACGGAAGTAATCACCGATTGAGAAATTCCCCAACATTTCAAACATAGTATGGTGACGAGCAGTTTTCCCTACGTTTTCGATATCATTGGTACGAATAGCCTTTTGAGCATTGGTAATCCGTGGATTTTCAGGTTTGATGGTTCCATCGAAGTATTTCTTAAGAGTGGCAACCCCTGAGTTGATCCACAAAAGGGTTGGGTCATTTACAGGAACCAAGCTAACAGATGGTTCTACAGAGTGGCCTTTGCTTGCCCAGAAATCAAGCCACATTTGACGGACTTGTGCACTAGATAATTGTTTCATATTTGTCTCCTAATTTTTTAAGCTTAATTTGCGCTAGCTTCTAACATTTCGACATAATCGATGGCGACACAAAGTGAGATGACTAAATCAGCGTATTCATCCTCATACACCGATACTTGGTAGGTAGAGGTTAAATGAAAGAGTTCCTTGCTAATCTCAGCGACGATTTGATCCCGGTCATCGAATAATTTGAATTCTAGGTCCCAGATATTTCCTTGTACACGAAGTCCCAAATCTTCGATATCGTACTTATCCCTGAAGAGCGTCAGCTTTTTATGGATAAAAAAGCGGTCCCCATCCATCAACTCAACCACAAACTTGGGAAGAAAGCTGATTGTTTTTTTAGTAATGTGGCTCACTTCTTGTCCATTCTTATCATAGATGGTAAAAGTCTTGGGAATCTTAAGAAAAGATCCCTCAACCTGGTATTCAACATTTCCCAACTCATCTTTGATATCGAACCGCTCGCCACCCAATCGAAATTTTTGTTTCACTTGATAGGTTCGCATCTTTTGATCTCCTTTAAAAAGCTCCAGACAACTGCCCATAAACAAAAGACAAGCCACTAAACGAAGGGCGAAAAACCGCGGTACCACCTTCATTCAATGAACTTGTCATTCTTCATTTTATATGCAATTGTCTCAGCCGAGTAGCAAAATCATTTCTCTTCCATGGCTCGCACCCCCGCCACTTCTCTGATTCCGAGTAACAATGATTTATTCTCAACTATTTCATTATACAAGTTCCAAATGGAACCGTCAACTATTTTTTAGAGGATGAGCTGCTATCACTTGTTTGAACACCGATATTTTGCAAATATTGGTTAAATGTTGATTTGAAAGCATCATCTTTGACCTTGATATTGGCATTGGTCATCGCTTTTGCAATAACGCTACGGATGAAATTGGTATCTTGCTTACGACCGTCAACAATGATCTCTTTCAAACGTTTTTCGTATTTCTTCCAGTCAGAACCTTTTTCTGTCTTCTTATTCAATTTGACAATATAGTAGCTAGCAGAATAGTTTTGACCTGCTGAAACTGTGATCACATCTGAAATGCCGTTTTCATCCAATTTAAAGGCAGCTTCTTTGACTTGAGATGGGATACCTGATGTTCCTGAATCGAACTTAACTTCGCCACCTTTATCTTTTGTAGCAGTATCTGTTGAATTGTCTTTGGCGATTTGGGCAAAGTCTGCACCTTCCGCTTTAGCAGCTTCCAACACTTCTTTTGCTTTATCTTCTGCATCTAACTTGATAATTTGTGCTGTTACTTCTGGTGTGTAAGATTCAAAAGCCGCCTTGTAGTCAGACTCTTTGATATCTTTCTTAGCTGCTTGGTTAACTGCATATTCCAACAACATATTGCTACGGATTTGTTTCTTCGCTGTTTCTTCCGTCAAGCCTTGTTGCGCCAAGTAAGCATCGAATTGGTTACCTAATTGTTTCTTTTGTTTAGCCAATTCTTTATCGACTTCTTTATCAGAAACTTTTGATCCATATTCTTTTTCAAAGACTTTATTGATGGTCATTTGGAAAAGAACTTGTTGAGCACCTTGGTTGGTTTTGATTTCATTATAGAAATCAGAAACTGTAATCGTGTCCCCTTTCATGGTCACGATATCTTTGTTTGTGCCATTGGCACACGCTGCTAGTGTTACGACTGATAGCAAGGTCACAGCACCCGCTACAAGTTTTTTCTTCATGAAAATTATTCTCCGTTCCTTTTTAAACTTCTTCTATTTTACCACAAATTAGAGAGAATACCTTAAATTTACCTAAAAAGAGCTAGGATCTGGCAAGGTTACCGTCTCTGCATTTTTCCGAATCATCAAAATACCATCTCCAAGTGGCACCAAACTAGCGGTCAAATCTGGATGATTGAGAGTCGCATGAAAGAGGTTCTGAAGCCCCCGGTAAATGGTTCGTTGCCCACGACGCACTTCCATGATGTCCTTAGCAACATCTCCTCCTTGGAAAATATCATCCAATACCACGACTCCCCCAACTTCTAAGAGTTCGAGAATTCGTGGTAAAAAGACGATGTACTTAGACTTAGCAGAATCCATGAAGACAAAGTCATAGGTCTCTGTCAAATCCTGCAAGACATCTACCGCATCTCCTTCAAGCAAGGTGATTTGTTTTCGCTGATCGTATTTAGCCAGATTTTCCTTGGCAAAGCCAATCATCTCTTCATTCCGATCAATAGTAGTAATTTGTGCATCGGGAGCATTTTCAGCCATTAAGAGCGCTGAAAATCCAATTGCTGTCCCAATTTCCAGGATTTTCTTTGGTTGCAGGGCTTGTAGGAGTAGTCTAAAGTAAGCTACCGTTTCATGCGGAATAATCGGAATATTTTCCTTGCGGGCGAATGCTTCTAACTCCTCCAAGGCACCTGCTACCGGTTTTTGACGCGTGCGCATAAAGTCAACGATCTCGTCTTTAACCACTGGCCGGCGCATGTTGTGGTTGGCATTTTTACTATAAGACTCTACCATCTTATGCGAGTCCTAATTTTTCTACTAGGGCTTCAAATTCATTCAACCGACGTTCAAAGACCGCAAAAGCTGCGTCCAAGTAATCTTCTTTTTCCATATCCACACCTGCTTTACGGATGACGTTGAGTGGATAATCAGAGTTCCCAGCTTTCAAGTAGTCGATATACTTATCACGATCTTCCTGGGTTCCATGAACGATTTTTTCAGCTAAAGCCGAAGCTGCTGCAAAACCTGTTGAATATTGGAAGACGTAGTAGTTATAGTAGAAGTGAGGAATCCGAGCCCATTCATATTGGATCTCAGGGTTGTCTTCTTTTGAAAGACCATAGTATTTTTCATTGAGCTCTGCATAAAGGTTGTTCAAGAACTCACTAGTCAAAACGGTACCTTCTTGGTCTGCTTTATGAATGGCATGCTCAAATTCAGCAAACTGCGTTTGACGGAAGACCGTGCCACGGAAGCCATCCAAGAAGTGATTCAAAATAGCAAAGCGTGTCGCATCGTCTTCTACTTCTTCTAACAGACGTTCGGTCAGGATATTTTCATTGGTTGTAGAGGCAATTTCAGCAAGGAAAATTGAATAGTCCCCATAGACATAAGGCTGGGTTTCACGGGTATAGCTAGAATGCATACTGTGACCAGTTTCATGCACCAAGGTGAAGAGATTATCCAATGTATCTTGCCAGTTCAACAACATGAAGGCATTGGTATCATATGAACCACCTGAATAAGCACCTGAGCGTTTTCCTTGGTTGACATGCACATCAATCCACCGTTCGCTGAAGGCACGTTTCACACGAGAAAGGTAGTCCTCACCCAAAACAGCCAAGACTTCTTCTGCTTTAGCCAATGATTCTTCGTAGGTAAACTTGTAGTCTGTATCGGATAATGGCGTATACATATCGTACATCTTCAAGTCTGAGATTCCTAGAATTTTTGAACGCAATTGCACATAGCGTTGCAAGAGTGGCAAATGTTTGTTCACAGCTGCTACCAAGCTATCATAAACACTTTCTGGTACAAAGTTTTCAGAAAGGGCCGCTTCACGGGCAGATGAGAATTTGCGAACTTTGGCATTAAAGTTGTGAACTTTCACATTGGTTTGCAAGGTTTTAGCATAAGTATGTTGGTACTGTTCATAAACCTTGTAGAGACCTTCGTAAGCTTCTTTACGAACGGCACGATCTTTTGATTCTACCAAAGAAATATAGTTTCCATGGGTTAATTGAACTTCTTCGCCCTTGTCATCATGCACAGTTGGGAAAACAATATCTGCATTGTCCAAGATTTCAAAAGTTTCACCACCAGCTGCAAAGATCTCACCAGCTCCTGCAAGTAATTCCTCTTCTTTTTGAGACAAGACATGTTCTTTTTTCTCTAGCAAACGATCAAAATAATGACCATATTGTTCCAAGGCTGGAACTTCACTCACAAAGGCCTTGTATTGCTCATCCGTAATGGCCATGAATTCAGGCTCATAGAAGGCAAAGGTTTCACCTAACAAGCTATAAAGAGACATCCCTTTTGATTGGTACTCTTGGTATTTAGCCACTCGTGTGTCTTGGTCATTTTTCATATGAGCATAGACGTAGACCTTTTCTAAACGACGGCTCAATTCCAAATATGCATTGGTTGTATCCAACAGTGTTTGCGCTGAATCCAACAAATGACCAGCATAGTGGCTTGCTGCTTTAATATCTGCAGCTAAGCTTGCTGCTTCTTCTTCCCAAGCTTGATCTGTCGCAAAAATTGTCGACAAATCCCATTGGTATTTTTCATCAATTTCATTACGTTGTTTTACCATTTCGATTAATCCTCCAATGGTACCATTTTATCATAAAAATGAACATTTCGGGAGGATTTCTATCTTAGAAAGTTAGCTTTTCTGCTGAGCATAAAAACGTGGGGGATAAAGGATCTGAACGGATTGGATTCCTTGCGACTGATAATAGGTCATAAATTGCTGGTAGTAACCTTCTACATCCTCTTTAATTTGGAGCAAGTTCTGTGAAAGGATCGGACGACAAAGAGGATAAAAGAAATCTAGCCCCAGTTCCATCAGATGTTGTCCCTGCATATAGAGTTCTTCCTGAAGCTTCAGCCACTTTGGATGACGATAAAAGAGTTGCTGCTGTATATACGTTAAAAATGTCCGATCGAGCTCGACTGCCATTTGCTGCATTGGTTGCGAAAGATAAGGGGTCCGTAGGACTTCCAGTAAAGACCTTTGACCAAAAGGGAAAACTTCTGTTTGATAATGCAATCGCCCTCTCAAATCCTCATGGATGAGGTATTGCAAACGTAACTCTTTCTTTGTCAGATCCAATTCCCAAAGATGGAACCCGCGATTCTGACTAAAATAAAGAAAACCAGCCTGTAGCTTTGTCAGTCTTTCCTTGAGCCACAACTTTTTACCAAGTAACCAATAGACCTGGTAACCATGGGATCGATAAGCATCGCTTCTCTCCTTCAAGCGTTCTAAAGATAGGGAGCTGCACTGCACTTCCAAAGCTAAGTTCTTGTCTACTACCAAAAGATCGGCAATTTGTTGAAAGTCTGCTAAATAACTTTCTACCTCTGTTTTAGACTCCTTAGAGGCCCAGTCATAAAGACTGGCTTTCAATTCCAGATGTTCAAAACTCTCCGCTTCGTGATGATAGGGACAATGCTGTAATTCTACATGAGCAAAATGAGCCCGTAGAACCGAGCCATTTTTTAGACGCACTGGACTATGACAAGCTAAGCAATAGAAGGGACCTTCTGTCACAGCTGGGATCTCTTCCATACAGTTCCACCGCTTTTGATTGTTATCCATGGCAATAAACATAGCCCCACCTCCTCATCTATATCATTCGAAAAAAAATAAGAAAAAGGCTGGAAATTCCAACCTCTTCTTCCTTTTATTCTTCAGAATCTGAATCATCACTGTCGTCATCTGCAACAGGAGATTTACTCAATTCTTTCTGCATATCTTTCATTTCTTTACGAGTACTTTCCAACTCTTCTCGAGCATCTTTCAAGCTTTCGATCAAAGCTTCACGCTTTTCTTTAGGAACGACTGTGCTATCTGAACCGATGCTTTCCAAGCCTTCATTAAAGATATCTTTTTGGTTTTCCAATTCTTGCTTCAAAGCACTAATCGTTGCATCGTATTGTTCTTTTGCAGAACCTGTCACAGAAGTGCCTGCTTCTTCAGTAATAGAAACAGATTGATCCATTAATTTTGCAAACAACTTTTTGAAGTCTCCAACTGTTTTAGCCTTGCTGATTTCAGCATCTGTTAAGAGACTAGAAGATGAAGACTCTTCTGAATCTGTTGAAGTATCCTTACTTTTTGAAGTGTTGTCAGATTTGCTCGTCACTTTAGTAGTTGATTGACTATTTGAAGTTTCCTTCTTTGTGTCTTGTTTGTTTGAACAAGCAGCTAGGGAAACAATCGTCAAAAGAGCAGCTGTCGATAAGATCATTTTTTTCATAAAATGGTCTCCTTTATATTTATTTTACCTCATTCTATCATCGAATACTTTGATTGTCAAATTAATCACTAGTTCTTAATAATAGCAAAAAAGTTGGACAAAACACTATGAGATCAGTGTTTCTGTCCAACTCCTCGATGATTAGTCATACAATTGTAACAATTTCATTAGTCTACTTTGCCACCAAAAAGGCCGTGAGCCTTCCCTTGGGGCATTTTTAAGGCAAAGCTCAGTAAAAAGACGATCCCTACAACCCCTGCTAAAAAGAAACTCATGACTTGGTAACCACCTCTTTCAATACAGAGGGCTGCGAAGGGTTGTAAAAGAATGGTTCCTAAATAACGAGCTCCTTGGACAATGGCCATGGCAAGAACCAAGTCTTTGCCATTCACCTGTTGGGCAATAAACCGTAAGGAGACCATAATCAAAACCATCCCTGTTGTATGCTTGGCTAAAAGAGTCAAAAGCACTTTTAAGAAGACAGGACTTGGAAGAGCGTAGACAGCATATTGAGCAAAAATAATCCCGATTGGAAGAGCGATCAAAACCCGTAAAGGCCAGTGGTCCATGAATCGATCAGAGAAAAAGATCAAGGGGGCTTCCACTACGACGGAGATAGCTACAACCGTAGAGGCAATATGGACTGGTAGACCACTATCCATGAGCAACTCAGGAATATAGGTATGACCAATATTTCCAACCCCTGAAGCCAAGCCAATCAAAATGATAAAGAAGAGATAAGGTCCATTATGAAGAAGAGGACGAATAGAGACAGGATGTTTTTCCTTTTCTACGACTGTCTCTTTTTTCTTCATTCGAACCGCACTTAGGCAGAAGAGACTCAATACAATGGTGATCAAAACCGTATAATAGACAGCTTGGGGGCTAAACTGATGATAGACCCAGCCGGCTATTTGAACACCGACCGAGTAGCCAATGGTTCCCCAAACGCGAATCTTCCCAAAAGCGTATGGACTTTGCGTTGCAAATACTTCCATCATGGGAGCTGTCCCATTCAAACAGACTAGAACAATCCCGTAAAAAACAGTCAGCCAAAAGAGATTGGGGGCCCAAAGAAAACCGAAGACACCACCAATGATCACACTTAGACTGAGGGTCGTCATTTTTACGATTCCAAATCGCTCATTGATATAACCAAAGAAGGGTTGGGCTACCATGGATAAGAAAAAGGCAATCGATACCAAGGTCGACACTTGAGTTGCACTATAGTGCTTTCCCATCAAATAGACGGAAATGAGGGTCGTAAAGAGAGAGGTGGACATAAAATAAAAACTATAGAGCAGCATATAAGCCGCATAAGAATTTCGGAATTTTTTCATATGAATCCTTTCTAAAAATATCGGAATGGGACAATGACAAAACCCAACTGACAATCAGTTAGGTTTTATTTTATTCTTTATTATAGCGCTTTTGAGCCTCTTTTTTGCGTCTCTCACGACTTTGTTTTTCAATCGAGAGAATGATGACAATAATGAGAATCGGAATCAAAATCAGGAAGTGATCCAGCGAAAGCCATTTACTGTGCTTAGCCGTTGTCTTTTTCCCACTTGCTGTTTCTTTGACAAGCTCTGGCTTGGCTCCTTCTTCCACCTTCATATCATCTCGGATACCTTCAGACAACGTGTAGAGATCATTATCTACTGTCAGATAGCCATCTTTTACCGCAAGGGTCGGTTCTTTAGCACCTTTTTTAACCGTTGCATAGAAGGGTTTTTCAAGTGTATAGGTCTTGCCGTCAATCTTCTGGACACCTGCATCTAACAATTTTTTATAGCCAAAATCTTTAAAAGCTTTTTCGATCAAGGCATTGCCAAACGGGTGACGGTAATATTCCCCATCTTGGTCTGCCCAATCTCCTACGCCCATAATGACAGCAATTAAGCGCTGATTGCCCCGTTTGATGGTCGCGATATAGTTGAAAGCTCCACGAGGGCTTGAACCAGTTTTCAAACCATCCACACCTTTCAAGGCATACTTGGCTCCTGGCAATGAATAATTGTAGGTATCAAAGGTTTCCTCATATGGAGTCCCTTTTTTGACCGTGACTTGTGCTTGATTGGTATAGTTTAAAATATCTGGGTATTGATTAATAAAATGATAAACCAGAATTCCTAAATCACGCGCAGTTGTCTGGTTGGCCGCATCATTTGGATAATTGTTTACCTGATAGTAGCCTTGCAAGGTGGAGATGGCCGCCCCACTCGGGTTATTCCAGACCGTGTTGGTCATCCCTAATTCCTTAGCCTTGGCATTCATGCGCTCGATAAAGGCATCTGGATCATTGTTGGACATAAGATTGGCCAACATGAGGGTCGATACATTTGAGGATGGAACCACTGTCATGGTAATCAACTCAGGAATTGTGTAGTCTACCCCAGCAACAATATTATTGTTGGAGATCTCATAGATCTTTCCGATCGCTTGGTCTGAAGCGGTCGCCTTGATCACTGTATCCTTACTGATCTTGCCATTTGCCATATCTTCAAACAAGAGATAGAGCGTCATGAGCTTACTCATGCTGGCAGGATCTCTGACTTCATCGATATTGTCTTTCCAAAGAACATTGCCCGTATTTCCGTCAATAATAAGCGAAGAATGTGGACGGTTAATGGCTTGGACATTGTCATTTGGATACATCTTTTGCGCCATATCCACCAATTCATCCGCACTCGCTAGAATTGGCTGGCATAAGAGACTCAGAAGGAGGCAAATATGGATCAAATATTTTTTTATCATAAACTTTTCCTTTATAACAGACTAATCAGCTGGAGGCTAAAATAAGCTTCTAGCCCTCATGCCCTTTCCTCTTGTCTCCCAGTAGATGAAAAGAGCTAATCCCAGCAGATAATTACTTGTATTGTACCATATTTTGAAGCAGAAAAAAACCTATCTGGCCCGAATAAATCGGCGATAGGTCCTGTTTTTTATCGACTTAACAAGCTCAAGGCTTCCTTATCCGCAATAATGGTCACATTTGGATGTCCTTGAAGGGCACTAGCTGGCACTTTTTCTGTCCTTTCACCCTCTACTGTACCTTTGATTGCTTGGGCTTTTGATTCCCCATAGGCAAACAAGACAATCGATTTCGCTGCTAAGATATTAGCAATTCCCATCGAAATGGCTTGGGTTGGTACATCTTCGATCTTATCAAAGAAACGAGAATTAGCCTCAATGGTAGAGTCATCCAACTGAACTAAGTGGGTCTGACTATCAAAGGATGTCCCTGGCTCATTAAAACCGATATGCCCATTGCGTCCGATTCCCAAGATTTGTAGGTCCACTGGATGGTCTTCGAGTATTTTGTTATAACGGATCACTTCCTGATCGGCAGATTCTTCTACACCTGATGGGAGATAACTTTCTTTGAATGGTTTGGCATCAAAGAGGTTTTTCTCCATGAAATACCGATAAGATTGAGGATCATCTCCCGTCAACCCTACGTATTCATCTAAGTTCACACTGATTAGATTAGACAGATCCAAATCACTTTCACGAATTTGTTTATAAAACTCAAGGGGACTGCTTCCAGTCGCAAGACCTAAGGTTTGAGCACCTTCCTTTAAGGTTTCTTTTAATATATCAAAGGCAACTTTTCCACCCTCAATTTGGTCCTTTACTTCAATAATTTTCATTGGATAGACCTCCTATTTCTCTATGCTTTTATTATATGGTATAGACCAATTTTTGTCAAGTGAAACCGCTATCTTTTTCTGGCGTTTTTTTCATTTTCAAGTCGATTCGTGATATAATGAAAGGTATGATTGTATCACTATTATTCATCATTTTTTTGATCGGACTCCTTGTCTTTCTCTTATCTTTCTTGATTCATCAAAGAAAGATTCTCAAGGTCCTGATCTTTTTGATGGGAATCAGCCTGATGCTCTTAGCTATCGGGACAGCCATCTATCTACTCACAAATTTATTATAAAAGGAGAGCAAATGAATACCAACGACTTTGACTTTGATTTGCCTGAAGAACTGATTGCCCAAACCCCTCTTGAAAAACGCGATGCCTCTAAACTCTTGATCCTCGATCGAAAAACAGGGCAATTCCAAGATCGTCATTTTGATGCAATTTTGGATGAATTGGAGCCAGGAGATGCTCTTGTCATGAACAATACGCGCGTACTGCCTGCCCGTCTTCACGGCGTCAAGCCAGAAACAGGTGGTCACGTCGAATTCCTTCTCCTCAAAAATACCCAAGATGACTGTTGGGAAGTCTTAGCAAAGCCTGCTAAACGATTAAAAGTAGGGGCTTCAGTGAGCTTCGGAGATGGTCGATTGACTGCCACTGTCGAGGAAGAATTGGAACATGGAGGCCGTATCGTTCGCTTCCACTATCAAGGCATCTTTTTAGAAGTCTTGGAAAGTCTTGGTGAAATGCCACTTCCTCCCTATATTCACGAAAAGCTTGCTGACCGCGAACGCTACCAAACCGTTTATGCTAAAGAAAACGGTTCTGCTGCAGCCCCAACAGCAGGCCTACATTTCACCCAAGAATTGCTCCAAAAGATTGAAGCAAAGGGTGTTCATCTTGTTTACTTGACCCTTCATGTAGGGCTTGGTACCTTCCGTCCAGTATCAGTGGACAATCTCGAAGACCATGAGATGCACTCTGAATTTTACCAACTTTCAGAAGAGGCTGCTGCGACCCTTCGTCAGGTAAAAGCTGCAGGAAAACGCATCGTGGCCGTCGGAACGACTTCTATTCGAACCCTTGAAACGATCGGAAATAAATTTGCAGGTGATATCCAAGCCGATTCTGGCTGGACCAATATTTTCATTAAACCGGGTTATGAATGGAAAGTAGTCGATGCCTTTTCGACCAACTTCCACCTTCCAAAATCAACTTTAGTCATGTTGGTTTCTGCCTTTGCTGGCCGTGAATTAACCTTAGAAGCATACCACCATGCTATTCAGGAACGGTACCGCTTCTTCAGCTTTGGGGATGCTATGTTCATCAAGTAAAGGAGTCTCTCATGAATAAAATTGAAAGCCGCCACCGCTTGATCCGCTCTATTATTTCTGAGCGTAGGATTCATACCCAACAAGAACTCCAAGAAGCCCTTGAAGCCAATGGGGTTCTCGTTACCCAATCCACTCTTTCACGGGATGTTAAATCCTTGAATCTAGTGAAAATTAACGAGGGGGATAGTTCCTACTATGCCATGAACACCATCGCTCCTTCCCGTTGGGAAAAGCGCCTGCGGATGTATATGGAAGATGCCTTAGTCATGTTGCGGCCCGTTCAAAACCAGGTCGTTGTAAAAACTCTTCCAGGGCTTGCCCAATCCTTTGGAGCTATCTTAGATGCACTGGAACTGGATCAAATTGTAGCTACTATCTGTGGGGACGATGTCTGCTTGGTCATCTGTGAAGACAACCAAGGAGCTTTGGATTGCTTTGAAAAATTAAAAGAATTCACCCCACCCTTCTTCTTTAGCAAATAAAAAGTTTGGAAACTTAGTTTCCAAACTTTTTATTTTGTCGCTAGGCGCTGAATGGCTTCTCGATAGATTTCCATCGCAGCGTAGAGAGCGTCAATTTTTGCTCGTTCATTGGCCTGGTGCTCGGTCTGTTCTGCACCTGGGAAAAGAGCGCCGAAAGCTACACAGTTTTCCATAGTTCGCGCAAATGTCGCACCACCTGAAGACATGGCTGGTGTCCTATCCCCGGTTTCTTCCTGGTAGACGGCCATCAAAGAGCTGACTAAAGGACTATCTAGCGGTACATATAAAGGAGCCAAATAGTCAAATTCTTCATACTCCAACTGATAGCTAGCCGCAATTTCTTGCAGACGAGCTACTAAATTCTCCTTATCTGCTAGGACTGGAATTCGAATATCAATTCCGATTTCCGATTGCTCTTGATCGATCACAAGAGTCGCAAGATTGAAGGAAAGATCCCCACTTGGTTCATCTGTAATTTTTCCAAATAGGGCTTCTCCAGTTGCATCCTCACCAACAGCATCTGCAATAAAGAGCAAGGCTGGGTGGGGTTGGATGAGGGACAGACTTTCCGCTAAACCGACAATGGCATTCACTCCTTCGGCTGCATCTTTGGAGTGCTTTGAAACTCCCATAACCGTTACAGAATCTTCTGTTTGGCTATACTGAACCCCACTTTGATCCAAAACGGGAAGCAATTCTTCTAAACGATGACCTGCATAGGTCGCTTTATCTGGAACAACATTGAGGGCCTGACCAGCCTGTAAGGGAAGATCATCCCAACCTGGGCCATGCAATTTCACTTGTAACAAGCCCTTTTCAGCATAGGTTAAAGGGAAAGAGGAATCCGGTGCAAACCCAAGATCTGCTTGTTCTTCAATTTGATTGTAGCGGTTCATACACCGCCACAAGGTTTCTTCATCCGTCCCAAAGATAAAGCGGATTCGTTTGGTAAACTGGATGCCATCATCCAGCAAACTCTTAACTGCATAGAGAGCAGCGAGTGACGGCCCCTTATCATCCTGTACACCACGACCTACTAGATAGTCACCGACAACAGTCGCTTCAAAGGGTGGCGTTTGCCAATCTTTAAGATCACCGGCTGGAACAACATCCAAGTGACAAAGAACGGCCAGGAGTTCTTCCCCCTGACCGATCTCTGCATATCCATAGTATCCTTCAGGATCTATATATGTTTGAAAACCTAATTCTTGAGCAAGCTCTAAGGTTTTTTTTAGGACATCTTGGATAGCTTGTCCAAACGGTGTTCCATTTTCCCCTTCATTTAACACAGAAGGGTAAGAAATGATGGTTTGAAGAGAGTTTAAAAACTGCTCTTTCACATCGTCCTTAATTCTTTTTTTCATGAAACACCTACTTTATTCTATTGCAAGAATGGAACCACAGTTCCGAGTAGAAGAAGGGCAATAGTAATCACAACAATCGCTACGACCAATTTACCCATGAATTTCCACCATGCACTCAAGTCAACACGTCCAAGAGCAAGAGCTCCCATTACGATACCTGAAGTTGGTGCGATCAAGTTCAAGACACCAGATGCAGATTGGTAAGCTGTGACAATCAAGCTACCTGGTACATTGACGAATTTACCAAGAGGTGCCATGATACCCATTGTTGCGCTGGCAAGACCAGATGATGATGGGATCAAGAATGACATTGGCAAGTAGAAAATGTAAGTCAAGACAATGAATAATTGAGATGAAAGACCTTTCAGTCCTTCTTCACCCCAGTGAAGAATTGTTGCAGTGATCATACCGTCGTTCATGATGACTTGGATACCACGTGCTACTGCTACGATAAGAGCAACACTCAAGAGGTCAGCTGCACCATTCATGAAGGATGAAATGATTTTATCTTCTTTCAAGCCATAAATGATACCAACAAGGATTCCCATGAAGGCAAAGAGCATAGCTGTTTGAGGGAAGTACCATGTACCAAGAGCATCTGTGTTACCGATCAATTGACCAAGCACTGGAACTTTATGAAGAGATTCGTTAAAGTTTTCAAAGAATTTAATACCCAAATCTTTGAATGGGATAAATCCAGCAACCATGATGACGAATGTCGAAATGAAGACGAGCAAGACACGTTTTTGTTTCTTGTTCATTTGTGAAGGGATTTCTTCGCCACTTTCTACGTTGAAGTGTTTCAAATCTTCTTCACGAGTTGCATAAGTGAGAGATTTGGTTGGGTCTTTTTGAACCTTATCTGCATAACGGTATACATAGTAGGTGCTAAGTCCTGTCAATACGATCCAGAAGATTACACGGAGCAAGAGACCTGAAGCACTTGAGATACCTGCAGTATCAGAAGCGATAACTGTCGCAAATGGGTTCAATGTCGACGCCAAACATCCGATTTGTGATCCTAAGAGGATAATAGCTACCCCTGTCAAGCTGTCAAAACCAACAGACATCATAACAGGAACAAGAAGTGGATAGAAGGCCATAGTTTCTTCACCCATACCATAAGTTGTACCACCAAGGGCAAACAATGGCATCAAGATCAAGATCAACATTTTTTCGCGGCCTTTGTATTTGCGAACGATAGAAGCAATCCCTACATCAAGGGTACCTGTTTCGTTCACAACTCCAAGGAAACCACCGACCATCAAGATGAAGAAGGCTACGTCAATCGCTGCACTGGTTGGTGCTTTACCAAGCATCGCATTGATTGGAGCCATCAAGATATCCCAAATCCCTTGAGGATGTGCTTTTACAGATTCATAACTACCTGCAATGATAGCACCTGCATCGTCAACTTTGTATTGACCAGCTGGAATAATCCAAGTTAACACTGCCATAATAGCAATGATAATTAACAATACGGAAAAAGATGAAGGCATCTTAAATCCTTTTTTCGTTTTTTCACTCATTTGTCTTCCTCCTAACGCAACAAAGTGTGAGTGATGTTTTACAAGAGTCTCTTGTAAAACGCTTACCTATAGATTTATTCTATCACAATAAGCTTTAAAATACTAGTTTTTTCCTAATCTTTCATTAGTCTTTTTGAATAATTGTTCCACTTTCAGACTCAATCAAAGCGCCAAGGTTTTCAAGTGACGTAATAACTGCTTTTCCTTCTGGACGACCATTGACGAAGGCAATGGCAGCTTCTACTTTAGGAAGCATGCTTCCTGGTGCAAATTGGTCTTGCTTGATATATTCTTCCAATTGAGCCACATTAACATGTTCCAATTTTGCTTGGTCTGGTTTGTTGTAGTTCACAAAGACATAATCGACACCAGTCAAGACGATGAAGAGGTCTGCTTCTACTAATTCAGCCAAACGTTGAGAGGCGAAGTCTTTATCGATGACCGCTTCAACACCAGATAAGCTACCATCTGCTTCTTTCACAACTGGGATACCGCCACCACCGGCTGCCACAACGACTTGACCGTCGTTCAACAAAGTACGAATGGTATTGATTTCTTTGATATCCACTGGTTTTGGTGAAGCAACAACTTTACGCCAGCCACGACCAGCATCTTCTTTGAAGGTTGCTCCAGATTTTTCAGCTTCTGCTTTTGCTTCTTCTTCTGAGTAGAAAGGACCGATTGGTTTGCTGAGGTTAACGAAAGCTGGGTCGTTCTTATCAACAACGACTTGTGTCACAACAGAAGCCACATCTTTTTCGATTCCTTCTTCATGAAGAGCATTTTGAAGAGCATTTTGAAGCCAGTAGCCAATGCTTCCTTCGGTCATAGCAACTAATGAATCAAGTGGGAAAGCAGGGTTCTTTTCAGAGTTTGCTGCCAAGTGTTGGAGCAAGAGGTTCCCTACTTGAGGACCATTTCCGTGAGTGATGATCAAGTCATCCCCGTTTTTGATTAATTTGACTAAGTGTTTTGCCGTTTCTACAAGTGCTTCTTGTTGAGCTTGAGCAGAAGGATCAGATGAGAGAATAGCATTTCCTCCCAAAGCAACGACGATTTTTCTTGACATAAGGTATCCCTTTCTATAAAAAATAGGAGCAGGACTAAAGCTAGCAGTCCAGCCCCTATAGCTGTTGGTATACGGTTATAAAGTCTTAAACTTTTGGAATGTACAAGTTACCAAGAGTAGCTGCCATAACCGCTTTGATGGTGTGCATACGGTTTTCAGCTTGGTCAAAGTGACGAGCATATTTGCTGCGGAACACTTCGTCAGTAACTTCCATTTCTTCTACGCCGAATTTTTCAGCAACATCTTTACCGTAAACAGTATTTGTATCGTGGAAGGCTGGCAAGCAGTGCAAGAAGATCAAGTCTTCGTTATCAGCTTTCTTAATCAAATCCATGTTTACTTGGTAAGGTTTCAAAAGGGCAACACGTTCTGCAAATTTGTCTTCTTCACCCATTGATACCCAAACGTCAGTGTAAAGTACGTCTGCACCTTTCACTGCTTCGTCAGCATCTTCAGTGATCAAGATATGAGCGCCACTTTCTTTTGCAAATCCTTCTGCCAATTCAACGATTTCTTTTTCTGGGAAGAGTTCTTTTGGTGAGAAGATGTGTACGTTCACACCAAGGATAGCACCTGTTACAAGAAGGCTGTTCGCAACGTTGTTACGTCCATCACCACAGTATACAAGTGTCAAACCTTCCAAACGTCCAAAGTTTTCTTGAACTGTCAAGTAGTCTGCAAGCATTTGAGTTGGGTGCCATTCGTCAGTCAAACCATTCCAAACTGGAACACCTGAGAATTCAGCCAATTCTTCAACCATACGTTGGCTGAAACCACGGAATTCAATACCGTCAAACATACGTCCAAGAACTTTAGCAGTATCTTCTGTAGATTCTTTTTTACCAAGTTGGATGTCGTTTGCACCTAGGTATTCTGGGTGAGCACCAAGGTCGATAGCTGCTGTTGTGAAGGCAGCACGAGTACGAGTTGAAGTTTTTTCAAACAAAAGCGCAATGTTTTTACCAGCAAGATAGTGGTGTTCAATGTTGCGTTTTTTAAGGTCTTTCAAGTGAGCTGAAAGTCCGATAAGGTATTCTAACTCTGCACGTGTAAAGTCTTTTTCTGCCAAGAAGCTACGTCCTTGGAATACTGAATCTGTCATTTCTAATTGTCTCCTATTTTCTTTCTAGTATTGATCAGTAAGAAGGAAGAGCTGATCCCTCAAGACCAGCTCTCGGTCTTCTCTATTAGATTTCTTCACGTTCAAATGGCATTGACATACAACGAGGTCCACCACGACCGCGAACCAATTCACTTCCGCGGATCTTAATCAAACGAAGTCCGTATTCTTCTAATTTCTTGTTTGTAACTGTGTTACGGTCGTATACAACTACCACACCAGGTGCGATTGTAAGAGTATTTGAACCGTCGTTCCATTGTTCACGAGCAGCAGCAACCACATTGCCATCGCCACAAGGAATCAATGTAACTTTTTCAACACCAAGGTTTTCAGCAAGCAATTCAGCCAAATCACCTTTTTCTTCAACAATCTTCAATGCTTCATTTTCATATGTTACAGAGAAGACGCGAAGGTTGCCTTGGATTTCTGGGTGGATGGTGAATTTATCGTAGTCCACCATTGTGAATACTGTATCCAAGTGCATGAATTTACGGTTGTTCGCAAATTCGAAGGCCAATACTTTCTTGAAGCCAACGTTCTTCTTGAAGATGTTTACCAACAATTTTTCAATTGATGCAGCATCTGTACGTTGTGAGATACCAACTGCCAAGACATCTTTAGAAAGGACCAATTCGTCCCCACCTTCGATACGAGTATCTTCTTCACGGTTGTATACCAAATCTACATTACCACCATATACTGGGTGATATTTGAAGATGTATTTACCATACAAGGTTTCACGGTTACGTGTATCAGCATACATGTGGTTCAATGATACTGCATTCCCAATTGTAGCAAATGGGTCACGTGTGAAGTACAAGTTTGGCATTGGATCAATCGCAAATGGGTAGTCAGATTCAACAAGGTCAGTCAAGCCTTTGTCAGCTTCTGGAATTTCTGGAAGCTCAGCTTTTTGAAAACCAGCCATTGTTTTTTCAACCAATTCTTGGTTGTCTTCAATACCACGAAGGATTTCGCGAATAGCGTTTTTAGTTTGGCGTCCACGAATGTTTGCTTCATCAAGATATTCTTCGATGAATTGTTCGCGAATTTCTGGAGTAGTCAATGACTCAGCTGCCAATTTTTCAAGATAAAGTACTTCGATTCCTTCGTTACGAAGCGCTTGAGCAAAATTGTCGTGTTCTTTTTGTGCATCTTCCAAGAATGGAATATCATCAAAAAGAAGACGCTCTAGATAGTCAGGCATCAAGTTTTCCAACTCTTTACCTGGACGGTGCAACATTACTTTTTTCAGTTTTCCAATTTCTGAGAAAACATGAATTGGTTTAGTTGACATCTGTCATCCTCCTTTTTTCTTTGAGCTTGTTCACAAGCTTATTACAATTGTTATTATATTCTTTATTGGTACCGCTTTCACAAAGGATTCTACTTTTTGAATGCAAAGAATTTGGCGTTTTTTTGAATCTTTCCTATTTTTTAGTTAATATGAAGCGTTTTCTTTGCATATTTTGCCTTTTATATTATTTTTATGAATATATATTTTTTTGTAAAAAATAAAAAAAGATCAACAAATTAGTTGATCTCTTTAAAACTCTTTAAAAAGTAGGCTGTATCTAGAAAGGTTAATTGTTTTCTCTCATACTGTATCTTATGAGAATCGATGAGTTTCTTTAAAACTTGATTGACGGTTTCTCGGGTTGTAGCCGCTAATTTGGCCATTTCCTTCATACTAATTGGAAATGGAAGCTGATTTCCTAGACTTTCATAATCCTTGCACAGAATGGCTAAGGATTGAATCACGCGCTCACTGGCACTAGCTGTCACGACATTACGCAAGCGCAACTCTTGAAATTCTAGGATGGAGGATAGCTTTCTCGTAATAAAGAGCAACTGCTCCTTGCTCTCTTGGGCATATAATTCATAGAGATTGACGGGGATCACGAAACAACGCAAATCCGTCACCGCACTAGCTGTATAATGGTAACGCTCATCCTGGAACATCCCACCATAAGGGAACAAAGCTCCCTTCTTTATATAATCCATATAGGAGAATTGGTCCGACGAATCAAATTGCTCAATACGAGCAAAGCCTTTTGCCAGAAGAAAAATGCGCTCCCGCTTATCTCCTGCATAAAATAAAATTTGTCCTTTAGGGATATCCCTGGCATGAATTTCAACAGCTAATTTATCAAATAGCTCCACTGGTAGCTCAGAAAAGGCTGGATGCGAGCGGAGCAACTGGTAATCTTCCTTTGTAATCATGTCTATACTTCCTCTTATTACTATTAGTAGTATAACATACTTTTTATAGAAAAGGGAAAGAAGTCTCTTTAGAACAGAAAAGTAATTCGAAACACCAAGTCATTTTCATGATACTTTGTTAAAAGAAAAGGTCTGAGCAAAACTCAGACCTTTTGTCGATTATTCATTCATATTGACACGATGCCATTCATTGATAACATAAGCCAATTGTCCCAATTGATAAAGACCAACGCCACTGATTTCAGAACTTTCTGGAGTCGTACCTCCAAGTCCTGCAGTGTAAATGGCAACCAAATAAGGAGTCGATTCACGGACAATCGCATCCACATTAAGTGCTTCAGCAACATATCCTGGTTTTTGTTGAATCACCAAATCTGGCAAGAATTTTTTATAGTACTCACCTGGGAAAGACTCCCCGATCAGTTCTAGTAAATCCGCATATTTTTCTTGATGATTCCAAAGATATTCCAAGACATGGATGTAATAATCCGTTGTCGTTTTATTATCTTCGCTAAAGGTTTTAACCTCTGGTGAACGGGATTGACCATAACGACTGAATAACTTGCGCGCTTGCTCCATCCCCCCTAAACGATCTGCCAAAGCATAGGCTGGGGTATTTTCAGAGTAAACCAATGAATAGCGCTGCATATCAGGGATAGACATGGCTCCATCAAAGGCAACAACGTAATTGTCATGCTCCCCTACATATTCATAGTAGGTATTGGTAATATCAAATCGATCTGTTAAATTGAGTTTACCCTTTGCGACTTCATCCACCACCAACATGTTCAAGGGTAGCTTATAGGTACTACCTGCCGTCATTGGTTGAAGATCATTCATGGCAAATTGCTCTCCAGTAATGGCATTGCGATACGTGAAGGCAACTTGTGACGGATCAATTCCACTTTCCGCTAGGAAATCCTGAACAACCTCTACCAAACCTTTATTAGCATAATCATAGACAAGGCCATAAGCGCTCATCGTTTCCATGTCTGCATCTACTACTGCTTGCTTAGCTTCAGGAGATTTGACACGCGGTTTTTTCGTCTCAGGGGTAGACTTTTCGATATCTTGTTCTTTTGCTTCTTTTGTTTTCTTTGCTTTTTTTTCAATTGCTGATGCTGTTGGTTGCGTAAGATGCAAGTAGCCCAGTGCGCTTGTTCCCACTAAGCACAATAAAATACTGACCGCAATCATGATCGAGCGTAGATTAAAATATTTTTTCATACGAGATTAATTATAAAAGATTCTACTGAAAATAACAAGAATTATCAGAAAGAGAAAACGGTTTCTTTTTAAAAAGTTTTTTTCTTTTCATAAAAGGGTTATTTCCGTTTAAAGGAGCCCATAATTAGCTTAGCGATCTCACGCGCAATCGTCCGGAATAAGGAACTCAAGAAGGAATCTTTTGCCTTTTCAAGACTAGATTTTCTTGGACGACCCGGACTACGTTTTTGAGCTGCCTTATCTGCTGCAGCCTCTTCCTTTTCTGCTTCTTTTTGCTCTTTTTCTTGTGCTTCCTTGCTTGCTTTAGCTGCTAATTTTTCATAGGCAGATTCTCGATCAATCGTCGTCGCATACTTTTGATGGAAAGGCGATGTCGTGATCAAGGCCAATTGTTCACTCTCATTTAAGAGGTCAAAACTCGATTGAGGAGAGAGAATATAAGCACGCTCAACCACACTAGGCTGTCCCTTTTCATTGAGGAAAGAAACCAAGGCTTCCCCTGTTCCTAATTCTGTGATCACTGTTTCTGTATCAAAATCTGGATTTGGACGAAAACTTTGGGCAGCAACCTTGATCGCCTTCATTTCTTTGGGTGTATAAGCTCGAAGTGCATGCTGAACACGATTTCCAAGCTGTGCCAAAACAGATTCTGGAAGGTCTTGAGGATTTTGGGTAATAAAGTAAATCCCTACACCCTTCGAACGAATCAGGCGTACCACTTGCTCGACCTTCTCAAGAAAGAGCTTGCTTGCATCCTTAAAGAGGAGATGCGCTTCATCAAAGAAGAAGACCAGTTTTGGCTTTTCAGGATCCCCAACCTCTGGAAGTGTTTCAAAGAGACGAGACAGCATCCAAATCAAAAAGGTTGAGTACAATTTTGGTGAATGAAAGAGCTTTGTAGCCGAAAGAATATTGATATAACCACGACCAGATGCATCGAGTTGCATGAAGTCATTTAAATCAAGTGCGGGCTCTCCAAAAAACTGGTCTGCTCCTTCTTCTTCGAGAACCAAGAGACTTCTTTGGATGGCTCCGACAGATTGTTTGGTGATATTGCCATATTGGGCCGAATAGTCTGAACTGTGTTCATAGACTTCCTTTAAAAGGCTTTGCAGGTCCTTCAAATCAATCAAGGGCCAATCTTTCTCTTGGGCCACTTTAAAGACAATTGCGAGAATTCCTGATTGGGTTTCATTCAAATCAAGCAGACGAGAAAGAAGCAATGACCCCATCCCTTCGACAGTCGCACGAACAGGATGACCAGCTTGACCAAAGACATCCCACAATCGAACAGGGAAGGCTTGTGGCTCAAACGGATCTGTGATCCCAAGAAGCTTGTAGCGTTCTTCCAATTTTGGTGTCCATTGCCCAGCTTTGGCTAAGCCAGATAAATCTCCCTTGATATCAGCTAGAAAGACCGGAATGCCTTCTTTGCTTAATTTTTCTGTTAGAACCTTGAGCGTAACCGTTTTTCCTGTTCCAGTTGCACCTGCAATCAAGCCATGACGATTCAACATCCGCAAATAGATAGGCGTCTCAACGGCTCCTTTAGTAATGGTAATACTAGTCATTTCATTTCTCCCTGAATGTTTCAGTTTTCATTTTAAGGTTTATCTTTTCCTTGCCTAGGCCCTTCAAACCAGGCTTCAGACAAGTAAGACACACTCCTACTAGTGTATCATTTTCCTGACCAAACGCAAGAAATTATACTCCGATTTTCCGGATGCACATAAAAAAATCTATAAGAGCCAATACTAGCTCTTATAGATTTCTTCATTTTATTATTTTGCTGCTGCAAACAATTCATTCACTTTATTCCAGTTGATCACTGAGAAGAAAGCTTTGATGTAGTCAGGACGTACATTACGGTATTTCACGTAGTAGGCATGTTCCCAAACATCCAAACCAAGGATTGGTGTTTTACCTTCAGAGATTGGTGTATCTTGGTTTGCTGTTGAAGTCACTTCGAGTTTGCCTTCTTTGTTGACAACCAACCATGCCCAGCCAGAACCAAAACGTGTCGTTGCTGCTGCTGTGAAGGCTGCTTTGAAGTCTTCAAATGAACCAAATGTAGCATCAATCGCTGCAGAAAGTTCTGCTGAAGGAGCTGTTTGTTCTGGAGTCATCAATTCCCAGAAAAGAGCGTGGTTCAAATGACCACCACCATTGTTGATCACAGCTTGGCGAATATCAGCTGGAATGGATTCAACATCAGCTAACAAGCTTTCAAGGTCTTCTCCAATTTCAGGATGTTTTTCAAGAGCTGCATTCACATTGTTTACATATGTTTGATGGTGTTTATCATGGTGCAAATGCATGGTTTCTTCATCGATATAAGGTTCCAATGCATCATAAGCATATGGTAATTCTGGTAAAATGATAGCCATTTTATGGTCCTCTTTTCTTTATTACTGACTTGATGATAACGCAAATAGCTAAATTATTCAACTAATCTGCTTGCGATTTCATTCATCGTTAGACGCTATTCGCTACTTTCAACAGGGCCAAATCAAATAAGTAGTCTTTTTCATATGTTCCACTTTTAATCGCATAATCCGTCTCGATGAAGGTCATCATAGCTTGCTTCAAAAAGGACAGGGAAAGCCTGCGGCTATCCCGTAGGGCGAACTTCACCTGGTAAGGATTGACCTTGCGTCCTGACAAGTCCGACAAGTTCGCTACAATTTGGCTTTCGGATTGGCCTTCTTCTGAGAAAATTTTAACTTGAGAAAACATTCGGAATTGCCCCAACAAAATAGCGATCAATTTTATTTCATCTTCTCCTTGTAAGCGAAGATCCTTAACCAAATTTCGGACTTGATCGATTTGGCGTTTGAGAATCATCTGTGTCAGATCAAAAATATTATCTTGCAAGGACTTTGGAACAACCTCCTCGATATCTTGGAGGGTAATCTGACCATCTTCTTTATAAGCCTGCAATAGAGCGAGATTCTTCTGTAACTCTCCAAAATCATAGCCAGATTTTAAGAGCAACTGGTCCAAGGAATCGCCCACAAAGTGTAAGCCCAATTCTTGCGCCTGACCAGAAAAATAACGCTTTAAATCTTGCTCTTTAGGAGTGGTCGCTTCAATGATTTGGGCATCCCGTTTTAGGAGTTTGACCAAGCGGCGCTTACTATCTAATTTTCCTTCTGCAAATATCACCAAACGGGTCGATTCAGAAGGATTTTCCAGATAATTTTCAAATTGCTTCAGATCTTCATCGGTTAAATTGCGTTTTTTGGCAGTGGTCAAATCCAATAAGTGATCCAAAATCACGATTTTTTCATCTGCAAAAAAGGGAAGACTGACCAAATCCAGCTCGACCTCAGCATAGGAGGCTTCCTTCATATCAAAATAAGAATAATTCAAATCTGAGGGATCATAGCCTATTTTTTTTAAAATGTCTTTTTTTAACCATTCAAATTGACCTACATCCTCACCCGTCAAAACAAGAATAGGAGGCAGAGTTTGAACCGTCAGATGTTTAGTGTCAATAATTGCTTGCATGAAACTCTCTTATCTTTATCAGTTTAGTGGATTTCGTGTTCAGTAGCCATCTTTTGTTCCAATGGTGGTTTTTCATCAGACAAATCAGGTGCTGCTACAAAATTAGGAATTTGCTCAAAGGAGTTGCCTCCAAAGCTCCCCCCTGTCGCTGTGACCTGTGGTTCAGAAGCCACTCCCATAGGAGTTTCTACTGGTTGTGGGAAGGTGTTTTTCCCTGGAAGCATCATGAGAATCAAGAGAGAAATAACTGTAATCCCCCAAAGAAATAGGAAAATATCTAGCCCCGTCAACAAATAGAGCAGAACCGGACCAAGATTCAAAAAGATCCAAGACCAATGGATTCCCGCATCCCGCAAGCGACGTACACAAATGGCTTGACTGGGTACTAAAATGAGGAAGTAAAAGAATGCTAAGAAAGCGAGCGCCCATAAACCTGTCTTAGAATGAACAGTTGAAAAATTGAGCGTTTCTTTAGCATTTTGATGGGATAAAGAGGTCACGATGTAAAAAACCCAAAGAGGCAAAGAAATCAGGGAATTCCAGAAAAAAGCTAGCCAAAAATGGGCCCGACTGGTCTTACTTGAAAAATCTGCATACTGTATCCAAAATTGCTTAAATGCGTTCATACAATTCTACCTTTACATTGATTTCACTTTCTATAATAGCAATTTTCAGCATAGAAAGCAAACCTCTCCTCGTCTCTATCGGACTGTTTCTACCCTCCAATGGTTCCATCCAATCAAGCGAATCGCTCCCCTTTCATCGGTACGAAAATAAGAAATAGAGCGTTCCTCTAGACGATCGAGCAATTCTTTGTGAGGATGCTGGTAGCGATTTTTCTTTCCAACAGAGATCAAGGCCAACTGAGGATGTAACTGATCTAAAAACACATCACTAGAGGAACCTTTAGAACCGTGGTGGCCTACTTTCAAGACATCTACTTGTAATTGTGGATCGTTTTTCAATAGTTTTTTCTCTCCAGCTTCTTCCAAATCACCCGTGAACAAAAATCGTTTCTGATAGAACTGCCCATAGAGGACAATCGAATCATCATTTTTACCATCCCCCACTTCATCAGGGGATAAGACTTCTAGATGATGATCAAAAATAGGAAGTTGATCCCCTCTCTGGACTACTTTAATCGGACTATGAAGCTGTTTCAATTTCTCTCGAAATTGAGAATTAGTTAGACTACCTGGACTGACATACACTTTTTTAACTGGGATTTGTTTGGCAACCTCCACCATATCTCCCATATGGTCCTGGTCTGTATGAGTCAAGACTAAAGCATCGAGTTTTCCAACACCTCGACTCTTGAGATAGGGAATCAAGGTTTGATCCGCATTGGCAGATTGACTGCGCTCTTGCCACTTTTCTCCACTTTTAAAAGTGACGCGTCCTCCGACATCAATCAATATGGTTCTTCCTTTCCAATCGCGTAAAAAGATACTGTCTCCTTGACCGATATCCACCATGGTAATCTCATTTTCTAAAGGATGTTTGGTCCAACAAAAGATGAGTAGAATCATGCCTATTAACAGGAAACGACGTTTTTTTTGCTTTCGAAGATCATACAAGATCCCTAAAAGAAGGAAGAGAGCAATCAGAGCTGCTCCCGTCGGCTGACCAAATACCAAAGGTAGCGACGTGAGCTTTGAAATCCAACGAATACACTCCTCTATGAGAAGAAAGAAACTGTTAAAAATTGTAAGGGGCTTTAGAATCGATAAGATAAATAGCACCGTTAAACCTGGAAGAAGAACAAGGTCAAATAAGAAAGAAAAGAGGAAGGTTAAAGGGAGTGACCAGGGTTGAAAAACACTAAAGTAATAGGTCAAAAGGGGCAAAATCCCCAGGCTAATCCAGAAACTTTCCACTAGTAGCTTTTTAAGTCCGGAATAAGAACTGGTATCTACCAAGGTCAAAATAAAGGCATAGGCACAACTCAAGACCCCTCCAGCTGTCAGGAGAAACTTGGGCATGAGCACCATTAAGATCATCAAGGTCATCGCCATATTCTCCATACCTCGGATGCCCTTTTGAGAGAGGATCTTCTGCAAGAGACTGCGAACCACTGAAACAGAAAAACCTGTCAAGCCAGCATAGACCAAAGAGATTGGAACCATCAAAATATCGACTGTTTCTTGCAAGATTCCTAGACGTAAGAGAGCTTTCCGGATCCCATTGATGAAAAAGCCGACCTGCATACCAGATAAGGCGAATAAATGGATGATTCCTAAACTCGTGTAAAGCTGGTCCATCTCTTCAAAATCCTTATCTAAATAGCCAAAAAGAAGGCCGGTCATATACTGGTTCATTGGCTGCGGAAAGTGCTCTTTACTCCAAACAATGGCTTGTCGCCTCCATTGAGACAGCCAGTCAAAAACATTCCAAGTCTGTATAGGAAGCGCGGATTGGATCGTTTCAATTCTAATTTGGTGATATATTCCCTGAGTCTTCAAATAAGCTCGATAGTCAAAACCTCTAAAATTTCGCTGCCCTTCTGGCTCTTCTATGACACCCTTATACGTCAACTCCAGCAAGTGAGTTTGACCTTGCCACTGCTGTTTTTCTTTCTCAGATTTCAAGGTGTAAAAAACTTGGTAGGTGCAACCCTGATCTTTAGCACGAAAAGACAAGGCATCTCCATTAACCTTGATGGTATCTGGGATCAGATGTAAATGGGCTGGGGACCGACTTTCGACTTGTTTTGGATGATCCTGGGCTCGCTGAAAGACAAAGAAGGCCGCAAAACAAAGGGTTGCTAAAGCAAGTCCTAGCAAACTTGAGCGCTCCCCTTTATAGTGATGAACCGCTAAAACTCCCACTACTACTAGACCGCTGATCGAAAGCCAAGATGGTTGATAGATACTAAAATACAGCCATAGAAGTACAAAGGCGAGATGGATAAGCGAAAAAGGAAGGTCTTTAATCCACCGTGAAAGCATCTCTTAGTTTCTCCAGTGTTTTCTCTCCGATTCCTGAAACATTCTTCAGATCATCCACTGATCGAAAAGGCCCATTTGCTTCGCGATAGGCGATAATATCCTGGGCACGTTTCTGTCCAATGCCCGATACTGTCTGGAGCTCTGATTCGGTTGCTCGATTTAAATGGACCTTGCCTGTTTTTTCTGCTGGCGCTGACGAAGTTGCAGAACTTTCTGAACTTCCAAGTGCTGGAACATCCTCTCCTTCTTTAGCAACATAGATCACTGCTTCATCGGAGAGTTTTTGCGCCAAATTGACCGATTGGCTATTGGCATCTGCTGTCATCCCGCCTGCCTTATAAATGGCATCGTGGACTCTGCTATTGGAGCGCAACTCATAGACCCCTGGTTGTTTGACGGCTCCTTTGACATCGACCGTAATGATCTCGGGTGCATCAGACACTGAAGTAACCGTCTTTTCTTCTTTGGAACTAGCGGTCTGCACCTTTTCTTTGCTCGAAGTAGAACTAGAAGACTGATAAAGATCCGGTATGGTGGATGCACTTGACTGAGGTCGATGAAAAAGAAAATACCCTCCAAGTAAGAGTCCAATAGCAGTAAGAGCTAAAAAGAGCTTATATTCTTTGATTTTTTCGATGATATCCTCCATAAGAAACCTCCTCTCACTTTTATTATTCGTAAAAATAAAAAAAACTGAGAAAAACTCTCAGTTTTTTTACTTGTTTTTCCGATGTTTGTCTGGATCCCATACAAAGCTTGCTAGGTAACTAAAGAGCAAGGTCAAGATGCCCACGACTAAGACAAGGGGAATCAAAAGGATTTTTAACAAACGAATCAAGATAAACGGTTTTGTTGGGGTGTTGATCGCTTGCGCTTCCGCATCCAAGCGGTCAAACTCCTCTTGGATACGGCGGGCAACTTCTGCCACTCCTTCGTCATTCATCTTTTTAATATCCGAAATATCGATGGGATGTCCAAAGTTCATATCAATGCGTTCACCCGTTGCCAACCCTTTCAAGTCTCTTGGACCAGTATAAGTCACTGGCATGATACGGACCTTCGCCATTTTAGCAATGATTGCAACACCGCCTTTAACGTCTTGAGAATGACGGCTTCCACTTGGGAACATAATCAAGGAACGGTTGCTCTTTTTCAGCATATTGACAGGATACTTAATGGCTTCTGCTCCCGGATTTTCACGGTCGATCGGAAATGCCCCACACATGCGAATCCACCAGCCAAAAATACGATTGGTGAAGAGCTCTTTTTTTGCCATAAAGATAAACTGCTTTGGCTTGGTTGCAAAGGCCATATAGACCGGATCCCACCAAGTCCGGTGAGGGGATACCAAGATGTAGTTCTCTTCCCGATCTGGAATATTGTCCTTATGATGGTAATGGGCATTCCCATTTAAAACCCAAAGAATAAAGGCAACAAGGCCACGTAAATAGGTATAAAACATAGTTGTTCCTCAAATCCATTTCATTCGTCTCTCTACAAGATATTCCATCCTGTAAAAGGTTCTTTCTTATTATACCGTATCCTGATTTTGACCGCAAACCTTTTTTAGATAAAAATTGTCTCAGCGGACCGATTCTAGATAGTCTTTTTCTCAAAAAAATGATATCATATTGTCTATGGAAACTATTGATTTAAAGGGCTTGTCCCTCAGTGAAGTCCGCAAGAAAATGGATCGCGGACAAACCAATGATTTTACAACGAATACCAGTACCAGCACCTGGCAAATCATCAAGCGCAACGTCTTCACCTTGTTTAATACCTTAAACTTTGTGATTGCTGTGGCCTTGGCTGCTGTACAGGCCTGGAGCAATATGATCTTTTTCGCGGTTATTTGCTTCAATGCCATTACAGGAATCATGACCGAGATGCGCGCCAAGCGGATGATTGATAAACTCAATCTCATGAGTCGTGAGCTGGTGACTGTCATTCGAGACGGGGAAAAAGATGCAATTCCACCAGAAAAGCTTGTCCTAGGTGATCTAATGCTTCTGTCTTCGGGTGAGCAGATCCCTAGTGATGCTGAAGTCATGTCCGGTATTGCAGAAGCTAATGAGGCTATGCTGACTGGTGAGAGTGACCTGGTCTTAAAAGAAATTGGTGATGAACTGCTTTCTGGTAGTTATATTGCCAGTGGTCAAGTCTATGCCCGTGTCAAGCGAGTTGGGGCAAACAACTATGCCAACAAACTGATGATGGAAGCCAAAACCTTGAAGCCTATCAATTCGCGTATTCTTTATAACTTAGCGAAAATCTCTAGCTTTACTGGGAAAATTATCATCCCATTTGGCCTTGCCCTCTTCTTTGAAGCATTGTTGATCAAGATGCTGCCAATCAAGGATTCTGTCGTGAATTCTTCCACAGCTCTCCTGGGAATGTTGCCAAAGGGAATTGCCCTACTGACGGTTACATCTCTTTTGACAGCGGTTATTAAGCTCGGTATGCGCAAGGTTCTTGTCCAAGAAATGTACTCAGTAGAAACCTTGGCGCGTGTGGATACCTTGTGTCTTGATAAGACCGGTACCATCACTCAAGGGAAGATGACAGTCGAAGCTCTCCATAGCTTATCTGATCATTTTTCTGAGGAAACCATCAAAGTTATCCTTTCAGCTTACATGCAAAATAGTGAGGACACCAATCCTACTGCTCAAGCTATTCGCAAGGCTTATGGAGAGTTGGAGCATGCTTATACTGCAGAAAACATTATTCCTTTCTCAAGTGATCGGAAATGGGGAGCTATGCATCTATCCAACCTTGGAACCGTCTTTCTCGGTGCTCCTGAAATGCTCCTTCAAGAAAATCCAACTGCTGTCGTCGAAGCACAAGCTCGTGGATCGCGCGTGCTCGTATTGGCACATAGTTCAGAACTGATCAGCATGCAGGAATTGAAACTACCTGAAAATCTTGAAGGGATTGCGGTTATTGAGATTACAGACCCCATTCGTGAAGGGGCTTCAGATACTCTTGAGTATTTGCGCTCTCAAGGAGTGGATCTTAAAATCATATCCGGTGACAACCCTGTGACGGTTTCTTATATCGCTCAACAAGCTGGCTTCAAAAATCATGAGAACTACGTCGATTGTTCAAAAATTTCTGATGATCAATTAGTGGATCAAGCAGAAGAAACAGCTATCTTTGGCCGCGTGTCTCCTCACCAGAAAAAACTGCTCATCCAAACCTTGAAAGCAGCTGGTCGGACGACTGCTATGACAGGAGATGGGGTCAATGATATCCTTGCTCTTCGTGAAGCAGACTGCTCCATCGTGATGGCAGAGGGAGATCCAGCAACTCGTCAAATTGCCAATATTGTTCTTTTAAACTCTGACTTTAATGACGTTCCAGAAATTCTTTTTGAAGGCCGTCGTGTGGTGAATAACATTGGACGAATCGCTCCAATCTTCTTTATCAAAACGATCTATTCCTTCCTCTTGGCTATCATCTGTATTGCCAGTGCTCTCTTCTTTAACGTCAACTATTTGCTGATTTTCCCTTTCATTCCTATTCAAATCACCCTGATCGACCAATTCGTCGAAGGATTCCCACCATTTGTGTTGACCTTTGAACGCAATATCAAACCGGTTGAAAAACACTTCTTGAGACGTTCCCTTCTGTTAGCCTTACCAAGCGCCTTGATGGTCGTCTTTAGTGTCTTGTTTATTCGCCTTTGGGGAGCAAGCCATGGTTGGTCTGCAGCCGATATGTCTACTGTATCCTACTACTTACTTGGATCCATCGGTTTCCTATCCGTTATCCGTGCTTGCCTGCCACTAAATATCTGGCGGGCCCTCCTCATCCTCTTCTCTGTAGTAGGATTCTACGCATCTGCGGTCGTGCTAAAAAACTTGATCGAGATTTCACTCCTTACAACCACTACTTTCCCAGTTTATCTGGCATTGATGGCTATCTTTACAGGAGTCTTTATCCTCACTACGATTCTCCAAAAATATGAATTTGATTAAAAAAAGAGAGTGGGACAGAAATCGGTAATTCGTTAGAATTCGATTTCGTCGTCCCACCTCCGCACAGTTGAGTAGGGCTGTAAAAGCTGATGAAATCAGCGTAGTAGAGCCCACTCAACCACTGCGTCTTGATCGACAATCCAAAAATAATTGAGAGGCTAGGACTTTTGTTCCAGCCTCTTTTTATGTTTTATCGATCTTTCCCCAAGCTTCTTTTCATGCTATAATAGAGCCATGACAGATATCGAATTAAAAGACGGCGAGCGCGTCAATCAACTCTTTTCAAGTGATGTGAAAATCATACAAAATCGGGAAGTCTTTAGTTACTCCGTGGATAGCGTCCTGCTCTCGCGCTTTCCAAAATTGCCCAAGCGGGGCTTGATCGTAGATCTCTGCGCTGGAAATGGGGCCGTGGGACTTTTTGCGAGTACTCGTACAGAGTCCCAGATCATTGGTGTCGAAATACAGGAACGTCTAGCGGATATGGCAACCCGCTCCATTGATCTCAATGGCTTGAACCAGCAAATGTCCATGATCACCGATGACCTCAAGCATTTGCCTCAACATATCGGGGGGAGTAAGGTGGATATTATCCTCTGCAATCCTCCTTATTTCAAGGTAGATGAGCATTCCAATCTCAATGAGAGTGAACACTACCTCTTAGCTCGGCATGAAATTACCACCAATTTAGATGAGATTTGCCATGTGGCCCAGCGAGTTCTCAAATCAAATGGTCGCTTAGCGATGGTCCATCGTCCAGATCGCTTTTTAGATATCATCGAAACCATGAAGCGTTACAATCTTGCACCTAAGCGGATCCAGTTTGTCTATCCCAAAGTGACCAAAGAGGCGAATATGTTATTGATTGAGGCGATCAAAGATGGCTCACTGGATGGTTTAAAAATTCTGCCTCCCCTCTTTATTCACAATGAAGACGGCAGCTATACAGACGAGATTCATGAGATCTACTATGGAAACTAAGGCTTACATGTATGTCCTAGAGTGTGCGGATGGCTCCCTCTACACTGGCTACACCACAGATGTCGAAAAACGCCTAAAGACTCACAATGCTGGAAAAGGCGCCAAATACACACGGGCTCGCCTCCCCGTTAAACTTCTTTACCAAGAATCCTATCCAGATAAACCCTCTGCTATGTCTGCCGAGTCTCTCTTTAAAAAGAAATCGCGCCAAGCAAAGCTAAACTATATCAAAAAGAACCGTCGGACTCCATAGTCCAACGGTTTTTCATTTACAAAATGGTGATACGGTACTGGTGACTCCGTGTTTCTTGAGGAGCCAACTGGATCACACCTTTTTTATCTTCGAAGAAATCGCCCTCTTCTGCAGATGTGGAAATACCCGTCCAAGGCTCCAAGGCAATGAAAGGCCCCTTGTTATTGGTAGACCAAAGGACGAGATTCTCAAAATCTGCAAAGGCAAATTCCAAACCTTTACCAGATTTTTTCGAGAGGAGCTGCACAGATTTAGAGGCTAACTGATCTAAAATAATGGCGTCTTTTTCAAACAGTTCATGGCGCAAAGGTAGGCTACGGCTATGGTCTAAAAATGGCGTCCGCTGCAGGCGATCAACCAAACCGGTTTCTGTGAACAAGAGAGGAACGCTACAGCTTTCTTCTTTTTCAAAAATCAACTCGTAGTCTTCATAGTCTTCATCTGCTAAAAGGGGACAACGAAAGGCTGGATGCCCTCCAATGAAATAAGGCATGACTTGATCTGACTCTAAATTTTGCACGCGATACGTGATGGTGATCTCTTTCCCTTTCAATTCATAATCGATTTCCACTCGAAAATGGTAGGGATAATTTTGTAAGCTCTCGTCGTTAGAGGTGATTTCAAAGACAAGACGATGGTCTGTTTGTTCTTTGAGTTCAAACTCTCTCTTGCGAATGAGGCCGTGTCTTGGAAGCTGGCCTGTCTTCACTCCATCTTTTAGATGATACTGTACTTGGCCATTACGAACACTCCCGCAAATCGGAAACAGAACCGGCGCTTGTCCTGACCAATACTCTGGATCCCCCTGCCAGAGATATTCTATGCCTTCCTTACTTCGAATGGAGCTCAATTCCCCACCAAATGTCTTAAATTGTACTTCTAGATCATCATTTTTTAATGCAATCACCATGGGCGACACCTCTTTTTAATTAGTATAGTTATTATATTCATTATAACCTTTTAGAAGAGATTGTCAATTTTTATTTTTCTAGTCAAAAATTTTAAAAAAATAAGAAAAAATCCTTGACAAGGCTTGGAAATAATTGTAGACTTAATATGTTAACAGAAATATCCCATTTTAGGAATCCATTCTTTCTGTTGTCTGACTTTTTTGGATGCTCCTTATCATGATACATTTTTTCTAAAAGAGTCAGTTATCATTTAGGTCTCCTTATAAATATACAAGGGTTAACAGCTGGTTAACCCTTGTATTTTTTATTTTTCATATAAAAAAACGGTCTAGCAATAGACCGTTCCTTCGGACTTATTTATCCCCTTTATTGCGGATGACAAATCCATTTTTCTTTTCATTGGAAGTACGATGAGGACGTTTGTTGCCTTTGCCTTCAAAGTCTCGGCTATTTTTATTGGACTTGCGTTTGAAATCACGGCGTCCACCTTCACGGTCATCTCTGCGATTTCGGTCACGGCGTTGGTCTCCACGACGGCCATTTCCACGGCCACCTTTTCCTTTTCCACCAAAGCCACCACCGGATGGTTTAAACGGCAATGGTTTTTCACGCGCAATTTCAACTTCTGGAAGGCTGTCTGGATCTTGAACGGTCAAGCTCAAAATATACATAGCCAATTCTTCAGGAGTGAATGCTGCAGCCAATTTGCGAGCATCCTTGCCAAACTTCTCAAAGTTGGTCCGGATTTTTTCATCTTCAAAATCTCGCTCAATTTTCTTCAGTGCTACTTGTTTTTTCGCTTGGAAGGCTTCTTCTGCTGTTGCAGGTTTCATTCCCTTCATCCGCTTTTTGGTCAAGTTCTCAATGATTTGCAAATAGCCCATTTCATTTGGCGATACAAAGGTAATGGATTGCCCTGTTTTCCCAGCACGACCTGTCCGTCCGATCCGGTGAACATAGCTTTCTGGATCTTGTGGAATATCGTAGTTGTAGACATGGGTCACACCTGAAATATCCAAGCCACGTGCCGCAACGTCTGTTGCTACCAAGACGTCCAAGTTCCCATTTTTAAAGTCACGAAGGACTCGGAGACGCTTGTTTTGATCCAAATCTCCGTGAATTCCTTCTGCACGGAAACCACGAATCTTCAAGCCACGAGTCAATTCATCAACCCGGCGTTTGGTCCGACCAAAGACGATGGCAAGTTCAGGCTGTTCGACATCCATCAATCGAGTCATGGTATCAAATTTTTCACCTTCTTTGACACGAATATAGTATTGATCGACCAAATCGGTGGTCAATTCTTTGGCCGCAATCTTAACGTGTTCTGGCTCTTTCATAAACTGAACACCGATACGTTTGATAGCTTCTGGCATCGTTGCTGAAAAGAGCAAGGTTTGGCGTGTTTCTGGGACACGGCTAATGATGGCTTCGATATCTTCCAAGAAGCCCATGTTGAGCATTTCATCTGCTTCATCCAGGATCAAGGTTTCAATATGATCGAGTTTCAAGGCCTTGCGCTTGATCAAATCTAGCAAGCGTCCAGGTGTTCCCACAACGATGTGAGCGCCTGACTTCAAAGCTTTAATTTGCTTTTCAATGCTTGATCCACCATAGACAGAGCGAACTTTAACACCCTTACTGCGTCCGAAGCGGAACAATTCTTCCTGACTTTGAACTGCCAATTCACGCGTTGGGGCAATGACAAGGGCTTGGATCACTGTGTTATCGACATCAATCTTCTCCAACGTTGGAAGACCGAAAGCAGCTGTTTTACCAGTCCCTGTTTGCGCTTGACCGATGACATCTTTTCCTTCAAGAGCCAAAGGAATGGTTTGTTCTTGGATCGGGCTTGCTTCTACAAAGCCAGCTTTTTCGATTTCTGCTAATAATTCAGCAGATAAGTTAAATTCATTGAATTTCAATTCTTTCTTCTTTCTAAAAAGTGGTGCGAAGCCACTTTATCAAACTTCTTTCAATGCGAATACGCACTGATTGCATAGGAAGTCATCTTCCCGGTTACCTGTCGCAAGACTCATCTAAAGAAAAACTAGTCCGTCTGTTTAAGACTACATTTTCTTTAGAGAAAAATGTTTTGCGTACTAACGGATGTTGTTGACTAGAATCGTTTTTTCAAACAAATAGGCAACATGATCCTATTTGCGGGAGTCTTCTTTCGAACAGAAGCCTTCCATCTGTTCAGTCTCCCCACCATTTCTCTCATACAAGTTTGCAACTTATCTAGTATAACATAATGAAGAGGCAAATGATAGTCAAAGGAGATTAATTTTATTTTTTAGGAAAAAATCCTGGATCGCTTGAAATCAGAAAAGTGACGCAAATCCTAGCCAGGACTGGTTTTCTTCTTGCGACCATTTCATATACTTCATCATTGGAGTATAAAAAAATCGGAAAACTTTTATTTTTTGGTAACTCTTATCTTGCGTTTTTACAAATAAATATGTATAATACAGTTAGTATCTAAAATATTTCTGTATAAAGAAATAGGATCATTTTATCTGATTCAACGATTTATTCTAAGTTCTGATTTATTTAGAACCACTCAGTACTATTAAATCTACTCCTACTATTTCCAAGAAGATTTTGTACAGTCGATGAACTATTCACACTGCCCCTTCTTTGGAGAGGAGGGCAGGTGTCTAGATGGTTCCTATTTCTCAGATTATTCTAGATACGAAGAGGCTCGGATTTCTCCAAGCCTCTTTTTTTTATCTTTTTTTCACAATCCAACGCATGACCTTTGCCAAAATGAGCCATAATATAAAGCTACATAGGGATACATAGATCCAAGCATTGGGATCCTCTGTCATAGGAAGAGGGATATTCATTCCGAAGAAACCGGTGATAACGGCTAAGACCGCCAACAAGGCTTCAAAGATGGTTAGGGTTGTCAAGTTGTCATTCAAGTTGTTGTTTAGGATATTGTTGTATGATCCAGACAACTGCTGTAAGACATTGGAAATCAACTCGGTCATTGAAACCAACTGACGCGCTTCGATCATGGCATCATCAAACTGCTCTTTTTCAACATCATTCATCCTGCGATAAATGACATGTGCTTTGATATGTTCTAGCAACATCCGATTTTGCTTGGCTGCCGCGACCAGATACACCATACCGGTCTCAAGGTCAGACAGGGCATAAAGATTCTTTGTCGTCGTTGTCTTTCGAAGCAAACGATTGAGTTCATCTTTGTGCTTATCTAAGCGATCAATAATCGGATAATAAGCATTACTGATCATTTCAAGACCTGCAAAAAGCAACTTATAGATCGACAGCTCCTCATGGCTTTCCAAATAACGAACCATTTGTTCAATGATATAGGCATTGTCCTGGTTACTGATGGTCACGAGTCGCGTATCTTGAACGATAAAGGTCATGGGGATGGTTTCGTAGTATTCCTTGTCCTTTTCTAAATCCAATACATTGTAGATAAAGGTGATCGTTCCGTTTTCTCGATTGTAATCCATATGGGCACGTTCGTTCTTATCCATCGCGTACTCAATGGTTTCTTTGTCAATCTCGTATTTTTTATAAAGATATGAATTTTCAGCAATCAAATCCGAGTCGATATTGATCCATTTCCGATCTTGACCCAATTGTTTATCGATAAACATTCCGTCTCCTTTCTCAACTGTTCTCTATCAACATGATTTTTTATTTAAAGACCGCACTGGCTAATGCTTGCTGGATTTCAATGACACTGTTGTCACTCTTGAATTGTAAAACTTCTGAAGGTTCCACTGCTGAAGAGACCCAGATTTTTAATTCAGCATCCAAATCAAAATGACCGGAAGTTTCTACTGAAAATCGAGAGATGGAGCGATAAGGAAGGGATTTGTAGGAAGTTTTCTTTCCTGTTACTCCTTGCTTATCCACCAAGATCAAACGAAACTCTGTAAAGACGATTAAATCACGAATCAAGCTAAAAGCAAGTGTGACTTGCTCTCCCGGCACCAAGATATCTTCCAGATCTCTTTCTACTTTATCAACATTCTTTTGAGAGGCATTGCCCATCAAACCACTTAGTAATCCCATAGTTTCTCCTTTATAAGCGAAAACGGGTAGATTTTCGTCTTCTTATTCTATTGTTATGGATCGGTTTTGAAAACGTTCCTTATCCCATCTTTTCTTCCAACTCAACGTCAGGATACTTGTCCGCAAACCAACGGAGGGCAAAGTCATTTTCAAAGAGGAAGACTGGCTGGTCAAAGCGATCCTTGGCCAAGATATTTCGGCTTGAAGACATGCGCTCATCTAAGTCTTCTGGTTTGATCCAGCGAACAGTCTTTTTACCCATTGGGCTCATGACCACTTCGGCATTGTATTCATTTTCCATGCGGTGTTTAAAGACTTCAAACTGAAGTTGCCCGACAGCACCCAACATGTATTCACCTGTTTGGTAGTTGGTATAAAGCTGGATGGCTCCTTCTTGCACCAATTGCTCAATCCCTTTGTGGAAGGATTTTTGCTTCATGACGTTCTTGGCAGATACCTTCATGAAAATTTCAGGCGTAAAGGTTGGCAGTGGTTCAAATTCGAACTTGTTTTTACCAACTGTCAGCGTATCTCCAACCTGATAAGTCCCTGTATCGTAGACCCCGATGATGTCTCCTGCTACGGCATTGCTGACATTCTCACGGCTTTCGGCCATAAATTGAGTCACGTTAGATAACTTAGCGCCCTTACCAGTACGAGGCAGGTTGACGCTCATCCCACGCTCAAATTCGCCAGATACGATCCGCACAAAGGCGATTCGGTCGCGGTGACGAGGATCCATGTTGGCCTGAATCTTAAAGACAAATCCTGAGAAATCCTTATCATAAGGATCGACAAGTTCTCCATCTGTCTTCTTGTGGCCGTGTGGTTCCGGAGCAAACTTGAGGAAAGTTTCCAAGAAAGTCTGTACTCCAAAATTGGTTAAGGCTGAGCCGAAGAAGACGGGAGTCAATTCACCCGCAAGGATGGCTTCTTCTGAGAATTCGTTTCCAGCTTCTTGCAAGAGTTCGATGTCGTCTTTCACTTGTTCGTAGAAAGGATTGTTAGCAAAAAGCTTGTCTCCGTCTTCTAGACTAGCAAAACGCTCATCTCCTTTATAGAGTTCCAAACGTTGGTTATAAAGGTCATAGAGTCCCTCAAAGGCTTTTCCCATCCCGATCGGCCAGTTCATTGGGTAACTCGCGATGCCCAAGACTTCTTCCAATTCTTGCAAGAGGTCCAGTGGCTCACGACCGTCCCGGTCTAGCTTATTCATAAAGGTAAAGACGGGAATGCCACGGTGTTTCACAACCTCAAACAATTTCTTGGTTTGAGCCTCGATCCCTTTGGCAGAGTCTACGACCATAACCGCCGCATCCACCGCCATCAAGGTCCGGTAAGTATCTTCTGAGAAGTCCTCGTGCCCTGGGGTGTCTAGGATATTGACCCGTTTTCCATCGTAATCAAACTGCATGACAGATGAGGTTACCGAAATCCCACGTTGCTTCTCGATATCCATCCAGTCAGATTTAGCAAAGTTTCCAGTTTTCTTCCCTTTAACAGTACCGGCTTCCCGAATCTCTCCCCCAAAGTAGAGCAACTGCTCTGTAATCGTCGTTTTACCAGCATCCGGGTGGGAGATGATGGCAAAGGTACGGCGTTTTTTAATTTCTTCTTGTACGTTCATATTCCTAATTCTTTCTCTTTTTATTTTCTGATAAATTTACAAATTCATCTCTACATCGGATTTCTCCTCAATTTCTCTATCTTTTCTATTATAGCGAAAAGAGGCACTTTTTTCAATGATGGATCTTTTTGGGGACGCAAAAAAAGACCAAAATCCGTAGATTCTAGTCCTCTTATCATGACTGTTAGAAGGCTCCAAATCCTCCGCCACCGCCACCATCAGAAAAGCCACCGCCGTCAAAACCGCCACTGCCATCTGAGGAGTTAGTAGAGAAGCTTGAAACGCTATAGGAATCATCTGCATAACTCATCAAGGTAGAGCCGTCTAGGAAGGAATTTGAAGAGGTCGTTATCCAAACAACAGCATCCCAATCCTCATATGGTAAGGAAATCTGATGATTTTTGAGTACCTGACTCACTTTTTTAGCTTGACCATACATAGTTGCATAGACTAGGATACGATTCCATAGAACAACACTCTCCAGTTCCGCTTGGTTGAAATTTGGAATACTTTCGATCATATTTCGAAAGGCCATCCATTCAAATTGTGCATCCAAGTTCTCTAAGGATTGGAGATGTTCTTCGCGAATTTTCACAAGAATATAAAATGGAATGAAGAACAAAACCAAAAGAAAAATGATCCAAAAATAGAAGGAAGATAGGTGTGATCCAAATCCGAGAGATAAGAAACACATGCTCACAAATAAGATCAGTAAGAGCCAGAAATGTAGGGCGCAACCTGTTTTTGAAAAAGCTTCTTCTTTTTCAGTTAAGTCTCTAAAATAAGAGGGCAATCCTAATTTTGCAATTTCCTTTTCTACACCTTTTGACAATTGCTGGGCATCCTTTTTTAAAAGGGATTGAACTTCATTTCCGATCTTTCGAATACGGTCTCGTTGCGTGTCTGATTTAGCAGCTCGAAAGTCTTTTTTTAGGGCTACTTTATCAATTTTATACTTTGAGAATACCTCACGGATATTGATTTTAGATTCTTGATCAAAAATCATTTCAATAAACTTTAATTCAAAATCAGCCAAGCCTTCATAATGGAGACAGGTCAAGGTTTCCCCATTTTCATCCCTAGTCAACCGAAGATTTCCTCGATCAATAAGATCTAACATGGTTGCCTGGATGAGATGATTAAATTTTAGTTGCCCCTTCTCTCTAGACATCACCATCCGTTCAAAATCAAGTTGATACAGTGCCTTAGCTAGGACAAGAGGAGGTAAATTCTGTGGTGGTTCGTATAATCGTACTCCTTTTGAAATTCGACGAGTTCTGGTACTGATAAAATACCGGATCCATGGAATGAAAGCTAGGATAAATAAAAGAACAGATACAATTGGAACGACCTTGAGTAGAAGGGTCCGATAAAAGAATGTTTTTTGTTCAATGGATTTTTCTTTTTTGAGAAATGCATCTTTTCTATTTTCTTTTTGAATATGACTCGATTGGGACTGTCGTAAGGCATCTGTCATTGGCCAATAGGCATGTAGTTCGAGCTTTCCATTTTTTGGAAAATCCTTTGTCCAAATATGATAACCAGTTGCAGTCCGTTCGACTTGGGCTGGTGGATTAAAGTAACCAGTATGGGCATACAGTTTTCCCTGCTTGGCATCCAAGCCATCTACATAAAAATCTAATTTCGCGACTTTCTCATCTCCATCTGAAATAGGAAACCAATTCAGTTCTGCAATATCCTTGTAGAAAGTCAAGAGATGATCAATCTTCCATTTTACTTTGATCTTGACCGTTCCTCCGACGATACGGGCATTGTATATTTTTAATTGCCGACCATCTTCCAGGTCTGTCTCCTCTACACGAATCTCACGTTTTTCCCCATCCACATAGGCTTCCACCTCAGGATGACGATGAATCTTAAACCCTTTTGGAAGAGGATCTGCGCTTCCTAGGGTTACATATTGACCATGATAGCCTGTCTGAAACTGATAGGTAATCTCTTGTGTAAATGTTGCTTGGCTATCTTCCTGCAATTGGAGGTGTCCTACATAGGATTCAATCGAATAGCGAACTTCATCATCTGCATGTGCGATCGTGATTGTACAAACCAAACTCCAAATAAGGGAAATCATTAGCAAGAAACGCTTCATATATTCTCCTTTAATATAAAACAGGGTTGAGACCGAAATGTCCCAACCTTCCTACTTGTTATTTTCTCACTTTCACCCGCTCACTTCTGCGGCTGAAGAACTGATTAAAGAGTAATAAAGCAAGGGCTAAAATACTGGATACAACCAGATAGTTGAGCCATACCTTATCCCCTCTCATAATCGGAGGGCGGGCCATCAGGCCATAATTTCCTCCCGTCAATTGATTGACTCCAACCAGGAATAAATCTAAGCCAAAGGTATAGAGAACAATCTGACTATTTTTTAAGAGGTTTCGATCATACCATCTCAAAAGATAAATCAAGGAATTGATGAGGAGACAGTAATGTCCGAGGAGGAAAGAAAAGCTCGTAATATGAGGGAAAGTGTAGGGATCAAAGACTGGATAGCCCAAAGCAAAGATGGCTCCACTCACTCCCATCAAGGCAAAGAACTGTTTGCTTTTCCATCGGTCTGGTAAAAACAAGACCGCAAACATGGCCAAGCGGCAATGATAAAATGGTAAGCTATTGGACCAAGGAATGTGGTAGGCAAAATACCACAGATACAAGCAAATTAACTGGAAGCCTTGTAAGTATTGAAAGCATTTACGAAATTGCTCATTCTGATAATAGCGAAGTGACATCATAATCGCTGTCACAACGAACAAGACCATCACACTATACCAAAGTGCTGAGATTGCTGGTGGTGCTGTTGATTCTGTAGTGAAAAAATGATGCATAAAATCTCCTTATTTAAACAGATTTAGGTATTCTTCTTTTCTTACTGTACTGAACGATAATATTGATGAAAATCAGTGTCCCCGTCATGAGAACTGTCACGATCAAATAGTTGAGCACAAGGCCATGGTCACCGATCACAGGTGGGCGACGCATAAAGCCGTAGTTTCCACCCGTTGCGAGATTCGCAAGCTGAATAATGGCATTGACCCCAAACGTCATCTGACAGATCTTCCAAACAGCCCCTTCTTCCACCTGGTAGGATTGAACCAGATAGATCAAACAGTTGGCCAGGAGAGCCCAGTGACCAAAGACATTGTTGATCGAGGATACGTGAGGAAAAGGGTAGGGATAAAAAACGGGATGAACCAAGGCCATAATGGAGCCAAAGACTCCCACAAGTGCAAAATATTGCTTGAAGCTGCCCTTAGGAGCTAAGAGAATAATCCACATGGCCATCCGGCTATGATAGAAGGGAAGACTCTCTGAAAGAGGCAAGCGAGCAGCTAGATACCAAGCGTTGATAATCAGCAACTGGATCAACTGCCCCCAATACCAAAAGTTTTGGTAGCCTTTAGAGTGAGCAAATCGAATGGACAGAACTCCCACTACCACCAATGAAGTCGGCAATAAGAAATACCAGACCCCCAATTGAGGAGGGGCCGTTGGTTGACTGGTGAAAAATAAGTCCCAAAGTGTCATGATTTCTTTCCCTTATCTGCTCTTTTTATTCTGAACGCGAAACGATATTCTCTTCTACCATCTTGTATTTGTATTTATAGCGTTGATTGACCAAGCAAATACCAGCCACCATCACGATGCTGACCAAGAGGTAGTTCAAAAGAGCACCGTGGTCTCCAATGATTGGTGGACGCTTTAAGAAGCCGTAATCTCCTCTGGTCAAGAGGTTGACCAAAAAGATGACTGCATTCATTCCAAAAGTGATCTTAACAATTCGTAAGCTGTCTTGTTTTTCCGACTGATAAAAATCTTGCAGGTAAATCAAACTATTGGCAAACAAGGCCCAGTGACTAAAAATCAGATTGAGCACGGTAATATGGGGGAATGGGAAGGGGTCAAAGGCTGGATAAACCAAGGCCGCAATGGATCCTAGAACTCCCAACAAGGCAAAATATTGCTTGATATAGGTTCCTCTCGGAGCAAAGAGTATTGCAAGCATGGCCAAGCGACAATGATAAAAAGGCAAATTATCCGTCAAAGGCATGTGGGCGAGAATATACCAAGCATTGATGGTCAAGACTTGAATCAATTGTGCCCAGTACCAAAAGCGTTGGTAGCTTTTTGACTGCGCATATTTGATAGAAAAGTAGCCAACCACCAACAAGGAAGCTGGTAGGAAAAAGTACCAGAGTCCAAACTCAGGCGGGGCTGATTTTTGGTTCGTAAATAATAAATCCCAAAGTGTCATGTTTATATCCCTTTAATTTATAGATCGTTTTTAATCACAATACAAATCTCGTTTCCCATCATAAACCTCCCAAAGGAAATTCAATTGTTCTTCTGTATTGCGCTTGGTAGAAAGAGCAGGTATCTTCTCTCTCTCAAAAAATGCAAGATCGGAAATTTCCTGATTCTGTTGAAAACTTCCATCCAGCAATTCACATTCAAATACCAATTTCACATATTGGCGGCTTTGCAATTGGTAGCGATTGGTATCAAATACTGCCAACAAGCGATTGACACGTGCTACATAGCCCGTTTCTTCTTGGATTTCCTTTAAAATATTTTCTTTAGGAGAATAGCCAACCTCACCAAAACCACCCGGCAAGGCCCAGGTCTCTTCTCCCTGACCTTTCACCAGACAAAGTTTTCTATCTTTGACAATCCAAGCGCTAACATCAATTAAGGGGGTGTCATAATAGTTTGTCGGTCGAAACAAATCCGATAATTCTTGTGAATTCAGATCAGTCATTTCTCTCACAAGATCCTGTAAAATTTCACGAATATCCTGGTAGCGCTCTTGATCAAATGGATCTTTTGAGAAGGCTAAGCCTGTATTGGTGATTGAAATCAAGCGCTGAATGTCCTTCAGTACATTATTACTTACCATTCTCCAATTCCTCTACTAATTTGGCTAGATTCATGGAATTGCTTCCCTTGATAAGGATTTGGTCTTGCTCTTTCAAGCTTTCCTTGACTTGTTTGACCATATCCTCAAACTGGTCTTCCTCAGCTGTCTTCTTGAAATAATAGACATGTCCGAGTGGGAACATCTGGCTCGCTAACTGAGCCAATCCCGCAATGTCTTGGCCGTAGAAAATAACCGTATCCAAGACATCTGGCGAGAGACTGAGAATCATTTGGTTGTGTAGATCAATAGATTGCTCCCCTAGTTCTTTCATATCTGCCAGGACGGCTAATTTTCGACCATTTGGATTAGCAGGAATAGTCGAGAAAGTTTCTAAGATTAGGCGCATAGCCGTCGGATTGGCATTGTAGACATCGGATAAGATATCTGCTCCATTACTGGCCTTTTTCCATTCTGTCCGGTTGCGCGTCAATTGCAAGGTTTCAAAACTATCACGAATTGCAGCTTCACTCACTCCTTCTTTCAAAGCAACATAAGCTGCAATCATGGCATTGGTCGCATTGTATTTTCCTGTTACCGGAAGATCAATCGCTTCTTCTAAGAAATTAGCTCGGAAAGTTAAGCTATCCTTTCGCTCGATTAACTCAGTAATAAAAATCTCCTCGTCTGGCCCAAAGCGAACCAATTTTTGTTTTTCAGGGAGGTAGGCATTCACGATCGGATCAGCTGGAACCACCAGAAGGCCACCTTCTGGCATGCCATCCGCAATCTGGAGTTTTCCTTTTGCGATCTCACTTCGATCTTTAAAGAATTCCAAATGGGCTTCTCCAATCAAGGTGACAATAGCAGCTTTTGGATGCGCCAGTTCTGACAAGAGATGGATATCTCCTAGGTGGTCTTGCCCCATTTCGAGGACTAGTTTGTCTGTCCCTTCTGGCATATGCAAAACCGTATAAGGAAGACCAATTTCGTTGTTATAGTTTCCTTGTGTTTTATAGGTCAGGTAGGTGGTGGACAAAAGCTGTGCCAACATATCTTTTGTGGTGGTTTTACCATTTGACCCCGTCACTGCAAAAACATCCACTTTTGTCTTTTGAAGATAGGCTGCAGCTAGTGTTTGAAAAGCGCTCAATACATCTTCCACCAAAATATAAGGGTGGCCTTCTACCACTTTCTCTGAAAAAGTGGCTACAGCTCCATTTTCAAAAGCAGTCTCAATAAAGTCATGACCATCACGCGCTCCCTTTAAAGGAACAAACAGATCTCCAGGCCCAATCAAACGGCTGTCAAATTCAGGCTTGACGAGGGCCACATCTTCAAATTGGCTGATATCATTTTTTGCATGTACTAGATGAGCAACTTCATGTAATGTGAGATTCATATCCGACTCCTCAGTTCTCCGTAGCGTCTTCAAAAATTTGGACGCTCCTATCAAATTCTTCTCATTATACCATATTCTAGACCACAAAAAAAGTGGCTGGGACAGAAGTCCTAACCTCTTGATTGTTTTTGGATTGTCAAGCAAGACGCAGTGGTTGAGTGGGCTCTACTACACTGATTTCATCAGCTTTTACAGCCCTACTTAACTGTGCGGAGGTGGGACGACGAAATCGAATTCTAACGAATTACCGATTTCTGTCCCACTCTCTCTTTTCTTACAACAAATGCGCTTCGTGTTTTTGGAAGACTTCTTTTCCAAGCTCTACTAACTTGGTGATCAAATCTGTATAGTTGAGTCCCATATTGTCCCAAAGCAAGGGATACATAGACCATTGGGTAAATCCTGGCATGGTATTGAGTTCGTTTAAGAAGATGTCTCCTTTATCGGTATAGAAGAAATCACAGCGAGCTAAGCCCAAACCACCGATTGCACGAAAAGCTTTTTCTGCGTTGGTCCGCATGATTTTCACAACCTCAGGGTCCAATTGAGCTGGAATCGCCATGGTAATTTTGTTGTCGATGTATTTGGCATCATAATCATAGAAGGCCACATCTTTCACAACTTCACCTGGCAAGGTGCTCTTCACATCATAGTTTCCAAGCAGTCCAACTTCGATCTCACGCGCATTAACCCCTTGCTCTACTAAGACACGGCTATCGTATTTGAAGGCCAATTCGAGAGCAGCCCGAAGTTCTGTTTGGTTTTCAGATTTTGAAATCCCTACGCTTGAACCCATATTGGATGGTTTGGTAAAGACAGGATAAGAGAGAGTCGCTTCAATTGCAGCAATTTTCTCATCCACGTCATCGCCTTCCACTACAGCTACATAAGGAACTTGCGGAATTCCTGCAGACTCTAAGACCCGTTTGGTCGTGATCTTGTCCATCGCAACACTAGAAGCTAGGATACCACAGCCAACATAAGGCATCTTCAAGACTTCTAAGAAGCCTTGAATGGAACCATCTTCTCCCATCGGTCCATGAAGAACTGGAAAGACCACTGCTCCTTCCTTGTAAATCGCAGATGGAGCCACTTTTTTAGACCAGTCCACTGTATCGTTGGTCATCAATTTCTCATCATCCGCTGGTTTCTCTTCAAAAGCTTGCGTCTGGATGAAGTCTCCTGACTGCGTAATAAAGTAGGTTTGAACCGAAAATGCTTGGTAATCAATCGCGCGCATCACGCTTTCTGCTGAAAGAACAGATACTTCACGTTCTGCACTACGTCCACCATACAACAGGATTAAGTCTTGTTTACTCATAGTTTCTCCCTAATTGTTCCCTTGATTTCTTACTTGATAGTATACCACAATGATAGCCCTTTCGAAAGAACTTCTCTTATAATTCTGTCCGATTTTCGATCGCACGAAGCAAGGTCACTTCGTCCGCATACTCGATATCGGCTCCAACTGCCAGACCACGTGCCAAACGTGTTACTTTGATCCCTGCAGGTTTGAGCACGCGCGAGATATACATAGATGTCGCTTCCCCGTCTGCTGTTGCATTGGTCGCAATAATGACCTCTGTGACTGTTCCATCCATCAAGCGACTAATCAAACTCTTGAGATTGATGTCATCAGGTCCCACGCCATTCATGGGCGAGATCAAGCCATGTAAGACATGATAGTGGCCATGGTATTCCTGGATATTTTCCATAGCAGATACATCCCGGCTATCTTCTACAACAAGAATGAGGGATGGATCCCGCGTTTCATCTCGACAAATCTCGCAGGTTTCTTCATCGGTTAAATTGCCACAAATACTGCAATACCCCAGCTCACGCTTGGCATTGAGTAAGTTTTTGGCAAATTCATTGACATCATCATCTGACATACCAATGGTGTAAAAAGCCAGACGAGTCGCTGTTTTGATCCCAATTCCTGGCAACTTCGAATAGCTGTCAATTAATTTTGCAATAGGTGCTGGATAAAGCATAGTTTCCTCTCTAATTCATGGGGTGTTTCTGATTGTATAAGTTAATAATGTCACGCGTAATGGAATGACTGACTGTCGCTTGTAGATTGGTATTATGTGGAAAGACCACCGCTACCGCAATCTTTGGATTGTTTGACGGTGCATAAGCCACCACATTGGTATTAATGGCTTGTTTGCCTCCATCGACTGTGGTTTCGGCCGTACCGGTCTTGGCACTAATGGAGACACTGGCACCTTGACCAACAGTTTTCCCTGTCGTCAACCCACTCGTACCATTGGCAACCTGGTAGAACCCTTGCTTGATCAAAGCCATGTCCTCCGCTGAGATATGGACCTGATTAAGCTCCTTGGTTTCGATCGCTTTTTTCAACTGACCAAGGCCCCCTTGATCATTATTGTCATAGATGCCTTCGACGACATGAGGACTCACCCTCTTCCCATCATTTGCAACGGTTGCCGCATACTGGGCCAATTGCATCGGCGTATAGTTGTCAAACTGACCAAAGGCATTGGTCAAATAATTACCGACTGTATAGTCTTTTGGAATAAAACCGGTCGATTCATTGGGAAGGTCAATCCCCGTTGACGTTCCAAGACCATATTCCGCAAAAGTAGAGCGCAGTTTTTTCATAGCAGGTTCAACCTGATCCACTTGTAAGGTCATGTTTGGAGTGTAAGGCTGCCCCATCATCTTAAGGGCAATTTGGACCATATAGGTATTAGAAGAGTATTCCAAAGCTTCTACCGCATTGATGGAACGACTACCGTATTGGGTAAACCAAGAATTGATAGGAGCGGATCCTGCAAAAACAATCGGCTGATCGGTCAGAACCTGGTTCCCAGAAATGGCTCCATTTTCCCATCCAGAAGTCAAGGTTGCTCCTTTGACCACGGATCCTGGAACGAAGACGTTGGTCACTGTTCCCAACGCATCTGCCGATAGATCTTGACTACCAGCCTGGTGTTTAATCCCTGCCATGGCAAGGACCTTCCCCGTATCGGGCTCCAGAGCTACGGCATAAACACCTTCAGAGTAGGTCGCATTTCCAGCTTGCAACTCTGCGCTAAAGGCAGAGCGAAGGATATCTTCCACTCCTTTTTGGAAATCCAAATCAATCGAGAGCTTGAGGTTTTCTCCTTTGGCCCCTTTTGAAACGTCGACCACTTTTTCCATGTTGCCATTTTTATCTAGGAGAATTTCTTTTTCACTGCGTTTTCCTTGAAGGACATTTTCGTATTCTTTCTCCAAATAAGAGGTACCAACCCGGTCATTGAGAGCATAACCTTTTTTGACATAGTCCTCAACCTCTTCTGCTGGAAGCCCCGCCTGCTCGGTCGATACGTTTCCAATAATAGAAGCTAAAGGAGTGTCCAAAACCTTGCGGTCCCAGCTAGTCGTGATGGCAATTCCCGGAAGGTCCTGACTGTCCGCAGCGATGGTCGCAATCTGCTCAGCTCCTAGTGCCTGCGTCGTAATGATCCCTGTCGCAAAATTCTCCACCGCATTCATCTGGCTATAGAGATAAATAATCTTTTTCTCATCATCTGTATAGCCGAGTTTTGAAGGGTCGATACTATCCACTGCCGCTTGATAAATCTTGGCTTCCGGCAGGCGGTTGCCATCGGTATCAAATTTCTTTTTCTCAGGCAGGTGTTCCACGACCTCTTGGTAGACCTTGGTATTGGCTAGATAGTAATCCACTTCTTGCCGTTCGGTTACTTGAGGATTTTCTACATCGACATACTGTAAGAGTTTCCCAGCTGTCTCTCGCATTTCTTGGGCCGTCATTTTACGATCCCGCGTAAAAGTCAGGACCTGTTTGCCCACATTTTCCACCAAGGGTTTACCAGAAGCATCATAGATTTGCCCTCGCACACTCCCTTGTTTGACCGTCTTTTTCGTAGCTTTTGCCAATTTATCCGTATAGTAGGCTTGGTGAGTGATCTGCATATAGCCAAGTCGGGCAATCAGCACCAAAAAAAGAAGGCAAATCAAACTAAACAGCAGGTAGAGTCTGCGTGTAATCGAATGATTCTCAAACTTCCGTATTTTCTTCTTCATGAAATTTTCTATCCTTCTTTTCTAATGAACACTTACCTTCCATTTTACTATTTTTCCCAGAGTATCTCAAGAAAAGGAAGAGGCCTTTCCTGGAATTTTATAAAGAAAAAAGATTGGACAGGCTCGTCCAATCTCTTCTTTTAATAGGTCACAACATTGATTTTTCCTTTGTCATACTCCGCAATGAAAATATCCAAAACGTTGTCATAGCCTTCTTTTTCCAATTCAGCCAGCAACCACTCTTCACTTTTCCCAATTGTTTCCAAAATTTCAAGCTGAACCACGCCATCAGTAATGATCGGGTATTTAGGATTTTCATCCCCCGCACGGACAACGATCATTTGACCGTTTTGTTCAATGACAGCTCGTTTCACTCCCTTTAATTGGAAAATTCCTTGTGAACGCAATTTCAGGGCAACGTCTGAAGCAGAAAGTCCCTTGGATCGACAAGCTTCCGGATCAAGCTTCCCATCTTTGATAATGACAGTTGGTTTGCCATCGATCAAGTGCTTCATAAAACGGACATTGGTATTGAGCCATTTTAAGAGTAAGATCAAAATAGTCCACATCAAGAGAATCACAATGTATTGAAGAATGGTAATGGAGCTATTGTAGATGACCCCACCAATAATTCCCCCAAGAACAAAGTTCTGTATCTGGTCTACTGCAGAACTTGGTGCTAAGTTTCCTTTCCCGGTCACATTGATTACAAATACCAAGGAAATCAAGCCGATAGCTAATTTAATCAAAATGGCTAAAAAATCTACTGTCATTTGTTCACCTCCACAAGTTCCACGTCTGTTTTATACAGATCCATCTTTTCTAATAGGTAGCTATCTGGGTCAGAGCCTGCGATAGCTCGGTAATAAACCTCTCCAACCTTCAGGATCGCCCCATCTGTGGCTGCTGAAGTATTGACATAGACATCTTCTTTTTTGACATCCAACTCCTTTGAGACGACCTCAATAAAATGGAGTGAGCGTTGGAACTGATCATTATTACTTTGGCTATTTTGGAAATTGCTGATACTGATCAAGACCACTGCCACCAGAGTTAAAATGGAGATAATAGATAATTCGCGGAATTTGCTATCGTGCTTCTCCCGATAGGCTTTCACCGCAAAAAAACCAGTCAGAAGAACAAGCAAGCCAGATATCCCAATGGTCACCCAGTTTTGCTGACTGATCTGACTCAATACATAGTCATAAGAGTAAAATTTCATAATGAACTCCCTTTCTCCAAATGAATTCAAGCTATTATAATGTATTTCAGGGGAGAATTCAAGGCATTCTAATCAGAAAAAAATATATTTTTTGTTATAATAAAATTATCTATCATGTCAAGAAAAGGAAATACAATGAAACTCATTTCATGGAATATCGACTCGCTTAATGCTGCATTAACTAGTGATTCAGCACGCGCCAAACTCTCTCAAGAAGTCCTCCAAACCTTGGTTTCTGAGGATGCAGATATCATTGCCATTCAAGAAACCAAGTTATCCGCCAAAGGTCCTACTAAAAAACACCTCGAAATCCTTGAGGAGCTCTTCCCTGGCTACGAAAACACCTGGCGCTCTTCTCAAGAACCGGCTCGTAAAGGCTACGCTGGAACCATGTTCCTCTATAAAAAAGAGCTCACACCAGTTGTGACTTTCCCAGAAATCGGAGCTCCTTCGACCATGGACTTGGAAGGTCGGATCATTACTTTGGAATTTGATGAATTTTTCGTGACTCAGGTCTACACACCTAACGCTGGTGATGGACTCAAACGTTTGGAAGAACGTCAAATTTGGGACGTTAAGTATGCTGAATATTTGGCTGAATTAGACAAAGAAAAAACCGTCCTTGCAACTGGGGACTACAACGTTGCCCACAAGGAAATTGACCTTGCTAACCCAGCCAGTAACCGCCGTTCGCCAGGATTCACAGACGAAGAACGCGAAGGATTTACAAATCTTTTGGCCAAAGGATTTACAGATACCTTCCGCCATGTCCATGGTGATGTCCCAGAACGCTACACTTGGTGGGCACAACGTAGCAAGACTTCAAAAATCAACAATACAGGCTGGAGAATCGACTATTGGTTAACCTCAAACCGCATTGCAGATAAGGTTACTAAATCAGACATGATTGACTCAGGCGCACGCCAAGACCACACACCGATTGTCTTGGAAATTGAATTATAAGGATTTTCTTTATGAACTACAATGCAGTAATTCCCGAGTTTATGGTTTCGAATATAGAACAGTCCCGTTCCTTCTACTGTGATTTGCTCGGTTTCACCATCGAATACGAGCGCCCAGAAGAAAAATTTCTCTTCCTGTCTCTTGAAGATTGCCAGCTCATGCTAGAGGAGGGGACAGTTGAAGAATTAGCTGAACTAACCTACCCATTTGGCCAAGGAATTAACATCTCCTTTGGTATAGAGGATGTCCCTAGGCTCTATCAGAAATTGTTAGAAGCCAACTATCCTATTCATCGCCCATTAATTAAAAGAAAATTTCGTGTTGACGACCATTATATCTATCCTCATGAATTTGCAATTCTGGATCCAGATGGCTATTTTTTAAGATTTAGTGAATAAGAAAATAGATCACTAGAGTAGAAAAAGAAACAAAAAAAGAAAGAGACTAATCACATTGATTAGTCTCTTTTAGTTTTTTAAGGATTATTTCCCCGGAGTATTCGGATCTAGGCCCCAAGATTGCTCGAGAACAGGTCTTAAGGATTTAATCATATCTTCTGAACCTTGGATTATGATTGTGTATACTTTATCTCCTTTTTGGAATACCCATACGTATAAAGTACTCCCATCTTTAACTGTTACTTTTATTAAGAAAGCGTCCCCACCGGCAAATATAGCTTTTACACCTTCTATACTAGTTCGATTTTTGTGTTTTCCGAATGAGCTATATAAACGGTTCGCAAGTAACTCTGCGTCAAAGGTTTCGTTGGGGCCAAGTTTAACAGTATCTTTAGTGTTTGAATCCATTATTAACGCATTGTGTTTATCTGGTGATAAATATTCGAGCGCTTTGCTACTTCGAGTAGTGCGTACGACCCAATCTTTAGGGATATTGATATAACCATATTTTTCATTTCCGATACGTTGAGTATCTGCAAGGGATATTTCTTTTGCCCCAGAAGAAGACCCAGGAGTTGTTGTTTGAGTTGTTGTCGTTGGTGCATCCGTAGTTTCTTTAGTGACTTCAGTTGTTGGTGCTGCTGTAGTTTCGTTTGTTTTCTTTTCTCTATTTCCGCATGCTGCTAGTATAAATGCAGATAGGAGCGTCATAGAACCTAATAAGATTTTGTTTTTCACAATGCTTAACCTCCTTAAGTGGTTGACTTACAAATATTTTATCATTTTTTAGAGTTTATTTAAATAGGAAACGTTTTCGCTAAAAAGCATAGGGTACAACAAAAGAGAATTTCTTGTTGGCGACCATTATATCTATCCCCATGAATTTGCAGTTTTAGATCCAGATGGCTATTTTTTAAGATTTAGTGAATAGAATGATGATCACCCGTCTATAGTTAAGAGGCTGGGCCAAAAGTCCTAGCCTCTTAACTGTTTTTGGATTGCCGAGCAAGATGCAGTGGTTGATCTATCTTTCATCTAAAAGAACGAGATGGACTAACATTCGATACCTAAAAAACCGGAACCCTCACATGAAGGTTCCGACTTTTTTTATCCTCATTGATGGAACAATGATTGATTTATTTTTTCTTTTCGATGTGATCTTTGAGATCTTCTTGAGCTTTTTTATTGGATTCTGCTTTTTTCTTCAACCATTCTTCTTTGGCCTTGTTAAAGTCTTTTGTTGTGACAACATCTTTGGACATTTCAAGGTATTTGTAGAAGGTTCCTGTTCCTTTTGTACCAACCCATGAAGCAGCACGGCTGTATGGTACGGTCCGTTGAAGCATTGGAGCACCACCATTTGAAACAGTTGGAAGCGTAATCGAGCTATCTGTCAACCATGCTTGCGCTGCTGCATATTTTTCATAGCGTTTAGCTTGATCCAACAATTCAGCATCGGCGTCTTTCAACATGTTAGCGTATTGATCCAAACCAACTGTTGCAATGGCTGGATTGTTTGAACCTGCATCAATACCAAGATAGTAGAAGACAGAACCATTTACTGGGCTGATACTTTCGAGGTAAGTCGATGGGTCTTGGTAGTCAGGAGCCCAACCACCGCCTGAGATATCGTAATCTCTCGCAGCAGCAGTATCGCTGAAGTAGGTGATATTTTGGAAATCATCATCCGAAACCTTTTGAAGGTCTACAACGACATTGTCTGCACCAAGCGCTGACTCTACAGATTGTTTGAAGGAGCTAGCTTGTTGGACCATGCTGTTGTCCACTTGGCTGACAATGTAGTCCAAATGAATTGGGAATTGAACGCCTTGTTTTTGCAATTCAGCTTTGGCTTTCGCAAATGAAGCTTTGGCTTTTTCTGGGTTGTAAAGGCTAGTTTGACCATCGGCCAGGCTCACACCCTTCCATTGATCCCCATAGGTAACCAATTGTTTTTCAACGACCTTACCAAAATCTTCTCCATTGACTTGGACATAAGTTGGTGGTACCAAGGTGCTACGAAGGGTATTTTCAGCCGCATCAGATCCAGATACTTGTGCCGCATAAGATTTGCGGTCAAAGGCAAAGTTCACTGCTTGACGGAAGTCCTTGTTCAAGATTGCTTTCTTGGTATAAGCTTTTTGTTCATCCGTTGTTTTGGCTGTATGGTCATACTTTTGACGGTCCAAGTTGAATCCAAGATAGTAGGATGTTCCCAATTGCAAACCGTAGACAATGTTGTCGCCAAAGTTTTTCTTGACACTCTTATAAGTTGAGCTATTTGGCATAACAGATGCAAAGGAGTATTGACCTTTTTCAAAGTTCTTAATGATAGAATCTGGATTAGATCCATCGTTAAAGGTCAATTTGACATTATCGATATGAACATTTTTCGCATCGTAATAGTCTTTGTTCTTGACCAATTCAATCTCAGATTTTGAAGTCAAAGATTTCAAGTAGAATGGACCATTGTATAAGATGCTGCTAGGTTTCAAAGAACCAAAGTCTTTTCCTTGAGATTTCAAGAAATCCGCATTGACTGGGAAAAGAACGCCTGAGGTTGTTTTTGAGTTCCAGAAGCTTTCTGGACGGACCAAGGTATATTGGATGGTGTGATCGTCTAAGGCTTTCACTCCAACCGTGTTAAAGTCTCTGGTTTCCCCTTTTACATAGGCATCCAGACCTTTGATCGAATTTTGAATCAGGAAGAGACCTTCTGATTTCGATTCAACCGCATGTTTGATCCCTGTCACAAAGTCTTGAGCAGTTACAGCACCATATTCTTCCCCTTCACTCGTATACCATTTGGCATCCTTACGAAGTTTGTAAGTATAGGTTAATCCATCTTCAGAGACAGTCCAATCTTCTGCTAGACTTGGTACAAAGTTTCCGTATCGGTCATTTTCAAGAAGACCATCTACAAGGTTACTTGTGATATCTGAAGTTGTTGTACGAGTTGCAGCGATATAATCCAAGGTATTTGGGTCGGCTGAATAGACAAATGAGTAGGTTGCTTGATTGCTACTACCACCGCTACATGCTGCTAAGAGAAAGGCACCTGCAACGGAAACTCCTGCAAGAGCTAACAGTTTTTTTGCTTTCATCACTATCTCCTTATGTTAGATTTTCTACCATTATACACTATTTCTTAAAAAAAACCAAATTTATTTAAAAAAAGTTCGTTATTTCTGAATGAATATAATAAGATGTCAAGAAAATGCATCTTGAAATCAATCTCAAAGAAGCTGGATAAGCGAGTCTAGGCACCTCCCCTCACAGATCACAAAGCCTCAGTTTTCGATCATTTTAATAAATATACGTTTCAGCACAAAAAAGAACCTCTGCACTTTCTAGCAGAGGAACTGATTGCTAATCAAAATGATAGAGTTGTGGGTACTGATCACATTCAGGATTTTTAGGATGGCAGATAGCCCGTCCAAAATAGATCATGGCTTGATGGGCTGCTAGCCATTCGCTTTTTGGTAAAACATCCATGACTCGTTTTTCCACTTCCAAGGGCGTCGCTGACTTCTTGACAATGTCATGGTGCTTGCAGATCCGCTCCACATGGGTATCGACAGCAAAGGCTGGAATCCCAAAGCCTACACTCATGACGACATTTGCTGTCTTACGTCCTACTCCTGCCAGGCTTTCTAACTCTTCACGAGTCTGAGGCACCTGCCCATCAAAGTTGTCTAGCAATTGTTGGGCACATTTTTTGAGAAATTTGGCCTTATTTCGATAGAGGCCTAATTTAGAAATATGCTTGGCGATAGCTGCTTCACTGGCTGCTGCCATAGCTTGCGGGGTTGGAAAAGCCGCAAACAAACCTGGTGTCGCTTTGTTAACAGCCGCATCAGTCGTCTGAGCCGAGAGCATAACCGCTACTAACAATTCAAAATGATTACGAAAATCCAGACTCGGTTTCGCATCTGGAAAAAGGGCGATAATTTCTTCAATCACATGACGTGCCCGTTTTTTTGATAAAACCATATTCTCTCCTTTACATCACTTGTCTTTATTATAGCATGAAAGTACTCTATTTCTGGAAGAATCGGCTTTAAAAAAAGAAGAGGGACAAAATGAATTGTAAAAAAATTCATCCAATCCCACTTCTATCTATTGTTTGTTTTATACTAATCTCTTCAAGAAAGTCATCAAGGTTTGAGCAGAGCGCTCACCAGCCTGAACGATAAATTCATCAAAAGAGAGATTGGCCGCGTGATCTGCTGTATCACTCATGGCGCGAATGACCATGAAGGGACGTCCAGCTGCATGAGCGGCTTGGGCAATGGCTGCCCCTTCCATCTCAACTGCCAATACTTCTGGAAACTGCTCCCGAATCGATGCAACTTTTTCTTCACTCGCGATAAAGCTATCTCCTGTTGTAATCAAGCCCACATGTGTGGTTGCAGCTTCTCCTTCCAGAACTTTTTTCATTTCTGATACGAAATATCGACTGGATTCAAAGTAAAGCGGTTGACCTGCCATTTGACCATACTTGTAGCCAAAGGCTGTCACATCCACATCATGATAGGCCAGTTTGTCGGCAAGGACAATATCCCCAACAGCCATTCCCGGTGCAACTGCTCCTGCAGATCCGGTATTGATAATGGCTTCCACTTTAAAATCATTGGCTAGAACCGCTACACTCATGGCAGACATGACTTTCCCGATGCCACTTTCAACCAAAACGACTTCATGGCGACCAATCGATCCTGTATAGTAGACTTTTCCAAGACGCAGATGCTTTTCCCCATTTTCAAGGGCTTCAACCAGAATCTTTAACTCCTGGGGCATGGCTGCGATAATTCCAATTTTCATATCCATTCTCTCCTTGTGACGACCTTACAGACGCCAAATAGCAATGATCAAAACAATAAGGAGCACAATGATCCAGAATAAAATCTTATTGAGTTTGGATTGGACCACACTTTGTTTACGCTCTTCAATGCGACGACTCTTGGTCACAGTGGGCTCCACTTGTATCTGCAAGGTATCCTGTGAATAGCTCTCCTGCGGGCGCTCCATCCGGCTTTCTCTCATAGGACGTTCGTAGCCAAATCCCCTGTGGTCTGTCCGAATAATCTTCGTCTCTTCAGCATCGACCATTTTAGGACTCGAAATGTCCTCACCTCGCCTCGCTCGTTCAATCATTTCATCGGTTAATAAAGGTTTTCCCATTGGATCCTCCTCTATTTATTGATTAAGTCCCAGTATTGGATCGCCATGATGGTCTTGGCATCACAGATTTCGCCAGCTTGGATCAAGTCTTTAGCCTCCTTCAAGGTCACTTCTAGCAGCTCTAAGGTCTCATCTTCATCTTGTGGGCGTGGATGTTCCACTTTTTTCAAATTGGTTGCAGCATAGAGTTTGATCCGCTCGTTGCAAAATCCAATAGCTGAATAAAAATCATACAACAACTCTAGATCCGCTGTGTAACCAATTTCTTCTTCCAATTCACGCAGAGCAGCTGCTTGAGGATCCGCATTTTCACCCTTTTCCAACTTCCCTGCAGGGATCTCTACTGAAGTCCTCTCGATCGCCTTGCGGTACTGCTTGACCAAAATAGTCTTGCCCTCACCTGTGATCGGTAAAACAGCTACTGCTCCATTATGAAAAATTAAATCACGCTGCGCTTGACCTTTTCCGTCAGGTAGTTCTACTTGATCAGTCACCACTTGGAAAATCGGTCCCTGATAAATTTCCTTGCGCTCAATGGTTTTTTCTTCAAATTGCATGAGATTCTCCTATTTATTTTTAGGATGGTGTGGCAAGCGAAGAGCATACTCTTCTTTATTCACTTGACGGCCACGACCAATCGCAATCGCATCAGCTGGTACATCCTTGGTAATGGTTGATCCAGCACCGACTAAGGAATTGTCGCCTAATTCAACTGGCGCAATAATCGTCGAATTGGATCCGACAAAGACATTGTTTCCAATCGTCGTTTTAAACTTATGTTGGCCATCATAATTCACTGTGATGGTTCCTGCACCAAAGTTGACGTTGCTACCAACTTGGCAGTTGCCAATGTAGGTCAAATGACCCGCTTTGGTATTTTCGCCAATAGATGAACCTTTGACTTCGACAAAGTTCCCGATATGGACATCTTTTGCTAGGCTAGAACCAGGACGAATATGAGCATATGGTCCTACCGTTACACCATCAGCTACCGTGCTCTCTTCAATCATAGAGTTGGTGATGACAGCACCTGCACCAATTTCACTGTCCACGATATAGGTTCCATTAGTTAAGACGGTTTCAGCCCCAATTTTTGTGTGCCCTTTTAGGGTAACATTGGCTTCGATTTGCACTTCTGGTGCGATCTCAACATCGACATCGATATAGGCTGCATCTGGATTGACAAAGCTCACCCCATTGACCATGTGGGCTTGGTTAATGCGACGACGCATGATACCTTCTGCTGTTGCAAGGGCCACGCGGTCGTTAACCCCGAGGCTTTCATCAAAGTCTTTCAGCGTATAGGCTCCGACTTTTTCACCAGCTTCACGGAAAATACCGATGACATCTGTGATATAGTATTCACCTTGGGCATTGTTGGTATTGATATTTTTCAAAGCTTCAAAGAGGCGCGCATTGTCAAAGACATAAGTCCCTGTATTGATTTCTTTGATTTGTTTTTCAAAATCTGTCGCATCTTTTTGCTCGACGATGCGAAGCACTTCCGCATTGTCATTACGAACAATCCGACCATAGCCAAATGGATTAGCTGTTTCGGCTGTCAAAATCGTTGCCACATTCTTGTGGTTGATATGGAAGTCGATCAAGTGTTTGAGACTGTCACCCGTAATCAAAGGAGTATCTCCTGCAATGACGAGGGTATGCCCTTCAAGACCTTTCAAGACTGGCTCTGCCATCATGACCGCATGACCAGTTCCCAATTGTTCGGTTTGTTTGACAAACTCTGTTTGTCCCGCTAAGACTTGCTCTACCAATTCCGCCTTGTGGCCCACAACCGTTACCGTCTTCTCAGGTGAGATGGCTCCAACACTACGGAAAACATGTTCCAACATAGAGATCCCAGCAACCTTGTGAAGAACCTTAGGCAGATCTGATTTCATACGGGTACCTTTCCCCGCTGCTAAAATAATGGCATAATTTGGCATAACATTTCTCTTTTCTGTACAATATCGCTTACATTATACCATTTTTTAGCCCTTTTGGAAAATAAGACCCAAACCAAAAAACTCTCCTAGAAGGAGAGTCAGATTAAGATCAAATCTTCGTTGAGACTTTCCTTGGGTGAGTACGGACATCAGCGAACTTCTTCGAAGTTCCATGATTTAGTTTTGAACCTAAAGTTTCAAAACTCCCGAGCGCTTGAAACTTTTAGGTTTCAAGCGCTTTTCTCACAGCGGAAAGTCTCAAAAAATCTTTTAATAGTTCTAAGAACTGGGCAGTATTTTTAGCTTGACACAATCACTAGGTATTTTTTAATAGAAAACAGTTATTCTCTTTTCTGATTTTCTAAAAGAAAAGAGTGTTCTATAATGGATAAACCTTGCGAAATTCTTCTAAAACCACCTTGCTGTCAGGTGTAAAAGTCAGTCCCGCTTCTCCTAAGCAGTCTTTGAAAAAGTCTTCATGAACCTGACGCCAATAAGCTAGAGATTTGTCTCCTTCACCTTCCTTATAGGCATGATCGGCTGACACTTGATGAAAAGGCTGAACGGAAACCTTCGTGACTTCGACAATGCAGACAGCCTGATCTTGACTGTCTAAAATGACATCAAAGGTCCCTTCTTGTGGAAGGGGTTCGTCCTCTACTGCGTAGAGGTCATAAGCTGAGGCGGTTGCTGTTTTTTCGCCTTTAAAGACCAGTTCCGCTAAAAGGTCTGGGTCCACTCCAAAGGCCCAGGCATCTATCTCATCTCCAATAGAGGGATTGATTTGCTTGTAGGCATTCCACATTTCTTGAGGTGTCATAGGTTCTCCTTTTTTTCTTTTACCTTCCAATTTCTATAGCTTGTCAGTTCTAATTCTGGAAATCCTTCTAACTCTGCCTTTACCTTCAATACTAAGGGAGAAGCATTGTCTGCAGTAATTTCTTCCACATTCAACCAAATGGCATTGGCTGAATCATTGCTTCCATCAAGAACCTCCTGAGGAAGGGATTGTTGAGAGCTCTCGAAATCGAGTACGATATCATAAAAGGCCATGATATGATGCACTGCGAAGTCTTTCCCTTCTTCTTGAACCATCACGTCATACATCCTAGGATTAGCGTATCTGCTAATCGTATAGCCCGTCTCTTCCAGAACTTCTCGCTTGAGTGTTTCGGTCAGTCCCTCCCCTAGTTCCTGGCTACCACCCAGTAGATCAAAACGATGCTGATAAGGGCCTCTTGTTTTTTCAATGCAGAGCAGTTTCCCCTCTTGAAGACAGACTCCGTAGACACCAAAGTGATTTTTGATTTCCATCAAATCCTCCTACTTTCATTCAAAGCTCAGTCGATAGTGAAACCAGTATAGCTATTCTTTTTGCAACACCATCTCTTATTGACCCTAATCATTTCTTCTCTATTGATTTAATACCTTTTCAATATCAATTTTAGTAATTTTTCTAGATACCAATAATCCTGCAAAAACTGAAGTGAGTATCCCTATTAATACCGGGAACAACAATCTGGTAAGTTCAATATCTAGTGGTAATCCACTCAAAAAGATGATCAAATAAGAAATAGCAATTCCTATCACCAATCCCGCGCTTGTACCTCGTACTCCCATCATAAAGCTTTCAAATAAATATATTCTTTTTATCTGTCGATCAGATGCACCGATGATTTTAAAAGTTGCGATCTGTTTATGATTCTCCTGAATGGTAATAGCTAGAATATTGATGATATTAATAATCGCTACAATAGAGATAAGAACTATGATTAAGAGGATAAAAAGGTCGATGTAGGAAAACCATCTGGATAGCATATTGATAACATCCTGTTGTGTTGCTACAACAACATCTAATCCTGTTCCTGATAAAGATTGTTTTAAATTTTCATTTTTTAAAACAGTCTTTTCTATCTTGTTTGCTACTTCATTTAAATCAGTTCCATTTTTTACAGTAGCATTCAGATAGTAATACTTATTTGATGAAACGCTACTACTTTTTACATTGATTGCCATCATTTGATTTATTTCTGTTGGCAAGGTAGAAAATAACTGCGCTTCTTGCTTGTCTATAATGCCAGAAATTACAAACTTTTCATAATGATTATCAATCTTAATAGTCACCGTATCTCCGACATTCATTGATGTAGCCTTGTGTACGGAATCTCCGATTAATATTTCATTGTCCTTCTCTGGAAATTTCCCTTCAGCAATTCTAATATTCAGGTTTTTTAAATACTTTTCTTCTAAACAATGGATGGTATTGGAAACCGATGTTTTGCCATTTTGGAATTTGATATCATCCGTAAATAGTAGTTTCACACCTGTAATATTTTTTACTTCATCAATTTTTTTAACTCGATCAATATCATCACTAGAAAATAAAGGTAAAGCTTTATAATTCAGAGAATTTTCTTTATTACCAAAGGCAACAGTAACAACATTTTTATTTGCTACAGTCATTTCTTTAATCATTTTATTATAGAAAGAATTAGAAATGAGCATCACTAAAACAATTAGCAAAACAGAGATCGCTATTGACAGTCGAACTAATCTATATCTTCGTTTGTTAACTTCTAAATCTCTTTTAGCAATGAATAATATGGAATGATTCATTTTATCATCTCCTTACGTACTCAATTTTGCCATCAACAACTGTGCAAATAGACTGCATACTATTCGCCACCTTATCACTATGAGTTACTATTATAATCGTGATACCTAACTCCTCATTGATCCGCTTCAACAATTCTATTATATTTTGTTCGTTAGCAGCGTCTAAATTACCAGTAGGTTCATCTGCTATCAATATTTCTGGATTATTAATAAGAGCTCTTGCCAAGGCAACTCTTTGTTTTTCACCTCCACTAATCTTATCAATACTCTTGCTTAACATTTCCTTTGAAAGACCTAGAGTGTTACAAATTTCGTTAATGTTATTCTCTCCATTTTCAAAAAAATATCTTGGAAGTAGAATATTCTCTTTCACCGTGAAACCTGAAATCAAATTAAAGTTTTGGAAGACACAGCCAATATTCCTACGCCTTACCTTACTCAAATTTTTCATATCTAAAATGGAACTACCACAGACTAAGATATCCCCCTCATTTAAACTGGTAATCCCTAATATTAATTTAACAAGAGTAGTTTTTCCTAATCCAGAACGGCCAACTATTGCAGTCGTGCTACCTTTTTTAAATTCAAAATTACAATTTTTGAAAATATATCTGACATTCGATCCATCACTAAAACATTTAGTAACATTCACTAATTTAATCATGACTTCACCTTCATTCCACAATAACTTAGCAAATCAGTTATACTATTCGTTTCTTCTAAAACAATCTCTTAAGGTTTCAGGTAGAGCCCATTCAAAAAGTTCTTCTGAACTTACCCTCAGTTATCTTCATAATTGTTATTATCCCTGTCTTTTTTTGGTGAAAAAGGCTAGATCTCCATCGTGACCAATCATAAAGAAATCTGATTCATCCTGATCACTCTGGTAGGTTTAATTTCGTTCAGTAAGATCTTCTTTAGCATAGAGGTAAATACCTGTCTCACCACTGTCCTAACTTAATTGTTCACCTAGGTTTGATCCTCTTTCAGTAAGGAAAAAACAATTACATTTCTTAGCAAGATTTCAACTCTTGCTTTTTCATCCTCCTACTTCAAACTCCAACCACCATCAATGGTAAGGATTTGTCCTTGCATGGCAGATGCCTTCCCGCTAGCCAAAAAGAGGCTGACTTCTGCTACTTCTTCTGGATTAATCCAGCGCTTGATCGGCGTCTCACTGGCTACCCAGTCAGCCAATCCACCTGGTTCAAAATCCGCTGCGGTCATGCCTGTTTTGACAGCCCCAGGAGCAATCCCAAAGACCTGAATACCAGCTTCTGCATAATCCAGGGCCAACTGTTTGGTAAATCCTGCTAAGGCATGCTTGGACGAGGTATAAGCGTGACCGCCGCCTCCTGCCAGGCTAGAAGCAATGGAGCACATATTGATGATGATACCTTGCTTCTTCTCCAACATTTGAGTCAGATAATGCCGCGTCAGCTCCACCGGGGTCACATAGTTGATCTCAAAGATCTCCTGAATCTCCTGAGCGCTTTGCTCCAGAAGCGGTTTGTAATCATCCAAAACTCCGGCTGTATTGCACAAGACTTCTACCTCAGGACACCAATCAAAAATCGGCGTCAAATCAAGAGTTAAGTCCCTCTGTAAGAAGTGAAAATCACCTGCTAACTGGGGATCCGCTCCCTGGTCCACTCCATAGACCTGGTAGCCCTTTTCTAGAAAGAGTCGAGCTTGAGCTAGGCCAATCCCTGAGCTAACACCTGTAATCAAGACTCTTTTAGTCATGGACTTCCACCCAATCTGTCGCTAAAACATCACAAGGTGTTGGACTCCACATGGAGAAACCTTCACCCTCACCAGACACGTTGATGAGGAAATAAGGGGTCACTTCCAGAGCCACCCCATTTTGCTCGATAGTATCAAAGAGTTGGACGTAGTTTTCTGCTCCACCCCATCCTGTTCGCACATATTTTTTCTTAGCCTTTAAGCCTGGTAAAATCTCTTCAAATGTCATGTTTTTTCTCCTTTGTTATCTAGTTAACTTTCTCCCTTTATTATACCAAAAAAAGAGCTTTCTCTATGTAAAAAGCCAGAGTTCTTCTACTCTAGCTTTCATCTTTTATTGATTTTCTTCTGAATGGCGATACCCATAACCGAAATAAATTCCGACCCCGATCAAGAGAGCAACTCCGAAGGCCAGCCAGGTCGATAGGGAATACTGGGTCATAAAGGACAGACAGACCACAATCGACAGGATTGGCAAGACTGGAACCAATGGCGTTTTAAATTCACCAGGTCCAGGAGCCCCGTGTTCCTTGCGCAATTTCAAGAGGGCAAAGGCCAACATAACTAGGTAAGCCAAGGTACAAATATTTAAGAAGGAAGCGATACTGGCTAGTGGAAAGACTCCACCAGCAATAGCAGCCATCGATCCAGCTACTAGTGTTGCATTTTTGGGAATTCTAGTTTTTGGATCAAGTTGTTTCATAGCTTTTGGCAGGAGACCATCCCGCGCCAAACTGTAAATCATCCGTGAGAGGGCAAAGGTCATGGAAATGCAGACGGTAATTAGGGTCAAAATCGCTACCAGCGATACATAATTTCCAGCCCAGCCGGCTCCGACTTGACGAAGGGCAAAGGCAACCGCGTCTTCTACATTTAAGTTCTTAAAAGGAACCATACCAGTCAAAACCAGGGTGACCAAGATATAAAGAACCGTTGTGATCAAGAGACTGAGGACAATCCCGCGAGGGACGTTCTTTTGTGGTTCCTTGATTTCATCGACCGCCATTGAAATGGACTCAAAACCAAGAAAGGCAAAGAACATGAGCGAAGCGCCAGCCATAATCCCTGTTTGACCACCATAGATTTCTCCAAATCCATACGGAGCAAAGTTTGCCCAGTTACCAGGATTTAGGTGAAAAATCCCGACAAGGATAAACAAGGCAAGAGCGGAGAACTTGAGTAAGACCAGCAAGGAATTAAAGCGTAAGACGGCTTTGGCATTCATAAGGACCAAGGCTGTGACTAGGACCATGACCAAAATAGGTAAGAGATCCACATAAGTTCCCGCAGCTGGATCAAAAGTCCCATTTAAAGCCGTCGGCAGACGCCAGCCAAGATTGGCCAACAACCCCTTGAAATAAGCAGCCCAACCTGAGGCAACCCCTGATACGGCGGTCATGAATTCCATCACGGTCAACCAACCTGCAATCCAGGCTGGAAACTCTCCAAAAATGGCATAGAGGTAACTATAGGCTCCACCAGTTGAAGGGATACGAGAGGCAAATTCTGCAAAAAAGAGGGCAGATAAGCCGACGCAAAAAGCCGCAATCACAATCGAAATAATCAAGGCTGGACCAGCTAAATTCGTTGCTGCAGTACCCGTAATCGTGAAGATCCCTGTCCCCACCATGGCACCGATTCCTAAAATAATTAAATCCCACAACCGTAAATGGCGGTTTAACCCTGGGTGAACCTGTCCCAAAGCTTTTTTTCGAAATAGATTCATATCTATTCTCCCATCTAATGAGTTTATTCTATCATACTTGGATCAGAAAAGGGAGTGGGAAAGAAATCGGTCATTCGTTAGAATTCGATTTCGTCGTCCCACCTCCGCACAGTTGAGTAGGGCATCTTTGGAACTTGAAAAGCGAACAACTACTTAGGAAACTTGCTTAGCAAGTCCTATCTACCACCTCAAAGCAGTGCTTTGAGCACTCAACCACTGCGTCTTGCTTGACAATCCAAAAACAATTGAGAGGCCAGGACTTTTGTCCCAGCCCCACTTTTTCTTTCTATTTATCACTTTCCGTCCTATTCTTTTTCAAAGAACGAATCGTAAACCAATAATAAATAACCAGCCCAAAGATGATGATCACTGTGGGCAGAAGAACTGTCATACCAAGATTCTGAACTCCTTGTGCCAAGGTCCAACGATGTAAGAATCCAACCACTAAAAAGGCGACGATAGGAAAGACGAAGGCTTTGCCAAGCTCTTCTTTCCATTGCCAAAGAATGAGAGCGCCACTAGCTCCTGTCATAAGGAGAGTATCCCATGGATTCGGCACTGTCAACCAAGCAAGTGCTGGTAAGAAACGGACCCCCACGATCTCACTAGCGAAATAGACTCCTAGAACCAAAACGATTGCCACATGGATAGCTTTTTTCGACTTTTCTTCTGCAAAAATGAGGCGACGAAGGAGATAGAATAGTAGCCTAATTGCTAGGAGCCCTAAAATACCATCCATTAGATAGACGAGTGGTTTAATAACCAGGACTGCTTGCGAAGCAAAATCACTTAAGAGGCGATAGAAAATCACAATTCCCGAGATGATAGCCCCATATTTCAAAACAGATCGCGTCGATTCTTTGGGCATATTTTCGATGATTTGGTCTGCCATTTCCTTTGGATCGAGACCAAAATAGTCCTTTGCTGTCAAGCCATCCGCTTCTGCTTGCGAAAAGTCTAGTGCTAAATTATAGACCTGCCCTCTCAAAGCCTTCTCCTCATATAAGAAACCGGCGAAATTGAAATAATCCCATAGATCTTGGAAATAAGCTTGGTCCTCCTGGCTAAAGGTTTGAACCAAAACCTGCGTTTCTTCATAATAAATAACTGATGTCATCTTTCTTCCCCCTTTCTTTGGAGACGAAATACAACGAAGGTCAGGACTAGTCCTATGAGAGGAAGTAGCCAGCCTAATAAGTGAGCAGTTTCCTGATTCACAAGACGAATCCAGCATCCCGTAACTAGGAAAGTCAGGCCCATGACTAGTAGACTCGTTATCAAACGCTCCCTGCTTCTATAAGCCATAACCGCAAACCCAAATAGGTCTAGGACAGCAAGAACAACCGCCCAACCATCTGATAAGAAGAGACTCCCAATGTGGCCAAAATAGATCGAAAATAGTCGTACGATGTTCAGAAATACCATCAGGCAGATCACACTGATAAAAATAGCCCAAGACCACTTCATTTCACCATAGCTCTGTTTGGACCAAAGCCACGTGATGAACTGGCTAAACACCAAGAAATTGAGTAGAATGACAATATAGGTTAAGGGTTCGATTTTCAGTGGCGTCATCCAGGTAAAATCCATTAAATAACGCATGCCAACTAAGATCACTCCAAGTAGAATGACGAGTCCCACATAAGATCCTAGAGAGCGTTTAGGCAAATCTGAAAGAACTTGGTCCACCATAGCCCGTGGATCCTTTCCAAAATAATCCACTGCCCGAATGCCTTCTTTCTCAGCAACTTTTAGGTCGCAAACCATATTGTAGAGTTGTTCACCGAGTGCTTCATCATCATAAAAATAGGACTTGGCCCCAATATAAGCGACCATTTTTTTCACATAGGCTTGATCCTCTTTATTTAAATGAATCAATTCATCTGACATTTTTTCTGTATAACTTTCTACCATTCTTCCCCCTCCTTCTTGATACGTTCTACTTTTGTGACCAGCTCCTGCCACTGGTCCCAAAATTCCTCTAAGCGCTCTCTTCCAGCATCACTGAGTGAAAAATACTTGCGATCAGGACCATCTGGAGACGGCCTCATTTCCCCATGAATAACCCCTTGTTTTTCTAATTTTTGAAGCAGGGGATAAATGGTCCCAGCAACAATCTTATCAAATCCCATCTCTTTGAGACTTTGGATCAATTCATAGCCATAGATGGCCTTTTTTGAAATAATCTCAAGCACACAGCCCTCCAAGACTCCCTTTAGTAATTGGGACTCTTTCATCCTTCTCACCTCTTTCTTCACATTTTCCACTAGTTTGTTTTACATACTAGTTATTTCACTATCAGTATACTCTTTCTCGGCTAGTATGTAAAGCATAATAGTAACTTTTTTCAAAAAAATTTTTATTCCTTAAAAATCCCTTAAAATCAAGGTTTCTCTGTATACTCGTGTGTAAATATACAAAAAAAGTTCAAAAAACACTTTATTTTGTAGATTGATTGGAGTATAATAATTAAAATTATTCAAAAGGAGACACGAATATGAAAAAATCGAAGCTTGCTCTTTTAGCAGGTGTCGCCGCGGCTTCAACGCTTTTCCTTGCTGCATGTGGCTCATCTTCTAATGCGTCAAAAGGGACAACATACAACTACGTGTATGGTACAGACCCTGATTCCTTGAACTATTTGACTTCAAATCGTTCAACTACAAGCGACATTACTACCAACTTGGTCGATGGTTTATTTGAAAACGACCAATACGGTAACCTAGTGCCTGCTCTTGCTGAGGACTGGTCTGTTTCAAAAGACGGTCTGACTTATACCTACAAGCTTCGAAAAGACGCGAAGTGGTATGATTCAGAAGGAAATGAATACGCTGACGTCACTGCAAAAGATTTCGTGACATCTCTGAAATATGTAGCAGATAAAAAATCTGATGCACTTTACTTGGTTCAAAACTCAGTCAAAGGTTTGGATGACTATGTAAACGGGAAAACCAAAGACTTCTCAACTGTTGGGGTAAAAGCTGTTGATGATCACACTCTTCAATACACTTTGAACCAACCAGAATCTTTCTGGAATTCTAAATTGACGACTGCTACCATGATGCCAGTTAATGAAAAATTCTTGGAATCAGCTGGGAAAGACTTTGGTAGCGTGAAACCAAATGGTATCCTCTACAATGGTCCATACATTTTGAAATCCTTCACTTCAAAATCACAAATCGAGTTGGATAAAAACCCTGATTACTACGACAAGAAAAATGTTCACATCGATACGGTTAAATTGACTTACTTCGATGGATCTGACCAAGACTATCTTGCTCGTAACTTCTCAGATGGGAACCTATCTACTGCTCGTCTCTTCCCAACAAGCTCAACTTACAGCACAATTGAGAAGAAATTCAAGGATAACATCGTTTATACACCTCAAGATTCTACTGTTTACTACGCTTACTTCAACGTTAACCGTCAAAACTACGGTCATACGAAGAAGACGTCTGATGAGCAAAAGAACAGTACTAAGACAGCTCTTCAAAACAAGAATTTCCGTCAAGCCTTGAACTTTGCTTTAGACAGAACTTCCTACAGCGCTCAAGTTAACGGGAAAGACGGAGCATCAAAAACTCTACGTACCCTTCTAGTTCCACCAACATTTGTGCAAGCCAACGGAAAAGACTTCGGTACGCTCGTTGAAGAAAAACTTGCCGCAACAGGAGATGAGTGGAAAGGTGTTAGCTTTGCTGACGCGCAAGATAGCTTGCATAATGCGGATAAAGCCAAAGCGGAACTTGAAAAAGCGAAATCTGAATTGCAATCACAAGGTGTTCAATTCCCAATCCATATCGACTATGTCGTAGACCAATCTTCTAATGCTCTTGTCCAACAAGCAGACTCTATGAAGAGTTCTATTGAAACAGCTCTTGGTAAAGACAATGTCGTGATCGATGTACAAAAATTGTCTACAGACGATGCAGACAACGCTACTTACTTCGCCCAATCACCAGATCAAAAAGACTTTGATATGGATATCACAGGTTGGGGACCTGACTTCCAAGATCCATCTACTTACTTGGATATCTTGAACCCAACAGATGGTTCAACCTTGACTGGTATGGGACTTGATCCTAAGAAAGACCAAGCTCTCATCGAAAAAATTGGTTTGAACCAATACAAAGAATTGTTGGATGCTGCTAATGCTGAAAAATTGGATACCAATGCGCGTTATGAAAAATACGCTGCTGCCCAAGCTTGGTTGACTGAAAACGCAATGGTACTTCCAATCTACTCTAAGGGTGGAGTTCCATCTATCACGAAGGTAACGCCATTCTCAGCAGCAAATTCTGCAATTGGTATTAAAGGTGAATCAAGCTTCTTCAAATACCAAAAAGTTCAAGATAAGACAGTTACAACTGCTGATTACGAAAAAGCTTATAAGAATTGGTTGAAAGAAAAAGAAGAATCAAACAAAAAAGCGCAAGAAGAACTTGCAAAACACGTGAAATAATCGTGATAGAAAACACCGGGGATTTGATCCTCGGTGTTTTTTGTGCTAACAAAATGTTGTATGTTTCATCTTATTTCTAATCTTTTATAGACTCGAACGCTACCTCACGACAATCTTCCGATAACTTCTAGAAGTCAGAAGAAAGACAAGGACATAGGAGATGAAGAAGACAGCGCAGATAGAAAGAGTTGTTTGAAGCACCAAGCCCGCATTGGTTGCTCCTAAGATAGCAACGATTTTTGCGATCATCTTGTAGGCTACTCCTAGGTACAGGAAGGAGAAGAATAATGGAAGAAAAAAGACAGTGAGTATCTGTTTGCGAATGGTGGTGCCGGTTTGCTTTTGGTCCAATCCTACTTGTTGCAAGATCACAAAATTATCTCGATCCTCATGACCCTCTGAAATCTGCTTGTAGTAAATCACGAGAACTGTAGCTAATAGAAAGATCGCCGATAGAAAAATCCCGATAAATAGAAGAGTCCCTGCTGTTTCACGCCAATCTTTCTCTATACTGTATCGATCAAATCCACCAAAATAAGTCGCACCATATTGACTGATTTTGTCTGTCGAATACAGCTCTTTGATCAAGCCAGAAATAAAATCTTGGTTATCTTTATTTTTAGCAGTAATAGAGAATTCCAAATTTTTATCAACTTTTAGTCCCAGTTGGTTCAAGTCAGGGAGGACCAGGTACAAGCCCATTTGGTGTTGAAACAGGTCGGATTGAGGGAGTTTCCCTTGGATAAAATTGGAGTTTAGTTTTTCTTTAATCGTGAAGGTCTTCCCATTGATTTCTAATTGTGCGTCTAATTTTCCAGGATATTGATACCCATAGGCTAGGATTTCATTTTCCCCAAGCTCAACTTTTTGACCGGTCAGTTGCTCATAAGTCGCCTGATCAAAAAAGTAGACTGTTCCTTCTGACTTCAACTCCTGACCAGTTGATGGAGTGGACTGGTCATTCACCTCTAAGCTCCTTCCATCAATCTTTCGAATTTCAGCCGACCAGTATGTAGTCTGTGCCACCTGATAATCTGATAGATGTGTCGCATCGGCTGTTTTCTTAATTTGAGCTTGAACATCCTCAATAACCGATTCTGTTTCAGCATCTGAAGGCATATGCCCCACACTAATCATGTAATCAGAAGGGTAAACCGTATCTAGGTAATTCTGCCCTCCAATAAAGATATTGAGCGACCCGGTTAAGGTGACCAAGACCATGGTGGATAGAATACTAATGGTCGCAAGGCCCGCTGCATTTTTTCGCATCCGAGCTATTAAGTTGGAGACAGATATAAAATTCTCTGGCTTGTAATAGTAGGATTTCCGACCTTTGAGAAATCTTAAGAAGGTAATAGAGCCTGCGTTGAATAAGAGATAAGTCGCTAGAATGACCAAGATGACGGCAATAAAGAATCCTTGGACAGCCGCAACTGGCCGCTCAACGGTTAGCGCTATATAAAACGCAATTCCTAAGAGCCCAAGTCCTAACAGAGTTTGAACCAGCAAGAAGCGTCCCTTCTTCTCTCCTGCTTTCTTTTGCTGCATAAGGTGGAGGGAACTGTAGCGCAAGAGGCGGAAAGAATTCAACAAGAGAATGAGGCCAAAAGCTAAGGCTAACCCAAGTAAAGTGTTAAGAACAGCCTCTATCTGGAAGGTTGATTGAATGACGACTGGTAAACCCATACATTTTAGAAGCAAGGCGAAAATCAAGCGATCAAACAAGAGTCCCAAACCCAGTCCTACTCCAACTGTGAGAACATAGAAGAAGAGCAATTCCCATAAGGTCATGATGAGGAGATGCTTCTTCTCCATTCCCAGAACACTGTAGAGTCCCAGTTCTTTGGAACGATTTTTCATGACGTAGCCATTGGCATAAGCCACCAAAATGATGACGACCAGCTGGACGACGAAACTGCCAAAACCAAGAACAGTTCTCGCCGATCCCCCTCCGTAAGAATCCTCTAAATGAGGGGTCAATGACAAGGCGATAAAACTATAAAGGATCATGGTCGTTAAAATGACAGCTATAGCGAAAGGATAATACAACTTGCGATTTTGTTTGAGGTTGGAAAGTGCTAATTTACTTGTTAATTTAAACATCAGGATCCTCCTTTCCCGCCATGACCGTCAGAGTATCTGAGATTTCTTGGAACATCTGACGCTCTGTCTTTTCCCCACGAAAGATCTGGTTGTAAAGAATCCCGTCCTTGATAAAGAGCACGCGCTTGGCCCGAGCTGCTGCTGCGGTTGAGTGGGTCACCATGAGAATGGTTTGCCCCATGGTATTGATATCTTCAAAGACATCTAGCAAAGCTGCCGAAGACTTGGAATCCAGCGCCCCTGTTGGCTCATCCGCAAGAAGGATTTCAGGTGAGGTGATGATGGCCCGTGCTACGGCTACCCGTTGCTTTTGCCCACCAGAGATTTCGTAAGGGTATTTTTCTAAGAGCTGGTGAATGCCCAACTCCCGACTCACGCTATCGACCTTACTCATCATTTCCTTGATTGGTCTGCGGGAAAGGACCAAGGGCAGGAGGATATTGTCCTTGACAGATAAGGTGTCGAGCAGGTTGAAATCTTGAAAGACAAAGCCTAGTTTTTCCCGGCGGAAGCTGGAGGCGTCCTTGTTTTTGATGGTTGAGGTATCGGTGCCATTGAGGTAGACCCGCCCTTCCGTCGGCTGATCCAGCATGGCTAGGATATTGAGGAGGGTGGATTTCCCGGATCCTGATTCCCCCATGATAGCCACGTACTCACCCTTTTCCACGGTGAAGTGAATATCCTTTAAGGCTTCAACCTGCGTTCCTTGAAAGCGGGTTTTGTAAATTTTTTTGATATGTTGAACGTCTAGTAGGGTCATGGTCCATTCCTTTCTAGCTCGATAAAAGCTTCAATCGTTTTTTACAAATCTATTGTACTAAAACTGAAACGCTTTCACCATAACATAACCTTACATTTCCCCCTTTATTTCTTACATTTTTGTAAGAAAGCAAAAATAGGCTAGGACTTGAGGTCCTACCCTATTTTTTTCATTGATTATTCAGCTGATGAAGAGAGCAATGGCGCAATTGATTTATATGCACTTTCAAGAGCTTGTTTCATAGTGTCACGTCCAGATTTCAATTGTTGTACAAAAACAGTACGCCCTTGTTCAGGAACAACCGTATCATCTGAACCACCAGTTGAAAGTGCTGTATCAAATTGAGTTTTTGATTCGTCCAATGTCTTGAGAGCTGGTTCCACTTGTTGAGTATATTTAGATCTCAGTGATTCGGGAATTTGATCGCCAATATCTTGAGCATATTTTTTATAGTTATCCACTAATTTACTATAAAGAGTTTTCATATCACCAATTGTTTTGGCATTATCGATTTCATCATCAGTCAACAAGACAATTTCTGGAATTTTAACAGAAGAGGTTGCTGATTTAGATGATTTTGATGAACTGCTTGATTTGCTTTCTGAAGTAGATGATTTTTCTACTTTGCTAGAAGAAGCTTTTGCATCTTTGCTTGATGATTCTGAAGCAGTTTTACCAGAACAAGCTGCTAACGTTGCAACTGACAAGAGAGCCACACCGGCTGTAAGAAGTTTTTTCATTTTTTTCTCCTATAAATAAAGAATGAATATATTTTAAATGATTTTCCTTTAATTGTCAAACATTTTCTGTTTTCAAACGCATATATACCGCCGATTATCACTAGTTTTTAACATATTTTATATCCTAAAAATATCGTTTGTTTTGTATTTTTTATTCATTGTTTGGGATAAACAAAACCAGAAAAACAGTCGTTTTCTGGCTTATTCTTCTTTTTATTGATGAAGCAACTGTGTAAATTCTTCTTGAAGTTCCTTGTTGTCCGTTGGTTTTAGATACATCTTTCCACCATTGGTCGTTGGAGAATGAAAGACAATGCCTTCTCCTGTATCTGTAATGGCAAAGAAATAACTATGCACATCTGGATACTTGTCCCAATTGCTATAGCGTTCTACAATGCGGTACTTGGCATTTCCTTGACCGGTATCTGTATAAATGGCATCCATCTTACTATTTTCCCCTAGAGTATAGAGGTTGTCTGGTCCTACATCACCACCAGCGATGCCTTTTTGATAGTTGGGTTGTCCCATCTTTTCTCCCCAGGTCTTCATAAATTCTGCCAATTTTGCTGATTTTTCAGCATTCCAAGGCGTTTTTTCCTGGCTTTGGCTATTTCCCTCTGATGGTGCGCTGTCAAAAGTTTGCCAGTCAAAAGCCTTGAGATCCAGTTTATTCTCATCCGATTTTCCAAAGAGGCTATTCAGATCTGAACCAGGTACTTGGACTTCTTCTTCCTGGACTTTGGTCGCAGCTTGAGGCGTCTTTTCTATCCGTGAAAGCACAGCTACCCCACGGCCAGTTCCTGACATCCAGCTGACTTCTAAGACTTCTCCTCCCTGATAGAGGGTCGTCGCATTGCGCGCTCCACCGTGTCCAGCGACGAAACCTTCAGCTAGCAGAGTCGGTTTTTGGTCCTTGAGGTAATAAACTCCTGTCACAAAGTAGCTTCCATCGGTCTGCTGATTGGCGATGATCATCTCATCTACCCCATCGTTATTTAAGTCCTTAAAGGCATAGCGAACGGCATCTGGCTGATTGATCACGGTCTCGATCACCCAGCTATTGATCATCCGATCTTCTTTAGCTAATGCATCATTCAATTTGGAAATGGCATCTAAATCTTTTGAAGTGGCAAAAATCTTTTGGTAGTCTGAAAAAACAGACTGGTATAATTGTTTGTTATCTGCTTTTTTCGCTTGTTTCTTTGCTGAAGTCTGGCTTGTTGCAGCCTCTTTTTTGGGACTGGACTGACGTTGGTATCTTTGGTAACATCCTGTTAACATGACCATACTCGAAGCCACTATTCCTAACTGCACCCATTTTTTTCTTTTCATCTTATTTCCTATAATCTCCCTTATTTTCATACTAAACTTTATTATACTAAAAAAAAGGTGAGGAAGGAATCCCTTCTTCACACTTAGTTTATTTTATTCGGTTTGGCTCGACGATCCGTTTGACTTTCAATATGCTCTTTCACCAAGGCAACTACCTCATCATTGGTTGGAAGGTCCGAGTGCTGTGCATCTTCCCCCGTCACCGTAATCTCCGTATAGCTAGCTGCTTGGTTTTGGTAGATATACTTCCCAGCAGAAACACTGGCATCTGGGACCAACTCATCTGAATCATAGGTAATGGTCCCTGCTACTGAATACATATGAAGGGTTTTGGGGATGGTTTCTTTTCCTTTGATAAAATCGGCCAACATCTCAGATTTATTTTTGATATTGGTCTCCGTGAAATTGTAGGGAGTTCCGATGGTCATAAGGGTCTTGAGATCCACATCATAATCCCCTAGATAATTTTCAATAAAGGCTGTATAAATCAAGCCACCGTTGGAATGACCCAAGCCCTTAAAATTATTAAAATTATATTTTTCTTGAAGGGCTTCGAAGGCTTGATTAAATAGTTTGGCTTGCTTTTTAATGTTGCTATAGCCATCTTTGTTATTTTCAAAACCAACCACAATTACCGGCTCATTGTCCTTGGCATCAATACTACCACTATAGGTGATATGCCCATCATTCCAAACCTTAACCTTAAGCAGACTGTGTTTGGTTCCTTGACGGCCTTGGTTGAGCTTGGTCACCAAGCCATCGAAGCGGTTCTCTGTCGCAGAGCTTCCCGGGATCATGATGATGGGAGACAGTTTGGAATTATAAAATTTCTCGATTTTTGAAACATTGGTCCGAGTCCAGCTATAAGAAGGAATGGCTAAAGCGATCAAGAAAAGACTGACCAAAGTAAGGACGATCGCTGTTTTTTTAGATGACTTCATCGCTTTCTCCTTTCACTTTTAAATCTTTTCGGATACGATTTCCCATGCGGACAAATGGTAGATAAAGGAGCACATCGACGGCAAAACAAAGAAGGCTTACAGCTAAGGCTCTCAGACTTCCTCCCGTTCCAATAAAAGCATAAAGAAGGCTAGGAGTCCCATCTGGCACCGGATAGACGGCTGCAGGCATCAGCTTGAAGCACAAAGCCACAGCTGCTATCGCCATATTCACCAAAGGGATCAATAAAAAGGGAATCACATAAAGCAGGTTGAGAAGGACCGGTATCCCTAACATGAAAGAAGCCCCATTGTTAAAGAGACTTGGAAACAGACTGAGGAGGCTGACTTTCTTGTCCTTTTGACTTCGTGAAACCAATAAGATTGCAACCAAAAGCGCTAGGACGGCTCCAATTCCAGCTACCAGACCAAAACTGCGGTACAAATTGGTCAAGGTATAGAGATGAGGAATGCCTGTCGTTGTATGATGCGTCACAGCGTAGGTAAGATTTTCCAAAGCAAAGTTATCATCCGCAATTGAGTTCAAGGCAAAGGATTGACTATTACCAAACCAAGCAGATAGCCCACTAAATAGTCCCATGACAAAGGTGGACAGCAGATGATGACTGCTTACCATTAGAGAAGCCAAGAACTGTCGGATAGTCTGAAAAATATTAAATTGATTTCCAAGAACCAAAAGAAGATTGAGGCTGACCCCTAGAACTAAGGACAAGAAAATGGGACGCACAGTCTTGGGCTGATAGATGAAATCCTTGTCCACAATCTGGTCGTCACTAGCCTTGGATAGACGAAAGATTTGCCCGATTAGATAGCCTAAAAAAATCGCTAAGATGATATTGGTCGTCGCAGGTAAGTTGATACGCGTCAGTTGCCCGTCATGGAGGGGGCCCACCAACAATTCCTGAGAGCCTACTATTAGACTGACCAAAAGAGCTGTCACTCCAGCTGTCCCTGTACTTCTACCATAGTGCCCAGCTGTATATTTTCCAGCGAAGTAGGTCACTAAAAGCCCAGCTAGACCTCCTAAAAAATTGGAAAAATTAATGAGGACTTGACTAATGGCCTGATCCCATGGCAACCAGCTATCCATCGAAAAGAGCTGATGGATATAGCCTCGATCGGAGAAGACCGATAAGGCAATCACCCGAACGATTCCTGAAAATAGGAAAAAAGGAAATAAGGAAACCAGGGTTTTCTGGGAAATTTGAATCAAACTTTTTTCTCGTAACCAGAAAAACTTCTGGACTAAATACTTGGTCATGGGGCCTCCTGTTCGAGTTGATTGACTTATTCACGTTTACTGCTTTCTTCTTATTATATCATACTGGCGAGCCTTTCCTTTCGTTTGGAGAAGCATCGTCTTTTGAGAATGCTGTTAATATTTTCAAAACTTTTCAAAAACTCTTTGACAGGGGTCTTCATTTCCTCTATACTATTTGTTAGCTAACAAAACGATGGATCAGGTTACCGTTGGTCTTGCTATGCTCCTAGCGATTGGAGCTGACGGAAAATCAAATCGTTTCCATGGATTTTCATCCGATTTTATACCATAGTCCATATCTTTAGGAAGATTTAGGAGGAATCAGACACCGATGTCACAAGAAAAAATTTCAGCCAAGGTCCTATACGCTATTTTTGCAACAGGGATCCTTTCCTTTTGCGGGGTGGCTGGAGAAACTGCCATGAATATCACCTTCCCAATATTGATGAAGGAATTTGAAATCAATACCGCAACCGTTCAGTGGGTCACCACCATCTATCTTCTAGTGGTTGCCTGTGTAGTCCCCTTATCTGCCTACCTCAAACGCTCCTTCAAAATGAAATCCATCTTTTTAGTTGGAAATCTCTTATCTGTCTTAGGTGTTCTCATTGACTTCTTAGCTCCAAGTTTTGGCTTTGTGGTTCTGGGTCGATTGGTCCAAGGAATGGGGGTTGGTTTTGCCCTTCCTCTGATGTTTAATATCATTTTAGAGCAGGTCCCAAAACGCAAGATCGGTCTCATGATGGGAGTGGGGACCCTGATTACAGCCATCGCTCCCGCCATTGGGCCTACTGTCGGTGGTCTCTTGACGGCTAACTTCGGTTGGCGGTCCATCTTTTTGGTTCAATTCCCGATCCTTCTAGCTTCGCTAGTTGCAGGACTTCGCTCCATTGAACAAATCAGTACAGTCAAACGAGAAACCCTTGATATCATGAGCCTTCTCGCCATTATTGCTTCATTTTTAGGCTTGATTTTAGGGATTCACGGTCTTTCTGATCATGCTTTCTTTAGTTTTTCTGTCCTTGGTTGGCTGGTGATTGGGTTTTTGGGACTGGTTCTCTTAGTCTGGCGGTCCAATCAGTTAGAGACTCCCATTATCAACCTAGCCATCTTAAAGAACCATCTCCTCACTGGCCATGTTCTTGCCTTTTTCACTTTCCAATTAGGCTCTCTTGCCATGAGTTTTCTCTTGCCCAATTATGTCCAATTGGTCAACCATTCGAGTACCACGCTTGCAGCCTTGATGTTGCTTCCAGGAGCCATCATTGGAGCAGGTTTTGCTCCCTTCTCTGGTCTCATTCTAGATAAGTTGGGCGCCCGTAAACCGATTCTCCTTGGAGCTGTTTTAATCCTTCTGGCCCATTTCCACTTCACCCTTTTTGCCCTGAAGCTGACAAATGGCTTGATTCTTATCTTTTACATGATCTTCATGACCGGTATGGGACTGGCCTTCGGCAATATTTTGACCAACGGACAAAAACAACTCTCTCTGGAAGAGCAACCCGATGCGAACGCGATCTTTAACACTCTGCAACAATTTGCAGGCGCTGTCGGAACAACCCTGGCTTCCTTGATCGTTGCCATGAGCCAAGCTAATCAAAAGATGGACTTCACCCAAGCCACTGCTAAAGGAAGTCGCAACGGTTTTATGGTCCTATTTGCCTTAGGCATCTTCCAACTCCTTCTCTTATTTTGGGTTGTTGGGAAAGAACAAGATACGAATTAATTTTTCTCATCAGAAAGGAGCTGGGAATAAACTGTCCAGCCTTCGATCTTTGATAGAAATAACTGTATGACGCAGTGGTTGATTGCTCAAAGCACTGCTTTGAGGTGGTAGATAGGACTTGCGAAGCAAGTTTCCTAAGTATTTGTTCGCTTAATTAAGCTCCAAAGAAGACCTAATCAACTTTGCGGGGGTGGGAAAACGAACTCTTCTAAATTAGTTGGAGTTCTTTCCCACTCCCTTTTTATTATCCTTTTCTGACCCGCGTGACAATGCTATCAGGATCTTCAAAGGTAAGGCCACTTCCGCTAAATAAACCTTGCTAGAATAGGCGTATTCCCTATTCTTTCTTTTTTGCTTGCAATGTCAAAGATTATAACTTAAATTTCATTAAATTGTCGAACTTTTATCATTTGAGTTAAAATCCTTGCTTTCTTTCTGTATTTTATTTATAATCATTCTAAACAAGATGAAGGAGACATTGTATGACTGAAATGAAACATGGAGTAGATGAATCATTTAGCGACCGCTTGAATATCTTGAGAGCTGCTGTTCTCGGGGCCAATGATGGGATTATTTCTATTGCTGGGGTGGTGATTGGGGTAGCCAGTGCCACACCAAACATCTGGATCATTTTCCTATCTGGCTTGTCGGCGATTCTGGCAGGTGCCTTTTCGATGGCGGGCGGTGAGTATGTCTCTGTTTCCACACAAAAAGACACGGAAGAAGCCGCTGTGAACCGCGAACAAACCTTATTGGATCGCGATCCCAAGTTAGCGAGAGAATCTCTCTACCACGCTTATTTTCAAAATGGAGAATGCGAAACTTCCGCAAAGATTTTGACAGAACGGGCCTTTCTGAAACATCCCCTCAAAGCCCTGGTCGAAGAGAAATATGGTATCGAATACGAGGAGTTTACCAATCCTTGGCATGCTGCTGCATCTAGCTTCCTTGCTTTTTCGGTTGGTTCCCTTCCTCCAATGCTCTCTATCATTCTCTTTCCAACTGCCTATCGCATTCCGGTGACGGTCTTCGTTGTTGGACTATCCTTGATCTTCACTGGCTATACCAGTGCAAAACTGGGAAAAGCACCAACCAAGCCAGCCATGCTTCGCAACCTCATCATTGGCCTTCTCACCATGGGTGTGACATACTTCTTCGGACAACTCTTTAGTATCTAAAAAGCTGAGACTTCTGTCTCAGCTTTTCTTATGCTTTTAATAGATCTTGTGCTTGTTTTTCCAGTCCTGCGACCGCTTCATCTGTCAAGACCAATTCACCTGTTTCCCAAGCTTCTGGGTTAACGGTTGTTCCAGTAAACTCTCCAACCACTTGAGTCCGAACGAAAGGCAAGAGCGCTTGGTAAGCCGCAAACATTGGTTCGTGTCCAGCATTGGCTACTGAAGAAACCGTTACGATCTTGTCTTGAAGGGCAGATGGACCACGAGTTTCTGATAGGTCAAGGGCACGGCTCAGCCAGTCGATCAGATTTTTCACCACGCCTGGAATGGCAAAGTTATAAACTGGCGAGAAGATCCAGATGGCATCCGCAGCAAGAACCGCATCACGCGCTGCTTGTACAGCTGGCAAGGTTGGTGTTTCCAAATCTTGGTTCATCATTGGGATGTCCTTGTAGTCCAAGTAAGTCACAGTTGCTTTTCCTTCAAGAAGACTTTCTGCTTTCTTAGCCATTTGGTGGTTAAAAGATCCTTGACGAAGGGATCCGACAATAAATAAAATGTTTTTCATAGTTGTTTCCTCTTTCTGTTGTAAGATTATTTATTACAATAGCTATTATACAGGCTCGAAATGTAATGTCAAGGATTACAACTCGTTTTTTTAAACTTCTATTCCAGTTCACTAGGTGAGGAGCAAGAGGAGTGAGAAAAAAAGGTTGGATAAAAGTTTCCAACCTTCAATAAATCATAACCGTATAAATCTGTAGAGGATCAAGATCCAAAAATAACGAACTCCTGACGATCTTTACAATCCATTTTAGAACTACTTTTTTCTCAGCAAGGTAATTCTCGAAGTTTCATTGTTCCCAAAATTCTGTTCACGCTACTACTCCTCGTCAGACGAATCCGTAGCCAACATTTTTTTGATGGATTCGCTGGATAAATCCGTCATTTCAGCAATCATCTCGATACTCATCCCCTTCAAAGATAGTTTTTGAATCAGAGACTGCTGACCAGCTTGAACTCCCAACTCCATGCCTTCTTGTCTGCCTTGTTCCAATCCCTGTTCGATACCACGCTCGAGACCTTGTTCTAAACCTTGTTCAAGACCTTGTTCGAGTCCCTGTTCAAGACCTTTTTTCAACCCTTTCTGAAATCCAGCTTCCAGTTGTTCTTTCCGAAAGGTATCCATGCTCATTTCCCAATTTTCTCTGATACGAATCCGTTCATCAATCATTTCTTTTTCCTCCCTTGTCCAATTTGATGGGATCAGGAGTGATTCTGCCTGCTCGATCACTTGATCTGGTTGATGACTGAATGGGCGATTGCCAAAAAATTCAAGCCATTGTCTCCAGTGAGCATTCAACTCCGTATCTCTACTTTCATTATACTTATCCAACTCTAAAAAGGCAACCTTTAACATATTATGAGCTACTCCATCCTTTCGAGAGCTATAAAGAGGTGTCCCGTCTACCGTATGGCGCATTTCATAGACATTGACAGGTGAATCTAAATGAGGAAAAATACTTCGCTCCAAGATAGCGATCCCATAGACCGGCTCCAGCTCCTGGTACATAGAATGGGTCGCTCCTTTCTTTCGCTTGCGTTGGACATTTTCTACCAGTTGATTGGCTAAATAATAGTGGAAACGATTCAAGAAATACTCTTGCTTCAAAACTTGAATCTCAATGATGACTTCAAGCCCACTATCTAGCCTTGCTCTTACATCAACGGATGTTTCAAAAGGAAGATCTCCTAAAAACCCCTGCTCATGGATCTGGTCTCCTTCTAAAATCTCAACGGACTCTACTGGCAGATCCAATACTTCGCGGATAAATTTGGCTGTCACATCCGGCAGACTAAAAATCTTTTTTGCCATTAAATCCAAGGTGGGCGATACATACTCGTGTCGTTTCTTCATAGCAACCTCCAATGATTTCGTGTAGGGAATCCCCTCACTTATACCATTCGAAAAAATTGCAGAAAAAAGGGAGTGAGAAAGAACTCTGACTAGTTAAAAAGAGTTCGTTTTCCCACCCCCGCATAGCTTCAACAGTCTCGGAGACTGTTGAAGGTTGTGGATAAAGGAAACTTTGTTTCCCTCATTAGGTTATCTTTGGAGCTTAAAAAGCGAACAAAGATACCAATCAACCACTGAGTCATACTTTTATGCCTATTATACATCGAAGGGTGAACAGATTTTGCCCACCCCCCTCACTTTTATGCGTGCTCCAATCCTTTTCGTGTATTTTCTTTGATAGTTTCGGCTGAATGGAGTAATTTTTCTTTTTCTTCTTCTGTCAAATGCAAATCCAATCGTTCAAGAATTCCTTTTCGACCCACGATCGCTGGGTAGCCAAGATAGGTTCCATATTCTGGACGATAGTTAGACACTGGCATTTCCTCGTGGCTATCATTGATCACAGCTTCTGCCAGGCGTTGGGCTGCTGCTGCAATCCCAAAATTGGTATAGAATTTGCCAAAGAAAACCGTGTGGCCACCGCGCAAGGACTCGTAGTTGATGGCGTCAAGCTCTTCTTGAGAGAAGAGATCGGTAATAGCATGTCCTTTGACACGGACCTGACTCCAAGCGACAAATTGAGAATTTCCATGCTCACCAAGATTGTAGCCTGATACACTAGCAGGAGAAACCTGCAAACGATCAGCGACTGCACGCTTCATCCGAGCTGTATCCAGCAAGGTCCCTGTCCCAATCACCTGTTCTTTTGGAAGGCCAGTATATTGTTGATAGAGTTGAGTGACGGCATCGACCGGATTGGTCACTACCAATAAGACCCCGCTAAAGCCAGAAGCCTTCAAATCACGCGCTACTTGCACCACTTGCTTGCTGGAAAAGGGAAGCTCTGCAAAACGGTCATCAGTGTTATTAGCCTGCAACTCGATATTTCCAAGAGTCGACACCACCACATCCGCATCTTTTAAAGCCGCGTAGTCATTGACCGTGATATGCACCGGATACCCCGTATTGGCAACCGTATCACAGAAATCCAAGGCATCTGCCTTGACCTTTTTCTCATTGGTATCAATCAAGACCAAGTGATCACAGGTGTGTTTCAAAATCATGCTGTGGGCCAAGGTCGCACCCACATGCCCCAAACCAATAATACCAATTTTTCTTGTCATCAGAATCCTCTTTTCTAGTATCGATCACACTGTTGGTGAGGATAGCTCTTTGTTGACTCTATTCTACCACAATTCTAGAAAGGCGGATTGAAAAAATGGGAAAATTTTCAAGTTTTTTCAAAAAAGAAAAGAGGCACTGCCTCTTTTAACGACTCAGGAAAGCAGTGTCTCAATCTCTTCAAGCGACAAACCTGTCATCTCTGATATCAGATCAGGTGTCATTCCTCGTGAGATCATCTCGCATACCAACTGTTTACGACCTTGCTCCAAACCTTCTTCTCGCGCTTCATCAATCGCCGTCTCCATGGTCATATCATAATTTTCTTGAATCCGAATACGCTCGTCTATCATGGTCTTCTCCTCCTTGGTCCAGCTAGATGAATCTAATAATGAATCTGCGTGGGCAACGGCCTGACTGGGAGCTTTTGTAAAGGGAAGATTCCCAAAAAACTCCAACCACTGTCTGCCTGCATCTGTCAGGTTCTCATCTTTATTATACTTGTCTAGCTCTAAAAAGGCAACCTGCAGAAGATTTTGGTGCTTACCATTTTTATAATAGGCCTTGAGTTGCTTGCCAGACCGGCTATTGGTCAGCCAGTATTTGTTGATGGCGGCCTCTTCGTCTAGTAAGAGCGACTTCTCCAAAATCGCAATCCCATAGACGGGCTCCATCTGCTCGTACATCTTATGTGTCTGTCCTTGCTGGCGCAGTTTTTGCACATTCTCCACCAGCTGATTGGCCAAATAGTAATGGAACCGATTCAAGAAATACTGCTGCTTGCGAATCTGGATCTCGATGATCACCTCGGTTCCATCATGGAGCTTGGCTCTCACATCCACCGCAGTGGAGAACAAGTCATCCTCCTCATAGGCCATGCTGTGGGGCTGGCTTCCCTCCACAATCTGAGCGTCCGCTACATCCAGCTCCAAAATGTCTCGAATAAAAGCCGTCGTCACCTCCGGCAAACTAAAAATCTTCTTGGCCATGATGTCCAAGGTCGGCGATACATGCTCGTGTCTCTTTTGCATCCCTGCTCCTTTTCGATAAAAAATAGAGGGAAGGTCCCTCTACTTCTATAATTCGAAAAAAATTTGGGAATATCCTTTCCCTACTACCATCTCCTCATACCTTACCCCTTAAACTCCTCGACAAATTTCTTGAGTTCGGCATCGGCTTCTGGCGTTGTTCCATGAAGCTGGCTGAGCATGTCTAGAAGAGAGGCTGTCTGGGTTTCAATAGTGGCGTTGGTTTGGTTGATCTTGGCCACGATATCTGTCAGTGGCTCTACCTCTTCTTCCTCAAAGGTATCCACATAGCGCGGGATATTGAGGTTGTAGTCATTCTCAACGATCTCCTCGAAGCTAGCCAGATGGGCAAACTTATCCATGTCCTCTCTACTCTTATAAGCCTTAAGGATCTTCTCGATATGGGCATCCGTCATGATGTTCTGGTTCTTGCCCTTGTCAAATTCCTTAGAAGCATCGATAAAGTAAACGTCCCGATTAGTCCGGTTCTTTTTGAGAATGATGACCGTCGTTGGGATGCTAGTATTGAAGAAGATATTGGCAGGTAGACCGATCACGGTATCAATAGCCCCTTCTTCCAGCAAGGCCTTGCGAATGGTTCCTTCAGCATTGCCACGGAAAAGGACCCCGTGAGGAAGGACGATAGCCATCACACCATTGTCTTGTTTCAAGTGGTAATAACCGTGCAAGAGAAAGGCGAAGTCAGCCTTGGATTGAGGCGCGAGCTTGCCAAATGGGGAGAAGCGAGGATCTTGGAGAAAGCCGGAACTTGCGGACCACTTAGCTGAGTAGGGTGGGTTCATAAGGACCCCATCAAAGTTGGTCGGCTCTTGGGTCGGCCAGTCTTCGTCCAGCGTATCGGCATTATGCAAGAACTGGTTTTCCACCGGAACCCCGTGTAGGATCATGTTCATCCGAGCAAGGTTATAGGTAGAGGTATTGAGCTCCTGACCAAAGTATTGGACGGTTTGAGGCTGGTGAGAAAATTTCTTGGCATTGAGCAAGAGGGATCCTGATCCCATGGTGGCATCGTAGATGGTAAAGCCCTGCTCGTCTTCACGCCCTAAAAAGGCAATCTGGGTCATGAGCTTGGCTACAGGCTGGGGCGTATAGAACTCTCCTGCTTTCTTACCAGAGTCGGTCGCAAACTGACCAATCAAGTACTCATAAGCATCTCCAAGCATATCTCCCGCATGACCTGCCACATCCAGCACTGCTAGCTCTTTCATAACGGCAGCCACTAGCTGGTTTTGTTTTTGAGGTGTCGCCCCTAGCTTCTTGGAGTAGAGATCAATGTCCTCAAAGAGGTTTTCATAGAGGTCGTCACTTTGCTCGATGTCTCGGAAGCCTTGAGCCAGATCTTCCAGCTGGAAGGTCCCTTCATTGACCCGGTCCACCAAGGCCGTAAAGGTCAAGTCGGGCTTGATAACATAGTTGAGCTCATCTGTGATGACAGAGATCAGATCCTCTTGAGAGTCTGGATCCTCATAGTAGGTTCGGTAAAGCGCCAAGGCTTCATCCAGACTCTCTGTCTCCTCTTCCATGGTCTCCGCCACGAAGAAGAGCAACTTATCTGAGAGGTACTTGTAAAAAATCATCCCCAAGAGATAGGACTTATAGTCATTGGCATCCATCTTAGAGCGGAGCACATCCGCTGAGTTCCACAGGGCTTGGTAGAGCGCCTGGGAGGTTTGTGTTGTTTCCATAGTAATTCTTTCTGATTTCTTTTAGACCTTTTCTTGTTCCAGTGGGACGACGGCGAGGGTCTTGCCCAGACTAGCTAAGACTTTCAAAACCGTGTCCAATTGAGGACTGGTCTTTCCTGTCTCCATCCGAGCGATGACCGGTTGACTGACTCCACTGAGTTCTTCTAGTTTCTTTTGGCTAATGCCCTTTTCATGCCGAGCTTCGATCAGCTCCGTCATAATCGCGACTCGCAGGTCACTTTCCAGGATTTCTTCCTTGGTGAAGAGCTCTGCTCTCACATCTTTCCAATTGCTGCCGATGGCACTATTCTTCATCTCTTAGCCCTCTTTCCTTCAAATCTTGCAACTCTCGCTTGGCTTTCTCGATCTCTCGTCTAGGTGTCTTTTGCGTCTTTTTGACAAAAGGATGCAGTAAGACAAAGCTACCATCCAGCCAAGCCACGAATAAAATCCGATCCCGTAAAGGTCTCAACTCCCAAATCTCCGCATCCAGATGCTTGATGTAGGGTTGGCCAGCACGCGTTCCATGCTGGCTCAAAAGCTCGATGTAGTCGTTGAGCTTGTTGAGTTTGATCCGGCTGTCCTTATTATCGCGACGTGTCAACTCCCTCATGTAGTCTAAGACCGGTTGATTCCCCTGTTTGTCCTTATAAAAATAAATAGCGTGCACAAAGCAACCCCTTTTCGAATTCATTATAACTCTAAAGTTATTAAAAGTAAATACTTTTAAGTTATTAAATACTAAGGAGCACCTTCGAAAGGATCAAAGGGGCTCACTTATACTATTCGAAAAATGCTGTGCATATAGTTGCTGATAAGGATCATTTTTGAAGGTTAGATAAACATATCTTGTAAGAGTTTCTTTTTAAGTGTTTCTAGCTGAGAAATTTTATCTTGGTGAGAAGCGATGAGGTTATCAAGGTTTGAGAAGTAGGAGCCGATGGCTTGTTGTTCTTCCATGGAAGGAGCTTGTATTTTTAGAGAAGAAACTTGTTCCAAGGACAAATTTGGTTGTGCACCTACTGTAGGATTTTTTCGGATATAATCTTTCACAACTTCTCCAGATAATACTACTAATAAAAAATAAGTATCTAATTTATATCCTCTAATAATTGCAAGAGCTTGATTTGTATTAGCCGGAAGAATATTATTTCTAACAATTGCAGTTCTACCAAGAGTACCCGCAATCGAAAATAATATATCTCCTTCACATAATATAGATCTCTTCAAACTTCCCAAATGTTCTTCCTCTGAAATTTTAACAATGGGATAGATTTCGTTATCTTTCAAGTTTTCAACTTTGACAAAGTTGACCTTTCCTTGTTCTGATTGCGATTTTGCTGTAGTTCCTTTTGTAATCAAATCACAAAACTCACCTAGTTTGATTCGTTCCCACTCACCTTCAAATCCATCCAAACGAATCTCAGGTACCGTCTGTCCAGCTTTTGGAAACATCTTGGAGAGCATGGTCGCCTTGAGAGATCGGTAGTTAGCAAAATTGTCCTTATAGCTAACCAGAAGGTCGTCGATGGTACGGAAGAGGGAACCAATGGCCGATTGTTCTTCTATTTCGGGATAATACACTTTGTAATTCCCAAGTTGGGGAGCTGTTAGTTGAGGAACACCCGTAGACTCATTTAAAATTCTCATTGAATTAATCTGATTTTGAAGATAATCAACATCAATATTTTCCGATTGAAGAGTTAGAAGTCTAACAATTGGAGTAAAATTTTCATGTCTAGCTACTGCATATCCAACATCTCCACGACCTGTAACAGTCACCGCAGGAGCTTTCACTTTATAATCGTCATAAAATCCAACTATCCCTTTGTTTGTCAAAGCATTTGCAACAACTGGATATTGCCCTTTATTCTTTAATTTAGACCTATCAATATCTCCTCCAGCAGAAATTGAAACTATATTTCCAATTTTATCCTCATTCCATAGACCTTCAAATTGTTTAAATCTAACTTTGGGGATATTATTATTTCTCATTTTTAATATCCATTTCTTTTTTTTTGAAGTAAATTAATACAATTTAATAAAGTACGATACTCCGAAGATGATGATTTCCCGTTTAAGTTCAAATAGTTTGCCAAATCATACATTGACATTAATAAGTAATCTAATCTATGTATGTAATTTTCTAACATTAACAATTTATAAAAATCTCTGATTGTTTTCTGCTGAGTGGGAGATAGATCATTAATATTACCTATTACAATAGTATAATTCTTTGTATCCCTATGGAATACTTCTTTAATTTTATTATAATCACCATGCAATATATACTCAATATCTCTATCTATACTAAAATCAGTTTTTTTTCGATTACAATCATAACACGATAATACAAGGTTACTCATCCCATTTTTATTTCTTTTAAAGCAATTATTAAATCTAGGAGATTTTTGATAAACAACATGATCTATCTCAAACATTTTCTTCGGAATTAAATCTAAAGAAACGCCACAATAAACACATTTATTATCGTAAACTTCCATAAATTCCTTTTTGTATTTATTACGAACTAGTCTATAAAAATTCTTTGCACTAGGATGATCAATTCTGATATTCCTTAACAAAACTCCTTTCTTCTTTTTAATATCGTGCAACTTCTGTTTTTCAAACTTAGTAAGTCTATAATCCATCATATTCATCTTTAACTCTATTCTTTTTCTATTTTTGAAACAAACATCTGAAACTCTTTAATAACTTTATCTAAATCTTCCGAAGATAACTGATCATACTCACCTGTTCCTTTTATTGAATTTTCAATATTTTCTACCAAATATTTATCAATTTCAATTTTCTCATTTTGAATCCGTTCAAGTATTTTTCTAAATTCTATAACATTCTGTATTTTTTTATTTATCAAAGGTATAATTTCACGAGAATAGAAATCAAATGCTGACTTTTGAATATCATCAACATCACTCACATCAGCTTCTAAGTCATATTTTTCAATTGTTTGAAAATCTTCTCCAATCGCCTTTTGAGATATAACAATAACTTCTATATAAGGAAAGATCTTCTTTAAAATTAGTTTAAATTCTTCACCAGAAAAAACAGCCCCAACCCCTCTATTTTCAAACAACCTAGAATCAATAATAACAACATTGGCATTTCTTATAGCTTGATTTTCTAACAATGTTTTATAAGAGTCGTCTTGTCCAAAAATAATAGATGAATAGTTTATTTCATCTTTATTATAATAAGATTGCAAAAATAAATTTAGATAAATATCTGGACTATCATCCACATAAACTATATTAATATTTTCCATCACTTTTCACCTAAATAAAATTCTATATTAAATCCATTTTCATTAAAAATTTTTGTGATTTCTCCTCCTGAGTCAATCACAGTATTATTTATAATCCACATACCAAGTCCATGACCGTTTTCTCTAGACGTTTCATGGACTTCTAAAATACTCATTGGATCTTGATTATACTTCTCATTCAACCCTTTCCCATTATCACAATATTTAAATTTTAAAAACTCACCATCTTTATTTATTAAAATATTCACCATTAAATTTTCTTTACTATCATTATTCTGTATACTGTTTAAAATAAGGTTGTCCAATATTACTTGGATTACATCACTGTATGTTTGAAATTCTATATCTTCACTAATTGTAACGATAATTTTTAAACGACCATAATCTCTTTCCCAGTTTTTCTGAATATTATCAATCTCATCTTTAATATTAATTTTTATTTCTTTATTTTCTTTATTGAATCTTTTCACTTCCAATTCAGATAACATTGTATTTATAAAAGAAAAAATTTTCTTATTTATATTCAATGTTCTTGTTAAATAATAAGGAATACAATCAACTTTATTAGTCGTTGAATTTAGTTCTTCCCAAATACCTTTATTTTTTAACAGTTCAATTACTCTAGGTATGCTAGAGATTATTGTTAATCTATCATTTTTAAGTTCATGTGCTATTGATGAAGATTTCAATCCTATAGTTGCCAACACATTTAATAAACGAACATCATATTTATATTTCTCCTCCTTTTCTATTCTAATTCTTTCACTATTTTTTTCATTAGTTCGAAGTTCTTGTAATTCAAAAGACAAAGTATTGAAATCATCATCAGTTAACTCACTCAATTTTTTTTGTTTATTTGCAATTGAATCAACAATGTTTAGTTTGTTTGATTCAAAAGCCTGTTTTTCATTTTTGGCAAGAGACCGGATTATGGACTGACGGTATCTTTCAAATCTACTAATAGATTTGATAATAATTTCTACAAAAAAATTATAATAAATATTTTCATCTAAACCTTGTCTATTAGACAAATCTTTTAAAAATCGGTTCTCATCTTTGTCAATTATAATTCTACCTGAAATCTGGTTTTCTCTAACTCTCCATGCACCTGATAAATGTGAAGCAGCAGCAGGAGATTTCCTACTTCTTTTTCCTATTCCTAACCAATCTTTACTACCTTCATATGAAGAAATACTGAAAGAGTTTCTATAAAGAATAATACCATCTCCTTTTATTGGCGACTTAAGTGTAAAATGTTTATATAAATATCTATTTAAATCGACCCTCAAAGGTTTTATATAGAAATATAATTCTCCCGAAAAATCACCTATATCTTTAAGAATCTGTTTCAAATAATTATCTGTTCTATACTTATCAAAAATCGGTTCAACAGACTCCTCTGCTATAAGTTCTATCAAATCATTTCTATTTTGATACTCAATAAACAGATCGTCTTCAAAAGAAGCATGATTAATGTCTACATCAGGTACTATTTCACTTACCTCAGATCGAAATTCATCTGAATCAATATGAGTAGTCAGTTTCATTTTTTTACTATCATAGCTGAATTTTATAGATGATAAACAATTAATTCCTAGTTTAGGTTTTTGGAAAATAGGATACACAGGAAATCTAACATCATTATACGTAAGTATTATTTCCATTACATTATCATGGTATACCCTACCCAAAAAAACACTTAATTTCTCAACTCTTTTTTTTGTCCACCGCTCTCGTAAATTTCCAATAAATATCTTTGTTCCTTGAAAATCACAATCTAATAAATCAATCGTAGATGACTCCCAATTAGTCTTCCAAATAACACCTCTACTAGAATTTTTTTTTGATTGTAACTCAATATCTTCTCCAAGTCGTGCCAATGCAAACCTACCAATCCCCATTGAGCCTGCCATTTTTTTATGTACACCGTTAAATTCAACAATCTTATTAACTTTATGGGACTTTCCGACGTGCATCCAATATTCTTTTATATCGTTATAATCCATTCCAACACCGTTATCTTCAATAGTAAGAAGATTATTTGAAAATATAATTTTTAAAGTCTGCGCTCCAGCATCAAATGCATTTTTCACAAGTTCTAAAATAGCAGATTCATCCGTTGAAAAGTTTTGCTTTCCCAAAAGCTCTGCTAACGTACTATCTTCAACAACATAACTCAAACTTTCAACCATTCTATAACCTCCTAAAAAGTGTAATTTTCAATATCCTGAGAAGTTATTCGATAAGAATTACCATTTATAGGAATTCCAATATTTTTAACATATTCAAGAAAATTATCACTACTTAATATTTTTTTACCATAATCCAAAGAATAACAATCAATACCTTTAGATTTAACAATCATACCAGAATATGCAATATCTTCTTTTTCTAATTCATGAACTTTAGCATTATTTGTTACAACTGTCGATATGAGCAATTTAATCGTAAATATCCCATTTATAGCTTGGCTTCGACCATACTCAAACCATTGAGAACCTTTATCTCTTTTTCTTCTAAGGAGATTGTCTTTATTGTTAAGTAAATAAGAATAAATATTAGGATAATTAGTTATCATTTTATCTTCACTTATTTTACAAACTTCATCATTGATAACCTCATAGGGAAATATTATTAATTCATTTTTTCCATAGGTCACTGACCTAGGAGAGAATGCTTTTCTAATAAGTTCTTTTTCTAAAATTATATCGTTAACAACAATATCTCCGTTTTGTTTTAGAGAGTAAGATCCATCTTTCAAAAGAAAGACTTCATTACACAGAGTAGCAATAGAATGTGTTACCGTATAATAATCTCCAAATCTTCTATACTCTTTATTTATACTATTGTGCTTTGATAAAATCCACTTATCACTAAGATCTTTTTTATTTATAAAAATCCTATTTTGGGTTAAACTATCGTCGAAAATAATTAATCCATTTTTATCTGTTTTATCAAATCTAATAATAGAAGACTTAACTAAAGCTTTATCAAATACATTAATCTTGCTGAAATCAATAATGCCATTTATATATTCCATCATAATTTCTCGTAATCTTTTACCAGAAACTGTTTTAAAAATACTACTTGGAATTAAATAAGCCATCCTTCCTTTATCACTCAATAAATTTAGACTTTTTTCTATAAAAGCATAACAATAATCGAATTTTCCTTTTGAACATGATTTGAACTGTTCTTTCAAAAATAATCTTTCATTCTCTTCAAGTTCAGAATATGTAATATAAGGGGGATTTCCTATAATAAAATCAAAATTATCTGTCGGTATCCAACGTAAAAAATCTTCATTATAAATTTTCCAATTTACACTAGGAATTCCATTTTTATGAAGAATAGAATTTAAATTATTTATACACCTTTTATACTGAAGTAAATCAATTTCAAAACCAAAAATATTTTCTGAAAGCCCTTGTGCTATTAACTGAGAATCTCTACCAAAATCAAAACTATCCTTTATATATCTTGTAACAATCTCAGACAAAACTTGCCCATCTCCACAAGAATTTTCCAGGACTTTTTTGTCAAATAAATCATACTTATAATCTACAGCATCTAGCAAATTGTATACATAATTTATTGGCGTGAATACTTGATGTTTTTTTAACATATAATTCCTTCCTGTATCATTGTTCCAAATATAGAATTACAATTTAAATAAAAATTAATAATAGTATGCAATATAAAAAATAATATTAGAAATTGTCTTTTTATTATTTGTATTGTTATATAAAATAATTAAATTTATACAAAATAATTATCCCTGTTCTAATAGAAAGAATTACTCATTTAATTAATTAGAAATAAAAATTATTTCCATATATCTTCAACATTTCACATTAATTGCAAATAAAAATAATTATTTATAATTCTATTTCATAATCAATCTTTCTTCACTCCTCTATCTCCCCACTCTCAGCGGTTCAATCACCTCTTCGATCAGTTGGGTATAGGCTTCTTTGATTTGTTTTTTGTAGCTGAGTGGGTTGAGGGCGTCTGCTACTTCTGCCTTGTAGTCTTTGTAGCGTTGGCTCTTGGTCAACTGGCTTTCGCCGGCTTGTTTTTTGGCACCCTTGCGGTAGTGTTGGATATAGTAGCGGAGTTCGTCGGCTCCGATATACCAGTTTTTGGCGAAGCTTTCGATATGGCTATCGATGACGGATTCGATCATCTGGTCCAAAACTCCGGTGATAGATTGTCCTCGGTAGCGTTCGGGCTCTTCTTGGACTTGAGTCCAGAGGTTTTGGATGATCTCCGCCAGACTTGGATTGGTCCGGTTCAGGCTCTCGATATAGCTATCCACAGTTGCGATATCCTTGTCACTGAGAGCTTGCTCCTCATTTTCCTCCTGCTGGATCATACTTTGGATCAGCATGAGGATATAGGCATAGTTGATCTCATCGACTTGGACAGACTCCAGCTCATAGTGGATGTCCAGCTCGTCTTCGCTGTCCACTTCTGGATCCCTGCTCTTGATCTCCGCCAGGATATTTTGATAGAGGCCCAGATAGGCTTCGAGCTGGCTGTCGCTGAGGCCCGTTTCCCGATAGATCTCTTCCTTATCATACTCTGAGTAGACGCGGATCGAGGCTTGGTACTTGTCAAAGACCTGATAGGCTTTGGCGACCTTACGGAGCTGGGCCGTTTGGGCCTGCTCGAGGGCGACTCCCTCTTCTTCGAAGTCTGTGACTTGGCCTTTAAACTCTGCCCAGGCTTTTAGGAAGTTGCGCTTTTCTTCTTCCCAGCTTGGTGCTAGGACCTCATTTTCTCCCCCATTGGAGTAGAGCTTGAGGGCATTGTCGACGGCTTCCTTAAAGGCTTGAGGGCGCTGGAAGGTGATGATATGGCCGAAGTGCTTCTTGTCATCAAAGATCCGATTAGTCCGGCTAAAGGCCTGAATCAAGTCCTGTGGGCGCATAGGCTTGCGATCGATAAAGAGCGTAGAAAGACAAGGTGCATCAAAACCGGTCAAGAGACGGTCGACCACGATGACCAGATCCAACTGCTCATTGCGGTAAAGGTACTTGTCCTGCTTTCTAGCCAGGCGATTATTGATATCGCTATTAAAGCCCCGCAGATCCGCTAGGCTAAAATGCGTACCAAACTCTTGGTTGTAGTCCTCCATGACCTGCTTCATGTGGTCTTGGTAGCCGATGGATTCTTCCTCATTTTCAGTCACCGAGTAGGTGATGGTAAATTTTGGAAAATCTGGTAGGTATTGTTTGACCCGCTCGGAAACTTTGACCCGTTCCTTGCCAGCGAGAATACTCTTAAGCAGATTGTAATAGGCCTGTGCTCGTGGGATGGACTTGACTGTCAAAATAGCTTCATAGCTCTTTCCGACCCCTTTAGGGATATTGAGCTGTTGCTGGCTCTTATTGAGAATGGCATCGAGAACCTCTAGCATGTGCTCCTTGTCCTCATAGGCCTGGTCTGGGATCTCTTCTTCTAGGAGATCAGAGATGATGGTATTGCGGTAGTCTACCTTAAAGCCCAGAACCGCTCCATCATGGATAGCTTCCTTGACCGTGTATTCATGTAGGCGGTCGCCATACTGTTGGTGGGTGGTCTGAGCCAGGTCTCCCACTTGTTTGCGTTTGTTTTCCTTAAAGATCGGAGTTCCTGTAAAGCCGTACCAGAGAGAGTTTTTGAAGTAGGCCTTGATCTCTTTTTGTGTCTGTGGCGTGACTGCTGAACTGCACCCCAAAAGTTAGACAGAAAAAAATCTAACTTTTGGGGTGTTTTTATTATGAAATTAACTTATGAAGA
>NZ_WMZF01000015.1:0-2690 GCF_009717775.1 Streptococcus parasanguinis | reverse complement strand
AATTGTGATGCTTTACGAGCTTTCTTAAGACCTGGTTTGGAAAGTATGAATTTCAGTTGGACTAAAAACAGCGTAATATCAAGACTTTTCTCCGCTTTTATAAAAGCGTTTTTCCAATCAAATTCAACTAATTTTATCTAAATGGTGTGGATTTTACCCCCAAAATTACAGAGAATGGAGCTGATAAACACTAAACGTTCACACCATTAGTTAAATGATTTTTTTCATCATTTTTCTTAGATGATAGAACTTCTAATTTATTTCTTATTCAAGCAAAAACAACCTGCTATAAGTAAGAAAGAGGAAGATACAAGAAAAACACGGCGTAAAAACCGATTCAGTTCATTGTCCTCAATCCTTGTCTGCTTCATTTTCTTTTACGAGATCGTTTTGTGAATCTTTTTCAGAGAGTTTTTGATCAATATACTTGTCAATGTTTTCATAAAATTCCTTGGTCGCTTCACTATCTAATGTTGGCGAGTTCTGAACTTGATTCACTTTCAATTGAACAGATTGAATACCGTAAGAGGCTTGTTTTTGGTGGAGTGTTTCTAATTCTTCTTCTGAAATCGGATCTCCAACAACCGTCAAGACCAATTCATTGTTACTTGACTTGTAGACTTGATTAATAACCGTATAATTGGCGAACTCTTTTCCTACAAACTGTTTGATCCCTTCTTTGCGCGCTTGTTCTATTGTCAGAGTAACTGCCGAATAGCTAGCTGGAAGAATCAACAATACAATCAAAGAAATCAAGCCAATTCTCATTTTAATGCTCAGCTCTTTAAATGAAGTTAAAGGAGATTTTCTCATCAAAATTCTTGTTCCAACAATGTTGGCTAGCATGATAAAGACACAGTTGATCAAGAAAAGATAGAGAGCCCAATAAAAATCGTACATTCCCATTAGCTAAACCATAGCCAGCAGTACAGATAGGCGGCATCAAAGCTGTAGCAATGGCTACTCCTGGCACGATATTGTTTGCTTCTTTTTTCCTTGAACCGATCACACCAGCAATCCCACCAGCAATAGCAATGAGAACATCCCAAATGGTTGGAGAGGTTCGTGCGATCAACTCGCTACTTGCATAAGACAAGGGAGAAATCCAGAAATACAGAGTCGAGACAAGCAAACTGACCAACACTTGAGTCAATAAAACCTCTAGAGATTGCTTGATTAAACGCGTATCAAAAATAGCTAAACCGAATCCCAGTCCAACAATCGGTGTCATGAGAGGTGAAATTAACATGGCTCCAATAATAACAGCTGTTGAATTCATATTTAGACCGATAGAGGCAATAAAAATTGCACACATCAAAATCGCTGTATCTCTCAATCGAACATGAAGGTCATCGTATAATTTCTCACGGTATTCCCGTGTTGAATAATTGGCAGTCATTTGTCCTCTCCTCTTTCCTTATTTAAATCGGTATAATAATTAATAATAACAGCTGATAAACAGCCAAAAAATATGAGCCCATAAATCGTCAAGAAGACACTGGTAATCCTTCCAATCAAGGTCACAGCTAGGAGATCCCCGTAGCCGACAGTCGTCGAAGTCACAAAAGCATACCAAAGACCGTCTCCGTAATTTGTGATAGCAGGTTCAACTAGGAAAAGCACGCCTCCTGACCCAAAAACAAAGGTCACAAAACTCAGAGCAAACCGAGTAAAACCCGTAACCTGTATAATATGCCATAACATTTTTAAACGTCTCATTTGTTCTCCTTATTCATACTAGCTCCTGACCGAGCCGTTTTTTCCAATAATCAAAGTGAAGATAGGACATGATCTCCATCAGAGAAAGATAGACAAACTGATAGATCTGATTTAAGCTGATTATCAACTGATATTGTTTGAAAAATGACTGGAAGAAAGACCAGATATGACTGTCTTGAATCAGTCCCTTCTTAACATCAGACAGGATATTAGCTAAAGCTCCCAAGGACTGAAACGGTAAATCCTTGACATTTATATAGATCCGGTCCACCACATCATTCAGACTGGTATCTTGGATGGCATGAAATTCTCCAAAGAGAACTCCTGCCGCTCCAAGAGTAGAAACAAATTCCACCAAATAATTTCTGAGGAAATTTTCTCAACCTTTTCCCATAATGTGTTTAGTGCCATCCATAACGATCCCAACCAGAAAAAGGAAAGAAAACAAGCAAAGAAATTTTGCCGTAAATCCCAAAAAGCTTCAAGACTTGGTGTTGTTGGTTTTTCTAACTCTAAAATCAAGATGGTCATAATAATTGCTAGAACAGCATCTGTCAATACAATTAATCTGTCTTTCTTCATCGGATTGCATCCCCTTTCTTTTTTGTAACATTCTATCTTATCGCATAATATTGGATATTCTTTCATAATCCGACTACAAACAAAAATAAACCAAAAAGTCTGTCCCTATTATGCTATATTTAACTCTAGAAGTATTCATCCATCTAATTAATAAATATATCATATTTCACAATAAATGAATACTATCAAAGATTCATCCCCTTTCACTTCATCATTTAGTGTTGCTTAGATTTATCAAAAACAACCAAATTTGTATTAATTTCAAGTATCACCTAGTTACAAAAATTTGGGGTGAACAGAAAAAGCATCCCGTATTTTTGATACGAAATGCTTTCAATAAGTTTAAATAAGTTTTAACGTTTACTAAATTGTGATGCTTTACGAGCTTT
>NZ_WMZF01000014.1:0-7721 GCF_009717775.1 Streptococcus parasanguinis | reverse complement strand
TATTTTTGATACGAAATGCTTTCAATAAGTTTAAATAAGTTTTAACGTTTACTAAATTGTGATGCTTTACGAGCTTTCTTAAGACCTGGTTTGGAAAGTATTGATTTCAGTTGGACTAAAAACAGCGTAATATCAAGGATTTTCTGAACAATATCTACTTTTTAATTTCATAAAATCTGAATCAATATTTTTAAAATAGGGAATAGTTTAGGTCTCTAAGCATTAAAATAATACACCTAACTTTGGTCACCGTTTTTTAGTTATTCACTCTTTTTTCGGATAGTGTTTTTAAAGTTATGATGTAAAATGCCGCAATTAAAACACTATACATCATAATCGGAGGATAGAGAATTAAGGACAGAATCAATCCCACTCCTTTAATTATTAGGTCAGGTATCAATAACTTCCTATATTGTGCGGTAGCTTCAAGTAATTCTTTCTGATCTATATTGGGTTTATCAATTACTTTATGTAAAAACCAGTTTGCTACCGTTGAAACAATAACGATCAGTCCATAAAAGAGCTGTGCCGTATGATTCATGAAATGACTACTAACTATTCCAGTAGCATAGGGCATAAATGAAACAAAAAATAAAAGATACAAATTCCACCAAACAATTTGTGGGGAAATTTTCTCAACCTTTTCCCACAATGTATTTAGTGCCATCCATAACGATCCCAACCAGAAAAAGGAAAGAAAATAAGCAAAGAAATTTTGCCGTAAATCCCAAAAAGCTTGAAGACTTGGTGTCGTTGGTTTTTCTAACTCTAAAATCAAAATGGTCATAATAATTGCTAGAACAGCATCTGTCAATGCAATTAATCTATCTTTCTTCATCGGATTACATTGCCTTTCATTTTGTAGTATTCTATCTCATCGTATAATATTTATTAATCTTAAATATTGGATAGTCACTTCATATTTTGAGTACAAACAAGATACACTAAAAAGCATGTATCTGTCATATTCTATTTAACTTTAGAAATATTCATCCATTGCTACGAGTAGTCTTTCTTGTGAGTAATTTTCATCAAAAAATTTCATAGATAAGTCCTATATATAATCATGATAAAGTAGTAAAAATAGTTGTTATCCTAGTTGATTAAAAAAGTCTTTGATTTCCTCATCTTTTATAAAATAATATATAATTTTCCCCTCTCTTCTAGTATCCAAGATGTTTTGATTGGCTAGTTTACGAAGATGGTGAGAGGCAGATGCCATACTGAGATTTAGTAAACAGGCTATATCACAGACACAGAGTTCTTCAACAGCAAGGAGATAAAAGATGATATTTATCTGTTTATTATCGGTAAACTTTGATAAAATACGAAGTGATTTTTGGACTTTTTCCTTTTCAAGGTAGTTCGTTGCGGTTATAACATTTTGTTGATTTATAACATCCACTTGACAGATACTATCTTTTTTCATAATTTTTTCTCCTAGCCTAACACAGCCCTTAGCATGTCAAAGCTGTTGTTTTCAATCAGGATATACATCCCCAATCCTAAATAAACAACGGCAATAAACCATCTGCTATATTTCTCCAAAGTTTCTCCAACAGAAGGGACTTGTGCCAATTTTTGGGCAGAAAAAACCAAGAGATAAATCATGACTAGAAAGGTAAGTAAAGCCACTATCAAATTCGCTAAATTTAAGGTAATAAAATATGGGACAAAAACACCAATATTGTCAGCACCACAACTTGCAAAAGTAATCATAGCGACTAGAAAAATCAGGTTTTTATCATCTTTGCGCAAACCATCTTTTGCAATAGCTTCTCCATCAGAATCTCCTAAAAGCAAAACTTTGAGGCCTAGGAAAATTGGAATCAAACCGAGTAAACCTAAAATCTCTTTACTAGGAATATAATTTAAGACAAATGCAAAAAGCAAACTTAGCAATATTAGACTAACAGAGCCTAGAAATTGTCCTAAATAGATGTTAATGATGTCTTTTCTGCTTTTTCTTTTGGCAAAAAATAACATTAGGATAATAAGTAAGTCTACGGCTGTCCCAGAATACAGGATTATTGAAGTAACAACATTTTGAACCATAAAGCACCTCATTCAAATATATTTTTGAATGTATTTTAACATTAAACTTTGTAGATGTCAACTTAAAATCCACCAATTAATAATTGCATGTCAATATTTGTATTGTGAAACTAGTTTCAGAAATATATAGTCTTAAAGTATGTCCACTGCCAATGGTTTTTTCAATATTTAAAAGGAGAGAACCAATTTGGTCCTCTCCAGGGTATAATTTTCCACCAACCCACTACAGTTGACAAAGAGCCGTTATTCTCAAATGAGACAACTCCTTTTAGTTTTTATAACCTCAGCTTCTCGGTCTCTTACCTACTTTTAATAGAAAGACTACGAAGGACGATTCTTAAAGTAGTCAGATTGTGCAATATCGAAAGATTAGATGGGCTTAACCAATTTAACAACCCAAATCCAATTAAACTTCCATTTATTACAACTGTTTCTTGAATATTTCTTTGAATTAATTTCTGCAACGATTCAGATAAAGAATTCAATTCCTCGAAGAAATCTAAACGATTATCTAATAATAAAATATCACTCATCTGCTTAGAAATATCAGCACTTTCATTCATCACAACCCCAATATCTGCAAGCGTCAAGGCAGCAGAGTCGTTTAACCCGTCTCCAACCATCAAAATAGTTCGGCCAGCTTTCTGTAATTCCTGAACCAACTGAAACTTACCATCTGGTTTTAAATCAGTATAAACGTTGTCAAATGGCAGATCTTTAACCAACTCTTCTGTTCTAGCCAACGTATCACCAGTTGCCAGAATCAGTTTTTTCCCTTGGCGCTTTAGCTTTTTCAATGCAACTTTCGCCTCGCTTCTCAAGGGAGTGTGGATACAAAACATCCCAATTAATTCTTTCTTATAAGCCAAAAACAATAAATTGTAATGAGTCTTATATTGCTCAATCAAGGCCAGCTGCTCAGAACTAATTCTTACCTGTTCGTCTTGCATTAGTACATAATTTCCAATGACAACCGATTGACCATCAATTTGCGATTTAATCCCTTTGCTTGCAACATACTGAAGCTTGCCATGCATTTCTTCGTGTTCAATGCCTTCAATTTCAGCTTGTTTAACAATTGCATTGGCAATAGGATGATAGATATGTTCCTCCAAACATGCACTTATTCTTAAAATATCTTTCTCAGTATAATCTCCGAAAGGAAGAACCTTTTCAACCAAAGGATAACTCGTCGTGATGGTACCCGTTTTATCAAACAAGAAAGTATCCACTTCCAGATATTTTTCTAATACATCACCATCTTTAATAACCATTTCTCGATTTAGACCTTCCTTTATGGCCGTAAGGTAGGCTACAGGTGTGGATATTTTTAGAGCACATGAAAAATCCACCAATAAAAAGGAAATGGCTTTTGAAAACGAACCTGTTAACAGATAAGTCAAACCAGCACCTAAGAAGTTATATTTTACAACCTTGTCTGCCATCCTAATAAAATGACGTTGTTTTGTCTTCTTACTCTCTTCAGATTTTTTCATCAGATTGATGAGTTGCAAAATACGACTGTTTATCTGATTATCAGTCACACGAATTCTTAACTCTCCTGTTTCCAAAACAGTATTCGCACATACAGAATCTCCCTCTTTCTTTTCAACAGGGAAGCTCTCTCCAGTCAAGGAACTCTCATTGACCATGCCTAATCCTGAAACCACTTGGCCGTCAAACAAGATTTCATTACCTTGGGAGACAACTAATACATCACCTACTTGAACATCAGAACTCTTGATGCTGATGACCATGTCTCCCCGCACTAAGAAAACATCACTTTCTTTAGCAAGAAGGCTTTGTTCCAAATCTGTTGCTGTTTTTTTTAAAGACCACTGATCCAGATGATTACCCAAATCAAGCATAAACATGATGTTGCTAGCTGTCTTGGATTGGTTCATAAACAAGGACAACAAAATGGCCGAACAGTCCAAGACCTCCATGGTTAGTTCCTTGCGCGCTAAAGTTTGATAGGCTTCTTTGACATAACCCAAAGCCTGATAACAAGTCCAAATATAACGAATAGGGTAGGGTACAAAACTTCGAAACAGCAAACGCTTAATCGCTGCACCCGATACAATTGAATAAGCACTCTCTTCTCTACGAATGGGAAGAGTCATCAAGTCCGAAACTTTCCCCTTGTCAATTTTTTTTAAAAAGGCCTCTGCATTTTCTAATACAGAGAAGCCTTCTTTCATACGTAGAGTAAAGTGCTGCTGATCCATATAAAACTGAATAGAGTCGATCCCTTTTTCATCTTTAGCCAAGGAACGAAGATAATCTTGAATATCCAAGGTCAGTGAAAACGAGGACGATAATCGGATATGTTGATATCCTCTGTGTAGCACTTTAAAAGACATATTATTCACCTGTCAGGCTATCTAATTGTTCTTCTTTCTTTTCCTGTTCGTATAAATATTTAGCGTCTTGTAAAACATCATCACCGTGTTGTTTTACAACAGAAACAGATGCATCCAGTCCATCTTTCAATTTGTAAGCTTTAGCCAAGGCCTTAGAATAGCCTTTCTTAGCTTCTTTACTTGCTAAGACTTTCAAGCCAAGCGTCCCAAATGCTACCCCTCCTAAGAAGAGAGATGATTTTTTCGCAACTTTTGCGACGTTTAATACTTCTTTTAACATGTTTATTTCCTCCTTGTAACTATTGTAGCGAAAAATGACAGCAAAAGCAATTGCTGATATCTGATATATAGATAAAATTCTCTATACTGATATTTAATTATATTATGATGAAAACAATATACTTTATTTTTTGATACTGTAAATAATTATGTGTAAACACTTAAGTAGAGTTACGGAGTGTTAATTAAATAAGCTTTCAAGTGTATCAGAACATTGACCAAACCCTTTATGGATTCGTTGACTTTGCTTGAAATTATAATCTTCAAACAACGTAACTAAGTAACGTTCCAGAGCCTCCTCATTAGGAAAAAGAACCTTCTTTTTCGTTTGATGTTTGATTTCTTTGTTAAGAGACTCAATGAGGTTTGTCGAATACATGCTGTGCCAAATCTGGTAGGGAAACTGATAAAAAGTTAAAAGATTATCCGTCTTCTCCAGACTTTCCATGACTTTCCTATACTTTGGTTTCCATTCGGCGAGAAAGTCCTCTAAAGCTTGTCCTGCCATTTCTAAATTTTCAGCACGATAAATCATTATAAATTGCCCCAGAATAACCGCTCTATCTGCTCGTTTCACTTTACTAGCTAGATTTCGACTAATATGAATTAAGCAACATTGTTGTTTAGCTAATGGGTGAGCCTGACTGATAATCTGCTCAAGCCCCTTAAAGCCATCTGTAACTACAAGAGAAATCTGTTGGATTCCTTGGTTTTGAAGCTTGTCTAACAGGGTGGACCAAGAAGCATTGTTTTCTTGGGGCAACTGTGCATAGCATATCTCTACGCGACTAAAGTCGCTAGAGCTATCCTAATTGCGCACCGCCAGTTCTGATACAAAAAACACCTTGCAAGATGCAAAGTGTTTTCGTTTGTATTCTGCTGTCCAGCAACGAATTAACGTTTAGAGAACTGGCTAGCTTTACGAGCCTTTTTCAAGCCTGTTTTCTAGTATTTTTATATCTATTGGCAGATTATCCGACTTATCCCCATCAACATCTGACTCTAACTCAACCTCTGAAGAAATCCTAATATTGCGTACTTTGATATATTCGATATTATTGTTACCTACTAGATCCCCTTTTTAATAAATCTGGGATAGCCGATAATTTAGAAATGATGGATGAATCCTTTAAAATCAAGATATTTCCATATTCATCTGTATTTTCATCAAATAGTTTTTTGTCTGCATAGTAATTGGATAGAAGAACTAAGACCTGAGTAGCTTCACCTTCATAATTGCCATTTTTGCTTTCAAAAGGTAATAATTGCTTGTTCATAGCTTGGCGAATCAGTTGCACCAGCCAAATTAATTGTCTTGACCGACGAATAAAGCGACTTCTTTCAAGGATTCGACCATAAGGAAACAGTTGGCAGATTCTATAAAAGTGTCGATGTGATTCGGCACGCTCATCAGACTCGCTACACAGAGCTGGTACATAATATCTGCTATAATTTTCTGGAAGATTTGGTCAAGCGGTCTTTTAGCCGTGTGACAGGCATACAGGAAAAACACTATTTATTTACTTTTTGCACGGGAGGCTTTAAGATGTTGCTGGACGCCTTTCTTGATAATCACTCAGAGTCGCCAGAGTGTCTGGGCTGGGATATGGCAAAGATATACCGCTGCCTGAAACTGTTCTTTGACGCTGATAAACGCGACATATCAATTAAAATGTCGCACTAAAATGATTGAAAAGTGATTGAAACTGTATTATAATGAACGTATATATTTAGAAAAGAGGTACTAACTATGGAAAACCTAGTAGTTTCAGTCTTTAACACTGAAAGCGAAGCTTATCAGTCCTTTGCGGATTTGAAGGCTTTCCGCCAAACTCAGACGACCAAGGTTGCTCAAATCGCCTTGGTCAAAAATGAAAACGGTCACATCGTTGAAAAAGAACGCTATGACTTTGAAGATTCAACGACGGATGCAACCCTAGAAGGTGGCTTGCTCGGTGCAGTTATCGGGCTTTTGGGTGGTCCTATCGGCGTCTTGTTTGGTTATGGTATTGGCAGCCTCTATGGTTTGGCTGCTGGTGATACCGTTGATACGGCAGAAGCTGGCTTGATTGACGTTGTGTCTCAAAAATTGATCGACGGCGAAACAGCCGTTGTCGCCTTGGTGCAAGAAAACAACGAAGCAGTCATCGATGCTTACTTCACCAAGTACGACACCCAAATCGTGCGTTGGGATGTAGCAACCGTCGTAGCCGAAATCGAAGCAGCTCTGCAAGTCCAAGAAGACCTCTACAACCAGGCACGTGCACAAATGAAGGCTGAACGTAAAGCCGAACGCAAGGCTAAACTTGAAGAATTCAAGGCAAATGTCAAAGCAAAATTTGACAAATTGAAAGCCTAACGTCTAAGCGTCTCATAAATTTAAATGTGACTGAGACGCCATTTAAAATTTATGTGCGTCGGATTCTCACAGTTAAATAATTGCGTTGACAAAGCCGTTACAGCCGTTCTTCCATTCTTTGAAAAGAATGTTTAATAGACAAGAAATCTGGACTAGTATTGGTCTGGATTTTTTTGTGAATATAGAGGTCATAGCTTTTTGACTATGCTTCGTTATAATTAGAAAAATTTTAAGTTTTATCAAGATGAAATCAGTCAGACGAAGACATCCCGAATTAGCACCAGCATCACCACACAAACTAAGACATACTGGTGCTACTCTTGCTAAACAAGCAGGTGTTTCTCTTGAAGCCTTCTCAGAAGCTCTTACTCATAGTGATAAAGAGATTACAAAAACTTACGTTAATATCAAAGATAAAGTCAATCAGACTGTAGGTGATATTGCTTTTCGTAGTTTAAAAAATTGATGGGGTGAATATGGGGTGAATTTTGGGGTGAACTTTGATTTTTTGAAACAAAAAAGACATCCAAGAAATAATTCTTGAATGTCTGTAAACGTTGATATAATCGTATTGATTAACGTTTTGAGAATTGTGATGCTTTACGAGCTTTCTTAAGACCTGGTTTGGAAAGTATGAATTTCAGTTGGACTAAAAACAGCGTAAT
>NZ_WMZF01000013.1:0-13278 GCF_009717775.1 Streptococcus parasanguinis | reverse complement strand
GGATTTGGGGCACTGATTACGGCGATCTATATCATTGCCCAAAATGTTTTATTGGGTTCTATCTTTGTTTTCTTCACGATCTTACGTCCCATTCCACAATTCTTGATGAATAATAAGCTAAAGAATTCAGGGGATGAAATGTCTCAGGGAAGAACAGCTGTTCATAACCAAATCTCTGATAGTATTCGAGGGGCTCAGACCTTGCGGATGAATCAAGCCTTGCCTGAAAATTCTCAGCGCGTCTGGAATATCAATCTTCGTTATCAACGAGCTATTCAAAGGTTTGCTTTTACCCATAATATTGTTTTCTTTTGTAATGGTTTTATGGTCTTTCTGAGCCAAGTACTCCCCTTGGTATTAGGGTTCTTCCTTGCTATGCAGGGTCATCATGTTTCAGTGGCTAGCCTGGTTGCTATGTATATTGCTGCTGGTCAACTGGTAGGACCTATCCAAAATATCATGTATGATGTGGTTGAAGTACAAGGAGCCAAAACAACGGCAGAAAAGATTTTCGGAATTTTAAATCGAGCAGATGATAGTGAAACGGACAATCATTCGATCTCTCAAGTAGAAGAACTAGAAATTTCTCATTTAAGTAAATCTTATAATGGTAGAGAGATTCTTCGCGATCTTAATCTAGCCATTCGACAAGGCGAAAAAGTCCTCATCAAAGGGCCAAGTGGCTGTGGGAAATCAACCCTCTTCCGAATGATCACAGGGGAAGAAAAGCCGGATGCCGGAACGATTACTTGTCGTACAAGGGATGGAGTTAAAACAAGTCACTTTGTTCGTCAGGTAGGCATTATCAGCCAGCATCCTTTCCTATTTAATGATACTGTTCGCTACAATCTCAGTTTGGGACAAGAGTTTTCAGATCAAGAATTGGAGAATGTTTTGAGACAGGTCAAACTCGACCATGAACTAACTGATGGGCTTGATTTTGTAATCACTAATAACGGAGAAAATATTTCAGGCGGACAACGTGTCCGGGTTGAACTAGCCCGCTTCCTTCTTCGTAAAAAGGATATTTTATTAGCAGATGAGGTAACTGCAGCTCTTGACGCAGAAAATAGCCAGATGGTTCGTGACTTGATTTTCTCACTACCGATGATGGTGTTAGAAATCGCTCACCATATTGATAATGAAAGTCGATACGATCAAGTCATTGAATTAAGAAAAGAATAAAATTACTGACACAAACCTAAAAATATATCGTTAGTATATCAAAGAAAGAAAATACTAAAACTTTTCGCAGTGAGAAAAGTGCCTGAAACAATAACGTTTCAGGCACTCGGAATTATTGAGACCTTAGGCTCAATAATTAGTCTTGGAACTTCGAAGAAGTTCGCTGACGTCCGTACTCACCTAAGGAAAGTTTTTAATATGACTTTGTCTTCAATCTGAAAGAGGCTCAAAACTGAGCCTCTTTTGAATTAATGAAAACTTCCTTAGCTTAAAATGGTAATTTCCCTGCGAAAGCACCGAGTTTTTTCTTAGTTGCCGCATCAATTTCTTCAATAGCAGCATTGATGGCTTGCACCGTCATATCAGAAAGAGTTTCTGTATCTTCTGGGTCGACCACTGCAGCATTGAAATCAATGGAAACAACCTTCTTATCACCTGTAAGAGTTGCAACAACCAAATCCTGAGCAGATTTCCCTACAAATTGAGTTGCGGCTAATTCTGCTTGGCTTTGCTCCATTTGCTTTTGCAATTTTTGAGCTTGCTTCATCATATTTTGCATATTCATCATAATATTTTCTAGATTCCTTTCGTATCAAGGGTTTAGACCCTTTTTCTTAATTTTTACTGCCCACTTCTGCCCATTTTTCTAAAAATCGTCGAATGCGTTAGCGACTTCTTTTTGTTGAGATGGGAACAAATGTGAGTAGATATTTATTGTAGTATTGATAGAACTATGTCCTAGTCGTTTCATTAGAGTGAAAAAGATATAATCCTTTCCTTCTCCTCTCCTCAGTCCCTGATTTATTAAAAAGGCTACATGTGAATGCCTAAAATCATGGTTTCGAATCAATTTGAAATCTTTTGGCAATCGTTTCTTGAATGATGCTCTAAAGTTAGAGACATTCGGAGCAGTCATAGGCTCTCCTGAAAATTGGAAAATCTGCAAATCATCTGTTGAATCAGTTAGCTTAGACAGCTTCTGACTTTGAACTGATTTCCAAGTTCTCAACTCATCCACAAAAGCTTTATGGATGTAGATTTCTCTATTTGATTGAGTTGTCTTTACAGATCCAATATGTGTTTTCCCATTGCGATAATATGCTGACTTACGGATCTTAATATATCCCTCGTCAAGAAAAACATCTCTCCAAGTTAAGGCAAGTGCCTCTCCCATACGAATTCCTGTAAACATGAGTACACGATATAGAAGTTTAAAAGGATATTCACTTTCTTCGAAATAGGACTCAAACTCCTTGAATTGTTCAGGAGTATAATAAGACATTTCTTTATGCTTTTCTGGAAGTTTCCGAATAGCATTACATGGATTGTCCTGTCTAAAACCTTTTGAAATAGCGATATCAAACAATTTATGAACAAAAATCATTTGTTGGTTAATATGCGTTGCTGTAAGTGTGCCGCCTTTTACACTAGGCTGTTCGATTAACCAATCTCGATATTTTTTTACATCTTGAATGGTAACTGAAGACATATCAGCATTTTCAAAGAATCGCGATACATATTGGGTATAGTATGAGTCCTGGGTATCTACTGTACTTCTTTTATTTCCACGAAGCTCATCTTCTCCTTTTAACATTACATAAAGAGTGGAAATGGTGAGTTTTTTTGTATTCTGTATCTGATTTAACTTATGGATACGGTAATAAGCCTCATATTCCTCTGCTTCTTTTTTCGTTAAAAAATTAGATTTGCGGTGTCGTATACGTTTGCCAGTTAAGGAACTTTTACCATCACTAATATCAACTAGCCACAGTCCATCGTCCTGTTTAATTACCGCCATGCTATTTTTCTCCTTCAGTCATGACAGCGCTTTGAAGGTTCCCCTCAATTATATCATTTTTTAATTGTATTTGAAAACCAAGAATGGATTCAACTGTAATAATTGGTACTCGTCCAATACGTTTATTCTTATACCATTCAAATCCTTCTTGTACAAGCTGGCTCTTAGCCTTTCGTATTAATTTACTAGCTTGAGTTTCAGAATATCCAATCAATTCCATTAAATCATTTTTATCTACAACTTGAATCATATATCTATTCCTTTCTATTGTTAGTTTTATATTAGAGATTCATACATAAGAAAAATACTATCAGATTACATATTTTTATTATTTTTTCTTATTTTTAAGTCCTAACTTACTGCCCTATGGTTTTAGCGTAAAACAATACGAAATCAAAGTATTTTCAGCAAATTCATAAATTTTATTTGCATAATTTTTATGATTATGATATACTACCGGCAGTAGGATTTATGTACTTACTTATCTTTATCAAGTAAGTCAAAAGGATTAAGGAGAGACGCTTAAATAGTATGACATTGTATTTAGATGGAACATCTAATTAGCTACGGGCAATTATGCTTTCCTTGTTAATAGAGGTTTGAACATTATTGTACACGCAGTTGGTTATGATGCGGAAATCTATTCAATGACAACCAGTAAGCGAGCTTTCTTTTTTTATTCTTTTTATCCTTTAATCTGAGTAGTTAGTTGATTCCCTTCTTGACTTGTGCTGAAATAGAGAGGCATTTAAATGACAAAAGAATCAACTCAAAAGCTTACAAAAATTGTAAGCAAACTTGTAAAAATTGTACCAGCTATTATCAGCTTGATTATAGCATCACTCAACCAACTGGATCACACAAAACTTCTAGTTTTGTTATTCCTGGAAATTCCTAAGATTCTCGAATCTACTTGTCCGACATACCAAAAGCATTATGTTGTGGGTGACAAGATCTCAGAGAAGCGTAAAGAAAATTTGGAAATTGCTATCCGTAAAGTATTTATACTCTTTGTAAGCAGCTTTCTCTACAGTTCGATTTTTTCAAAAGATCGAACCGACTTCTGGCTAACACTTGCTCAAAGAGTAGTTCCAGGATACGAATTATTGTTTGACTATTTGATTTTAAAGTGGGCAAACAAGCATAAAAAAAAAGCGATCACATAAAAATTGTACTCAATGTGACCGCGGAAAATAGTAACACTTCATTCAAGAAGTGGAAAATTTCGTAAATTACGCCAATAATTTACGAAAACTACTCAGATATAAGAAACTTCTCCCAATGTTTGGGAGTTGTTTTTTGTTAATACACGTATTTTTATTATTAATCAGATTTAACTGTAAAAACATATTGTACTATAATGTACACAATAAAATATCAAATTAAAATAAGTACAAATCTAAACAGATTTATAAAAGTTAAAAATTAATAATAACTATAGCAGTATATCAATTTCAAACCGATTTGTCAAGAAAAATTTATTGCTTTTTAACCTTTTTATATAAAAACTAATAATATAAAAAGATACCACAACTATTGTATCAAATATTTTAATTAATTTCTAATTAATTGCGACCCCATCATTTTTCTTTCAAAAAATATAAATTTAGTTATTCGTTCGAGATCACAAACATTATGTTTATTAAATATTATTATAGCATCCTAATATAATAGAAGTATTTAGTTTTTTCTATTTGTATTTGTTGAAAAATATCCATATAATTATCCTTTTAATGTCCTATAACGTATGTAAATTGTTTTGCAGTTTCTGCGTCAAAAGTACGGTAACTAATGATCCCTAATCCTTTAACATTACACTCTGAGACGAGAATTGAACCATCTGATTTGACCTGTTCCACAAATGAAACATGTCCGTATATTGGATCAGCTCCAGCTTGGCCAGGACTAAATGATAATGCAGAGTGTTCTGTTGGCGTATGGGTTGTTGTGAATCCTGGCTTATTCATCCATTGACCACCATTTCCCATAAATGGATCAAAGTTGACTCCTACTTGTTTTCCACGGTTGAAGACATACCAGGTACATTGTCCCCAAGGATAAGTGCTTGTGATATATCCTGTGGTATCAATAGCTGTTGTCAAACTATAACCTACAGGTATATCATTTGAAGTGACTCCTCCACCATCTCTAGTTTTTCCTGTAGTTTGTTCAGGAGCTTTTGGTGTTCCTCCATGTTCATCAATGAAGGCATCCAGTTTTTGCATGGTTTCGGCACGTCTTTTTCCTGATCCTGTAGTATCTGTAAAATAGACTCCGCCATCGGTTGCTGGATTGAGTGTTCCATTCGCAAACTTTTTAGCTTTATCATCTTGTATTTTAAAGGTTTGGTTTTTATTTCCAATGATAGTTTGTTGGGTTAGTCCGACAACAGCAACCTCATCATTAAAGTTATTGGCATATTCTGGATTGGAGTCATAGGCACCAAATCCAAACATATTGGCTCCAGGATTAGTGGCTACTCCAGCAGTTCCAAGAGAACTTTCATTCAGTGCGATCGCAACAATTCCACGAACATCAAGATTTGATTTAGCTTCCCATTCGAGAAGCTTTTTACCATTAATTCGATTCTTATCATAGGAGATTCCTAACGTATCTAAAAAGCCGTCTAATTGCTCTGCTGTAATACCGAAGCGATGGACAAGTAAGTTGTGTGTATAGGGATCTCCATCTGACCAGTGATCCGCATAAGTCACTCCATTTTGGGATTGGGGTGAGCCATTTGTTCCGCCACCTCCGACAGCCCCCATAAGGATAATGATAATGAGGACTGGTAGAAAGAGAGGAATGAGACCAGCTAATAGAAACCATTTTAGTTTTTTCATCGAATCTCCTTTCTAGTTAATGTCTTATATAAGCAGTGAACAGGACAGTCCCAAAACGCCATTTAGCATCTAAAACGACTGAATAGGACTTAGCCTGTAGGATGATTTGGTCTCTTTCTTGTTCTGAGACTGGAAACAAAAGAAGGAAATCGACTGAGCGTTTTCCTTCTTGGTAGGCTTGATAAAGAGTTTCTTCAAGAACTCTTGGAAAAGCAGTTCTTGAGCGTATCTTGGTATTCATATCATTCTCCTCTAAGTTGTTTTAAGCGTTCTGTTAATCGGTCTCTTCGTTCAATATTGGCTCTCAATTTATCATCTCGTGTCATGGTCTTTCTGTAAGCACGAGTGAAAGCATTCGATCCTTGGGCTTTGTACATGGCTTGAGGATCTTTATATTCCTCTAATTTGCGCTCAATACTATTAATGCGGAGTTGTTTAAATGGAGAAATCCATTCTTCTTTAAGAGTTTGGAATTCTTCGTTTGAACTTGGTGTTGGCTCCGCTGTGATTGGGGATTCCATTGAAGGAGTTGGTGTTTTTTCTTCAACTGGTTTAACCTTCTCAGGAATTGCCTTTGTTTTCGGAATGTTTGGTTCTGGAGCATCTGGACTTACTGGAGTCTCAAATGTTTCTGTTGGGGGCACTTCATCAGGTTGGTGCTCTGAATCCTTATTGGTAAAGAAAGAACCAACATTTTGGAAGTGACTCTTGGCATTCATCATCATCCCAGCTCCAAAACCAGCACCTGCTAGGGCAAAGTTCCCAAGGTGTTGTGCAGATGAAAGACTTCTCGATGGTACTTGTGAAGCCACCTCTCTGGTCTTTGCGACTCCTTTTTCAACTTTGTTTCCAATGTCACTTGCCACCATTCGTGCTTTAGAGCCAAGAATGAATTGGATCAGTTCAGCTTTGTATTTCCATAGAAGGAAGTATACAAGTCCTTTTGATACAACTGAAATGAGTAGTTTAAAGACAAGGCCAAAGATGATCAAGGATGGAAGAGTTTTAAGGATACCATCAAATCCAGTAATGACGATATTTTCAATCATTTTTTCAATGTAGAAGACTAACAGAGTTAATAGGCTCGTGATAGCTGGGAAAAGCAATCCACCAAACATGACTTTTAAAACTCCAAAAATCAAATCTTGCATTCTTGGTACAAAGGACATCAATAGCACAATTGGAAAGAGCAGAATCATCATCAATACAAGTGTTTGAGCAATGACGTTTAGCATCTGAATCAAAATAACTGGTATCGCTAATACAAAAGCTTCACAGATTTTGAAGATAACATAAAACATACGAGTGAAAATGAAATCTGGCATAGCTGAAACCCACCGGTTCTTTTCACCATCATCATTGGCTCCATTTCCTAGTTCATCCAGATATTTATTGCGATCTTTCGATTTAACTGCTTTAAAGTTTCCATTCTTATCGCCTGTTCCTAGTACCTTACTATCATCAAAAGTTTCTTGTTTCCCATCTTGGCTATTCTTATATTTCCCATTTTCTTGTCCAGTATTGACAAAGACATAGGCTTTATAAGATGTTTCTGCTATATAGCTATCTGCCATAGAATCACCGATTTTGATCGTCTTATTTTTTCCATATTCTACTTTAATATGAGTGATATTTTTAGTGACCTCTTTAGAGACATTATTGATTGTATCAAGCAGATAAAGACCACCAGAGGTCCCTGCAACTGTTCCAAAGTAACCAAAACCAAGGATGAGAACTAGAAAAACATGAAGGAGTGTTCTTGAAAAGGATCCTTTCGAAAAGAAATATTGATAAAAAAGGTAGAAAGCTAAAATCAGAAGCAACATTGAGACGAGTGATTGCTTGGAAACACCACTCCCATTTGAACCGATAAATCCTTTCCAGATACTCATTGCTCCATTAAACACATAGTTTTTATAGCTAGAGTATAGATCAATTTTTTCAAGAATTCGAATCAGCAAAGAAAAGAATCCCACCACTGCGTTTAGAATGAAAAAGAAGAAGTTGACGAAAAGCTCATTAATCAGAACCCAAGCCCCGTTAAAGGAAGCGAACCCAGTAGGCTCCATATAGGACTTGAGAGAGAAGATATCGACTCCTCTTAGTTTGTCAAAAGCTTCTTGCATGGGTTCACCTCCTAACTAGCGTATTTATTTTCAAGGCTTGATGATACCGTAGCTTTCATAGGTTTTAGAAGCATATCAATATCTTCAAAGATGTTGTGTACGGAAATCATATTGAGATTGCCATAGACGTCATAGTATAGGCATTGACCAGAGATCATATTGTCAATCCATTCGAGATTGCTTTCAGTGACTTCGAGATTGACGTGTTTTAGAATATCTTCTCGTTCAGACTTTTCATAAAAAGCAAAAATAGTCCCAAATCCAGTTGTATCATCGTCATTTTCTGCATCATGTACAGATTGAGTAATCAGTGCCAAGGTATTATTTTTGGAGCGTCCAATCCGACGCATATTTTTGATAACGGCTTTTCCTTCTGCCGACTTCATAAGAATCCATGCTTCATCAAAGAACTCAATGGTATCTTCATTTTCATTTCGTTCTCCAAAGTGGGTACAGAAGGCACCCAGCGCAAACATGAGAGCGATAGAGTTGCGTTCATGATCTGAAATTTTTGTGGAATCGTCTTTTGGTAGTTTGAGGTTATTGACCTCTAGGATGGTCACTCGTGACTCGTAGTTAAGTCCTTGAGTGGTTCCATCTGAAAAGGCTAGTTCCAAGATAGAGTTCGTCACAATTGATGTCAGATAACGACCAACTGAAGCAATTTCAGAGGAAGTAGAGTCTCTCAGAACTTTTAGGACGTGTTTAAATCCGACCTTCTCACCAGCGACTCGTTTTTCTACAATCGCATTAATAGCTTCTGTGATCGCTGTTTTCTGATCCATTGTGACATCATCTACGGCTTGTAGTAGAAACTCGAGCATGTTTTTTGCGACCTCTACAGCCTGTTCTTTATCTAGAACGACAATAGGATCTAAGACTCCGTGGTTTGATGGAAGCGAGCTATCCAGTGTTACAAAGTTAAAGTTCTCGATCTGTCTCTTGCGTTCAGGATAGAGACGTGCAAATTCAGGTGAGTTAATCACTTCTTGGTAGTGGTTTCTAAGTTCCCGTTTGGGGTCAATATAAAGTGTCTTGACATTCTGCAAAGCCACACTTAAAAAGATGATCTGAGCAAGGAAGGATTTTCCTTGACCTGTTGCGCCCGTAATAATGATGTGTGGGTTCTTGGTGATCTTTCCAGCGATATCTTCCTTATTTCCGACTGTCGCATTATAGAGGACAATGTTCTTTGAGGAATCAATGGCTTTCGCAATATTGTCCCAACGTCCTGTCCAGTTATCTACTCGGCCGATATACCAACCGATACGGTTTCCAGAAGAAGTATTGGTGAAGGGCATGAGTTCTGAAAATCCACGAGCTGTGACCATATGTGTCCAGGTGCGAGTTTTCTTTTGGAGGTTTTCTCCATAGAGCAACGCTTGAAAGAGATAAGGTCCGTCTTGAGAAGCTTCACTAATTTCGACTCCCATATCGTCAAAATAGTTCAAAACCACTTGTCGTCTTTGACGTAGTTGGTTCACACTAGAAGCAGATACGATAAGATAGGCTCCATATTCTATGATGTCTTCCTTGTTTCCGACTTTCTTCATTAAGTCTTTTAGGGAGATGGAACCCATGATGATCTCGTCTTGTTGGACAGTATCTGTATTTTCTGCCTCTTCCATGATATTCCGATAACGGGTATTTGAACGTCCCATTCGACCTTTGATCTTACCGGTATCAATGAATTCCGCTTTGATTCGTAGCTCTACGGGAAAGTTCAAACGTTGGATAAATTCGCCCAGATGAAAACCGTTGAATTGAACAGGAAATTTACCTACAGGAAGAATAGTTACAAAGGAAGATCCATAAGGGCTTTCTAGCTTGAGGAAGCCACCTTTTAGAACTTTGATCAAGGTATCCGTGATATTGAATTGAGCACGATTGGCCAGTACCTCCTTCTTGTAGTGAGGGATATAGCGGAGGTATTGCATCCGCTGGTAATAAAAGAGTTCTTCATTGGATAACCGTTTTGCCCGAAGGACAGAGAAGGCTTGGAAAATGGTGAATTCATCACCTTTATAGTCTTCATACCAAGTGGGACTTAATTCATATTCATATCCAAGGCCTTTTGCGATCTTTTCTGTGAACTCATTAAAGCTCTCATAGGCTAAGTCTTTGACAGTAGCTCCATGATTTTGTTTGCGTAAGGTCACTCCCACGACCCAGTCAAACTGATAAGGGATTTCCATTTCATCTGTTAGTCGATCCACCGTGTAAAGAAGAAGTTCTTCTCCTAGCTCACGACTGTCATCTGCGAGAGCATCTGAAAAGTCCCGCATTTTCTCTTCTAAGAGATAGTCTTTAGGGATCAGAGATATTTCAAAGAACTTGTTTTTCTGGAGCTTTTTCATCATTTGAGCAACAGTGATTTTATGTTTGCCCTTTTTCTCATCATCTGTAATGGTGATGGGAGTGTTTGGAATACGATAATAAGCAACGACTGTTTGATCTTTTTTGAGAGCTAGATTTTCATGTGTTTCCCTAATAGGATAGGTTAAAGTAATACTCATAGGTCCTCCTTTTCTATAAATTTGTTTTTTCAAAGACAATTTCTTCTACAGGCTCTATTCGATCTTCATGGTAGATAGCTCTTTTATTGATCTTAAAGTCCCAGAAGTAAATCAGGTAATCTCCAATAAAGATGTGCATCTTTTTACCGTGTGGTTCGTACTCAGTATAGAACTTGGCCAATTTGTAAGGGAGATACCAATAGAGCAAGAGAGAAATTGAGTGAGTGATTTTTGCGAGTGGCACAAAGATAAACCCTCCAAAGAGTAACATGGCCACAAAAACGATGATAAAAACAATGAAAAAGGACAACTGCATAGGAGTCGCAAAGTACCAAAGTCGAGTGCCCTTTTTTGTCTTGATTTCTTGGATCCAATAAGGAGCATTTAGGCCCTTACTGTAATCATAAAGTCTTTCTTCATTCATACTTAAAGTCCTGATTCAATACCGAAGAGTCGCAGGAACCAGCCGACTGCTTTTAGGATATCTTGTCCTTTCGCAATTGAAACAATAACGGCATAGAAACCAACGACTGAGAAGAGTTGAAGCCAGGAACTGTTCCGCCATGCCTTGATCGCTAAGAGCACAGCAATGGCTGTTAGGATCCAAATCCCATCGCCCTGGAGGAAGGTTCGTAGATTGTCTGTATTCATAGAGTTCTCCTATTCTTTATCATTTGCATAGTTTAGTGGAATGGTGTGTTCTAGTTTTGTGACATAGTAGGTCTTTTCTTTTTCTGAGAGGGTAAAGGTGAAGTTTTCCGAGTGAGTGGTTCCTCCGACCTCAAAGGTTGCTTGTACATAAGCGATTAGATTTTTCCCATCTTTTTTAAGATAGGTATAATCAATCGTTTTGAAGGTGGTATTGGCTATAATATCCACATCCTTAGCAATCAGATTGAGGTTGTCTTGGTTAGTAGTATAGTTGGTAAAGAAGACCTTGAGGAATTTTTCAACTTTTTTACGCTGACCATCTGAAAAGTGGTCATTAGAGGTTAGTTGGAGCTGATCATCTTCACTAAAGTGTCCAGCTTGTGAGGATTCAATAGCAGAGAACCAAGGAAGGCCAGAGATATAGTATTTCCCATCTTTTTCATCAAATGGAATATTGAAACCTGTCACAATTTCTTTTTCTTCCGTGTTATTATCTCGGCGGATAGTCTCCTTGTATTTGATCTTATAGGTCGCAACCTTCCCTTCTACAGTCACTAACTGAGAATAGAGGAGTTCACTAGGATTTCGAACTTGACCTTGGGCTTTCACATCAGGAATGAAGTTGTAAAAGCTGTTTAAGTATTCCACTTGAGCTTGTTGTTTATCGCCTTCTTGTGGAAGGGTGAAATAGGCATAAACGTAGTCATTTAAGTAGTACTGGAGCTTATAGTCATATTTTCTACTCGACTCCATAGGCTGTGTCTGTTGCTTTTGAGTGGCCTCTACTTGGGCTTGTAGTGTACTTACCTTATTTGAGAGTGTGATAGCACGGATAGATCCCAAGAAACCAACAAAAAGGAGGAAAGCAATTCCTCCTATGACTGCAATATTGACGGTCTTTTTATTGGTGACTTTTAGTTTTGGTGGACCTCCTTTTTTCTCCACCTTTTTAAAGTGTGAGAGATATTCTTTTGCTTGAAGCAAGTAGCGTTTGGCTTTATCCATAGATCCTCCTTTTAGAGACCAGAAAGTTCAATGAGTTTTGAGCCTTTTGCATAGAGGCGCTTATTGGCTTTTTCGATCTCTCCATTAATGTAATAGTAGCCTCGCAACTCAGTTTGGAGTTGTTCGATCAAGTCCGGTTTTAGGTCTTTGGCTTCTTCTTTTTTTAGGAGACTATTTAATTCTCCAGCTTTGGTCCAAGCCTCTCTGTGATCTTTCTTTTTAAGTAATTCTCCCAGTTCATTCGTGACTTGAGAGACTTTCTTTTCAAAAATAGTTTTAGTAGCCATTTCAATTTCCTTTCTAAATGTTTCTTGATTGTCTTTGATGGTCTTTTGGATATAAGTAATGAGTGAGGGGCGCATTTTTTTATTTACGCTCAACACTTGACCATCTAGCGTGAAACAGGCATGTTCATAGTCATAGAACCCTCTACTATCTGGAAGATCTTCTGTACATCTGCCAGCGCACTCATAGTAGAAGTCTTTGTCCTTTCGTAAGAGGATATACATATGCCAGAATTCTTGTTCTGGAAGAAGCAGAAAGTCTGCTTGATAAATCTTCTTTAACATCTCAAGAAGCCTCAAGCAGATCATCGTAGCCTAGAGCTTGGTAGATAAAATCTGAATCAAACCAGAGCCAGTCATTGATTTGTCCTTCAGTTGGTGTATCACCAGAGAAGATATCTTCACAAATGACGGTTAGAGTATCCACTCCACCACGTTCACGGACAGTGTTCAAGGTGGTTAGTCCACCAGACCAAGCTTTAAAGTTATCTAGTGAATTGATTTGAACTTTGTATTCCATATAGTTTTTCCTTTCTAGTGTTCATAGTGTTTATTGGCTTTGAGAAGTCGTAACATGGCTTTTCCTCGATCGGTAATTTCTCCGCTATTTTGAATCATCTTCATGTATTCTGTTTGCAGGATTTTATCTGCTTCAGTGACTAGTGCAAGGGAGTTAGCAACTTGATAGGTCAGCCAGCGAATCGTTCGCTCAATACTGTAAGGCTGTGGGTTGGTTGAGAGTTTTAAGGGTTCGACTCCTCCAAAGAGCTGTTGCCATTTTTCATCAGGTTTATAAGCTCCAAAACGAGTGAGGCCATCATAGACTTGGATTTCTTTGTTTATGATGCCTCGTGCGATTTCTCCGAGATC
>NZ_WMZF01000012.1:0-25187 GCF_009717775.1 Streptococcus parasanguinis | reverse complement strand
AGATCTACACCATTGATGTATTCCTCCACGACACCTTGAGCTTTCTGATCTGAGAAACGCAATTCATAGCGATTCCAGATACCAAAAATCTCCAAGGATTCGTCCAAGGAGATGTTTTCCATTCGAGCTATTTCATAGCGTTTTTCATAAAAGTTGAAATAGAGTTGACTTTGACGACTCCCAAAATAAATGGACAAGCCGTGATTAGCTTCCATGGCTTCATTATCTGTGAAAGATCCACCACCCGTGATATTCCATTTCTTGATCGTATCTAGAACAATCTCTTTGGAATAGAGTTTATCAATCAATTTTGGAATCTGAATTTGTTCGTCCTCATGACCATAACCCTTATAGAGTTCATCTAGAGCGATATCGAGACGCTTCACCCGAACATCTTCATAGGAATAAAGAATGTTTTGAAGAAAGATCTGCCAACTGATTCCCTTGTCTTCTAGAAGCAATTCCATCTCATGGCATCCTTGCCCGGATAGTTGAAGACAAGTTTGGTAGTCATTGGTCACAGACTTATCAAAGAAATCAAAAATCCAGATGTTTCCACGTTGCCATAAGTGAGTATAATTCATGAGACGGGTTTCTTGGTCTGTAAATTCGCTTAAGTGACAGTGAAGGAAGTTTTCGCAGAAAGCATCTAAATCCTTTAATCTAGGAAAGGTCAATCGTAGATAGTCGATCTGAGCCCGAAGACTATTTTTATCGCAATTTTGATAGTAACCAAGTTTTTCTTTAAGTTCTCTAAACTTATCAATCGTCAGTCCTCTTTCGCCTGTTTCATAAGAGCGATAGGTTCTTGTAGGTAGATCAACAGCTTGTGCAAATGCTTTTTGACTAAGTCCTGTTTGTTTTCTGAAATTCTTAATATGAAAAGGACTAATTTTGTCCATTCATCGCAACACCTCTTTCTAACAAAGTGACACACTTTTTTGACGAAAGTGACACACTTCATAAAAATTGAAAACTCAACTCCCATAAGGAATGAGGAGGGGTGGACTTGGCGTTTTTGCCAATTGTAACCCCCCTATTAGAAAACGGGGGTTGAAGTTTCATCATGGCCTAGAAACTTCGGGCTACGGTCTGCGCCTGACCTGCAGTCAGGCTTGCCCTTGCCCTTGTCCTAGCCCATGATGAACAATCGTCGCTTCAACTGCTTTTGGATAAGACCTGCGTCCTCCCTCTTCAAATTGAGCGAGGATTTCAAGAAGAAGTTTTTCTTGAAAAGGATCCACTAGAATAGCGGATACAGTCCGTTCAAAGATGATCCCTTGTTCTGTTAAGAGATAGATAATCTTGCGTAAGGTTGGCATTTTAAGATTTTGTTCGTCCGCAAATTCCTTGAGTGGTCTCTTGTTTGGTTCATTTTCTATAGACTCCTCTTCCTCTATAGGATCAATTGTTTCAACCGGTGGTTTATATTCTTCAAATACTGAGAATTCTTCTCCTTCAAACTCCATGATGGGAATTTTAGAGTAGGCATCATAGAAAGAAAAGCCTTGATCAAGTGGTACATATGGAGAGAAAAACTCACCAGCTAGCTCGCCGTTGTTTGCGATATAGCCCCGTCCTTTGACCTTGACCCCATTAATTTCATCTAGCTTTTTGAACTCTTTGGTTTTATTAGCATCTCCAAACATCATGTCATATCCTGTTGATTCTAAATGACCGACGGAGAGACGCTTCATAAAGTTATCCCGAAGAGCCGTTTTGATGAATTCCCCATCGGGCCGTTGCATAGCAAAGATGATAAAAACCCCAGCTTGACGACCTTCTAAAACTAACTGAGAGAGGTATTCCATGAGTTCTGACTGTTGGCTATAGTCACGGTCAATCTTTGCCATAAGAGCTGCCCACTCGTCCACAAGAATGAATTTCGGTTTCATATCATAATGAGTAAAATTCTTTCCAGCTTGGAATTTTGGCGAAGTAGACATTAGTTCATAGCGTTTTTCCATGAACTCTACATTCTCTTTAAAACAGTTAATGATATCTTCCTTACTAGTATAAACACGGCCATAAAAGACTGGAATTTTCTTTAATCCAGCAAGGTCCGAATTCTTTGGATCACAGATATCAACAAAGCCAATTTTAGCTAGTGCATAGATTATAGTCATGAGAATAACTGTTTTTCCTCCACCTGTTCCACCGCCGATGAGAAGATGAGGTTCTTCAATATAATCCCAAGATACATCTTTCATGAGCTGGAGTTTGGATCCCTTGACATTTACTTCATCGATGGTGATTCGGCTATCAATTCGGTTAATAGCAATTTCATATTTGATAAAGCGATTATCAAAGGTTTTATTGCGAAAGTCCCCGTTAAACATGACTTCAAGCGTGGCCCCAAGATTTAGAAAACGATCTTGGAACTTATTACCCTCTAGAATAAAACTCACTTCAATCTTGTAGCGAGATTGTTTGATATACACTTGAGGTAAGGTGATTTTTTCAATGATCTTGTTTTCACGTTTAACCTTTTTAACGAGATAGAGGTTATTCTCTAGCAGAAAGCGAGAGAGTATTCGAAGACTATTGAGCTTTTGAAAAAAGAGCACTTTCCTGTAGCAAACTCGATTGATAAACCAAGCAAGAAGCAAAGAAAAGATAAATCCAGCTCCTAGAAAATACCCTTGAGGTAAGGGATGAACTTTAAATTCTTCTAGATGTATGTAGCTGTAGTAACTAATAGCCAATAAAAAAGGAAACCACCAGATAAACCATGTGATTCCCTTTAGTTTTCGATGAAAAGCGTGAACTCTTTTCCCCCGATAGGTAAAGAGTTTCATAGTGCATCACCTCCTAGTTTTCCTTCTTGTTTTCTACTGGTTTGTTTTCTTTGGTTGGTGCACCTCCAGCTTTTTTCTTGATTTTAGAAGCAAAGAGCTTATAGATGTCATTACGATTGACGTGGGTATGTGTGATAACAATATCTTCTAGTTCAACTTCTTCTCGGTATTTAATGCCCAAGTCTTCAATTTCAGACTCTGACATATCTGCAATAGTGAAAAAGAGAGTTTCATGCTGGACAGAAGAGTGAATCCCTACGACAATTCCACGGATTTCACCTGTATTGACTTGTACAAATGATCCATCAGGATTACGTTGTGAGCGATCCACTTCAAAGATGATATCAGGACCTTCAATGCCTCGGAAAGTTAGTTTTCCAAGGACAGCTGGGACATCTAGTCCATCTGTAATGACACGATAAGTCTTGTCAGCAATTTGTAGTTTTTCTCCGTAGTTTAATCCAATTTTAGCCATGTGATTTTCTCCTTTTGTTTCTTATTTTTTAATTACCAATTTTTCCGCAAAGACATTAAGATAAGGTGCAACAGTATTGCCATTTAGCGCAGTATCTGGGAAAAAGATCGGGTTAACTGCTTCTACTAGAGCATCTTCTGGAAAGACCGTTGTAGAAGCTGGCGTAATAACATGAAAGGCTCCGTGCTCTGCGCTATTTAGAATGTGACGTTGGTATTTACCTTCTTTTCCAAAAATAAATTTAGGAGCATTTCCCAAACGTTCGTAGTAAGCAGGGCCAATAAATTCTGGTTTCATTTTAAGTGTTTCTGAGATCATAAGATTTTCCTTTCTGAGTGTAAAATAAAAAGAGTTAAGCTAGTTGCTTTACTCTTGAGTAATAGTGGGTAAATAGTTTTCGTTTAAACATGCGACTATAGAATTGAATATCCCCATGAGCATAGCCATTTCTATGAGCATCTTGAACCAGACGATCTAAATCTATTTGAGCTTGTGCATAGAGTTTAGCCTGTAGTTTATCAGATTCACTAAACATACCATAGGTAAATTCATAGTTATCATAGAGTCGTTTACATTGTAGTGCGAAAAAAGTTTGTCATATTTTTCTCCTTTATTGTAATAAGTAAAAAAGCTACTAAGTGAAAAAAGGAAAGAACTTAGTAGCTTGAGAGTAGGTCTATCTAATTAGATAGACAGCAGTAAAGAAAAGTTATTTGGTTGGAAAGATCCCTCTTTCCACGGTGGCAACGTTTAGCAAGGTGCTTTGCGTCAATTACCATCGCTTCCCCAGCCAATCTCTTCAGGTAGTCACGATCATACCCAAGGGATTCTCTTACGCCCTTTGGCGAAGCCAGTTCACTTTACTATTCGGAAAAGTGCGAAAGTCCGAAATGCGTGGAAGCCCACAAAAATGTTTTCTATCTTCACTTCAACCATAAAACGGACTTGACTTTTAGTATCAAATAAATTACAATAAAGGTACGAAGTTTAGTGTAGTTTGATAGTCAGTCCTCTGGTTGTCAGACGCACTTTTTATTTAATTGTCAATGATCATAATGCCGATTGTTAGGTGTTATTATTTTTAAACTCTATATAACCATCGGCTATATCTATATTGTATAACTGTTAGTTATATTTGTCAAGGGATTATTTTAAAAAGTTAAAAATATTTTTAGAGGTCAAAAATGGAATTTTCGGAACGCTTAAAAACCCTTCGAAAAGAAGCTGGGCTCACTCAAGTCGATGTAGCTGAAAAACTAGGAATTTCTCAACCTGCTTACGCTTCATGGGAACGAGGGGTTAAAAAACCAACACAAGATAATCTAGTGAAGATCGCACAAGTTTTAAATGTATCTGTCGATTATTTAGTTGGAAACTCAGAAGAAAAATCAGCCGAATTGGATAATATTGAGTTACTTTTTCGTATGAATTCAAAGGGTTTAACTGAGGAAGAAAAAGAAACCTTCAAAAAAGAGCTGATTGAGTTTATGGAAGAACGAAAGAAAGCTTTTGGGGAAAGTCACTAAGATAAAAATATTAGATATAAAGAATATAGTGTATGTATAAAATATAATTTATACTCTAGACTAGAAGGTAAATATGATTGATTTTTTTAAGAAGTATCCTTTTAGAAAAAGGACTTGGGGGAGAAATTTTTCTGTCGAGGATTATCACATTAGAAATCTTTCGGATGGAATTTATTATGCTATAGATAATTGGGATGATTTTGGCTATAAGACAACAATTGTCTTGAAAGCAAAGATCGAAGGCCATATTTATGATTTAGGAGATTTAAAATTCTCATATCTACCGTATAATATTGAAAGTCAAAATTCTGTTGATTTACAGGAAATTGTTGAATCTGAGAAGGTGTATAATATAGTCTCAATTGGAGATAAAAAATATTATAGTTTTTTGAATACTTTTTTAGAAAAAGCTGACAGAGAAATATTTTTTACTCTTTTGGGGGACTTAGCTTATGACCTACAAAAATTTCAAAATGTTTTGAAAGAGGACCATCGATACTTACCGCCTCCAAACGAAAATTATGATCTGCTAAAAGATTCACTTCTGCGCTTTCATTCAAAGGCCGAAGTAGAAATTCAATTACATAGATTGAGTCATGGGGGAAATTATCAAGAAAAATATGAAATTAATCTCTTTGATTTAGAGGGAAGAGAGATTTTTAAATTTAGTAAGGATCCTGATAATGTTAATAAGGTACCTGATTCATTATATGCAATAGTAGGAAATAATGGTGCGGGAAAAACCAGATTTATTAAGAATCTAGTGGATCTTTATATAAAAAATAAAAGTGAATTATTTCAATTAAATTTTGATTTAACTAACTTTAATCAAATTATTCTTATTTCTTTTAGCCCATTTGATTCAGGGTTTGATAAAGAAGATAAAGAGAACTATAAGTTTATTGGTTTAAACTTCAATAGAACCGTAACTCTTAATTCTGAAGAAAGCTTTGAAAGGAGTATTGAACTAGAAATTGAAAGTAAACTAAAAGAGGTTTTAAATAATACATTCAGAAATCTATTTTATAATATAATAGATAGATTATCTTTTGACCCATGGTTTAGTACTTTGAGACTAGCCAATGAAAACGAAGGGACCGTACAGAGTGAGATTTCTGATATGAGTTCAGGGCAAAAGATAATTTTACTAAATGTGCTGAATCTGATATTAAAAGTCAAGGAAAGAACATTAGTAATAATAGATGAACCAGAATTATTTTTACATCCTCCCATTTTGAAGGCCTACATTAGAGCCATTGAAGAAATTGTTGATGAAGAAAATGGAGCATGTTTATTAGCAACTCACTCTGCAATAGTATTACAAGAAATACCACACACAAACATTAGAAAATTAGAATATAATCCCATTACTAAGATTGGTAAGGTTACTAAATTGAAAATAAAAACATTTGGAGAAAATAGCAGTTTTATTAATGATAGTATCTTTGGTACAGATCTTAGAAATACTGGATTTTACAAGTATATTATTGATACAGTAAACAATTCCCCTGATTATCTTGAGACGCTGAAATATATTTTGGGTAGTGAGGCGTTATTAATAAAAACAATTGAAGAGGAACGCAATGTACAGGATTGAAAATCATCCAAAAGATAATATTGATGTTATTCTGAATGAAATATTCAATTATATGGAACAACATCCTCTAAACCGGAAATCAGCTAAATTATTATCAGTTCGTAAAGAACTGAGACATACACTAAAAAAATATGAAGAAGAGTATAAAAAAAATGGGGAGGATTTACAGCAAATTACAAACGATAACTATAAACTGAGTACCATTCATGGAATTAGTAATACACATATGAAGGAGCTTTATAAAGATTTTTTTGATTCAGATTCAAGATTTAGACAGAATTTATATAATTTAACTCCCAATCGATGCCCTATCTGTGATGCTAACTGGGGTTATGCATTACGTACTCTAGATCATATTTTACCCGAATCTATATTTCCACAATTCTCTATACTACCTTTAAATTTAGTTCCTACTTGTTATAGGTGTAACCATTCTAAAAGTACTACGGTAGGATATTTGCCAAACGAAGGAGTTATAAATCCATTTTTTAATAATATTAATTTAACAAAATATTTGAAATGTTATATATACATACAAAATAATGATTTCACAACACATATTCATTTAAAACCTGAAAGTGATTTGCACATTAATCATAATCGCTATCAAAGGCTAAAATTCTTTTATGAAAAAGTTTATAAGATGGATGAAACGTATTCGGAAGTGACTAGGACATCAATTTTAAATTCCTTGCTTGTTTCGCTTTCCAAAGTGGGTCCAATGAGTCAAAGTCAAACTAAACGATTTTTTAGTAGCCTACTAGAGGGAATGAGACGAGAAGAAATAATCAAAGATGGAATAGTGACTACAGAATACTTAAAGCTTCTTTTACTAGATTCGTTGATAGAGGTATATGATTCCAACTATCATAGCTTAATTCAAGAAATGATATCAGAAAAACTCGTTATTAAACGGCAGGCAGAAAATTTTTAATTTAACAAGTTAGTTAAAAAGTAGATAATCGTCTACTTTTTTTATATAATAAACTCAATCAAATCGGTTTAGTTTGGTGATTCATACTTAAAGGAGGTATCATTCTTTGGATGAATTGTATACAAGAATAAGTACGGCTACAAAACATGTGTTATACCAGTACATGAAGGATAACGATATTTCATTACTAAATTATAATTTCAGTTACTTCTTTCAACATTGCATTCAAAAATATCAAATTAAAGTAATAGGTCATCACTTTTCAAATCACAAGATTGAAGGATTAACCGTTATCGATGACTTAGGTATTAGTTTTTCTTATGAAAAGGATAATCCAATTGTAAAGCAGAATTTTACTCTGTGTCATGAACTAGGGCATTTCATACTTAAGCATGAAGGCACTTATTTTGCTGAATCTATTGATAATCAGGAGAACCTACTAGAGCGAGAAGCGAATATTTTCTCTGCTGTAGTATTAATGCCGGACATTGTTTTGTTGTCAAAGATTTATTATGGTTGCAACACCTTTCAACATATTCAAAATAGTCTGGATGTTTCAAAACAGGCACTGTTTTTTCGCCTCTTAGATCTTTTACGAGAATATTATCCTGAGAAAGAAGGCTTCATTAAGCAAGCTATTGAGGAATATATAGAAGGACAAAATGCTACACTCCTCCTTTTGTTTCACAGTATCAAAGAACAGATTATAAAGGAGTTTAACAACTACCAGACTTCTCTAATCAATAAGATAGAGCGATCTTTGAACAAAAGAGGCTTCGTAACCAGTCAAGAGTATCCAGAACTTCTAGATCAAAAGAATTGGAAAACAATAAAGACTTGCCGAAAAAATTTAAAAGTATGGCTCATTTATGATAGAGGAAAATCTATAGCTTATGTTTGGGATAAAAATAAGCTAACGGACAAAGAGGCAAAACAAAAAGCTGAATTGAAATTACTATTAATGTGAGGAAAACGATGTATCAACCAGAAAAACTAAAAGCTCGTAGAAAAGAGCTAAAAATGACTCAAAAAGATATTGCGGATCGTTTAGGTATTAGTTATCAAGCTTATTCAGCATGGGAACGTGGAGTAAAACAACCATCTAGAGAAAAAGTAAAGCTTTTGGAGCAGATTCTAAATGCTCCAAAAGGCTATTTTACAGAGCTTGAAATTGCCCGACTATATAATATTTTATCAGATGAAGCTAAGGATCAAGCACTTAGTTATGTTAGAGGCCTGGTTCAAAAAGAACAATGTAAGAATGTTGTTTCGATATCGGAAAAACTATACGAATACCATGTTTACGAACAAATGTCTGCTGGTATCGGCTCATCGGTGTATAACGATCAAAACTATGATACTGTCTATTTTGATGAAGAACTAGCCCACGATTTCGCCTCATGGATTTCTGGTGACTCAATGGAACCCAAATATCAAAATGGTTCCGTGGCTCTCATTCGTGAAACAGGGTTTGATTATGATGGTGCAGTATATGCAGTAGTCTGTAATAATCAGACATACATTAAAAGAGTTTACCAGGAAGAACAGGGTTTACGATTAGTTTCTATCAATCCAAAATATCGAGATATTTTTCTTTCGTATGATGAAGATCCTAGAATTGTAGGGATTATTGTAGGGAATTTCTTACCTGTTGAACAGTGATATTGTTAATGTAAAATAATAATAGTGTATTCCTTTCTTGTTTAGGTGCCTGTAGGATATCTTATATTGGCGAACTTTCTTCTAGTCAATACGTGACCGCCTCCAGTTCTATCAGACCGTTCTTTTACAGACACAAGTGAAGTAGGTATACTTCGGTTCGACAGCCTGTATTTCCAGTGTCAAACTTTCAACAGTCACTCTCCTGACTGTTGAAATATTCAGTCCTTCGCTCCCTTTCCATTACAGAAATTTCATCACTACTATGGCTTCGGCTGAGAGCCTGCCCCAGCCATTGTTGTTCAACGAAGAATAAATTGATAACAACAATAGGCGAGGGTACTTCTTATGATTAGTTGTTACTACGTCTTATTTACTCCCATGAGACCTCACGGGATAAGTCATACAAAGAAAAAAAGCAACGATTTTACGCTGCTTTTTACATCATGGATATTGATTAGCTATCAAAAAATAAAATGGTTCACCTATTTAGCTTACTCAATCAATCTTCAAAGTAATCCTCTAGAAGCAAGTTGTTATTTAGAATGCATAACTTTTTAAAATGTAATCTTTCTTGAAAATATGTGTCATGACAAACCAAAAGTATCGAACCTGGATAACTTAATAAGAATTTTTCTAGTGCATTAAGTGAGGTAATATCAAGAAAGTTTGTTGGTTCATCTAAAATAAGAAAATTTGAATCGCTCAGAAGGACTGATGCAAGTTGGCCTTTAACTTGCTCACCCCCAGAGAGCTTGCCAAACGGAACAAATATTTTATCAAATTTTAAATCTAGCATTGCAAGAAAGTTTATAATTAATTGTTTATTATGACTACTTGCTTCATATATATTATCAAAGAGTGTTTTATCTTGGTCTAGTGTATTTAATTCTTGACTAAAATACCCAATTTTTAAACCTTTTGAAAAATATCCATCTATTTCTTGATTTACTATACTTTTTAATAATGTAGTCTTTCCAGATTTATTTCTTCCAGTTAACAACCATTTTTCTCCAAACCTCATTTTTATTTGAGGTATATAAAGATCTATAAAATTTGTACTTAGCTTGCTTTCTTTTAATTCGATCATTGTATTAGAAGAATACTCTAATGTGGAGCTTATTGTTTTAAACTTAATTTGTATTTTAGGTGAAGGTCGGGAAGGTGCAGTCAATCTACTTAATCTTTTTTCAATAGCTTTGGCTGATTTGGCCATGGCTTTTTCTTGACTATCGTAGCTCCCCATTTTTGAACGCGCTTTCCAGTCTGAGTTGCTGATTCTATTAGAACTTTTCTTACTAATTTTTTTTGATCTTATCTTTTTATTTTCTAATTCTTTAGTTAACCTAGCCACCTCATTGTTATATTGAGCAATATTTTTCCAACATTGCTCTTCTATTTGATTTCTTTCATTTTCAAATTCCGTAAAATTTCCTTTGAAAACTCCTATTTGACTCCTTTCAATGAAAACAATTTTTTCTATAATATTGTCTAGTAAAAAACGATCGTGACTAACCAAAATTATTGTACCATCAAATTTCGATATTCTATGGATTAACCATTGAACATTATGCTGATCCAAATGAGATGTCGGCTCATCTAAAATTAGTATAGAGGGTCTTGAAGAAAAGGCCTCCTTTAATAACTTTAAAGAAATCTCTCCTCCTGATCCATCTATAATCTCCTTAACTTGAGGAACATAAGCAATATCTCCATTCACTGTTATCATACCTTTGTAATCAATATCTTCCTGGATAATCATTCTTAGCAAAGTTGTTTTTCCTACACCATTACTCCCCACAATGCCTATCCGTTCACCATGATGAAGAATTAACTCAGGTATTTGAAGGATATGTCGTGAATTAATTTGTTTTTCGATATTTTTCATGCGGAGAACTTCCATATCAGCTCCTATATTTCAAACTATTCTTCAGCGTACATTGACGATTGCATTTTATACAATTTTCTATAATACTCATCCTTATTCATTAACTCATTATGAGTTCCGAATGAATGAATTTCTCCGGATTTTAACACCAAAATTTTATCAGCAAATTTTACACTCGCAAGTCTGTGAGTAATATAGAAAACAGTTTTTCCTTGTGTCAATTGCAGAAAATCTTGAAATAATTCATATTCTGCTTTGGCATCAATTGACGCCGTCGGCTCATCTAATATTAAGATTGGTGCATTTGAAAACAACGCTCTGGACAGCGCAACTTTCTGCCACTCCCCGCCAGATAATTCTTTCCCACCATCAAATTTTCTTCCCAAAACTTGGTCTAATGACATATCTTTCATATTAAACCGACCTTTATCAAGCGCTTTAGTTATATCTTCATTTTTAAATATCCTAGATAAATCGGACAGTGCAACATTCTCTCTTAATGAAATATCAAATTTAGAAAAATCTTGGAAAATTGAAGTAATCTGCTTTCTATAATCTGTCAATTCATATTCTCTAAGTGACTTATTGTTTACTATTATATCACCCGAATAGTTAGGATAGAAAGCACATAGCAATTTGACTAGAGTCGTTTTTCCAGCTCCATTTTCCCCAACTATTGCAATTTTCTCTCCCTCAGCTATTTTAAAGCTAACGTTACTTAATACCAAATCAGAATTGTTTGAATAAGAAAAGTTAACATTTCTAAATTCTATGATATCATCACCAAAATTATTTTCAGTTTTAGTAATTGGTACTTCTGTACTTAGCTCATCTTCAATTTCAATAAACTTAAAAAAGTTTTCCATGTAGAGGAGAGTGTCATAGAGGAGTGAACTATCTTCTACAAGTCTAGCCATACTATTTATTGAGTAGATAATACTAGTAGAAAACACAAAAATAACACCTAAATCTAAAACACCTTTTTTGATTTGAATAATAACATATCCAAACATTAAAATTATGACGATACTATTAAGAGTTATAAATAAAGCTGAATTGGTAAATTTTTTTCTCCGATCAACTTGGAGCTTGTCAGTTATTGATGTAAATACATCTGTATATTTTGTAATAAAAAAGAAATATAAATTATAAAGCCGAATATCTTTAATGTGATTGCTACTCAAAAGAACCTGACTATAATAATCTAACTTACGAGATTCTTCACTATTAGACACAAGTGTTTCAAATGCCTGTTGCTGGATTCTATAAGCTATGATACCTTGTGGAATCAATACAACAAACAGTAGTAAACTTACTAGTATATTCACAGAGCTAACCATTAACAGCATAGAAGCAAATACAATTGCATTGGAGATAAGGCTAGTTCCAAATACTAATAAATTTACTGGACGCCAACTTGCTTCCGAACTAAGCAACTGTATATCGTTATAGAATTCGCTATCTTCAAAATAACTAATATTCTGTAATCTCTCTGATTTACGCATCAACTCCGTATTTAATTGATACGTCAATAAATCAGTCATGCGACCTTGTATCATCACGAGCAGTGGGGATATTAGATTGTTAAGAAAGAAAGATACCCCCCAAACCGCAATAAGCATAGTAAGATTTATGGAATTCAAAGAGGATATTTTATTGACAACTATGTTAGTAATAAAAATACTGATAGAAGGAAGAATAGATTGTATAGGAACCATTAAAATCATCCACAACATTATAGACTTTGATGTTTTCCACACAAAATTCAAACTTTTTAGATATAAATTTAAATAGTTAAATATTTTTTCCATGTTCAATCTACCTTTTAATAAAATTTTAGGCTAGAATAAACTCTAGCCCAAATTATATAAGTGCATACTTTAATTTCTAAGCGTTTAGCTAGAATACAACAACACAATACTAATTAGCCTGTGCACTTAGTTGCACCTCTTCAGCTTGTAATCTCCAATTAAATGGCATACAATAAGTTTCATACAATCTTATGACTTCACTATTTTCCAAGTTAGATTGTTCTAAAACATGGTATCTATCTCGCATACTACCACCTTGGTCTTGAAGAATACATTTCTGATACGGTGCCAACGTAAACAAAGTAAATTTATTTCCTAACTCATCAAACTCAAATACTTCAACGGGTTTATCATATGAATAATATACATCTATATTATTCGCAACCATTTCAATAGTAACTTGATTACGAGCTGTAAAACAACTTGTTCTATATTTAGCTCCTGCTTCAATTGTCTGATAAGAAGGAATAACATGAACATGTCCAAAATGAACTGGAATTACTCCCTTAATTGTCATTTCTAAACAGAATTGACTTTTAGGTGCAAGTCTATAAATACTTTCATATGAGTCAGCAATCTCAACAAATGAATTATTTGTATCAACTAGGGCATCCGCACCAAGAATCATCCCTGCTTCAAGCGAATAAACCTCATCTTGATATCTCACAGTTGCATCACTGCCTGAGACATACCTTACAATACAAGGATTGTTTCCTTTTTGGAAATCACCAATTTTTGTGTAGTGACGCTCATGATTTCCGATATCATCAATAGTAGTATATAAACCAACAATATTATTCATTATAATCCCTCCTAATATGTAAAAATGTATGCACTCCTATCCCAAATAATTAATCAGCCTTCCCAACATCAAGACCATTGGACTTCTTTTGTGATTGCACTCGAATCTCCAATTGTTTATTCTTCTGAATAAACTGTTGGTAAGGAATTGTATTACTAAACATAAAAACACCTAGCAATGCAAATGTAACTAATTTTTTAAATCCACGTTTTTTTCTCTCGCAATGAAAGCCCTTTCTGTTTTCTTGATTTTATTCTAACATATATATTTTTATTTAGCTAATTTTTTATTGTTTTTTGAACTTTTTTTTATTTTTATAACCATAAAGAATAATTTATTCCTTTAAGTTGCTATTTTGAACTAAAAATTTTATAATGAAATTAAGCAAATAGGAAGGTTTATTATCTTTAATGAATACACTCGCAGAGAAATTCAGATTAAAAAGAAAAGAGCTAGGACTCTCCCAACAAACTCTTGCAGAAGGAATTTGTGAACAAAGCCAGATTAGTAAAATTGAGAGAGGGTATTTCATTCCCTCCGCAGACCTTTTGTTCAAACTCTCACAACGACTTGAAGTACCATTAGATTATTTTTTTAATGAACAAATTGAAATTAAATCTAACCTCTCTAATTTCAAGCAATTATCTGCTCGACTATTAGATGACAGAAATTATGAAGATTTGGAATATATTTATAGAATAGAGATTGAACGAAGTACTTTTCTAACACTAGAAGACCGAACTTACCTTGAATGGATTAAAGCTATTATTGACTTCTATCAATATGACAGTAAGTGTGAGGCTATTTCTTCATTGGAAAATATATTATTAAAAGTCTCCTCAAATACTCTGATTTATTTAAAGGTATTGAATACTCTATCTAATTTCTATTCCTTAGTGGGTCGTGAACAAGAATATGAGGCAAACTACTCTCGTTTAATGGAGTTATATCAGACAAAAAATTTTGAGCATCAAGAGTTTTTATTTGGCTACATCAGAGTTCGTTACAACTACGCTCACTACCTAGTGTCAAAGGAAAAATATAACGAAGCCATCCAAGAAGCTCTTGAGACGATTGAACTCTGTAAACAAAGACAGACAAGCTACCAACTGGCTCCCCTACTTATTCTTGTAGGAAATGCTGGAGCCAAATTTCTAGACAAAGAACAAGTCAAAAATTATTATATAGAAGCAAGAGAGTTATGTAAGATTTATAACAATCATTTAATGTTGATGAAGATAGAAAATTATTTGAAGGAATTAGATACTGTATAGTTAATCTTGACATTATAGTTTTTCTGAAACGTTAAATAACCTGTAAGGCTGATAGTGATATTAATACTATCAGCCTTATAATTTTTCCATGGTATTTCAAATAACTATACTGATTTTGTTTCCCGTTCTAATTTGGTAACATTTTGATTTCTTGTGTTATAAAGTATATTGATAAAATTCTCTAATCCCCTAACCTTATATTCGTAATCATCTATCCATTTAGTCATAAATCTTTGATTTTCTTAGGAATGATATTAGGATAGCAAGGATAATTTGGAAAAATTATCACATAAATTGATATAATACTTAGTATAGAACAACTTATTAAGAGGTTAATTATGTCTAAATCATCTAAACAAATCGAAGAAGACGCTATTGACTATTTAAAACTGGCACTAAAAAAATCTAAACATATTAACAGAGAAATTTCTAAAGGGGATAGAGAACCTATCTGGGATGGTCGTATCTATTTTTATCATTTCAAAAACATACTTTTTTAATACTAAATTTTATAATATAATAGATACAATGACTTTTAAAATCTTCCCTATCCATAGGTGGATAGGGTTTTTCGTTGTTCATCACACGTTCTAAACATTCAATACTAGATCTTAGGTGAAACATTTCATGTTTCCTATATTTTTCATCCTGTGAGTTTAATAGTTCGTTTAGGTGACGTCTAATATGCCAAATGGCTTTTCTAATATTTGCTTCTTTTAAATTATTCATGAATCCATTGTATAATAAAATATAATCCAATTTCTTTGATTAAGCTAATTTACATGAAATATAAGCTATTCGGTTAAGAATAAGCTTAAAAGTTTTTTGAAGTAATCTATTCAGCACAAAAAACACCTATTCGGTAAAATAGGTGTGAATAATGTTATTTATATCCATATTGTTTTAGAGCGTTTTTATATGCTTCGCTACCTTTAAGATAGTAGTCGTGCTTAACTCCGCTAATATCAACAGAAAAGACCCCATCTTTAAATGAATATTCTTCTGTTCGACTTGCCATATTTTGTCCAGTTAATTCGATCGTATTCTTTTGTTTGTTAATGGTAAAGCTGTCGGCTTCTCCATGCTCAATGGAAGCATTTTCTCCTTTAATAGTAAACGCCAACTCGTTTCTTTCACTTGAGATCCAATAATACTCACCATCTAAAGATTGGTAGTTATTTTTAGAGCAAGCAATTAACGTAATTATTGATAATGAAAGTAGTAGTATACTTATTATTTTTCTCATAATCTTTACCTCCTTCTGTAATTTTAATTATACCAAAATAATATTACAAGAGTATATCAGTGTCTGTTATAACGGAAAAATGAAGAAATGTCTATTATAATAGCAAATAAAAATGTATATGCTTTAACGATAAAATGAATATCCTGTTCCTTAAGACATTATTTATTTTAATAGAATCATCTAATCGAGAGCTAGAGAACAAGAAAGCAAAAGCGCATGGAATCTTTCTTTGGCATTCTTAAGTCTGAAATGTTTTATGGTTATGAGAATACGTTTCAGTCACTTGAGCACTTGGAACAAGCTATTGTCGACTATATTGATTACTACAACAACAAACGAATTAAGGTAAAACTAAAAGGATTTAGTCCTGTACAATACAGAACTAAATCCTTTGCTTAAATTAATTATCTAACTTTTTGGGGTCAGTACAATCTGGTTGCTAGGGCTTTATTATGCTATATCTTACTAGGGATGATGATCTTTTCAGGATTGCTCATAATCTGTGTAAATATTTCTTTATATTTATATTTCAGATATTTTTCGTGTAGAATGAACAAAGCTACGTAAACAATCATAAAAACAATAGATAAATACAGTATATCAAATGTACTATGTCCAAAATAAGTTGCGGACTCATAAGATCCAATAGCTCCTAAAACCAACCAAGGAATATACTTGTAATACTTAGTTACCATAACACAGTCCCTTCTTTAATTAAACTAATGAGAATATCTAAAACTAAAAGTCATACCTGTACGTGTAGGATTATAAGGATCTAAGGTCATCAAAGTGCTAAATTCTCAAACCAACTTCTACCGCCAATAAACGTGGAAGTTAATTTGTCAAAACAATGCTATTAAAAAATAAAAGGGAAAACTTTTTTTGTTAAATAAGGTTATCGTTACTATTAACCAAATATAGTTTTTAGCCAATCAACTATAAGTGGTCTAAGTAATGGGATTATGAATAGACCTACAATGATACCTAAAATAAATATTAGAAACATTTTTTTGAAGCTTCTTTTGTTCATCTTATCTCTTTTCAATTAATGGAATCCCCACCATCGCCAAATATCTAACAAGTTGAAGAGTGGGAGCGATGCTACAAAAAATAAATAAATAGTGATTTTTTTCACGTTTTTCACCTCTTTCTTTAATATATATGATATACTAAACATATATCGAAATGTAAAAATGTCACATATATACACATAATTAGAGGTGAGTTGTTATGCGTTGGGATTACGGTACGATCTATAAAAAAATACGGAAATCAAAACATATTAGCCAGGAGGAAGTTTGTCAGGGTTACATTTCAAGAGCGCACTTATCGCGTATTGAATCGAACCAAGTGTTACCGAGTTTTGAGTCGATGGAGCATCTTCTAAAGCAAGTTGGCTTAGATTTCGAAGAATTTCGATATATATGCCATTCCTACCACCACTCCGATAGGGAAGAAATTATCTTATTAGCAGAAGATAACAATGCCTACCAATCAAATGATAAATTATTGGAACTGAAGAATAAGAGTGTAGCTTATTTAAAAAAACATCCTAATGATATTCCTGTGTTAAATATACTAAAGAGAGTAGAGGTCATTCTTTGTTTAAGAGAATCTGGTCCAGATGAGAAGGTAAGAACGATGGCCACGGAAGCTTGGAACGAAATCAAAAATCAGGATGTCTGGTATCATAGTGACCTTAAATTAATTGTCGTTATTTTATTTACACTTCCACTAGAAACAGTGATTTCTATCTGTGATGAAGTGATAGATAGACTCAATGATTACTCTGATTATACAGAGATTCTTCCCACCAAGTATAAATTACTCTCTAATTTAGCTAGTATTTTTCTGTGGAATGGTTTGATGGAGAAGTGTACGAGTATCAGTTATCTATTGTTAGATACGGCCAAAAAAAGTAAGCGATATGATTTTCTAGGAAATGCTAAAGTGACACTTGGAATTTGTTTAACGGATAAAAAGTTGGTCGATGAAGGATTGCAACTACTCGAATTAACGGATGAACAAACACTATTGGAAGCATGTCAATCCGATGTGAATCGTTTTTTCAAGGAATGAGTTTCTAAATGGATTAAGTCATAAAACGGTTTGAAGATATAATCGACATATTGTTGTATCTATGCTCAATGGTTATTGGGTAAGGGATGGCAACCTACACATTATCCCGTTAGATCAGCTAGTTAAGCAATATTTGAAAAAATGATCATTTAATTTAACAAATAATAATTTTGAATTGCACCTCAAATGTTAGAGTTCATCTAATATTTGAGGTGTTTTTAATATGAAATACAATTATTTTCAATTATCAAATAAAGAGATTTCCGTTCAGAAGACTTTGATAGCATAGTTTGAACCACTAAATACTGAGGAAAATATTTTGAGTTCATTTATCTAAGTATAAAATGTGTATATAAGAGACAATTTGACATTTGCTTTTTTATTTTGTGTATTATTATTCTAGAAAGAAAAAATAGATTTCAATTTTAAAATCGTTCGTTATCTTTTTATTGTAGATAAATAGGTAATGAAGTAATGCTATAGAAAGGAAAAGTGATTCCATTGAGCTATATAATAAATATGATGGTTTTAAAAAGAAAAAGCTTGATCTAGTTTGGAAAGGATAATGAAAAATGTTCAAATGTTCTAAAATATTAGGTACATTCACAACTGTACTAAGTTGCATTTTATTAGCAGGTAATGTAGTCGCATCAACAAAAACCGAGTCTATTGCATCAGATACAGGTATTATTGATGGAGGAGTCGATTTAAATACTCAGCCAAATGAGGCACCAAAATATTCTGAACGAGCTCCAAGACCGCGACAAAAAGAATTGCCTATAAAATTTCAAACTCAAATTAATGACTATTATTGTGGACCTGCTTCAGCCTCTATGATTGTGACGTCTTTAGGACGGCCACGTTCACAACAACAAATGGCGACACTACTGGGTACTACCGCAAATGGGACAAACGCGGGGAATAATGTATCAAATGCATTAAATACCGTCATGAAAGGAAGTCGATATAAATTCAACTGGGTTTGGCATAAGTATTCAGATATAAATACAATAAAAGATCATATTACTCATGCTATTAGCTATGGAAACCCTGTCATGGTTAATACCATGGAAAGCCCTGGTGATTGCTACTTAGCAGGTCATAATATTGGTACAACACTTTATCATTATGGTATTGTTGCGGATTACTTTGATTATGGAAATACTGTGACATATGTTGATCCAGGATATGGAAGATATAATGGTTTTCGTATGAATCAGCGTGTTTCTATTAAAGATATGAGTTATGCTACGGGTGGTCGTGGATATGCTTGGTAGATTATAAGTCAGGAGGTATAGGCTGATGAAGACAAAAGATCATGACAAACAAAAATTTTTAAGTTTTATCATCGTTGGTATTATCATTCTCTTATCAGCCTGCACTCTTGTAGGACCACAAAAAAAATCTCCTTCCGGTAGTACCAATGTGTCTAGGAAAATAGGATTCGAGGAAAGAAAGGCAGAAGATTTATTAAAAAATTCTATTTCTATCCCTTATCCAGATGGGAAAATCTTTACACCTACCGTACTGTCAAATGATAGGATTGCTTATGGCGAGGCTGTTGACCAAGGACATGAAGATCAGAATTATCTTGCCAGTATGAATTTACATACCCAGGAATTTCAAAAGATAAAAGATGTTGAAAAGACATCTAATCTGACTCATGTAGCTGTTAGCTATGTAGATCATGATATTGTTGTTTTTGAAGAGTATGATCAACTCAATCAGACAGGGATTTACTATCTTTGGAAGATAAAAGACAAATCTTTAACGACACTGATCGATAGGAGACCTATTGGAACAGTTCCAGTTACTCAAGTAGCTCGATCCAACCAGAAACTCTTTATAAATTATGAAGTAGGCGATAGCCTATATCAAATTGAAGAATTTGACCTTGAAACAGGGGCTCATCAGACGATTGAATCAGAAAATAGCGGTTTTCCGACTGTCTTTAAAGATCACTTGTATTATGTACAAATTGATAACACAGCTTTAACCACAAAAATTGTAGCCTACTCCTTAAGTGATGGGCAGAAAAAGGTTATAGATCAAACAAAGGATGATCAACGCTATTATGTCGATTTATTGACGAATGGGCACAATCTCCTTTACTTGGTTGCAAATAATAAGGATGCTTCATTTACCTTTGAAAATAAAAACCACAAGAAGATATTTTCTACTTCACAGGCAGAAACCTCCATATATCGCAATATTTATCTCACATATATGGGAGAAAGAAGAAGTGAAGAGCGCGTTAAATCTCAATATTATTTGTGGGATTTAAAGAATCGGATTCATTATTTATATGATCATGGCCCCATTTTACTATCGGATAAAGGGATTCTATGGATTCAATTCAAAAAGAAAGATAGTGAGATTCCAAAAGGTGAAATCTATCGAAATGAAAACTCCGTAATGCGCTATCAAGAATGGTAGAAAGGAGAAAAATCATGAGAAAAGTTCATTTATTCCTTGTACTTCTGACTTTGCTTGGTTTATCTGGCTGTAAAGAGACACCAAAAGAAAGCCAAACAAGTCCTTCCAGCTCTCGTAAGGTCACATCCTCTTCATCAACAACAGTTAGTGTAAAAACAAAGGAGCGTACAGAACCTAATCCTCCAATGCCAGCAGAGGTAGCAGAGCGATTAAAAATCAAGGAAGACGTCGCAGAAGTTGGAACTCAGCAAACTTTGCCATCTTCAAAACAGGAACAAGCTTCAATGAAAGAGAATACGCAACCTTCTCAATCGCCCGAGCAAGAATCATCTAGTAAAGTGAATCAAGGGATCCGAAAACTATTGCCTATTCCTCTAAAGCTTCAAGAAGAATGGTATTTCTGTGCACCGGCGACAGTCCATATGATGCTGGCTAGTCGAGGGGTTAGCGTCTCTCAACATCAATTGGCTAAGGAAATGGGGACTTATAATCCCTATGGGACTCATAATCGAGATGCCATTCGCGTCTTGAATCAGAATCTATTTGGCTATCCGGAACCAAGTGGAAATCAAGCAGGCTATCGATTGGTTACTGTAACAGATGCTCGTCCAGATTCGGAAGATATCCGTCTCTTTAAAGAACGCGTACGCAAAGATATTGATGATGGGTATCCTCTCTATTACACCTTTAATGTAGCTCAAATCTATCCTGGAAAAAGTGGGGAACATAATGTGATCGGAGTTGGCTATGAATTGACAGCAGATGGTAAGGACATCTCAGCAATCTATTATCTAGACCCCGATACACATGTACAGGATCCAACCTATGGAGGCTTGAAGAAACTGACACCAGAGGAGTTATTAGCAGCCATGGTTACATGCGGTGAGAAAAATTATGCTTGGTGAGAAAGTGAGTCGTGAAATGGATAGGAGGGATAACCTATGAAACGCTCTTATCTTTTTGGGATTTTATTTCTATTCTTCCTTTTGCTTTCTTGTTCTAAGGTCCAAACACCAATGTTTCAAGTTGATCCAGAATCGAATCTTTACTTGGTCACCTCAAAAAGTATTCAATCATATACTAAGAAAGAGAATAAGCTCGAGTTACATCGAGTAGAAAAAATTGATGTAGCAACGTATGTTAATCTCTGGAATTCGTGATACAGATACTTTTGAGAAGGTGGCAGGAAACCAATTGTTGTCAATCGATTTGCACACTGGAGAAAGGAAATTATTTACCTTACCCAATCCTTATCCTAATATGCTTTATCCAAGTCCAGATAATCATTACCTTGTCGTCAAGCACGAGGTAGAAGGAAAGAATATTCTATCTGTTCTTGATTTACAAAATGAAACTATAAAAGCCATTGTGTTGGATGACAATTCAGGTGAAACACCAGAAGAAATAAATTCTCTTACAATTTCAAATGAAAATATGTTGTATCTAGCTACTGGTCGACATTTATTACAATATAGTCTCAAGGATGCTAAGTTGATTGAGAAACAGAAATTAAAATTGGGAAAAGATGATTTTCCAATCGGATTAAGAATCGTAGAAAAAGACTTAGGGTCAAATAAATAATAAACAGCACCCCAAAAGATAGATTATAACATCTATCTTTTGGGGTGTTTTGTTATGAAAATGAATATGTAGTAGAATGAAAATCTGTGCTATTACCCTATTCTTCATTGACTAATTTTTAGGCTTACCACTTGATCAGCTTGTATCCAAATGGTTGGATTATGTGTTGCAATAATGATCAGACGTTCCTTATTTTTTAATGTTAGGAGCAAGTCCATAATCTCCTGTGAGGTCTCAGGATCAAGAGCGGCAGTTAATTCATCTGCCAAAATTAGAGGAGGATCTTTTAAAATGATCTTTGCCAAGGCTACACGTTGTGCTTCTCCCCCAGATAGCTCTTCTAATATTTTCTTCTTTTAAATTATTCATGGATCAATTATAGAATAAAGTACTATATAACTTTTTGGTAAGAAATATAAACCATTTGGTACAAATAGATAAGTCCAAAATAGAAAAATCATCTATAATACTCTAAAATACACCTATTCGGTAAAATAGGTGTATATGATGTCATTTGTAACCAAATTCTTTGAGAGCTTTCTTATAGGCACTGCTACCCTTTAAGTAGTAGTCGTGTTTCATTCCACTAATATCAACAGAAAAGACCCCATCTTTAAACGAATATCCTTCTGTCCTTTTTGCAATATCTTGTCCAGTTAACTCAATGGTTTTCTTTTGTTTATCAATCTTAAAGTTATCGGCTTCTCCATGTTCAATGGAACCTTTATCTCCTTTAATAGTAAACACCAATTCGTTTCTTTCACTTGAGATCCAATAATACTCACCATCTAAAGATTGGTGGTTGTTTTTTGAGCAAGCAATTAAAGTAATTATTGATAATGAAAGCAGTAATATACCTACTAATTTTCTCATAATCTTTGCCTCCTTCTATATTTTTAATTATACCAAAATAATATTACAAGAGTATGTCAGTGTCTGTTATAACGGAAAAATGAAGAAATGTCTATTATAACGGCAAATATTAAACTTTCGTCGATTGATTTTATTTAATATTGAGACAAAGTATAGATCAATAGCACTATATAATTTAAATATTGATGGATTTGATCTTGATACAGTAGCATATCATTGTAAAATTCTGCCTGATGCAGACCTCCTAGATAGTTATGAATCTACATGTTGTATTGAAAATAAAATACAGATAGAATTCTGCAAGTGTCTGATACTATGCTATTTTAGACTAATTGAAAGCTAACTTTTTATTTTCCCCTATTCAATCAAACTCAATCAGTTTTTTTTGAAAAAAGAGATAGAATTCTGTGAGTGCTTGATGCTGATGCTACGCTGTTTTTAGCTCAAATGAAACCCATACTTTCCAAACCAAATGTTACTATTTGTAAGTAAAAGAACAAATAACAAAAAGAGGAGCTTCACACTAAAGTTCCTCTTCTTTTAAATATCCGAATCATTATTTTAATTCAAAAAGGTAGTGATTCGGTTGATTTATATTGGATTGTAGTGAAATTTGAAATTTCAAAAATCGCTTAAAATCAAGGTTTTTAACGTCTATTGACGTGTAGTGAACCCCTATTTCACCTAGAAAGAGGTTACGACACAATAATAGGGGAAAAGGGACTTACTATTTCTGGTGGACAAAGACAGAGAATATCTTTAAAAGTTTAAACTTTTCTAATCTTTTGAATGTTCGTTGACAAAGACTTGTTCTTAGATGTATAATGAATATGTAAAATAATTCAAAAATAAATAGAGGTGATAATATGCAATTATCACGATATGTATTAAGTCATAAACTTGATTCAGGTACGGTCTATTTTAATACTAAAAATAATCATTCTTTTTTTATAACAAAAGAATTGGAAGAAGTGATCTCTCATAATAAAGAGATAGCAAGAAATATTACAGACTCTCTTTAAAGAGGTTTATGATTATTTTAATGCAGATTGATGGTTTATAAGATTAAGTCTCATTAGGTAGAGATTAGTACATTCTTGTTGAATAATTTTATTTAATGAAGGTTGTTTATAGTTGAAAGGGGAAATAGATGGTCTCTAAAATTGATACAGCTTGGGACTTGTTTCTGGAGGGAAAAACATCAGAAGCTAAACAGTTGGTTGAACAAGATTTTTCCATTGATACCTGTACAGATTTTAGCCTTTTAAATCTGATGGGGTATTTATTATTGGCAGAAAAAGACTATGCCTCGTGTGTTCGTATCTTTGAGAAATACATTATATTAGCTCAACAAAATGAAGATAAAGAACATGAACACATTGGATTACATCAATTAGCTATGATCTACAGAGATCAGGGGGATTTTCATAAGGCTTTAAAGCTCATTGAAGATGAAGAGAAGATAATTGAAGAGCATTTTCCCAATGATAATCTAAAGAAAGCTATAAATAACTACGAGCAAGGCTATGTGAGATTGAAATTAAACAATCTTGATGAAGCTCTTACATTCATGAATCTGTCATTGGAACAATCTTTAGAGACTGATGATGTGATTTCTCAAGCTTGTAGCTATAGAGGGTTAGGTGAAATCTATTTAGCCTTGAAAGATACGGAATTATCCAACAGACATTTCAAACGAGCTATAGAGCTTTTCGAAAGTGTTGGAGAGTTTGAAGGGATAAAGGAAATTGAAGAATTGACCCCTTAAAAGTTTAAAAGAGATGAGTTCTGTTAATAAGCAGAGCTCTTTTTTATCTAGAGTTAAGTTCTTTAAATATTCATTGACCAGACTTATTTTTAGATGTATAATGAGCATGTAAAATATATCACAAAGAATAATATGTAATAAGATTTAATGATTACATCTGATATTTCTCAATTATAGGGTTCTATTATCTAGGAGAGATTTATGATTAATATTTTTAAATATCTTGATAAAAAAACAAAATACCTAACCATTATTGGGGCACTGGCAAATGGGGGTCTCGCTTTGGGGCAACCCTTGGTTGTTGCCAAAGCATTATCGATAGATCAAAATAACCTTACCTATTCTTCTATTTGGAAATTTGCCCTCTTTGGTTTTTCTGTCTATTTCGCTTTGTATAGTCTAATGTTATTTTGTAATCATGCAAATAATGTCTTTCGACG
>NZ_WMZF01000011.1:0-59820 GCF_009717775.1 Streptococcus parasanguinis | reverse complement strand
TCTTCATAAGTTAATTTCATAATAAAAACACCCCAAAAGTTAGATTTTTTTCTGTCTAACTTTTGGGGTGCAGTTCACGAGCAGGGATTGTTTTTGTTTGTCTGAGTTTATTTACGATACAAGCGATCGTATTGGTAGACAGGGTCCATAGTGACGTTGATACCGAGCTTGCGAAGGACATTCTTGTCTTCGTCTGTTAGCATCACGGTTGAGTGGGCTTCGCTGCCTTTCAACTTGCCTAATTCTTGCATAGCAAGCTTAGCATCTTCGTTGCTCATGGCTGTAATGGCAAGGGCAATGAGGATCTCGTTCGAGTGAAGACGAGGGTTACGGCTACCCAAATGATTGATCTTCAAGCCTTGGATAGGTTGGACGTATTCTGGCTCGATTAATTTGGTTTCTTTATCAATATGCGCCAATTTCTTGATCGCATTGATCAAGAGGGCTGCCGTTGGACCAAAGAGATCAGAGGTTTTTCCGGTTACCATCTCGCCGTTTGGCAATTCAAGGGCCAAGGCTGGCTCACCTGTTTCTTCTTCTTTTTGGCGGGCAAGCACGGTCACTTTCCGATCATTTGGAGTAATGCCCAAATCATTCATCAAGAGCTCAATCTTCTTGACGGCTCCTTCACCGACACGTTCAGCTTTGACATCCAAGATGGTTTGGTAATAGCGACGGATGATTTCTTGTTGGGAAGCTTCAATCGCAGCGTCATTGTCCACAATGGCAAAGCCAACCATGTTGACGCCCATGTCTGTTGGAGAAGCGTAAGGGGAGGTTCCTAAGATGCGTTCCAACATGCGCTTCAAGACAGGGAAGATTTCGATATCGCGGTTGTAGTTGACCGTTGTTTCTCCATAGGTTTGGAGGTGGAAGGGATCGATCATATTGACATCGTCTAGATCTGCAGTCGCTGCTTCATAAGCCAAGTTAACTGGGTGGTGCAAAGGAAGATTCCATACTGGGAAGGTTTCAAACTTGGCATAACCTGATTTGATCCCATTTAATTGGTCATGGTACATATTGGACATACACGTTGCCAGCTTACCAGAACCAGGTCCAGGAGCTGTCACAACGACCAAATTGCGGCTAGTTTTGATGTAGTCGTTTTTCCCCATCCCTTCAGGAGAGATGATGTGGTCCATATCAGTCGGATAGCCCTTGATCGGATAGTGGAGATAAGAGGCGATCCCGCTCTTGTCCAGTTGTTTGCGAAAGGCGTCTGCTGCTGCTTGTCCAGCATATTGGGTGATGACGACAGAGCCTACAAAGATCCCTAATTCATTGAATTTGTCGATCAAGCGTAGCACTTCTTGGTCATAAGAAATTCCTAGGTCCCCACGGGCTTTTGAGTGCTCAATGTTGTTGGCGTTGATGGCAATGACAATTTCCACCTGGTCGCGCAATTCTTGGAGCAGCTTGATCTTATTGTCTGGTTCGTATCCAGGGAGGACACGAGCAGCGTGAAAGTCTTCTAACATCTTACCACCAAATTCAAGGTAGAGCTTGCCATCGAATTGGTTGATCCGCTCAATAATGTGGTCACGTTGCAAGTTCAAATACTTTTCAGAACTAAAAGCTTGTTTTTTCATGTAAAACTCCTGTATATAAGGGAAGGGTCTGCCACACAAATCCAAGGATGAGTGTTCCGTTCCCTACCATTTCATTCTTTCATATTATATCAGAAAACAGATGGAAGATAAAATATTCTAAGATACTTTCCTAAGATGAGGTTAGACATCATAGAATTTGATTGTTCAGGCATATTTTTTACATAAAATGACCTAAGTGATGCTAAACAAATAAAATGAGGTAGTCTATTAAGGTCATTGCAGGGTGCACTTAAACTTTCCGCTGTGAGAAAAGTGCCTGAAACGACTCAGTTTTAGGCACTCGGAATTATTGAGACCTCAGGCTCAATAATTAGTCTTGGAACTTCGGAGAAGTTCGCAGACGTCCGTACTCACCTAAGGAAAGTTTTTAAGAGGATTTTATCCTCGATCTGAAAGCCCCTTACGGGGCTTCAGATCGATGTTGTTTAATAGTGTTTGATCAAATCAACTGTAGAGCGATCCAATTTCTTAACCAATGCTTGTAAGAAGGCTTGCGCTTGTAAGAAATCATCCATGGCATAGAGGGTTTGGTGAGAGTGGATGTAACGTGCACAGACACCAATAGTGGTTGATGGGACTCCGCCGTTCTTCAAGTGTGCTGCACCTGCATCGGTACCACCTTTGGCACAATAGTATTGGAATTTGATGCCCGCTTCTTCAGCCGTAGTGAGCAAGAAATCCTTCATATTTGGTAGCATGATGTGACCTGGATCATAGAAGCGAAGCAGTGTTCCTTCCCCAATCGCTCCTTGGTCTCCAAAGACATCGGCTGCTGGCGAACAGTCTACAGCAAGGAAGATTTCAGGATCAAATTTAGTGGTTGAAGTGTGGGCTCCACGAAGTCCCACTTCTTCTTGAACGTTGGCCCCTACATAGAGTTCATTGTTTAAGGCTTGTCCGGAAAGGCTCTTGGCCAATTCGCTGACCATCAAGACGCCGTAGCGGTTATCCCATGCTTTAGAGATGACGTTTTTACCATTAGCAGTAAGAATCGCAGAGCTATCTGGGACCAAGGTATCTCCAGGACGGACTCCATAGCTTTCAGCTTCGGCTTTAGAGCTAAAGCCTGCATCAAAGACGATGTCGCTAATGGCAGGTACGGTTGGTCCACCTGTTCCACGTGTCAAATGAGGAGGAACAGATCCTGAAATAGCAGGGTATTCACGTCCGTCACGTGTAAAGAGTTTGAAGCGTTGGCTGCTGACGACCATCGGGTTCCAACCTCCGATTGGGACAACACGGAAAGTTCCGTCAGCTTTGATCTCGCTGATCATAAAACCAACTTCGTCCATGTGGGCAGCCACTAAGATACGAGGAGCATCGGCTGCCGTTGAGTGTTTGACCCCAAAGATCCCACCGAGACCATCTGTCACGATTTCGTCCACATGAGGGGTCAATTGTTGGCGCAAATAATCCCGTACAGGAGCTTCATGACCTGAGATAGCAGGGATTTCAGTTACTTCTTTGATTTTAGAAAATAAATCAGTCATAGGTTACCTTCTTTCTGATGCTATTTTATCACTTTTTCTACAAGGATGGTAGCGTTATTATGGAAATCAGACTCTAAAATCGGAGGGAGAGATCCAGCTTAGACCGTTGTCCCTCTGCTTATTTTGTGTTACAATAGGCACTATGAAAGCTAAAAAAATTATTTTGTCTAGTCTGGCTGTAGCAAGTGCAGGAGCTCTTGCGGCCGGTGTCTATAAAATTGCCAAAGATCAAAAGCGTCTCCGTACCCAAGAAGAGTTGGTAGCAGAAGTACGGGAGCAAATGGAAGCCATGGGGACGATTGCGACTCTGTATGTGGAACTCTACGAGTCTAGTGAAGAGCGCTTAGTAGGTGGTGTCATTTTTGAAGATGAGCGTCATTACCGCTTTGTCTATGAGGACGGTCTCTTGCATTATGAAGAGGAAAAACTATGATTACACCAAATTCTCTAGAAGAAATTGCTTCTTATGTAGAGCAAGATGGCAAGAAGGTGTTTGTCTTTTCAGCAGATTGGTGTGGGGATTGCCGTTACCTCAAACCTTTTTTGCCGGAGATTGAAGCTGAAAATCCCGAATTTACCTTTATCTTGATTGACCGAGATGCCTATATGGATCTGGCGAAAGTCTGGGATGTTTATGGAATCCCTAGTTTGGTGGTTCTGGAAAAGGATAAGGAAATCGGTCGGTTTGTCAATCGGGATCGGAAAACCAAAGCGCAGATTACAGCATTCTTAGCAGGATTAAAATAGGAGAAAATCATGATTGTAACATACAACAAAGAACAAGTCGGCGATGTCTTGATGTTGACCCTGAAAAATAGTGGGGAAGCAAAGCTAGCGGTGGAGAGAAAAGGAAAGGTGGCTCGCGTTTACCGTGAGGACAAGCAAGAAACCGTTGCCTGGAATATTTTTGACGCCTCATCTTTCTTCGCCATCGAAGGCAAGGGCCAAGTCTTTTTGACAGATGAGCAAGTGGATCGTTTGAACCAAGAATTGGAAAGAGAAGGTTTTTCAGAACGCTTGGTCAATGATCGGGAACCAAAATTTGTGGTGGGAGAAATCCTTGAAATGGTGGCCCATCCAGATAGTGACCACTTGAATATCTGCCAAGTAGCAGTTGGGGCAGATAAGACGGTTCAGATCGTAGCAGGGGCTCCAAATGCGCGTGTAGGCCTCAAGACCATTGTTGCTCTTCCAGGTGCCATGATGCCGGATGGCAGCTTGATTTTCCCAGGAGCTCTTCGTGGAGAAAAAAGCTATGGCATGATGTGCAGTCCTCGCGAATTGCACTTGCCAAATGCTCCTCAAAAACGAGGCATTATTGAATTGGATGACGCAGAAGTAGCAGGAACACCATTTGATCCTGCTCGTCACTGGCACGAATAAAGAGAAGAATCTAGGATGTTTTGGATCCTAGATTTTTTTGATTTTGGTTTGTCACCTCCATTTTTTGAAATTTTTTCGAATAAATAGATAGGAGGTAAATGATGTATAATAAAGTTATTTTAATCGGTCGCCTAGTAGCGGCCCCAGAATTGCATAAAACCAGCACAGACAAATCCGTTGCCCGAGTGACCGTTGCGGTCAATCGTCGCTACAAGGACCAAAACGGGGAGCGCGAGACTGATTTTGTCAATGTCGTTGTCTGGGGGAAATTGGCTGAAACCATGGCTAGTTATGCCAGTAAAGGGAGCCTGATCTCTTTGGATGGAGAGATTCGGACGCGCCGCTACGAGAAAAATGGGGTCATGCAGTATGTGACAGAGGTCCTCTGCCAAAGTTTTCAGTTGCTAGAGAGCCGCGCTCAGCGAGCGATGCGTGAAAATGGTGGAACGGGAGATTTAGCCGATATCATCTTAGAAGAGGAAGATCTTCCCTTTTAGGATCAAAAAAGCTGGTTCGTTTATAGACCAGCTTTTTTGATATTTGCTAGGGATTTCATTCGGGAACGACTCATTTAAAAATAAATCCAAAATATGCATCTGTACAATAAAAGCCAGCACTTTTCTTGAAAAAGTAGTAAAATAAAGTAATATATATTCAAAATTTTCAGAAAAGGAACGGAGTTTGAAAGGAAAAGAAGATAGAAATGAACGGTTGAAATGGTTGATAAAACGGGTTTTACTGGTGATTCCGGTGGCCTGCATCCTCTTGTGGATCTATGCCGTTTGTCAAACCAGTAGCATCAAGGATCAGACCAAGATCGGTGTCACCTATATGACCATGAACAATGAGTTCTATAAAAGTATTCATTCGGAAATTAGTCGAATTGCTGATGAGAGAGGGGCTCTTGTATCTGTTCGAGATCCGGAATTGGATGAAAAAAGGCAGAGCCAGCAGATCGATGATTTTTGCGCCCAAAAAGTAAATGTGATTGTGATTAATCCGGTCAAAGGGGATAGTCAGCCCATTTTAAGGGCTCTTAAAAAAGCTAGAAAACAAGGAATTAAGATCATTGCAGTTGATACCCAGCTCAAGCATTTTAAGCCGGATGCCAGCATTGTCTCCGACAACTACCAAGCAGGAGTCTTGATTGCGAAAGAGCTGATGAAACGCTCTTCAAATGCTCGGATCCTTCTCTTGGAGCACAAGGGGACTGTTTCGGCAGATACGCGGATTCAGGGATTTAAGGATACTATCAAAGGACATGGGTCATATGAGATTATCTCGGAACTAGAAACCAAGGGTCAGACGGAGATCGCTATGCCCGCTGTCCGTAAGTTCTTGCAGTCAGGGGGGAATGTCGATACTCTAGTCTCCTTGAATGACCGTTCAGCTATAGGAGCTTTAGCAGCGATCAAGGAGCAAGGGATCACCCATCCCATTGCGATCTATGGGATTGATGGCTCACCAGATATGAAAGCCTTGCTACACTCGACAGATGATGTCGTAGGAACCGTTGCCCAGTCTCCTTTGAAGATGGGAGACCGCGTGATGGAGGTCATCCAAGATATGGCTGATGGGAAGAGCTACAAAAAAGAAATAACCATTCCGGTTCAGATGATGACAAAGGAAAACATCGATCACTTTGATGTGAATGGGTGGCAGTAATGAGAAAATTTAGAGGTGTGAGATACAGTTTGGCCATTCTGATGGTCGTGAATTTTATCGCTGTGATGCTCAACAGTATCATCTATCTTCAAGCAACCAATTATATCATTGCTCAACGACAAGCTTCCCTATTAGTAGAACGCTTAGAGCGCATTCCTTTTGCGCCCTCTACAACTTTTTGGTTGTCTGCACTCTTATTTGCTGGGATTGCCTTGATTTCCATGAGTCGTTATCGGTCTCAAACGAGTCGATGGTCCATTTTTGATAAGTGGAATATTCTGGAGATCCTCCTGATGTTGCTCTTGATGTGGGTCCAAAATGTAGCTTATAACGGGCTTATTCTCTTGGTTTTTGCGGATATCTTCTATGGTTCCAAAGAGTTGAATACCAAGCGAGACCGCAAGTATTGGTTTGCGTTTATCCTAGTGAGTTTTTTGATGCTTCTTGTGACCAATTCAGACGTCTTTTCGCTTTTCTTTCCGATACCTTCTCTGGATGTCTATATTCATTTTTATCCTGCCTCCATTCGGATTCTGGCCTTTTTCTTGAAGAATTCCCTCTATGCTTTGAATATGGTGCTCTTCATTATTTCGCTTTTGTTCTATATTATGAATGTTCTTGCGGAAAACCACGAAGTGGAAGAAGAGCTGGCCATGGTTTCGAAGGTCAATACGGAATTGAACAACTATATGGCCTTGTCTGAGAAGATTGCAGAAGATCGGGAGCGTAAACGGATTGCTCGGGAGATTCACGATACCTTGGGACACGCGCTAACAGGGATCTCGGCAGGTTTAGATGCTGTTGGGGTCTTGATTGATATCGATCCCAATCGGGCAAAAGAGCAGGTAAAAAGTGTATCAGAAGTTGTCCGGGAAGGGATCCAGGATGTGAGGGGCTCTCTCAACCGCCTCCGTCCAGGTGCCCTTGAGGGACGAACCCTCAAAGATGCATTAGAAAAGATGATCCGCGAGTACCAGACGCTTTCCAACTTGCAGGTTGATTTACACTATGAATGGGTCGATGTTGATATGGACGTCATGATTGAAGATACGATCTTTCGTGTGATCCAAGAGTCTATGACCAATGCGGTTCGCCACGGTCATGCCAGTCGATTGAGCCTTCATTTTTTTGAGGATGAAGAAGATTACCTGATCGAGTTGCAGGACAATGGGGTTGGGTTTGAAACCTTGACCTATGGCTATGGGCTCAAGCAGATGATGGAGCGCATTTCCATCCTAGGAGGACAGCTTCAATTTGAAAGTCGCGATGGATTTTTCACGCGCGTCAGTTTACCGAAATATAAAGAAGGGAGATAGAGATGGTGATAAAAGTAATGGTGGCAGATGACCAGGCCTTGATTCGAGAATCTCTGAAAATTATTTTGTCAGCCCACCCCGATATCGAAGTGGTGGCCACAGTGGAAGATGGGAATCATGTCTTGTCGAGCATTCCACAGACACATCCTGACCTGATCTTAATGGATATTCGGATGCCAGGCATGGATGGGGTTTTGGCGACAAAAGAAGTCAAAGAGCACTATCCGGATATCAAAATTATTATTTTAACGACCTTTGATGATGATGAATTTATCTATAGTGCGCTCAAGTATGGTGCTTCAGGTTATCTTTTAAAGGGAGCCTCGACAGAGGAACTCTATGAAGCGATTAAGGTGGTGCATCAAGGCGGAGCCATGATCAACCCGAATATCGCTAGTAAAGTCTTTCAAATTTTCTCACAAATGGCCAAAACCAACTTCTCTATTGCTGTAGATGAGGACAATGTCAAGGATTTGAGCACGACGGAATGGCGCATTATTCAAGAAGTCGGCTATGGGGAGTCCAATAAAGAAATTGCGGCCAAACTTTTCTTGTCAGAAGGAACCGTGCGCAATTACTTATCAACGATTTTGGCGAAATTAAACCTACGAGATCGAACGCAATTAGCGATCTGGTCAGTCCAAACAGGAGTGACGAGACGTGATTTTTCTAAAGGAAATACAGAATGAAATTGAAGCGAAAGCATCTTTGTTGGGGGATCGGCCTCCTTGTTGTGCTCTGTGTGAGCGCGGGTTTTTATTGGTGGAAACAGCAACCGACCGTACTCCATATCGGCGTTTATGCAGGTTCTAGCTGGGATGTGCCGACCAGTCAACGTTCCCATGCCTTGGATCGTGCGATTCAAAAATTTGAAAAATCCCATCCCCACGTTCGTGTAGAGTATGAAAATGGGATTCCGCAGTCGGATTATTCTGACTGGCTCTCCGAAAAGATTGTCTCAGGAAAGACGCCAGATGTGTTTATGGTCTCTGAGCAAGATCTTTCCTTATTAGCAGCGCGGGGCGTATTAGAAAAGTTAAACGGCTATATGGATCGAAAAGATCAAGCTGCCTTTTATCCCGTTGCCTTTGAATCGGGTGTCTATCAGGGGCAAACCTATGCCTTACCTTATGAAAGCAATCCGATTTTGATGTGTGTCAATAAAGATCTCTTGGATAAAGAAGGTATCGCGGTTCCCAAAGAAGGCTGGACCCTTGAAGAGTTCTATACGATTTGCAAGAAACTAACCAAAGATACCAATGGGGATGGGCAATTGGATCAATTTGGGAGCACAGAATACACCTGGAAAGAAGCCTTGGCGGCAAATGGAGGTCATCTCTTCCAAGGTGGCATGCTCAAGCTGACAGCTCCAGAAGTGAAAGAGTCTTTGACTTTTCTGCAAAAATTGAAAGATCTAAATAAAAATTACAAGGTGAGCTCTAAAGATTTTGACCAGGGGAAAGTCGCCTTTTATCCCATGACCTTGGCCCAATATCGGACCTATAAACCGTATCCCTACCACGTTTCTAAATATTCAAACTTCACCTGGACCTGTATCCCGATGCCGGCTAAGTCAAAAACGACTAAGGCAACCTTGGTCACGACGACTTCTTTTGCTATGTCAGCCCGAAGTTCTCATTCCAAGTTGGCTTGGGAATTAATGCAACTCTTAACAGAGGATCCCGAAATTCAACAAACCCTCTTTGCCCAATCCCAGGGGATCTCTGTCATGCCACAGGTAGTCAAGAGTCGCTCTAGTAAAGACCTCTTGCAGGTAGATGATTTTGGGACGGATTCCTTGACCAATCAGACCTTGAACCGCATCATGGAACAAGCTGTTGAAAGTAGTCCTAAAAATGTCTCAAAAGAGGTGTTAGAAAAGTTAGATTACTTGATTGGCAATGCCTTGCGCGATCAAGATGTTGAGAACCGCTTGCCTCAAATTCAGAGGGAGATTGAAAGTAGTCTACAGGTAGGAGTTTAGAGTAAAATAAGATGGCATTTTGTCAAGTGACAGATGTCATTTTTTTATTGCTAAATGTCATATTAGGAATGTGACATTTGACAATGTAAAAACGCTTTCAAATAATCTACAATAGAGTCAAATAAAGGAGGCGTAGAAAAATGAAATACCTCGTTTTGGTCAGTCATGGCGGACTGGCAGAAGGTCTAAAAACATCACTAGCCATGTTTGCTGGTGACAAGTTGGATCAGGTCATCGCAGTTGGACTCAAAGAAGGAAAATCGGTCGATGACTTCGCAGTTGATTTCAGAGAGAGCATTTCAGGATTGACAGCTGATGATTCTGTTTTGGTCTTGGCAGATATCGTAGGTGGTAGTCCATTAACCACTGCAGCCACGGTTCTAGAAGAAGCTGGAAAGCTCGATGGAGCCTTGATCCTTGGTGGGATGAACCTCACCATGGCCTTGACGGCAGTTGTGATGAAGGATGTGTTGGAGGGAGACGATTTGTCAGCCACCATCTTATCAGAAGCACGATCTGCACTACAGCCTTTTGAAATTTCAGCCGCTGGTGCTGAAGAAGATGATGACGATATTTAATAGGGAGGTACCTTATGGTAGTAACATTTGTACGGATTGATGACCGCATGATTCACGGTCAAACAGTCACACGCTGGGCAAAGGAAAAACCATGTGATGGTTTGATTGCCGTAAATGATGCAGCAGCATCAAACAAGGTTTTGATCCAAGCTTACAAAGGCGCATCAGACAAGAAAACCTTTGTATGGACAAAGGAAGCTTTTAAAGAAAAATCAGCAAAAGTAACAGAATCAGATAGTCGTTACTTCTTGATTACCAAAAATCCAATCGATATGAAGGAAATTTTGGTCGACCAAGGGTTTGTCCCAGGTGATGTTAAAGAAATCATTGTTGGCCCTGCAAATGATCGTCCTGGAGCTGTAAAATTGGGAAATAACCAATCCATCACTCAGGAAGAAGCAGAAGCCTTCCAAGCCATTCAAGCAGCAGGCTACAAGGTGAAATTCCAATTGTTGCCAGATGTTTCCATCGGGTATTGGGATGATTTCAAATCAAAATTTGGTTTTTAAAACTAACAGTCTGATCTGTTAGGTAAATAAATTTACAAACAAAAGGAGCGTTTGTTATGACAATTTCATGGATTCAAGCAATCTTGCTTGGTATTTTCGCCAGCTTGTCTTCAATGCCTGGTATGGGAGGTTCCAGTATCGGGAACTATACACTCGGTCGTCCTTTGATCGGTGGGTTGATTTCAGGTTTAATTCTTGGAGATGTGACAACCGGTATTATGGTCGGGGTTGCCCTTCAAGTCGTTTATATCGCCTTGGTAACACCTGGTGGTACCGTATCTGCCGATGTGCGTGCCATCTCTTACATCGGTGTTCCTCTTGCTATCTTGTTTGTGCATGCTAATAACATCACAGATGAAGCAGGAATCGCCGCAGCTGCAGCTCCAATCGGTGCAGCCGTTGGGACAATTGGTACAGTTCTTTTCTACGGTACCGCTACTATGAACTTGGTTTGGCAACACATTGGTTGGAAAGCCGTTGAAGAAGGAAACTTCAAAAAACTCTACGCAGTTGACTGGGTTTACCCTTGGATCTCTCACTTCCTCTTCTCTTTCCTTCCAACAATGATTATCACCAAATACGGTGAAAACATGGTTGATTTGATGAAACAATACCTTCCTATGGATGGTTACTGGATGAAAGCCCTCTTTACAGTCGGTGCTCTTCTCCCATGTGTCGGTATTGCCATCTTGTTGAAACAAATTGTTACAGAAGCAACTGACTTCATTCCATTCTTTGTTGGATTTACCTTGGCAAAATCTCTCGGATTGAACTTGGTATCCAGTGCCGTTGTTTCATTAATCTTTGCAGTAATCTACTATGAACTTGAAGTGATCAAATCGATGAAAGCTGCTCCAGCCGGAGTGGTGGACCAAGACGATGATGAGGAGGATATTTAAAATGGCTGATAGAAAGAAAATTTCAAAGAAAACATTAGCAAAAGCATTCCATCATTGGTATTATGGTCATTTGACTTGTTTCTCTCAAGAACATATGCAAACCTTCGGGTACTTGACTTCTATGCTTCCAATCGTAGAAGAAATGTATGACACAAAAGAAGAACAAAAGGATGCTATGCAAACCTATACGGCCTTCTTCAACACTGAACCACAACTTGGATCTCTTGTTGTAGGGATCACAGCTGGTTTGGAAGAAGCGCGTGCAAACGGAGATGCAGTAGATGGCGAAACCATCAACGGTATGCGTGCCGGTTTGATGGGACCAATCGCTGGTATTGGTGACTCATTGGTCGTTGGTACCTTGATTCCAGTTCTCTTAGGGATTGCCCTTGGTCTTTCTAAAGGTGGTAACGTCGCTGGTGCTCTCTTCTACATCGTCGTATGGAACCTCTTAGTCTACTTTGGTATGCGCTTTGCCTTCTTCAAAGGTTACCAATTAGGGGATAAAGCCGTTGAATTCCTTGTAGGACCAAAAGGACAAGCTCTTCGTAAAGCGATCAGCGTTGTCGGTGGTATGGTTATCGGTGCCGTAGCAGCTACTTGGGTATCTGTTACAACAGCCCTTCAATTCAAGAATTCTGAAGGAAAAGTCTTCTTGAACATCCAAGAAAAGATCGATGGTGTTTATCCAGGTCTCTTGACAGCAGCCTTCATCACTCTTTGCTGGTGGTTGATGTCTAAGAAAAAAATTTCACCAAACAAAGTCATGTTACTTCTCGTTGTAGTGGCTTTGATCGGTGTTGCCCTTGGTATCTTTGACCCACATCTTAAATACTAAGGTCAAGAAAAAACGAATTTGCTAGTAGGAGTTTTTGAGAATGAAGTGAATGGACCTCCTTTATTTGCACTTCATTCTCAATTTTTATCAGGAGGAATCCCATGGTTACAAAACAAGAACTTGTCAATGGATATGAAACAGAAATCAAGTACCAACGCCACATGCTTGAAAACCTTGGTCGTTGGTTCAGCTTACTCTTTATCATTGCCAGTATTGGTGTGGTATTGATCTATCTCTTTCACAAAAGTTTCCTCCCACTCTTGATCCTCGGGATTTTACTAGCCTTGGTTGGAATTTTAGGCATGATTGTTTTTGGATATGGCATCTACCGCGGTCGGATCAATCTTCAAAAAGTGATCGATGATTTCAATCAAAAATTGACAATTTTAAATTGATATTTTAGAAACATCTCATTTATTTTTGAGGTGTTTTTTTCTTGACTATTTCTGACCAAGTGATACAATAGAAACATAAGTTAGCACTTGTGTATAGAGAGTGCTAAAAACACGTATGGAGGAATGAACATGTTAAAACCATTAGGAGACCGTGTGGTCTTAAAAGTAGAAGAAAAAGAACAGACTGTTGGAGGTTTTGTCCTCGCAGGTGCGAGCAAGGCCGATACAAAAACAGCTGAAGTGGTTGCCGTTGGTGAAGGTGTGCGTACCCTAAGTGGTGAACTCATCGCTCCAGCTGTAAAAGCAGGAGACCACGTTTTGGTTGAAAGCCATGCAGGAATTGAAGTGAAAGATGGGGAAGAAACCTACACCATCGTTGGAACAGCAAACATTCTTGCAATTGTAGAGTAAGAGAAGAAAGAGGTAAGAGAAATGGCAAAAGATATTAAATTTTCATCTGATGCACGTTCTGCAATGGTCCGTGGTGTCGATGTCTTAGCAGATACAGTGAAAGTTACGTTGGGCCCTAAAGGGCGCAATGTGGTTCTTGAAAAATCATTTGGTTCACCCTTGATCACAAATGATGGGGTGACCATCGCAAAAGAAATTGAATTGGAAGACCATTTTGAAAATATGGGTGCTAAATTGGTGTCAGAAGTGGCTTCTAAGACCAATGATATCGCAGGTGACGGTACAACGACCGCAACGGTCTTGACTCAAGCTATCGTCCGTGAAGGGATCAAAAACGTCACTGCAGGTGCTAACCCAATTGGCATCCGCCGTGGGATCGAGACCGCTGTTGCAACAGCAGTAGAAGCTTTGAAAAACAATGCGATTCCAGTATCGAGCAAGGAAGCGATTGCTCAAGTAGCTGCTGTGTCTTCTCGTTCTGAAAAAGTCGGTGAGTACATCTCTGAAGCCATGGAAAAAGTTGGCAAAGATGGGGTCATCACCATTGAAGAGTCTCGTGGAATGGAAACCGAGCTTGAAGTGGTTGAAGGCATGCAGTTTGACCGTGGTTACCTCTCACAATACATGGTCACTGATAATGAAAAAATGGTGGCAGATCTTGAAAATCCATACATTTTGATCACTGACAAAAAGATCTCAAACATCCAAGAAATCTTGCCATTGTTGGAAAGCATTCTTCAAAGCAACCGTCCACTCTTGATCATCGCAGATGATGTAGATGGCGAAGCTCTTCCAACACTTGTCTTGAACAAGATCCGCGGTACCTTTAATGTCGTAGCTGTTAAGGCACCAGGATTTGGTGATCGCCGCAAAGCCATGCTAGAAGATATCGCTATCTTGACAGGTGGAACTGTTATCACAGAAGATCTCGGTCTTGAATTGAAAGATGCAACCATTGAAGCCCTTGGTCAAGCAGCTAAAGTTTCAGTCGATAAAGACAGTACTGTCATTGTCGAAGGTTCTGGTAACCCAGAAGCGATCGCTAACCGTGTTGCGGTCATCAAGTCACAAATCGAAACCACAACCTCTGAATTTGACCGTGAAAAATTACAAGAACGTTTGGCTAAATTGTCTGGTGGCGTTGCCGTAATCAAGGTTGGTGCTGCAACAGAAACAGAATTGAAAGAAATGAAACTCCGTATCGAAGATGCCCTTAATGCGACTCGCGCAGCCGTTGAAGAAGGGATCGTTGCCGGAGGTGGTACAGCTCTTGTCAATGTCATCTCTGCAGTCGCAGCCCTTGAATTAGAAGGGGATGAAGCAACAGGACGCAATATCGTTCTTCGTGCTTTGGAAGAACCCGTGCGCCAAATTGCCCACAATGCCGGTTACGAAGGATCTATTGTGATTGATCGCTTGAAAAATGCCGAAGTCGGAACAGGTTTCAATGCTGCAACAGGTGAATGGGTGAATATGATTGATGCAGGAATCATCGACCCAGTGAAGGTGAGCCGTTCAGCCCTTCAAAACGCCGCTTCCGTAGCGAGTCTGATCTTGACGACCGAAGCAGTCGTAGCCAACAAACCAGAACCAGCAGCCCCAGCAGGACCAGGAATGGATCCAAGCATGATGGGGGGGATGATGTAACCTGATACCAATGATTGGTGCTAAAGCACCGAATCATTGGACGGTAGCCGCTATGTTGCGGCCTACCTAATCATCTTACTAGCTCAAAGGGAGGAAAATATCGTTCCTCCCTTTTCACGTCGTAACCCCTTGGTTAATTTATCAGGTGCATTTATTGTTATGGCAAGCACCATGGTGCCTTGCCGAAGTGTCTTACTAGCTCAAAGGGAGGAAAGTATCGTTCCTCCCTTTTTCGCGTCGTAACCGCTACAAATGATTGAGGCTATACCTCTCATCGTTGGATAGTAGCCACTATGTTGCGGTCTGGCTAATCGTCTTACTAGCTCAAAGAGAGTGGGACAGAAATCGGTAATTCGTTAGAATTCGATTTCGTTGTCCCACCTCCGCACAGTTGAGTAGGGCTGTAAAAGCTGATGAAATCAGCGTAGTAGAGCCCACTCAACCACTGCGTCTTGCTCGACAATCCAAAAATAATTGAGAGGCTAGGACTTTTGTCCCAGCCTCTTTTTATCGTGCTTTGGGATTTTCATTTGTTATGGAATAATATTTTTATTTTAAATTTTGTAACAGAAATGATAAATACTAATTAAAGAGGACTTGCGTAGATGCTTGGGAATCAAGCATTTGCGGTGTTTTCAGGCAGAGGGATATTTGCCAACAAATTGCAATACAAATTAACTGATTTTGTAATAATTCTAGTGTATACTAGTAAGAGTAGATCACAGGTCTACATTGTTGCAAGGGGAGAACTTCCCACATACATGTCTATTGACAATAAAACTTGATCGTAATATCGCTGTTAGTAAAATGAGAGTTTGAACATAGCATAGATTTTATCGACCTTTTTCATATTAAAAAATATTTTTCAAATTCCCCTTGCGCAAGCTCTTCCGGATTCCTCCGGGAGAGTTTTTTTGTTAAGGAGAAAAGGTAGAAGGGCTATTAAGTCTCTTTTGAAAGAGTGGCTCAGCAGGCATCATTTATGGTAAAATAGAACATATTCGTAGAGGGGAAGGAGTGAGGACTTTGTTGAAGATTTTTGTGTTAGAAGATGAATGGATCCAACAATCGCGTATCGAAGCGGTCTTGCAGGATCTCATCCGTCAAAAATCCTTGCAATGCAAAGCGCCAGAAGTGTTTGGGAAGTCAAGCCAGTTGCTGGATGCTATCACAGAGAGAGGCGCCCATCACCTATTCTTTTTAGATATCGAGATTAAAGGTGAGGAGAAAAAAGGTCTGGAGATCGCAAAAGAGATTCGTAAGAAAGACCCCCATGCGACCATTGTCTTTGTCACCACTCACTCTGAATTCATGCCCATTACCTTTCAGTACAAAGTAGCTGCCTTGGATTTTATCGATAAAACGCTGAGTGAGGAAGAGTTCAAAGAGAGAATCAGCTCAGCCATCGACTATACCTTGGAGCAAGCTGGGACCACGATTGCGCAAGATGCCTTTACGTTTGAGAGTGCGATGGCGCGTGTACAAGTTCCTTTTAATAAGATTTTGTATGTTGAAACGTCTCCAGCCATTCACAAGGTCATTTTACACACCCAGGAAGAGCGCTTGGAATTTTACGCTAGTATTGCCGATATCGAAAAAGCAGATCCCCGCTTGTATCGGTGCCACCGCTCCTTTGTGGTGAATCCGCAAAATATTACGAAGATTGATAAAGAAGCCAAGAAAGCTTTTTTTGAAAATGGAGACAATTGCTTGATCTCACGGACCAAGTATAGAGGCTTACTGGAAGCTTTGAAAAAATAGAGGGAGAAAGAATTGCTGTTAGATATTCTAATGTCTTACCTAAAGTTCTTCGTCAGCATGCTGATCTATCGTCATATCAGTAGACAAGAGTTCACCTTGCGCTGGCTCTTTTTGTGCCCCTTCTTCTTTGCAATTATCTTTACCCTTGTGCCACCGGTAGGCTTTTTTGGCTATTTCTTAGTATTTATTGCCTATAGTTTCTATCGAAATCGTAACATACGACACCTTTTGAATATTTTTTACGGGCTCTACCCGGTTGTCATGGAGAGTCTCATTGGGCGCCTCCTAGCCTTTTATGTCTTTCCGATGCTCGGGATTGTACTTGTTCATGAGGCATCTGTCAGCTGGTATGATGCTCTACTTGAATTGTTGGTCTTTCCTGTTTATATAGGAATCACTAAATTGTTAAAACTAGATTTTACAGATTTGAAAGTAGGGTTTCAACGGCAGTATTTTAATCGTTTCTTACTCCCAATGAATCTTTCCATGTTTGTGTATTTGCTCAGTGTTGTAGGTCTGGTGGTTTTTGAGGATGCTATTCCTCATGCAGATGCTTTACGGGAACAGTTAAATAGTATTTATCTGATTTTGTTTTTTGTGATGCTCTTGTATTTCAATGCAGTGTCCAAAGAACGATTGAAACAAGAGATTCTAGAGCAAAAAGATAGGCAACTGCAGGAGTTAGCCACCTATAGCCAACACGTCGAAATGCTCTATGGGGAGATTCGTGCCTTTCGTCATGATTACCTGAATATTTTAACCAGTCTCAAGTTAAGTATTGAGCATGAAGATCTCAATGCGATCAGGGAAGTCTATGAGAATGTTCTTCGAGAGAGTGGCCAACAATTTTACGATAGCAAGTTTGATATTGCCAAACTCAGTCACATTGAAAATCCAGCTGTAAAAAGTGTTCTGTCCGCAAAATTATTGGAGGCTCAAAACAAAGGGATTGGGATCTCTGTCGAGATCGATGAACCTGTTCGAGATTTATTCATCGAGGTTTTAGATTTCATCACCTTCTTATCCATCCTTTGTGACAATGCTATCGAAGCGAGTCTTGAATCAGAGGACCCCCAGCTGACTCTTGCCATGCTCCAGGAGACGAACTCCCTTATTTTAATAGTTGAAAATAGTACAAAAGCTGAAAAAATAGATCTGGCGAGAATTTTTGAAAAAGACTACTCGAGTAAAGGAGAGGGCCGCGGTCTTGGATTGTACAAGATCCAACAATTACTGGAAAAGTATCCCAAAACGACAGTGTCTACCAAGAGTTCAAACTACCGATTTACCCAAAGCCTGACCTTTTGGAAGGAATAATGGAAGAGAGAGTGGGACAGAAATCGGTCATTCGTTAGAATTCGATTTCGTCGTCCCACCTCCGCACAGTTGAGTAGGGCTGTAAAAGCTGATGAAATCAGCGTAGTAGAGCCCACTCAACCACTGCGTCTTGCTCGACAATCCAAAAATAATTGAGAGGCTAGGACTTTTGTCCCAGCCTCTTTTTTGACCATTCACGACGATTTTCTGACCGATTCTGACAGAGAGCCACAAAGCCTGCCTCTTTGAAGTATACTGTACACAAGATCAATAAGAAAAGAGGGATCGTATGTTTCAGGTCGCATCTATTACAAAATCATTTAAGGAGAAGACAGTATTAAAAGGGGTGTCTTTTTCGATAGAAGAAGGAGACAAAATTGCCTTGCTAGGAAATAATGGGGCAGGTAAAAGCACCCTGTTCAATATTATCGCTGGACAGCTCCAGGCCGATTCGGGGACGATAAAGACTTCGCTTGATTTTCAAAGAGAAATTGGGATGATGCCTCAGGGGGATCTGCTCATCGAGGATCTAACCCTTGCTGAATTCGTCGAATTAAAAAGCCGGATGAATCAGCTGAAGCAGGCTGATATCAATGGACTCTTAGAGATGGTCGAATTGAGAGAATCAAGAGAGCAGATGGTGGGCAGTCTTTCCGGTGGTCAAAAGAGACGCTTGTCCTTGTTGGTAACTATTTTGAATCATCCAAAGTTGATTTTTTTAGATGAGCCAACGACTGGCATGGACTTGGAAGCAGTGGATAATTTTTGGAAATTACTGGAGCAGCAAGAGTTTACATCTGTTGTGGTGACCCATGATTTTAACCAAATCGATGCCTTTTTTACAAAAGTCCTGATTTTAAAAGATGGTCGAATTGCTGCCACAAAGTCTGTCGAGGACATTCACCAGGATGGTCAAACCATTGAGCAGTATTTCCGAGAAGAGATGAATAAAGGAGGGGAACAAGCATGAAAAAGATTCAATTAAAACAAGTTTTACGAAATAAGCGCTTTGTATTATTCACCATTATTTTACCCATAGGCTGGTATATCTTCTTTGATCAGCTTCAAAAAGGGGTTTCGCCAAGTATTTTATTAGGCATTGCCGTATTTATCGGGGTCATTGGCAATAGCCTTGCAACCTTTAGTAAGCGGATCGCCTCAGATATCGGGTTTTATTCTTTTGAATCCCATTTTACAAGCTATAGTGTCAAGAACTATTTATGGGATCAATCGATCGTACAACTGATTTTGAACAGCTTGATCTTTTTAGCAGTACTAGTAGTTGCTGTTCTAGGTTTTCGCTTTCCAGTGACGACTAGCCTGTTGGTACAATTTTTCCTCTTATCCTTGATGGGGATCTACTTTAGCGTGATTGGCTTTGTCCTTGGGGTAAGAGTAGATGCCAAGACGATTGATACCATTGGCTTTCCTATCATTATTTTGGCCGCTATGACCATTATTCCCTTTGATACGCTTGGTGCAAGTGGAGGATTTATGGACTTAGTTGGCAAGCTACAACGGGCTTTCCCAGGTTATTATTATACAAAGCTGATCCAAGATTTGACCGAGAAACAAACGGTCGATGCCACTCAATTAGCGCTCTTTGTTGCCGTATTTGGATTGAATTTGCTATTTTTCTATCTGCTCGTACCCAAAGGAAAAATGGGGAACTAAGAGCAGTTAAAAAGAGGTTGGGACAAAAGTCCTAGCCTCTCAATTGTTTTTGGATTGTCGAGCAAGACGCAGTGGTTGAGTGGGCTCTACTACGCTGATTTCATCAGCTTTTACAGCCCTACTCAACTGTGCGGAGGTGGGACGACGAAATCGAATTCTAACGAATTACCGATTTCTGTCCCACTCTCTTTTCTTTGCTATAAAACGGTTATTCGGTATTCGTCCGTCAAGTACTTGGAAAGATCTTGCCAATCTTCTTCCTTAAATTTACAAAGATTGACGAAGAGTTTTACGGTATGGTGCTCTGTGTTAATGATGACATTCGATTTTGAGAGATTTTCTAGTGCTGTATTGTCCCTCAGTTGAAATTCGATGAAATAACTCTTACTATTTTGGTGATCGGGGTCACTAACATCGACCTCTTTATAAGCTACACTTACCAAATCTTCCTTGGGAATAAAGATATCTTTTGTCAGAATCACTCCCTGATAAGCATGGATCCCATCAGAAGTCAGTTCAAAGGCGATCTGACGATTAGTCAGCCTTTTGATCCCAGCAATGGTTGCATAGACCGCAATTAACAATAAAAGGATCTGAATGAGAGTGATAAAAGTGATTTTTGGAAAACCCTCAAAACCTAGGACCGATAAAAAAGCTAAGTGGACAAAGATCGCACAGGCAAAAGCCAAAAAGCCATATCCGACATATTTTGAATAATAGATTTTCATTTTGGACTCCTTACATTTAAGATGTAACGAAAACTTGGAATTTCAAGTACCCTTATCATAGCGGATTCAGGCAAGAACTGTCAAATGTTTGCTAGGGTTCAAAGGTGCTTTTTTATTTTAAATGGAATAACAATGATGCAGGATGTTCTAACTTCGTACGCTACATTATAGTGTATAAAAATATGAGCCAAATACTTTTGAGACAAGCAAAAAAGCCTTGTAAACCAAGGCTTTTACTGTTGAAGTTTGATGTCCCCTGCATGGATTTGGAAAGAATTTTCATACTGATAGTAATTAAAAATATTGAAATATAAGTGATTTTAGGGAAATACTTTTAGGTATTTTCAATGTCATGATTTAAAAATGGGGCAAAAGTGTGGCAAAAATTATTTTATCAGTAACCTAGGCCCGATAAATTGCTTACATCATCTCAATGTTTCTTATTCCAGACGAATCCCGTATATACAAGTGCGGACATTAACATGATCCAAAGTAACAATGTTAAAATTTGTATATTATAAAGATTGAAGGCAGAGATATCATTAAAATATTGATTATGCGCTCCTAATAGAGAAAAATCTGTTAATAATTTAGCAAATTTATTTATGCTCGAAAACATAGGGAGAGTCATAATGACAAGATAGAATATTAGACTCACGGCAGAGGCTTGTGTTTGATTTTTACAGAACAAAGCTATAGCAAAGTTGACCAATATAAAACAAAGTATCGTAAGGAAGGTTACTACTGAATATAGAGCAAGATTAGGTATTGAGATACCAAAAGTAATAGGCATCACCCAAACACCTATAATTGAAAATAGAAATGGAAATAAGACTGTAGAAAAAATATACTCTGGAGTTTTGACTCCTGTTAAAATTAACGTTCTTAAATTCTTTTTATCTTTTTCTTCACTGATGATTAGTGTAGTAAAGGTTCCAGCGGTCAGACTATAGATGGTAATAATCGCCATATTCATTAAAAAGATTGAACCACGAACGTCTGGCACAAAGTTTAAAAGTGAGAAGTCGACTATTGGTGTGAATACACATACAAATAGAATGATTTTGTTATGAAGAAGGTATCTATACCGTAACCATAATAAACTAAAAAATCGTTTAAGCATATTATAATTTGTCTCCTGTTAATTGAATAAAGATACTCTCAAGGCTTGTTTCCAGAGTATTAATTGTTTTAGTGTTCTCTCCTAGATATTTATAAGCCTCCTCTTTAGGAACAATAATCTCTCTTCCATCAAAATAGCTTATTTTAACCTTATCAGTCTGGCTGTACTTATCAATAATCTCTCGAGGCGAACCTTGTTCGACGATTTTTCCTTCATGAAGTAAAGCGATTGAATCACATAACTTGGTCGCTTCATCCATGTTATGAGTTGTTAAAAAAATAGTTGCCCCAGAGTTTTTTATTTCAAGTAGTAGTTCATGAACGATTTGAGATAGGGTTGGATCCATTCCAGAAGTTGGTTCATCTAAAAAAATTACTTTTGGTGAATGTAGAATCGCCCGAATTAACAACATTCTTTGTTTCATTCCGGTTGATAACTTCTCTGCTTTATTAAATCGATCATCATATAACTTCAATCGCTTTAATAAATGATCTAGATATGATATTTCTACACTGTGGAATTTAGCAAAAAATAAAAGATTATCATACAGAGACAGTCTATCATAGAAACCTACATTATCACTCATAATTCCCAATTCTAAAAAGTCGTCAGAGGTTAATTGGGCGCAATCCTTTCCTAATATTTTAACCTCTCCTTCATCAGGTGGTAACTGACCAGTTAAAATATTGATTGTCGTAGTTTTGCCAGCACCAGATGGTCCTAAAAAACCAAATATTTCTCCACTATTTATTGAGAAACTAATTTCTTTGAGTGCTGTTTTGTCTTTAAATTTTTTGGTAAGATTTGAAATTAAGATACTTTCGTTCATTTTATATCTTTCTTTTAGAAAATTATTACGTAATTTGTTACCATCACGATAAATTGGAATACGGGAATTTTATTTGTCAGTACATAGGCTTATTCCTAAAGTTTTAAATCTATAATACTAAGATTTAAAAGATAAAGCAAGATATATTCTTTAGTTTGTTAATTTTTGAAATGTGGTTTACTCGCAGATAGTTTTTACACTTATCGTATTAAAATCTCTGAATGAAAGTAAAGATGTATTTTCTAGTTTATACAGAAGAGGTGGTACAAATCCATTTGTCTTAAATAAACAAAAAAGCCTTGAGTGGTTTTCAAGGCTTTTTGTGCATAAAAAAATGCCCCCTGCATGAATTTGTAAGAACTTTTCATATTGAAAATAAACAAAAATGTTGAAATATAGCTGATTTTAGGGAAATACTTTTAGGTATTTTCAATGTCAGGATTTAAAAATGGGGCAAAAGTGGGGCAAAAACGAATGACTCACATTTGGTTTGAAAACCTATAATACCTAATGATTATGCCATACTAGATATATAGTGTTGTTATAAATAAATGTCAGTGCGAGTTCAAATCGGAGGATAAAATGGAAAAACAAATTAATGAAAAAAAAGCCTTGGTTCCCAAAGCTTTTTAATGTTATAAACTCATTAAAATATCCCCCAGTTAGATTTGGAATATTTTTTATTCTGTGTCATATAAAAATAAATAAAATGAATGGCTATAGCTAGAGCTAAAATGGTTGCAATACTCAACACTGTTATAGGATTAGAAGCGAAAAGCAAAGAGAGAATCAAGGCAGCCAGATAGAGTGTCGCTTGAGCACAGTAGTAACTTCTCGGATAGCGAAGATAGTTTTTGTTATAGGGCCCATTTGCTAGGACAGCAGCTTGGAAGAGGCCAATTCCGATATAAAAGAAGCTGATTGCAACGAGAAGATTAGCCTCGGGATTCAGGAGATAACCCATCGAAACTGTCATCAACATAAGCCCGATGAAAATAGGATAGTGACTATAAATTACAAATAATCCCTTTTGACTAGATCCTTCATCAATAGCATGGTCAAATTCGCCAAAATAAAACAAGAACAGGGAAAGCATGATAACGAAATTGAGAACCGAATAAATCGAGAAATTCTCGACTGTAAAGAAGCTAGCTAGCCCAACAACCATCTCTCCAAACGTAATAATCACAAGAAGGGAGACGCGCTCGATTAAATGGGGAAGATTTACCTGGAAATGCTCATCTTTAGTAATCAAGAAAATTGGCACAATAAATGTTAGCAGAATACTAGCAATAAAGATATAGACTCCAACGTAAATAGGAAAAAGAGCTGCCAGATAGACTCCTAAACTTCCTAGACCTGTTAACCATAGAAAACCTTTGATACTTTCCCGATCAGTATTATCGGTTGATTTTCTAAAAAATTCAACCAAATATTGAAAAAATAAGGTAAGGGTCAATGTACCAACAGCCCAACAGGTATAATAGAACCATTGTTGCCAATTGTATCCAATCATATTGGACATAAAGAGCATAAGTCCCATGTTGATAAACATGATTACCATGTTAAATAACGAGTTTGTTCCATAGCGATTGGTATAAATGGTTTGAATCATCCAGGAATTGATGATAACCATGACAGAGATGAAGAAATCAAGTAAAGAATCCCAAGCCACAACACCGCTATGAAGAGGGTGAATTAAAGCAGTTGCTTTTGAAATTGCAAAAACAAACACTAGGTCATAAAATAGTTCTGAAAATTCTACACGTTTATGCTTAATAAGAGTTGTCATATTAATACCTATCTACTTTAGAAATACAATACATTATAACAGAAAATGGTAATGAAAGAAAAGGATATGCTTAAATAATTTCATGTGGCGCGAATTGTCAAAATCTTGACTTCTTTTGTCATTTACTTGAAAAAGCAACCCTGATGGGTTGCTTAAAATCCTATTAAAAATTAACTGTGTCAGGATCATCCTGAGTTTTGATGCCTTGAATCTTATCCAAGACTGCCATATCTTCCTCTGATAAGTCGAAGCCGAAGATATCCAAGTTAGCTTTTATATTTTTAGGTGTCACAGACTTAGGTAGTGGCAAGAAACCTTTTTGAAGGCTCCAACGCAGAGCAACTTGTGCCACAGATTTACCGTTACGTTCAGCCACTGCTTCAACATCTTCATTTGCAAAAATGCTACCTGTACCTAGTGGACTATAGGCTTCAAGAAGGATATCGCGCTCTTGGCAATAGGCAACTAAGTCTTCTTGGTCACAACCTGGAGCCAAGAGGATTTGATTGACATGTGGAACAATTTTAGCTGTTTCAAAAAGAGCTTCTAGGTGATGTTGCATAAAGTTTGACACACCGATAGCACGCACCTTACCTTCTTTGTAGGCTTCTTCCATAGCCTTCCATGCACCCGCATTGCCAGCCTTCCAAGCATCATTCTCACGAAGCGCCTTTGGATTAGGCCAATGGATAAGCAAAAGATCCAAATAATCCACACCAAGTCTTTCGAGAGACTCATCGATAGAAGTCTTAGCCAACTCGTAATCGTGCTTATCATTCCAAAGTTTGGTAGTTAGGAAAATATCCTCACGTGCCAAATCACTATCAGCAATCGCCTTACCTACAGAAACCTCGTTACCGTAAATTTGTGCGGTATCAATATGTGTGTAACCCGCCTTAAGTGCGAAGCTAACGCTGTTATAGGCTTCTTCGCCTTCAGCAATTTGCCAAGTTCCAAAACCAATTTTAGGAATAGCAACCCCATTTGCAAGTGTATATGTTTCCACGATTTTCACCTTTTCTTTTTTTTAATAGTACTATCTTAAAAAAGATAAGGCAAAAATGCAAAGATTTGCTACGGCTATTATTATGAATAGTTCCTTACTTCTTTTTCCGCTGTTCGTAACAGCTTTTGGAGATATTATTACTTGGGAAGAGAATGAATTTGTAAGAACTTTTCATATTGAAAATAAACAAAAATATTGAAATATAGCTGATTTTAGGAAATACTTTTAGGTATTTTCAATGTCAGGATTTAAAAATGGGGCAAAAGTGGGGAAAAACGAATGACTCGCATTTGGTTTGAAAATCTATAATACCTAATGATTATGCTATTCTAGATATATAGTTTTGTTATAAATAAATGTCAGTGCGAGATCAAATTGGAGAATAAAATGGAAAAACAAATTTCTACGTAGAATGGAATGCGAAAAAGTGATAATTAAAGAGACGAAAAAGCTGAGAATATGATTTCCCAGCTTTTTTGAATGCGATAGAAATAGCAACTAGACTATTTACGAAAGGCCTCAATAATGTAGGTGAAGCCAGTAACTAAAAATGAAAAGGCAATGACATAAACGACAAAGACACCTGTAGCCACTGGATTGAACAGAATCACTAGACCTAGTAAAAATTCAAGCAAGGCTACCCACGTGATATTGCTACCCATAATAGGGAAAATCAATCCTAGACGATTGCCTTTAAAGAAAGCAATAATGGCTTCTACAATTAACCAAATTCCTACAATGGTCGGAATGACGACCGGCAGGGTCACAAAGCCATAAGCAACGAGGTAAAGAGCTAAGAGAAGACTAACAAATCCTTGGAAAAGATAAACAGGTGAGCGAAGCTCTTTTGGTGCAGAGAAATAGCCTAAAATAGCTGCTATAGAAGAAACCAGTAAACCAAATGAAATCCACCAGCTGTAAGCAACAAGATTAGCTACTGGGTTTGTAAATAGGAAAAGTCCTAAAAGGACAAAAACAACTCCTGCAAGGAATAGCAGTAAACGATTAGAAAATTTCATTTCAATACCCCCTATATAGTATAGTTTGCTAATAAAACTATTATACTTATTTTTATAGAAAATGTCAATAAAATAAATAAACAATTTGGAAGTTTCAGTCTGACTTACAAAAAGAAAAGGAGTTTTCACTCCTTTTCACAGATTGAAGACAAAGTCCTTATAAAAGTGTCTTCTAAAGATTTTAACTTCAATCTGAAGCGAGGTTATCCTCGCTTTTTCTATTTATCAAACAATTCCTTATTTTCAATTAAGAGTTCTAGTGGAGATTTATCCCTTGCTTCAATAAAACCAGGTTCATATTGGTTATGAAGTGTTCTTTTCTGAGAAGTTGGATCAATATACAACTCATCTCCATCTTCTGTGTATAGTTGGTTGCCTCTTGTTAAGTAAAGTAAATCCTCTAAGTACTGTCCATCAGTTTCTAGAAAATCTTCGATGTATTTGACAGCTTTTAAAATCTCACTTACTTTATCAGAGTATTCATTAGATTCAAGAACACTCTTTTCTAACTCAATCTCTTTACTAGTTCCAAATAGTTGGGTTGGAGTTGCATTAAAATATTCTGCTATCTTATCCAAATTTGCAAAGGTAGGATAGCTTTTTTGTTTTTCGTAATCAGAGATGTCTGGAAAGATTGCTCATAAAAAAATGTGGGGCAAATGATGGGGCAAATCAGTTATAGACAAGCAAAAAAGCCTTATAAATCAAGGCTTTTTCCTGTTGATTTAGATGCCCCCTGCATGGATTTGGAAAGGATTTTCATATTGAGAGTAATTAAAAATATTGAAATATAAGTGATTTTAGGGAAGTACTTTTAGGTATTTCCAATGTCATGATTTAAAAATGGGGCAAAAACGAATGACTCTCATTTGGTTTGAAAACCTATAATATCTAATGATTATGCTATACTAGAAATATAGTGTTGTTATCAATAAATATCAGTGCGAGACTAATCGGAGGATAAAATGGAAAAACAAATTAATGAAAAAATTATCGAAATGGATAGGGAATATCCCTTTTTATTTTGCTTTAAATCAGATTTTTGGATGGAATAGTAGATGATAAGACAAAATATCTTTGAACATACAAAAAGACAAACGCCAAAAATGACGTCTGTCTACGTTCTGAGGTAGCCTTTAGGCTCCCTTTTTTCTTAGAAAATACCGATGAGTAATTGCATGCCAAGACTAGTCAGGATGATAGCAATCCAGCAAAGGGCTCCAAGAAGAATGGATTTTCCACTGGATTTGATCATAGCAACGAGGTTAGTTTTGAGACCAATAGCACTCATAGCCATGATGATGAGGAATTTGGAGAGCTGTTTGAGAGGTGAAAAGAAGCTATTGCTAACACCAAAAGAAGTAAGGACGGTAGTTAGCAGAGAAGCTAGGATGAAGTAGAGAATGAAAACGGGGAAGATTTTTTTAAGCTTTACTCCTTGGTTGTTGTCTTGTTGACGGCTTTGCCAATAGGAGAGGAAGAGAGTAATAGGGATAATAGCTAAGGTACGAGTCAGTTTGACAATGGTTGCAGATTCTAGAGTATTGGTATGATACAGACTATCCCAGGCGCTAGCTGTGGCTGTTACAGAGGAAGTATCGTTGACCGCAGTACCCGCAAAGAGAGCAAAACCTTCGTTGGAGAGATGGAGCCAAGAACCTAGAGTTGGAAAGATAAGAGCTGCCAAGACATTGAAGAAAAAGATAACAGAAATGGCTTGGGCTACTTCTTTTTCCTTGGCGTGAATAACAGGAGCAGTCGCTGCAATGGCAGAACCGCCACAGATAGAAGAGCCTACCCCAATCAAGGTAGCTAGCTTTGTATCCATGTTAAAAAATCGTTGGAAAAAGAAAGCAATAATTAAAGCGATAGAAATAGTCGAAAGGATGACAGGAAGGGAAGATTTTCCAACTGCGAAAACTTGAGAGATATTGAGTCCAAAACCAAGTAAGATAACAGCATACTGAAGCAATTTTTTGGAGCTATAAGTCAAACCAGCATCCAGTTGTTTATAGGGAGTGAGAAAGGGGTAGAGAATCATTCCGATAAAAATGGCGAAAACAGGTGCTCCCACAACAGGCAGAAAGCCTCCTAAAACCCAAGAGATGATAGAAATGATCAGACAGGCTAACAGTCCTGCCCAATTTTTTGATAGAAATGACATAAAAACCTCCGAAAATAAATACCCCTTATTATAATCTTATTTATCAGAAAAGTAAAATAGAAAATAGAAAGTAGGAATAAGGTAGTAAATTAACGGAATTTTGCGGTCAGAGAGCTTTTTGTAATATAATAGATATATGTTCTTTGATCAATAAGGATGCAAATGTGGCATATGTTATTGAAAAAAATGAATTTGATGAGCCTGGACATGTGAAGTAATTATGTGAGATAAGAAAATAAATAAGAGAGTTGAAAATGTACTGATCCCAAAAGTTAGATTTTTTTCTGTCTAACTTTTGGGATCAGTACATATCCTCGCTTTTTTAATCTAATAGGTCCTTATTTTCAATTAAGAGTTCTAGTGGGGATTTATCTCTTGCTACAATAAAACCAGGTTCATATTGGTTATGAAATGTTCTTTTCTGAGAAGTTGGATCAATATACAACTCATCTCCATCTTCTGTGTATAGTTGGTTGCCTCTTGTTAGGTAAAGTAAATCCTCTAAGTATTGTCCATCAGTTTCTAGAAAATGTTCGATGTATTTGACAGCCTTTAAGATCTCACTTACTTTATCAGAGTATTCATTCGATTCAAGAACACTCTTTTCTAATTCAATCTCCTTACTTGTTCCAAAAAGTTGAGTTGGAGTTGCATTAAAATATTCTGCTATCTTATCTAAATTTGCAAAGGTAGGATAGCTTTTTTGTTTTTCGTAGTCAGAGATGTCTGGAAAGATTGCTCATAAAAAAATGTGGGGCAAATGATGGGGCAAATCAGTTATAGACAAACAAAAAAGCCTTGTAAATCAAGGCTTTTTCCTGTTGTATGTAGATGCCCCCTACAGGGCTCGAACCTGTGACCCATAGATTAAGAGTCTACTGCTCTACCAACTGAGCTAAGGAGGCAAATATAAAAAGCTGTATTGGTGCCGATACTTCACGATTTGTATTGAACCCGCGCAATTAAGCAGGTGGGCAACTCGCTCTGACTTAGCTGCTTCCGCGTGAAACGGCCTGCATACTGCCAGAAGTCTTTTGTTTCCCTAATAATACAAAAAATAGTCGGTCAACACTTAAGTGTGAAGTCGTACACCACAGCGTTTCTATATGTATATGATACCACATTTTGAAAATATTTCAAGGAAAAATCTCAATTTTTTGAAACCGATGTCACTTTTTCTTAAATTGATCAATCTTCTCCTTGGTGGCTCCGAGAGCACGCTCGTACTTGCCATTTTCATTGGGAATAAAGTAGGAAGCGTGTTTGAGCTTGTCTGGCAAGTAGTCCTGATTGACCCAGTTGCCAGGGTAGTTGTGAGGGTATTTATAGTTTTGCGCATTTCCCAGTTCCTTGCTTCCAGCATAATGACCATCGCGGAGGTGGCGAGGAATGGGAAGGTTGCCAGATGTCCTTAGATCAGACAGGGCCTTGTCCATGGCAGCGTAGGCTGAGTTGGACTTAGGCGAAAGGGCTAGATCGATGACGATGTTAGCGATGAGAATGCGGGCCTCAGGAAAGCCGATGCGCTCCGCTGCCTGAAGGGCTGTTACGGTATGGATCTGCGCATCTGGATTGGCCAGACCGATATCCTCATAAGCGATGACAGTCAAGCGACGAGCTAGGCTGGGTAGATCTCCGGCTTCGATCAAACGAGCTGCATAGTGGAGACTAGCATCGACATCCGAACCACGGATAGATTTTTGCAGAGCAGAGAGCACGTCGTAGTGGCCGTCTCCATCTTTGTCCATGGTGATGTAGCTGCGCTGGAGACTGTTTTCCATGATCTCTAGCGTAATATGGCGAATTCCTTCTGCATTTTCAGAGGTCGACAGCACCGCCAGATCGAGAGAATTAAAGGCAGAGCGAAGATCTCCATTGGTTGAGGTAGCGATGAAATCCAAAGCGTCCTCATCGAGCACGACTGGAAAATCAAAGCCACGGTCGGGATCGTCCAGCGCCGTTTTTAGAGCTTGCTTGACCTCCTCCGTCGTCAACGGTTCCAGCTCAAAGATTTGTACGCGGCTACGAATAGCGGGTGTGACAGAGAAAAAGGGATTTTCAGTCGTTGCACCGATCATGATGACCAGACCACTTTCGAGCAAAGGCAGGAGAAAATCTTGTTTAGTTTTATCGAGGCGATGGATCTCGTCCAAGAGCAGGACCAAGCCACCAGAAAATTTGGCCTCCTCTGCGATTTCTTGTAGGCGTTTTTTACTGTCAACTGTTGCATTAAAGGTCCGAAAAGCATACTTGGTCGTTCCTGCGATCGCAGAAGCAATACTGGTCTTTCCGATCCCCGGAGGTCCATAGAGAATCATAGAGGACAGACGATTGGCCTCGACCATGCGACGAATGATTTTGCCTTCTCCAACCAGGTGCTGTTGACCGATGACTTGATCGATCGTTCGTGGTCGCATACGGAGTGCGAGATTGTCGGGCATTTCCTTCTCCTTTCTAGCTTTGTCTCCTTTCAAAGAGACGGTTTTTATGGTAAGATTGTAGTAACTATTGTATCATATTCCGCTCTAAGAGTGGGAAATTAGAAAGAGGACGCTATGTCTAAATACGGATTTTTGGATGTTTTAGAAGAGGAGATGGACAAGGTTTTTCCCTTTGATTTTGAGATCAATTGGGATAAGAAAAACCATGCGGTAGAAGTGGCTTTTCTCTTGGAAGCGCAAAACACAGGCGGGGTTGCACTGGTTGATGAAGCCGGTGAAGAGTCTGATGAGGATATTTTCTTTGAAGAAGCCGTGCTCTTCTACAATCCAGCCAAGTCTCATGTGGAAGAAGATGCCTATTTAACGGCGATTCCTTATGAGCCTAAAAAAGGCTTGTCTCGTGAGTTTCTAGCCTATTTTGCGACTTTCCTCCGAGATACAGCTGAGTTGGCCTTGGATGAGCTCATGGATTTCTTAGCAGACGAAGAAGCAGAGAGCTTTGAGATCGTCTGGAACCAAGAAGTTTTTGAAGAAGGCAAAGTTGGCCTAGAAGAAAGCACCTTTTATCCCTATCCGAGATATTAGAAAAGATTCTAAGTGTTTTTTTGAATACTGGATTCAAGGAGAAGGGGAAAACTATGCTAGAAAAAGTCAAACAGTTTTTCAGGAGAAGGTCAGATAAATCTGAGCAATCAGTTTGCATTCTTCCCCGCAATCGCTTTGCGGATTTAGATTTTGAGCGAGTATTGAAGTCAGGAACTCGTTGTTGTGTTGATGAAGATGGGCACTATGTTGAGGATGGTAAAATCACATTATTTGAATTTTCTATAGATTTTGCAGAATTTGAGTTCATAGGTGATTTCAAAATTGAGGAGGAATATCAGTTTAAGCAACTATTAGCTCGTTTAAATAGTATTGATAATGCCATTCAGTCCCATTTGGAAAGCGAGTTGCAACAACCCATCCCTCAGTATGCTAAGGATCTAGGCTATACTCAGAAGAGGTGGGAGAAAACCTTTTACTTCCATCCTTGGATATTAAGTTTTGAGGAAAACCCGCCTAATCTTCGCTATGTTGCAGATTATGTAAATGATGAGTTTACGGTTTATTTTGCTAAAAAACATGGCAGATGGCAAGCATACTGGGATGCAGAGTGCCAAAAAGTAATCGAAGAAAGCTAGCTCGTATTTTCCTAGAGAGTAATTGTTATCATAGAAAAGAGTAAATATCATGGAATTATTGGATAGCAGAATGGATTTCCAAGGTTGCAAGATTGCCTTGATTTGTGGGGATAAGGTCTTGACTATCTTACGTGATGACAAGGACGATATCCCTTGTCCCAACATGTGGGAGTTGCCAGGTGGTGGTCGTGAAGGAAACGAAAGCCCTTTTGAATGCGCAGCGCGTGAAGTTTATGAGGAACTGGGAATTCATTTAGATGAAGACTGTCTGCTTTGGAGCAAGATTTATCCTAGCGTAATCTTTAAAGACAAGCAATCGGTCTTTATGGTTGGTCAGCTAAGACAAGAACAATTTGACAATATTACCTTTGGGGATGAAGGACAGGCCTATAAACTGATGCCTATTGAGGAGTTTTTGAAGTCTAAACAGGCAGTGCCTCAGCTACAGGGGAGATTGAGGGATTATTTGGAGGAGAGTTTATGATAAGACTTGAACGAGCAGGAGAAGAGGATTTATAGGACGTCATTGCGATTCAAAGAGCTAGCTTTAAGGCTGTTTATGAAAAATACCATGATGAATATGACCCTTATCTCGAGGACCGCGAACGAATCAAGTGGAAATTAGTCGAGCGTCCCAATAGCTATTACTACTTTGTGAAAGAAAACGAAGAGAAGATTGGTTTTTTACGAATTCATACCAATGAAGAGTTAACGGAAGCTTGGTTGGGAACAGCAGCGATTTTGCCTCCGTATCAGGAAAAAGGGTATGGTTCTGAAGGATTGCGCTTGCTAGAAGAGGAATTTCCAACCATCACACAGTGGGATCTGTGTACGGTGTTACAGGATGCAGGCATGGTCGCCTTCTACGAGAAGAATGGCTACCATCAAACCCATATCGAGCCTGAAAAAGAAGGTATGGATATGGTCTACATGAAAAAATTGATTGACAAATAGAAAGGACGGTTCGGTTAAATTTCTAAACTGAACCCGCCCTAAACACTATGCCAAAAAGATAAACTTCTCTTAGACACAAGTGTCTTCAGAGAGTTTCCTATTTTGGCTTTGTGTTTTACGGGCTTGGTATCTTAATGATGGAAACATGGCAAGAGTTAAAAGTTACAGTGAAGCGTGAAGGGGAGGAGCTGGTCTCCAACCTCTTGATCGAGTTAGGTGCCCAAGGGGTCGCAATCGAAGACAGCATGGACTATGTGGGGAATGTCGACCGTTTCGGGGAGATTTTTCCTGAGGTCGAGCAGCAAGAAGAAATCGTGGTGACGGCCTACTACCCGGAAACGGTTGATGTAGCAGCGGTTGAAGCGGATTTGCAGGCTCGCTTGGCAGAATTGACCGACTTTATGGATCTGGGTGAGGTCAAGATGGGTACGACTGCCTTGGCTGAGGAAGACTGGGCAGACAACTGGAAGAAATACTATGAACCAGCTCGTATCACTCATGACTTGACCATCGTGCCGTCATGGACGGACTATGAGGTGACAGCGGGAGAAAAGATTATCAAGCTGGATCCTGGTATGGCCTTCGGAACAGGAACCCACCCGACAACCAAGATGAGCCTCTTTGCCTTAGAGCAGGTTCTCCGTGGTGGCGAAACGGTGCTAGATGTAGGAACTGGTTCAGGTGTCCTTTCCATTGCTAGCTCCCTTCTTGGTGCCAAGGAAATCTTTGCCTATGACTTGGATGACGTAGCGGTTCGCGTCGCTCAGGAAAATATTGAACTCAACCCAGGCATGGAAAACATCCATGTAGCCCCAGGCGATTTGCTGAAAGGCGTGGAGATTGAGGCAGATGTCATCGTGGCCAACATCCTGGCGGATATCCTTATCCATCTGACAGATGATGCTTATCGCTTGGTCAAGGATGAAGGTTATCTCATCATGAGTGGCATTATCAAGGACAAGTGGGACATGGTGCGCGAGTCGGCTGAGTCAGCAGGATTCTTCCTTGAAACCCACATGATCCAAGGGGAATGGAATGCCTGCGTCTTCAAGAAGACCAAGGATGTCTCCGGTGTGATTGGAGGCTAGCATGCAGCAGTATTTTGTAAAAGGTTTGGCTAGCTCACCTGTCGCCATTGAGGACAAGGAAACCAGCAAGCACATGTTTCAGGTCATGCGCTTAAAAGAAGATGATGAGGTGACTTTAGTCTTTGATGATGGGATCAAGCGCTTGGCGCGCGTGGTCAATGTAGAAGCCCGTCAGTTGGAGCTGGTTGAGGAATTAGCTGACAATGTGGAACTGCCAGTCCAAGTGACCATCGCATCAGGCTTTCCCAAGGGAGACAAGCTGGAGTTCATCACTCAGAAAGTAACAGAACTGGGTGCTAGCCAAATCTGGGCCTTTCCTGCAGACTGGTCCGTTGCCAAGTGGGACGGCAAGAAGTTGGGTAAAAAGGTCGAAAAACTAGAAAAAATTGCCCTTGGAGCAGCCGAGCAAAGCAAGCGGAATTTGGTCCCAAGCATTACCCTTTTTGAGAAAAAGGCAGACTTTCTGGCTCAGTTAGAACAGTTTGATCGGATCGTGGTGGCTTATGAAGAGTCGGCTAAAGAAGGAGAGGCAGCAGCTTTACTTCAGTCTCTGACCGGATTGGAAGCTGGAAGCAAATTGCTCTTTATCTTTGGGCCAGAGGGAGGCCTCTCCCCTGCAGAAATTGAAAGTTTTACAGTTAAAGGAGCCATTCTTGCAGGACTTGGTCCTCGCATCCTGCGAGCAGAAACAGCGCCACTCTACGCCCTCAGCGCCGTGAGTGTTGTCACAGAATTAATGAACTAACGAAGTGAAGGAATCGCTTCGTTAGTTTTTTTACAAGAATGATGAAAGCAAGGTGGATCCCAGAATGATCTTCGAGAAGTATCCGTATATTAAAGTAGCTTCATTGGTTCCCATCTGCTTCTAAAAGTGTTAAAATAGTATCCAAGAAACTGGAGAAAATACATGCCGAAAGAAGAGAATTTAACAGGGGACCAAGTCGTTGCCCTTACAAAAAAATATTTATCACCTGAAGATGTTGCTTTTGTACAAAAGGCTTTGGTCTATGCGGTTGATTGCCATAATGGGCAATTCCGTCAGTCTGGCGAGCCTTATATCATCCACCCAATTCAAGTAGCAGGGATCCTTGCCAAGCTGAAACTGGATGCTGTGACGGTCGCCTGCGGCTTTTTGCATGATGTCGTGGAAGATACGGATGCGACTTTAGATGATTTAGAGCGCGAATTTGGTCATGATGTGCGCGTGATTGTCGATGGGGTGACCAAGCTCGGGAAGGTCAAGTACAAGTCCCATGAAGAGCAGTTGGCGGAAAACCATCGCAAGATGCTCATGGCCATGTCTCAAGATATCCGCGTGATTTTGGTTAAATTGGCTGACCGCTTGCATAATATGCGTACCCTCAAGCATTTGCGCAAGGATAAGCAAGAGCGCATTTCGCGTGAGACCATGGAGATCTATGCGCCACTCGCCCACCGTCTCGGGATTTCCAGCGTCAAGTGGGAGCTTGAGGATTTGTCCTTCCGTTATCTGAATGAAGTTGAATTCTACAAGATTTCGCATATGATGAAGGAAAAACGTCGCGAGCGAGAAGAGTTGGTCGAAGAGGTTGTCCACAAGATCGAGACCTATGCTGGGGAACGCCATCTGCATGGGAAAATTTATGGTCGACCAAAGCATATCTATTCGATCTATCGCAAAATGCAGGATAAGAAGAAACGCTTCGATGAAATCTATGACTTGATTGCCATCCGCTGCATCCTGGACACTCCAAGTGATGTTTATGCCATGCTGGGCTATATCCATGAGCTCTGGAAGCCAATGCCGGGTCGATTTAAGGACTATATTGCCAACCGGAAGGCCAATGGCTATCAGTCCATCCATACGACTGTATACGGCCCTAAAGGACCGATTGAGTTCCAGATCCGAACCAAGGAAATGCATGAGGTTGCTGAGTACGGGGTTGCGGCTCACTGGGCCTATAAAAAAGGGATCAAGGGTCAAGTTAACAGCAAGGAATCGGCTATTGGGATGAACTGGATTAAGGAGATGATGGAACTCCAAGACCAGTCAGGCGATGCCAAAGAATTTGTTGAAAATGTAAAAGAAGACATCCTGGCAGAAGAGATTTACGTCTTCACACCAGATGGAACCGTGCGCTCGCTTCCGAAAGATTCTGGGCCGATCGATTTTGCCTATGAAATCCACACCAAGGTTGGGGAAAAAGCGATTGGTGCCAAGGTCAACGGCCGGATGGTGCCCCTTAATACCAAACTTCGGACGGGAGACCAGGTGGAGATTATCACCAATGCCAACTCCTTTGGTCCGAGCCGTGACTGGCTGACCCTTGTCAAAACCAGCAAGGCGCGCAACAAGATTCGTCAATTCTTTAAAAATCAAGATAAGGAATTGTCTATTAACCGTGGCCGTGACCTCTTGATGGCCCAATTCCACGAGCATGACTTGGTAGCCAATAAGTTCATGGACAAAAAGCACATGGACAAAGTGCTACAAAAATCAAGCTATAAGACAGAAGAAGCCTTGTTTGCGGCGATTGGTTTTGGAGAGATTGGGGCTATTACCATCTTTAACCGCTTGACGGAGGATGAACGCCGAGAAGAAGAGCGGGCTAAGGCACGCGCAGAAGCAGAAGAGCTAGTCAAAGGTGGCGAGGTCAAGGTTGAAAATAAAAAAGACACCCTCAAGGTCCGTCACGAAGGTGGCGTGGTCATCCAAGGTGCTTCTGGGCTCTTGATTCGGATTGCAAAGTGCTGTAACCCAGTTCCAGGTGATGAAATCGTCGGCTACATTACCAAAGGGCGCGGTGTTGCGATTCATCGTCGAGACTGTATGAACCTACGTGCCCAAGACAACTACGAGCAACGCTTGATTGATGTGGAGTGGGAAGATAACAACACGACCAAGGACTATATCGCTCACATCGATATTTACGGGCTCAACCGTGCAGGCCTTCTGAACGACGTGCTCCAAGTCCTCTCCAATACAGCTAAGATGATCTCAACTGTTAATGCCCAACCAACCAAAGATATGAAATTTGCCAATATACACATTTCCTTTGGGATTCCAAACTTGTCTATGTTGACAACAGTTGTGGATAAGATTAAGAGTGTGCCGGAGGTGTACTCTGTTAAGCGTACCAACGGCTAATTCGGCTGCTCAGAACTCTTTTATTGCTTGGTTAGCTCGTCTCGCCGTACTTAAGTACTGTCTTCGTCTCGCTGCCTTGCACTAAAAGCAACTGAACAGCCTTTACTTTTCAGATAGTGTGCCTGCGTCTCACTGCCTTGTCTGGAGCCGATTTTCTTTGAAGTAAGTAAGAACATGGTCAGAATTCTTTTATTAGTTGGTTAGCTCGCCTTGCTGCCTTGCTCTAAAAGCAACTGAACAGCCGTTGCTTTTCAGCTAGTCTGCCTGCGTCTCACTGCTTTGTCTGAAGTTGATGTTCTTTGAAGGTTAGTAGTGAATGCCCAATAGATTTATAAAATAGGATAGTAAAATGAAATTAGTGATTCAACGGGTTAAGAGTGCCTCAGTTTCCATTGATGGTCAAGTCTACAATGCGATCCAGCAAGGCTTGTTGCTCCTAGTGGGAGTGGGGCCTGAGGATGACCAGAAGGATTTGGATTATGCGGTCCGCAAGGTATCGCAGATGCGGATTTTCTCAGATGAGGAAGATAAGATGAATCTTTCGGTCAAAGATGTCCAAGGGGAAATCTTGTCGATCTCTCAATTTACCCTCTTTGCGGATACCAAAAAAGGCAACCGTCCTGCTTTTACAGGGGCTGCCAAGCCAGATATGGCCAGTCAGTTATATGATGCCTTTAATGATCAATTAGAAAAAGAAGTCCCTGTCAAACGAGGGATCTTTGGGGCCGATATGGCGATTGAATTGATCAATGATGGTCCAGTGACGATTTTGTTAGATACAAAAAATCCATAAGTAAGAAAACATGCAGTCGGTTTAGACTGCATGTTTTTCGATATAGAGTTGTTGGGCGATCACTTGGTTGATAGAAATTTCTTGTCCTTGGATGACTAAGTGATAGAGGCCTGTGTAGTCATCATATCGTTGAAACGCGATAGTATCCCCAATCTGGAGATGGATCTGGTCTAAGAATTTTAACAATTCATAGGTGTCATGGACCCTTTGCAGAATATACAGACCAGGTTGGGTCGCTTCGCTGAGACGGTCTTGGTAGGCTTCGACAAGCCTTTCGCCTTTCTTTGGAATTGTCCCACCGTGAGGGCAGGTCTTAGGAGTTCCAAGCATGTGATCCAGCTGGTCAATGAAATGTTCAGAAACGGTATGCTCGAGAACTTCTGCCTCTTCATGGACTTCTTCAGTTGTATAGTCAAGTTTTTCCAGAAGAAATACTTCGATCAAGCGGTGCTTGCGGTAGAGATCAGAGACCAACTGCGATCCTAGATCCGTTAGTAGATACCCATGGGTCTTATCCTTCACCAAGAGACCCTCTGAGATCATGCGCTTAATCATCTCGGTCACAGCGGGTGGAGAGACCTGCATGCGACTCGCGATTTCCTTGTTGCTAATTTTTTCTACTTCTGTGCCAATTTCATAAATGCACTTGAGGTAATCTTCTTTGTTTGGTGTCATGCTTTCCTCTTTTCTTCGCTCACTTCTAGTATATCAAAAATCTCCTCAAAAACGCTAGTGGAGTAATGAGAATTGTCTCAAGCTCCAAAAGATGGTAGTATAGAAGCATAGAAAGGACGGCACTATGAACAGACGGGAATTAGTGAGATTAGGCTGGAGAGAGAGTAGTTTAGCCTATCTAGAGAAGCACTTGCAGGGATTGAAAGATCCACAAGCCTACCAAGAACAATACCAGTCTGTCTTTTTCTTTGCCAGTCCTCTGTTTCAAAATATGTGGTTTCAAGAGATCAAAGATCTAACGGAAACGGCTGCCCAAGACTTGCTGAGGGGAGTCATGAAAATTCTTCTTATGCCAAGTGACCTGTCCGGAACTTGTGAAGAAACAGCCTTTCTTCTGAGTAGGATGGCTCCAGATTGTCCGCCAGGTTCCGACTTTTGGAAGGCTTTTTCACACGTCGTGCAAATCGCCTTTGAAAAGGATCCCTTAGCAGATCAGTCGGGAGATCAGCTCTTGAAACGCCAGGTTCACCAGTTACGCTACCTACTTTCAAGTTACCAAGCCCAGTGGATTCGGACGCATGAGGCCAGAGCTGGACAGACTGACGAGGAGGCCTTACAAGCTTACCTACAGGAGGCTAGAGCGGTCACGGTGGATGCTTATGCGGCTGCTCGCCTTCACAATAAGGTCTCCCTAGGGCCAGATGGTCACCTTCATTATCCATCAGGGACCTCCCAACAAGTCAATTTCAAGGTCTTGTTAAATTTCCATACGGAGTATATTCTCGATCAAGCCGGGCGTTTTCTCAATGAAGTCGATCCAGTAGAAGTTTCTGAAAATGGCATTGTCAATGGGGCTAGTTTTAACTACGGGCTGGCTAGGGGACGGACCCATAAGGACTTAGATATTGACCCCGTCAAAGCTTGGGATCCAGCCTTTCGCAAGCATGTCCTCTATCAGCAAGATGTTCGCTATCTAGCCCCTAAAAATGATCGCAGTGTCGAAGGCTACTGGAGTCGAAAAGGAGTCTTTGCACAAGGAGGCAAGAGCTACAAGCAACAAGTGGCACAGCGCGTGCGGAGTTTCCTCAGAGGCATCCCTCGCTTACGCTGGCGCGTCCTCCTACAGAATGGACTTCATCGGATTTTATAGCAATGGAAAAGAGGTCGCAGACCTCTTTTTTCATTTATCCAAGCGCATTGACGGCTTCGATTGCAGCGTCGTAATTTGGTTCGCTGTTGATATTGTCTAGGTATTCAACGTAAGTAACCTTGTTATCCGCATCTAAGACCAAGACAGCGCGTGCGAGTAGGTGCCATTCATTGATCAAGAGGCCGTATGCTTTCCCGAAGGAATGGTCGTAGTAGTCTGAGAGCATGATGGCATTGTCGAGCCCTTCAGCAGCGCACCATTTACCTTGAGCAAAAGGAAGGTCGACAGAGACCGTCAAGACGACAGTGTCTTCCATATCCGATAAGGTTTGATTGAAGTGACGTGTTTGCATCGAACAGATACCTGTGTCGATGGATGGGATAATGCTGAGGACTTTTTTCTTGCCAGCAAAATCAGCTAAAGATTTCTTCTCAAGAGCTGGAGTGATCAATGAAAAGTCATGAGCAGTATCGCCAACTTGAAGTTGAGATCCGGTAAAGGTAACAGGGTTTCCTAAAAATGTTGTCATAGCAAAGACTCCTTTTTTCTTTTCATTGTACATCAATGAAGGGGGAAGAGCCACTGATTTGTTTGAGAATCTAATCAGTTTGGAATCTTATTTGTTCAAACCTTCTGCGATCTTGTCTAAGTTCCATTTCATCATGCTGTAGTAGCTATCACCTTTTTCTCCCTCTTTGGCAATGGAATCAGTGAAGATCTTTGCATAGATCGGGATATTGGTATCTTTAGACACAGTTTTCATAGGACGTTCATCGACGCTAGATTCAACAAAGAGGGCAGGCACCTTGGTTTGCCGGAGCTTTTCTACCAGCGTTTTGATTTGGTCAGGTGTGCCTTCTTCTTCCGTATTGATTTCCCAGATATAGGCGGATGGGACGCCGTAGGCTTTGGAGAAGTATTTGAAGCAGCCTTCGCTGGTTACAATCATCTTCTTCTCTTCTGGGATATTGTTGAATTTTTGTTTGGCTTCTTGGTCGAGCTTGCTGAGTTTTTCAGTATAGGCAGCTAGATTTTTTTCGTAGAAGTCCTTGTTTTTGGGATCTTTTGCGATCAATTGTTTGGCAATGTTTTTAGCGTAGAGGATCCCGTTTTCGAGATTGAGCCAAGCGTGAGGGTCTTCTTTTCCAGCTTGGTTTTGGCCTTCCAAGTAGATGACGTCGACTCCGTCGCTAGCTGCGAAATAGTCTTTGTTTTCAACTTTATTGGCATTTTTGACCAATTTAGTAAACCAAGCATTGCCACCGGTTTCGAGGTTGATCCCGTTGTAGAAGATGAGGTCTGCTTGCGAAGTCTTTTTGACATCTTCTGGAAGCGGTTCGTACTCGTGAGGATCTTTGCCGACAGGAACGATACTGTGCAGCTCGATCTTATCCCCAGCTATATTTTTGGTGATATCTGCAAGGATGGAGTTGGTGGTGACCACTTTCAATTTATCAGAAGCTCCAGAAGAAGAGCCTTTGCTACAGGCCAACAGACCAAATAAGAGTGCCACAAAGAGGGCGAGGATAGAAGCGGTTTTTTTCATGTGTTTCTCCTTTAATGAGATGAAAGAGCGTGCTTATTCTTTCTCTGCTTAGGAGCGATAAAGAAGCTGATGAGAAAGAAGACAGCAGAAGTGAGGACAATACAAGACCCGACGGCGATGTTTAAGCTATAGCCAATAAAGAGTCCCAGGATGGATGCAAGAGCACCTAATCCGGATGAAAGGAGCATCATGGACCAGAGACTATTGGTATAGAGATAGGCCGTCGCAGCGGGTGTAATGAGCATGGCGACGATGAGAATGGTTCCGACACTCTGCATAGCAGTGACAGAAACCAAGGTCAAGAGCACCATAAGGAGGTAGTGATAGACCTTGACCCGGACGCCCATGGATTGAGCCAGAACAGGATCAAAAGATGTGAGCAGTAAGGGTCGAAAGAGTAGGACAATCACCAGCAAGACCGCAGCACCAACACCGATGGTTATCCACATATCCCGGTCTTGGACGGCCAAGATATTCCCAAAGAGGATGTGGAAAAGGTCGGTGGAACTTTTAGCGACTCCAATCAGGATGACTCCTAAGGCGAGGAAAGAAGAAAAGGTAATCCCAATTGCAGTGTCGCTCTTGATGATGGAGTTGCTCTTGATATAGGTGATAAGGACGGACGCCAGGAGGCCAAAGACAATAGCGCCAATAAAGAAATTGATGCCTAGGATAAAGGAGAGAGCCACACCAGGAAGAACTGCGTGTGAGATAGCGTCTCCCATGAGAGACATGCCTCTTAAAATAATGAAGCATCCAACGGCTCCAGCGACAATCCCGATGGCGATGGCTGTGATCAGGGCATTCTGTAAGAAGTGGAATTGCTGTAATCCATCGATAAATTCTGTAATCATCCGACGCCACCTCCTATAAAGAGTTCATGCCCATAGGCTGCATGCAGATTTTCTTTGGTAAAGGTTTCCTCTGTTTTCCCAAATGCAATCAGTTTACGATGAAGGAGGAGGACCTGGTCGAAATAAGCTGGGACCTTGCTGAGGTCGTGATGGACGATCAGAATGGTCTTGCCTTCTTGTTTCAAGGTCTGGAGGGTCTGCATGATGATGTCTTCGCTGACAGAGTCAATCCCTGCGAAGGGCTCATCCAAAAAAATGACATCCGCTTCTTGGACCAAGCAGCGGGCGATCAGCACCCGTTGGAATTGCCCTCCTGAAAGCTGGCCGATCTGGCGATCCGCTAGATCAAGAAGATTGACAAGTTTCAAGGCATTTTCCACTTTTTGGAGATCTTCTTTGCTTTTTCTCTTGAAGATAGAAAGGTGGGGATAAAGACCCAGTGAGATGCACTCCCGCACCGTGATGGGGAAGTGGAAATCAATAGCGGATTTCTGTTCGACGTAGGCCACTCGTTGAAGAGCTTGGCCGAGATCTTTTTGATCGAGCAGGACCTTTCCCGCATGAGGGAGAAGTCCTAGCATGGCCTTGATTAGGGTTGATTTTCCAGCCCCATTGGGGCCAAGAATGCCTAGGATGGTTGGACCCTGGATGGTGAGGGAAAGATCCTCCAAGGCCAGTGTTTGCTGGTAAGCAACACTGAGATGTTCAATTTGAATCATGATTTTGCTCCTTTACCATTAATATACATGAATAAAAAAATTAAGTCAAGTTAATTTTTGAAATAATTATACACGAATAAAAAGTTAAGTCAAGTTAATTTTTAAAATAATTCAACTTAAATCTCTTGAAATCATTGAAAAAAGTTCCTATTTTTGATAAGGTTATTAGAAAAGAATGAAAGCGAGAAGATCATGGTACGTTTACAAGATGATTTTTATGATTACGTCAATGGGGAATGGGCTGAGACAGCTGTGATTCCTGATGACAAACCGTCAACTGGTGGTTTTATGGACTTGATCCAAGATATCGAAAACTTGATGTTGGATATCACTGGAAAATGGCAACGGGGAGAAGAGCTGCCTGAAGACAGCATTCTGCAAAACTTCGTCAAATACCACAAAATGGTGGCAGATTTTGATGCGCGAGAAGCAGCCGGTGTCGCTCCAGCTATGCCTTTGATCAATGAAATTAAGGCTCTGTCTTCTTTTGAAGACTATACCAGCAAGTTGGGTACCTATGAACTAGCTGGCAAACCAAATCTCATGCCATTTAGCGTGTCACCAGACTATATGAATGCTCAAATGAATGTCTTGTGGGGAGAAGCGCCGGCTCATATCTTGCCAGATACGACCTACTATGAAGAAGGCAACGAAAAAGGACCAGAATTGCTGGCTATCTGGCGCCAAATGATGGAAAAACTCTTACCTAAATTTGAATTCTCAGAGGCAGAAATCAAAGATATCCTGGATAAGGTCATTGCGTCGGATGCAGAATTGGCCAAATATATCTTGTCAAATGAAGAAAGATCCGAGTACAACAAACTCTACCATCCTTATGAGTGGGCAGATTTCAAGGCCTTGGTTCCAGAATTGCCACTCGATACTTTCTTTACAGAAGTGATCGGACAAACTCCGGATAAAATCATCGTTCCAGAAGAGCGTTTCTGGAAGGAATTCGCACCAACATTCTATTCAGCAGCCAACTGGGAAACTATTCATGCAAGATTGAAACTCGGTGCAGCCGTAGATTGGACTTTATTCTTGACCGAAGAAATCCGTGTCTTGGCTGGTGAATATAGTCGTACGATTGCAGGTGTTCCAGAACCTCGTCCAAAAGAAAAGGCGGCCTTGTCATTAGCAGAAGTACCATATAGCCAAGCGCTTGGACTCTGGTATGCGGGAGAAAAATTTTCACCAGAAGCAAAAGCAGATGTAGAGCATAAAGTAGCGACCATGATTGACGTCTACAAGGAGCGCTTAGAAAAAGCAGACTGGCTCGCTCCTGAAACTCGTGAAAAAGCCATTGTCAAACTCAATGTCATCACACCACATATCGGCTACCCTGAAAAATTACCAGAAACATACGCCAAAAAGATCATCGACGAAAGCAAGACCTTGGTTGAAAATGCTCAAGCCCTTTACGAAATTTCCATTGCCCATACTTGGAGCAAGTGGAACCAACCGGTTGATCGAAGCGAATGGCACATGCCAGCCCACCTGGTCAATGCCTACTATGATCCGCAACAGAACCAAATCGTCTTCCCAGCAGCGATTTTACAAGCACCTTTCTATGACCTTCACCAATCATCATCAGCCAACTACGGCGGAATCGGTGCAGTCATTGCCCATGAAATCTCCCACGCCTTTGACACCAATGGAGCATCCTTTGATGAGCACGGTAGCTTGAAAGACTGGTGGAAGCCAGAAGATTACGAAGCCTTTACCGCTCGGACTCAAAAAGTCATCGATCAGTTTGAAGGACAAGACTCTTACGGTGCCAAGATCAACGGGAAATTGACCGTTTCTGAAAACGTAGCAGACCTCGGTGGTATCGCTGCAGCCCTTGAAGCCGCTAAGAAAGAGGAAGATTTCTCAGCAGAAGAATTCTTCACCAACTTTGCTCGCATCTGGCGCATGAAAGCTCGGACAGAGTACATGCAACTCCTCGCAAGTGTCGATGTCCATGCACCAGGAAAACTTCGCACCAATGTCCAATTACCAAACTTTGACGAATTCTTTGAAACCTTTGATGTCAAAGAAGGCGACGGCATGTGGCGCGCACCAGAGGATCGTGTGATTATTTGGTAAACTAAGATAGGAGAGACGATTCGGTTTACCGAAACTTCCTGCAGAAAAATAGGAAATCAATGCCGCATTCCCTGAATGCCAATTGATTTATCTTTTTTCCAAAGGAAGTAGTCTCGACTTCAGTTAAGCAATTGATTGATTTTCTTGACCATGTGGGCCATGCCCACCAGGCAATCTCTCTTTTTCTCGACGCTTTTAGGGCGAGTTCAATTTCGCGATACTCGTTTCGTTGATCAAAGTAAGTAGTCTCAACTTCAGTTAAGCGATTGATTTTCTTGATCGCTCGTGAAAAAAATAAAAATCCCCAAAGTCAAGTTTCAACCTACTGAAACTAGCTTTGGGGATTTTTGAGTGGATTAGAAATCATAAGAGAAATCAAATAATCAAATAATAATGAAGCGTTTTCAATGGCTGCCTGAACAGATAAATTTAATTGAGTGGAGCCTTGTATAATTCTTTGAATTTCATAGAAATAAATGCTACTATAGGTGTGAACTAAATAAATTTTAAAGGAGCAGACTATGAGAAATTTTGCAAGTCCGTCACGTTACATTCAAGGTGAGAATGCCTTATTTGAAAATGCGCAATCTATTTCAGAATTAGGGAATCACCCTGTTTTGCTATGTGATTCAGTGGTCTATGATATCGTAGGGAAGCGTTTTGAAGAATACCTTGGTCAAAATGGGCTCACGGTTTTGCCAGTCTTCTTCAATGGAGAAGCTTCTGATAACGAAATCAATCGTGTGGTTAGTTTGGCAGAAGAAAATGGCTGTGATTTGGTCATTGGACTTGGTGGAGGAAAGACCATCGATAGTGCGAAAGCTATTGCCGATCTTTTAAAATCACCAGTTGTGATTGCTCCTACCATTGCCTCTACAGATGCTCCCGTTTCCGCTTTGTCAGTTATCTACACGGATGAAGGTGCCTTTGCTCGCTATATTTTCTATTCTAAAAACCCAGAATTGGTCTTGGTGGATAGCAAAGTCATCTCTCAAGCACCAAAACGTTTGCTCGCTTCTGGTATCGCAGATGGATTAGCGACTTGGGTCGAAGCGCGTGCGGTAATGCAAGCCAATGGAAAAACCATGTTGGGTCAACGACAAACCTTAGCGGGTGTCGCCATTGCACAACGTTGTGAAGAAACCTTATTTGCAGACGGTCTTCAAGCCATGGCTGCTTGTGAAGCCAAAGTCGTAACCCCTGCTCTTGAAAACATTATTGAAGCTAATACCCTTCTCAGTGGGATTGGATTTGAAAGTGGGGGATTAGCAGCTGCCCATGCCATCCATAATGGCTTTACTGCCCTTACTGGGGACATCCACCATTTGACTCATGGTGAAAAAGTAGCCTATGGAACCTTGGTTCAATTGTTCTTGGAAAACCGTCCGAAGGAAGAATTGAATAAATACATTCGTTTCTATCAACAAATCGGTATGCCAACCACTCTGAAAGAAATGCATCTTGAAACTGCAAGTTATGAAGATCTTCTCAAGGTTGGCCAACAGGCCACCATCGAAGGAGAAACCATCCATCAAATGCCATTTGAAGTGAAGGCTTCTGATATTGCCCAAGCCATCGTAGCAGTAGATGCCTACGTTCAAGGTTTGGCCTAAGATGGCTTTGTCGACAAACCAAGAACTCCCATACCTTATGGTAATGGGAGTTCTTTTCCTATTTTCTTCTTTTTGGATCGGTTTGTTTAAAGATCAGGTATAAAATTCCGGCAGGCAAGAAGCAGAAGAGCCACATAACATCGAGTCCCTTGCTTTTACTGCTAGAGGTCGTTGCTTTAGACTCACTGACGGCCACTCCCGGTTTAATGCTTGGAGATACCTGTTGCAAGCCGTTTTGGACGACTAGGCGGTTATTTTCTAGTTTTAGCGCTGGCTTCGTTCCCTTCTTAACAGTCGCATAGAAGTCTTGCTTCAGCTGAATGGTCTTCCCGTCGATGGTATGTTCCCCTGCAGAGAGGACTTTTTTATACTGGTAGTCTGCGAACATTTTCTCAGCCAAGGTATTTCCGATCTGATTGCGGTAGCTTTCGGCGATCTCGACATCGTAGTTCCCAACCCCCAAAATGACTTCGATAATCCGCTGTTTACCCCGCTTGGTTGTCGCGGTGTAGTTGTAGTCAGCAGTCGGGCTGGATCCAGTTTTGAGTCCATCTGTTCCTTTAAGGGCGAATTTTCCACCTTCGAGGGAAGTATTGTAGTTATCGTAGCTTTGCTCGTAGGGGGTTCCTTCCATGATGGTAGTGTGAGCTTGCTTGGTGTATTCCAACATTTCTGGCAGGTCGTTTACGATGTGATAAGCCAGAATAGACATGTCCCGCGCTGTAATTTCGTTATTCGCATTGACATCGTAGCGCTGAGGATTGTAGTAGCCCTGAAGGACCGAGATCATTGCCCCATTTGGATTGTGCCATTTGGTATGGCTCATCCCCATTTCTTGTGTGTACTGATTCATTAAGTCCAAAAACTTATCGGGATCATTGTCAGTGACGGCGTTGGCGAGCATAATCACGGCTGCGCTAGAAGAAGGAACAAAGAGCATCTTGATCAATTCAGATACTTTGTAGTCTACACCAGCTACAATAGGTGAGTTACTTAACAGATTGTTTTCCGAGATGGCTTGGTCTGCCTCTGTTGCTGTGACCACGGTATCGTACTTGATCTTGCCTTCCTTAAGGGCCCGAAAGACCACATAGGCACTCATGAGTTTGGCCATGCTTCCGGAGTCCCGGACCGTGTCGATATTGTCTCCGTACAAAATGGCTCCAGTATTGGCGTCGATGACGATGTCAGCTTTAGGCTTGTAAAAATCGTCCAATACCAGTCCAGCATCAGCTGCGATTTTCATGACATCTTCTTGCTGGTAGATGTCATCCGCAAAGGCAGTGGAAATAGGGCCTAATGTCAAGACTCCTACAAGGAGGGACAAGAGGCTGCGTTTAAGTCGTTTGTGTAAATGTCTCCCGTTATTCATAAATTCCATTATATCATACAGGTTAGGGATTAAAACGGAAAAAATTCTAGAAAAAGAAAAAAGAGAAGAATTTCGCAGTAAAAGCGTTTACATTTCCCTGGAAAGTGCTATAATTTAAATTGAATATAACATTTTTACAATGAGGTGAATTATATGAACAAAGGAAAGGTACTCTTAGCTACCAGCGCTCTGCTTTTATCGGCTGGTGTCCTAGTAGCTTGCTCAGGTGGAAAATCTGGAAGCTCCGGCGGACAGACGTATAGCTATGTCTATACCCAGGATCCAGATACGCTCGACTATTCGATTTCCAATAAAAAATCGACTTCCGAGTTTACAGGAAATGCGGTAGATGGATTATTGGAAGTAGACAAGTATGGGAACTTAATCCCATCACTTGCTAAAGACTGGACTGTTTCCAAAGACGGCTTGACCTATACTTATAAACTCCGCAAAGGGGTCAAATGGATGACTTCTGAAGGGGAAGAATATGGAGGAGAGGTTAAGGCCCAAGACTTTGTGACAGGTCTCAAGCACGCGGCAGATAAGAAATCACAAGCGATTTACTTGGTCCAAAAATCTGTCAAAGGCTTGGATGACTATGTTTCAGGGAAAACATCTGATTTCTCAACCGTTGGTGTGAAAGCGATTGATGATTATACCGTTCAATATACCTTGAGCCAACCAGAAAGCTTCTGGAATTCCAAGACTACGATGGGGATCCTGATGCCAGTCAATGAAGAATTCCTGAAATCTAAAGGGGATGACTATGGTCAAGGAACTTCTCCGTCTAGTATCCTTTACTGCGGACCTTATTTGATCAAATCCATTACTTCGAAATCTTCTGCGATATTAGAAAAAAATCCAACCTACTGGGATGCGGAAAATGTCAAGATCAGTAAAGTCAAACTGACCTATTATGATGGTCAAGACTCCGAGTCTCTGATCCGTGGATTTGATAACGGTGACTATACAGTTGCCCGTGTTTTCCCAAATGGTTCTAACTATAAGAGTGTAGAGAAGAAGCATAAGGACGACATCGTCTATACTGACCAAGGTTCCTCAACCTATAACCTTTCCTTCAACATTGACCGTCAGGCCTATGAAATCACAAAGAAGACCACGGATGCTCAAAAGGCCTCTACCAAGAAAGCAATCTTGAACAAGGACTTCCGTCAAGCCATTATGTTTGCCTTCAACCGCAAGGCTTATGTAGCGCAAACTAACGGGGAAGCGGGTGCCAATAAGGTGATCCGTAATACCTTTACGCCACCAAACTTTGTCCAAATCGATGGCAAACAATTTGGTGATGCAGTAGAAAAAGACTTAGAAGCTTATGGGGATGAATGGAAAGGGGTCTCTGTCGCAGATGGAAAAGACACCCTCTACAATCCAAGCAAGGCCAAAGAAGAGTTTGCCAAAGCTAAGGCAGACTTGCAGGCTCAAGGAGTTGAATTCCCAATTCATTTAGACCTTCCAACTTCTTCGACTTATACGGAAGGAATCAAACAAGCCCAATCCTTCAAACAGTCGATTGAATCTACATTGGGAGCAGAAAATATTGTCATCGATCTGAATATGGTTTCTGAGGATGATCTTCAACGAGTGACTTACTTTGCTGAAAATGCTTCCCAACAAGACTGGGATCTAAACAATAACTTGGGCTGGGGACCAGACTATACGGACCCATCTTCTTACATCGACATCACCAGTGGTAAATCTGGTGAAAATGCCAATTCTTACTTTGGATTCGATGCTGGTACGGATAATGCGGCGGCAAAAGCAGCTGGCTTTGATGAGTACAATCAATTAATTGAAGACGCTCAAAAAGAAAACACAGATGTCAACAAGCGTTATGAAAAATATGCTGCGGCTCAAGCTTGGTTGACCGATAGTGCCCTCTTGATTCCGATTCATTCGGATGGAGCTTCTCCAGTCGTTCGTAAGACTGTACCATACTCTGCAGCCTTTGCTTGGACCGGCCACAAGGGTCAAACCTTTAACTATAAGTATTTAGAAGTTCAAGACAAGGTCGTAGCGGCGAAAGACTACGACAAAGCGCGTGAACAATGGAAGAAAGAAAAAGAAGAATCCAATAAAAAAGCGCAAAAAGAACTTGAAAAGCATGTGAAATAGACTTTTCTTAGCGAAAACAGGATGGACAGGTCCCGTATGGGACCTGTCTTTTTCTTTATCTGATCCTTTAAAAATCCCCTAAAAATGGTATAATAGGAGCATCACGAAAATTGGAGAGACGCTATGAGTTTTTACGATCATAAAGAAATCGAGCCTAAGTGGCAAAAATACTGGGCTGACCATCACACTTTTAAGACAGGAACAGATGCTTCAAAACCGAAGTTTTATGCATTGGACATGTTCCCTTACCCATCCGGAGCGGGTCTACACGTAGGACATCCAGAAGGCTACACAGCAACAGATATCCTTAGCCGTTTCAAACGTGCGCAAGGCTACAATGTCCTTCACCCAATGGGATGGGATGCCTTTGGTTTGCCTGCAGAGCAATACGCTATGGATACAGGGAATGACCCAGCGGAATTCACAGCAGAAAACATTGCCAACTTCAAACGCCAAATCAATGCGCTTGGCTTCTCTTACGACTGGGACCGTGAAGTCAATACGACAGATCCGAACTACTACAAGTGGACGCAATGGATTTTCACTAAGCTTTACGAAAAAGGCTTAGCTTATGAAGCGGAAGTGCCAGTAAACTGGGTGGAAGAATTGGGTACAGCTATCGCCAACGAAGAAGTTCTTCCAGATGGAACATCTGAGCGTGGGGGCTATCCAGTTGTTCGCAAACCAATGCGCCAATGGATGCTTAAAATCACGGCCTATGCAGAGCGCTTGCTCAACGATTTGGATGATCTAGATTGGCCAGAGTCTATCAAGGACATGCAACGCAACTGGATTGGTAAATCAACTGGTGCCAATGTCACTTTCAAGGTGAAAGGAACTGACAAGGAATTCACCGTCTTTACGACACGTCCGGATACCCTTTTCGGAGCGACCTTCACTGTTTTGGCGCCTGAGCATGAACTAGTAGATGCCATCACGACACCTGAACAAGCTGAGGCTGTAGCGGACTACAAACACCAAGCCAGCCTCAAGTCAGACTTGGCTCGTACAGACCTTGCTAAGGAAAAAACAGGAGTTTGGACTGGTGCTTATGCTATCAACCCTGTAAACGGCAAAGAAATTTCAATCTGGATTGCCGACTATGTTCTTTCTAGTTACGGAACAGGTGCTGTTATGGCTGTGCCTGCCCATGACCAACGTGACTGGGAATTTGCCAAACAGTTTGGCCTTCCAATCGTAGAAGTGCTGGAAGGTGGAAATGTAGCTGAAGCTGCTTACACAGAAGATGGACTTCACGTCAACTCAGATTTCTTGAACGGCCTCAATAAAGAAGAAGCGATTGCTAAAATCGTGGCTTGGTTGGAAGAAAAAGGCTATGGTCAAGAGAAAGTTACCTACCGTCTCCGTGACTGGCTCTTTAGCCGTCAACGTTACTGGGGTGAACCAATCCCAATCATTCATTGGGAAGACGGCACTTCAACAGCTGTTCCAGAAAGTGACCTCCCACTTGTCTTGCCAGTAACTAAGGACATCCGCCCTTCAGGTACTGGGGAAAGCCCACTAGCTAACTTGACCGACTGGCTGGAAGTGACTCGTGAAGATGGCGTCAAAGGTCGTCGTGAAACCAATACGATGCCACAATGGGCCGGTTCAAGTTGGTACTACCTCCGCTATATCGATCCACACAACACAGAGAAATTGGCTGATGAGGACCTCCTCAAACAATGGCTACCAGTAGATATCTACGTGGGTGGTGCAGAACACGCCGTGCTTCACTTGCTTTACGCTCGTTTCTGGCATAAATTCCTCTATGATATCGGTGTTGTTCCAACCAAAGAACCGTTCCAAAAACTCTTTAACCAAGGAATGATCTTGGGAACCAGCTACCGTGACCACCGTGGGGCTCTTGTAGCGACTGACAAGGTTGAAAAACGTGATGGTTCCTTCTTCCATGTGGAAACAGGAGAAGAATTGGAGCAAGCACCAGCTAAGATGTCTAAATCCCTCAAGAACGTGGTCAACCCAGACGATGTGGTGGAACAATACGGTGCTGATACCCTTCGTGTCTATGAAATGTTCATGGGGCCACTCGATGCTTCTATCGCTTGGTCTGAAGAAGGATTGGAAGGAAGCCGTAAATTCCTTGACCGTGTTTACCGTTTGATCACAAGTAAAGAAATCGTTGCAGAAAACAATGGTGCTCTTGACAAGGTTTATAACGAAACCGTTAAAGCTGTCACAGAGCAAATCGAGTCCATGAAATTCAACACAGCCATTGCCCAGCTCATGGTCTTTGTCAACGCGGCTAACAAGGAAGATAAACTCTATGCGGATTACGCCAAAGGCTTTATCCAATTGATTGCTCCATTTGCCCCTCACTTGGCAGAAGAACTCTGGCAAACAGTGGCAGCAACAGGTGAGTCAATCTCTTACGTAGCTTGGCCAACATGGGACGAAAGCAAATTGGTTGAAGACGAAATCGAAATCGTTGTTCAAATCAAAGGTAAAGTCCGTGCTAAACTCATGGTCGCAAAAGACCTTTCTCGCGAAGAATTGCAAGAAGTCGCTCTGGCTGACGACAAAGTCAAAGCAGAGATTGATGGCAAAGAAATTGTGAAAGTGATTGCGGTACCAAATAAATTGGTTAATATTGTTGTAAAATAACCAATTTATTTGCTGATTTCCAACCTCAAACAGTTTCCCAAACTGTTTGAGCCAACCAAGCTTGTAAATATCGTAACGAAATAAATTTAAAAGTCCTTCAGAGCTAAGTTCTGGAGGATTTTTGACTCTTCTTGACAAGAAAACGATATTTTGTTAATATCATTAACAAAAAGAAGGAAGCTATGAATAAGAAAGAACTGCATAAGTTTAATAATCGTTTTAACAGCTTTATTTTAGACTTTGAACGGTTGAAAAAGGATCAGCATAGGAATAGTATTGATAAATCAATCACTATTAATGAAGTCCATTTGATTGATCTAATAGGTCGGAATCAGCCTGTGAATCTAGTGAAATTATCTGAGTTACTTGAAGTATCAAGGAGCGCTATTACTCAGAGTGTTAGACGTTTAACCAAGAAAGACCTCGTTACTTTTGAATTTGTACAGGATAATGAAAAAAATAAATATCTGATATTATCCAAAAAAGGGGTTGAAGTTTTTAACATCCATAAAGAGCAGCAAGAACATATTGAAAAAGCCATTTTTTCAGTTTTAAGAAACTATAGTGATGAGGACCTTCAAATGGTTATGAAACTGATGGATGATGTTGAACAGGTATGGCGAGAATTACCGTGGTAAAAATCACGGTAATTTTAAAACTACATTGTTAATCACATTAACAAAAAAGAGGAAGATATGAATATACAAATTGAACTGATCTCAGAGTCTGAGTTAGCAGACGAATCTTTTAATATTGTCATCAATGGCTTAAAACCAAGAGAAACATATCGAGTCGAGATGTACCTAACTGATTATTATTGTATCAATGCTCCTATGCTTTTAGCTCATAATGTTTTATGGAAATCAACAGCGACTTTTGTATCAGATAAGAATGGTATTATTGATATTTCACAAACTCCATCTTGTTCTGGCTCTTATGAAGATATTGCAACAATGGGGTTATTCTTTAATGCTAAGCCCTTGACCAATAGGAAAAAGAAACTTCCAAACTCTCTTTCTAAAATTCCCTTATTAGATCACTTTTTTGTGGAAATCAAAATTATACAAGGTAATACTGTCGTCGCAGAGAGAACTTTCACAAGACATTACATGAGTTTGCAAATTAGTCATCAAGATATTTACGGGAAACATTTTCAAGGGAGACTCTTTTATGATCAAAAGGCAATAAAAGCACCAGCATTGATTATTGTGAGCGGTAGTGAAGGAAGGATTGAAAAGGCACAGAATATAGCTCAGCTTCTATCTTCTAGAGGTTATATTTGCCTAGCAGTTGCCTACTTTGGTTTAGAGGGGTTGCCAAAACATTTGGAACGTATTCCTTTAGAGTGCCTTGTGGAAGCAAAGGATTATCTACGTCAGCATCATCAAGTAGATAGTGAAAGAATTGGAATCTATGGACGTTCTAAGGGAGCAGAGTTAGTTTTAGCTGAGGAGAACATTTTTAATGACGTTCAATGTTTGGTACTAAATTCACCCTCTGATGTGGTGTATGAAGGGATAAAAGGGAAATGGAACTCCCATACTTCTTCTTGGACGTATTTGCAAAAGGAACTTACCTATCAAAAGTTTCGACTGAGAGATTATCTGTTTAGCAAACTTTTTAGAAAACCTATCCCTAAAGATCGCTCTGCTAGGATAGACATTAGTAGACTCTCTTCGCCAATCTTATTGCTCGGAAGTACTGTTGATGAAATATGGGATGCCTCGTCAGCAATAGCCAATATTGTCTCACATTATAAAGGCCACCACATTACATTTAAAAAATACCATGAAATAGGTCACATGTTGACAGTGGCTTATCAACCCAATCATCGCTATCGAAAAGATTGGCGTTTATTGATGAAAGAGAGTGAGGATTCTTGGTTGGCTACGATTCATTTTTTTGATAGGCATTTGAAGAAGCAATAACATAAGATTATAAATATGCTATAATAGTCCCAACTAAGATAAAAACACAGTTCTGGTTGGTAGTCCAGACGTAGGCAAGCCTATCAGTAACCTTCCTCCTTGGTTGTCCATTCTTAGGGATAGATTTAAGGAGGTGCTGTCGTGGAAACAATTTCAATTGGATTGACAGTTTATTTTGAAGATGGATTTTGGCATGGTTTGTTCGAACAAGTGTATCGAGAAACTTATCAAGTTTGTCGTGTGACATTTGGTCAGGAGCCAAAAGATGATGAAATTTTAGAGATCTTACAGACTCAGTTTACTCATTTATCTTTTAGTCCAGAAGCTACAGTTAAGCAACATGTAAAAATCAAGAATCCTAAACGATTACAGCGAGCTGTGAAGAAACAAGTAAAGAAGAAAATTTCTTCCAAGTCGAAAGAACTATTGCAGTTGCAGTATGAGGAAAGGAAAAAGATTTCAAAACATCAATCTAGTGTCCAAAAGCAATTGCTCAAACAAGAGAAATTTGAACGCAAACAGCAAAAACGAAGGGAGAAGCGTAAAGGACATTAACCCTTATCTCTCTCATCAAAAAAGCTTCGGTAGGAAGAACCTTACCGAGGCTTTTTAACAAATTTCATTCTGCATGATAGTGAAGAGATGTAAAACTCAGTGTCGTTCAAAAAGGAGTATAAATGTTGCTTTTCTTCCAAGGAAGATGGTGTAAAAGGATTAAAAAATCTGGTATTTTGAAGTTCCTCAAGGATTCTGTGGACATATTCTTAGATTTTTTATTTCGATATCGAAATAGTTGACAGATGTAACGAACGGTGATACAATGACTGTGATATTTCGGTATAGAAATAAAAAGGAGATAAAATGGACAAGATGCAAGGGGGCTACCAAGCTTTACAGATACGCTTGTTGAACGGGCGACTTTTTCAAAAACTCTTGAGCAAGGAACCAGATGCCCAATACCGAAGTGAACAGGGGAAAATTTTAACGATTTTGTGGAAGCAAGAGTTGGGGTGCGCTACTGCGACCGATATCGCTCTTGCGACGGGTCTAGCCAATAATACATTGACCAGCATGGTTAAGAAATTGGAAGAACAAGGCTTGGTTACGATTCAACCTTGTACGCAGGATAAAAGGAAAAAATATATTTCTTTGACAGACCTCGGTTGGGCACAAAAGGAAATTGGGGATCGTGTTAGTAAGGAACTGGGTGAGATTTTCTATCAAGGCTTTTCGGATCAAGAAATCCGAGAATTTGAGGAGTATCAAGAGCGCATTATCTCAAATCTAAAAGCTAAAGAGAATGACATCTAAGGAAAGGAAGTAACAGTTATGATTGGTATTACAGGGGTAACAGGGAAATTAGGTTCTTATGTGGCTAATCTTGTCTATAAGAAGGGAATCGCTTCAGTCCATCTAGCACGAAGCCCAGAGCGTGCAAAGATCAATGCGTCAGCGGAAATTCGTAAAATAGTGTATGCCAATACACCAGAGGTGGTTGAGGCCTTAAAGGGTATTGATATCTTGTTGATGGTTTCTGCTCGGGAAAATCCAGAGCGTGTCAAGGAACACAAGGACTTTTTAGATGCTGCAAAGCTAGCAGGAGTAGAGCATATCGTCTATACCTCCTTTTATGGGGCAGATGAGAAGGCAACTTTCACCTTGTCTCGAGATCATGCCCAGACGGAAGCCTATATCAAGGAGTTAGGGTTCACCTACACTTTTTTGAGAGATAATTTTTACTTGGACTTCCTGATTGATATGGCGCTTGAAAATGGAGAGATTCGTGGTCCGGCAGGCAATGGTCTTGTGTCAGCTGTTGCCCGTAAGGACACATCTAGGGTTGCAGCAGAAATTCTTTTAAATCCTAAGGAATGGGAAAATCAAACCTTGAATCTGACAGGGCCAGAGGATCTTTCCATAGAAGAAATCGTAGCGCTTCTCTCAAAAGAGACCGGTGACGCCATCGCGTATGTGGATGAAACAGTAGAAGAAGCTTATGAGTCACGGAAAAAATGGCCAGCACAAACTTGGGAGTACGATGCCTGGGTCAGCACTTATACAGCGATTAAAGCTGGGGAACAAGCTGGGGTTTCAACAGATATCGAAAAAGTCCTAGGGCATCCGGCAAGTAGCCTATTGGATACTCTTAGAGACAGAAAACTTATTGAGGAAGAATATGATTGAATATAAACATGTAGCCTTGCGCTACACGGATAAGGACATTTTAAAAGATGTCAATCTCCGTATTGAAGATGGTGAATTTATGGTCCTCGTAGGTCCTTCAGGATCTGGAAAGACCACCATGATCAAGATGATTAACCGTCTCTTGGAGCCGACAGATGGCAATATTTATATGGACGGGAAACGCATCAAGGACTATGATGAACGAGAGTTACGTCTGTCTACTGGTTATGTGCTTCAAGCCATTGCTCTCTTTCCTAATTTGACAGTTGCGGAAAATATCGCTCTCATTCCTGAGATGAAGGGCTGGGGCAAGGAGCGAGTGGCTTCCAAAACAGTCGAATTTTTAGAAAAAGTAGGCCTTCCAGCTTCTGATTACGCCGATCGCAAACCCCATGAGCTGTCTGGTGGGGAGCAACAACGGATTGGCATTGTGCGGGCCATCATCGGGGAGCCAAAGATTCTATTGATGGACGAGCCCTTTTCAGCCTTGGATGCCATTTCCCGCAAACAGTTGCAGGCTCTTACCAAAGACTTGCACAAGGAGTTCGGCATGACCACTATCTTTGTTACACACGATACCGATGAAGCCTTGAAATTAGGCGATCGGATTGCGGTGTTACAAGAAGGAGAGATTGTGCAGGTGGCGGATCCTGAGACCATTCTAGCCCAACCAGCCAACGACTTTGTTGCGGATTTATTTGGAGGTGCTCACCATGTCTAAACTATTTGCAACCTTTCAAGAACGCTTTGGAGACTGGCTCACTGCACTAGGGCAACATTTGCAACTGTCATTACTGACCCTGCTCCTTGCTATTTTTCTAGCTGTTCCATTAGCTATTTATTTAAGTACACGCAAGAGAGCCAGCAACTGGGTTTTACAGGTAGCTGGGATCTTCCAGACCATTCCTTCCATGGCCCTTTTGGGGCTCTTCATTCCCATCATGGGAATTGGAACACTTCCGGCCTTGACAGCTCTCGTCATCTATGCCATTTTCCCCATCCTCCAAAATACCATCACCGGTTTGCAGGGGATTGACCCAAGTCTTGAAGAAGCGGGAATCGCCTTTGGGATGACCAAGTGGGAGCGCTTGAAGAAGTTTGAGATTCCCTTGGCCATGCCCGTCATCATGTCTGGGATTCGGACAGCAGCTGTGATGATTATCGGGACGGCTACCCTAGCTGCCTTGATTGGAGCAGGGGGACTCGGTTCCTTTATCCTTCTAGGGATTGACCGCAATAATGCCAGTCTGATTTTAATCGGTGCCCTGTCTTCTGCCTTCTTGGCCATCGCCTTTAACCTTCTTCTCAAATGGATGGAAAAGGCCAAATTGCGGACCATCTTTGCGGCTTTTGCGGTAATGGTTATCGGATTGGGAGCTAGCTATACACCAAGTCTTCTTCCCAAACCGGAAAAAGAAAATCTGGTCATCGCTGGGAAGCTAGGTCCTGAACCGGAAATTCTAGCCAATATGTACAAGATTTTGATCGAAGAAAACACAGACATGACAGTGACTGTTAAACCAAATTTTGGAAAAACCACCTTCCTCTTTGAAGCTCTGAAAAAAGGGGATATTGCTATCTATCCAGAGTTTACAGGGACCGTGACCGAAAGTCTCCTCAAGCCGGCGCCGCAAGTCAGTCATGATCCAGAAGCAGTCTATCAAGCAGCTCGAGATGGGATCAAGAAACAAGACGACCTGGCCTTGCTCAAACCCATGGCTTATCAAAATACCTATGCTGTTGCAGTCCCTAAGAAAATTGCCCAAGAGTATGGTCTCAAGACCATTTCAGATTTGAAAAAGGTGGAAGGACAACTCAAGGCAGGATTTACCTTGGAGTTTAATGACCGAGAGGATGGGAACAAGGGCTTGCAGAAGGTTTACGGACTTCATTTACAAGTCTCCACCATGGAGCCAGCCCTTCGCTACCAGGCGATCCAGTCCGGTGATATCCAGATCACAGATGCTTACTCAACGGATGCCGAGCTGGCTCGCTATGACCTGGTGGTCCTTGAAGATGACAAGCAACTCTTCCCGCCATATCAAGGGGCACCCCTCATGAAAGAAGCTCTTCTTAAGAAACATCCTGAATTGGAAGGGATTCTCAATCAGTTAGCTGGTAAAATCACAGCAGAGCAAATGAGCCAGATGAACTACCAAGTCGGAGTAGAAGGCAAGTCTGCTGCTCAAGTGGCGCGTGACTTTTTGGTAAAAGAAGGGGTTATCAAAAATTAATAAACAATTCTCAAGTCTTCGCACTTGAGGATTTTTTAATAGAAAGCAATTTTAACCCTTTCAGCAAGCTTTTGTTGTAGAGGGGGGGACCTTCTCTTCAAATACTCTCCATTGAGTCTATCCTAAAATTGTGTTACAATAAGCCTTGAAAACGAATGAAAGTATATGGAAACAAGTATGAAAAAAAGACCAGTGATTGGAATTACAGGAAATGAAAGACCCTTCCCGGATGATCCAGACGCGAATATGAGTTATGCGGCGACTGGTTTTGTCGAAGCGGTCAAAGAGGCAGGAGGGATTCCCTTGATCTTGCCAATTGGAGATGCGGCCTTGGCTAAAGACTATATATCGATGATTGATAAGCTCATCATCACCGGTGGACAAAATGTCTTGCCCAAGTTTTACGGAGAAGAAATCACCATCGACAGTGATGACTATCTCTTGAAACGCGATCTCTTTGAGTTGGCCTTGATTGAAGAAGCGCGTGCGGCTAAAAAAGCTATCTTTACCGTCTGCCGTGGGACCCAGCTCTATAATGTCGCTCTAGGGGGAACTCTGCATCAAGACATTGAACACCACTGGCAGGACAATCCAGGTCAGTACACCAGCCAAGAGTTGGTGACCAAGGATCAGACGATCCTGCAAGAGATCTATGGTAAGACCAGTCGCATCAATTCTTTCCATCATCAAAGTATTAAAGACTTGGCAGATGGCTTAGAAGTGATCGCGCGGGATCCTAAAGATGACGTCATAGAAGCCGTTCAGTCCACAGATAAGAGTCGTTTCCTCGGCGTTCAGTGGCACCCGGAACTACGTTTTGACAAGAGTCCAGCAGATCGTAAGCTCTTTGAATATGTCGTGACTCAATTGTAAAGAGGACCAGCCCCCTTAGGAATTTGTACTGACCCCAAAAAGTTAGACAAATAATTTAAGTTAAGGATTTAGTCCTGTATTGTACAGGACTAAGTCCTTTT
>NZ_WMZF01000010.1:0-67507 GCF_009717775.1 Streptococcus parasanguinis | reverse complement strand
CACATTGGTTCGTCTTGTTCAGTTTTCAAAGGTCTTTGTCGCTCTCGCGCGACAACTATATTAGTATATCATGACCTTTCCTTACTGTCAACACTTTTTCTCAAAAAATTTTATTTTTTTGAAAGTTTTTTTGAAAAAAAGAAAATAGAGAGGGAATCCTCTCTATTTATATTCTTGTCTGTATTTGTTTTCTTCAGCTTTGTTAGCCCATACATAATGACCTGGTTTAATTTCAACCATTTGTGGTTTATCTTCAGAGTAATCATGTTGTTCTGGATCGTAGATTTTAAGAACTTTTTTACGTTCTAGAATTGGATCTGGAATTGGGACTGCTGAAAGAAGTGATTGCGTGTATGGATGAATTGGGTGGTTAAATAGCTCTTCAGTTTCTGCTACTTCTACAATAACCCCTTTATAGATAACTGCAATACGGTCAGAAATGAAGCGCACAACTGACAAGTCATGGGCGATAAAGAGATAAGTCAATCCTAATTCTCTTTGGAATTTCTTTAGAAGGTTCAAGACCTGAGCACGAACCGAAACGTCAAGGGCTGAGATTGGTTCATCCGCAATGACAAATTCTGGTTCCATAACAAGTGCACGGGCAATACCGATCCGTTGACGTTGTCCACCTGAGAATTCGTGAGGGTAACGTGTCAAATGTTCTGCAAGAAGCCCAACTTCATGCATAATATTTTTCACTTTTTCCTGACGTTCTTCTTCACTGTTAAACAAATGGTGATTGATCAAACCTTCAGAGATAATATAATCAACTGTTGCACGTTCATTCAAACTTGCTGCTGGGTCTTGGAAGATCATTTGAATTTTACGAATCAACTCTGATTTTTCACTGTGAGAGTTTCTTCCGTTGATCTTGCGACCGTCATAAATAATTTCTCCAGCACTTGTATCATTCAAACCAATGATCGCACGTCCAATTGTTGTCTTCCCACTTCCTGATTCACCAACAAGAGAGAATGTTTCTCCCTTATTAATGAAGAAGTTGGCGTTCTTTACAGCAACGAATTTTTTACTTCCTTCACCGAAGGAAATTTCTAAATCTTTAATTTCAACTAATTTTTCAGTCATTTCCTTCCTCCTATTCTGTAATGTGAGTGAAGCCCATTTTTGAGCCAATCTTTTCGTGAAGGTTATCGATTACTTCTGGTTTATGAACTGTTGGTGCATCTGGATGGAGCAACCAGGTCTTAGCCCAGTGAGTATCTGTAACTTTAAAGGCAGGTGCTTCTTCTTCAAAATCAATTTGCATCGCATAGTCTGAACGAAGAGCAAAGGCATCTCCTTTGATTGGAGCATACAATGATGGTGGAGTCCCTGGAATAGAATAAAGATCACCATCTGAGGTTGACAATTGAGGCAAGCTTGAAAGCAAACTCCATGTGTATGGATGTTTTGGATCATAGAAAATTTCTTCTACTTTACCAAACTCAACGATTTCTCCAGCATACATAACGGCTACTTTATCAGCAATACTTGCAACTACACCTAAGTCGTGGGTGATAAAGATAACTGTAAATTGGTATTCTTTTTGAAGGGATTTCAACAAATCTATGATTTGCGCTTGAATCGTTACGTCAAGGGCTGTTGTTGGTTCGTCACAGATCAAGATATCTGGACGGCAGGCCAAGGCAATGGCAATAACGATCCGTTGGCGCATCCCACCTGAATATTGGAATGGATATTCGTCAAAACGACGTTCAGCATCCGGAATTCCAACTTTCTCCATATAGTCCAAAGCCATTTCTCTAGCTTCTTTAGCTGTTTTCCCTTGGTGTTTGATAATGACTTCAGTAATTTGTGAACCAATTGTATTGATTGGGTCCAAACTTGTCATTGGGTCTTGGAAAATTGTAGCGATTTTAGAACCACGAATATTTTCCCAATCTTTATTGGATGCCAAATCCGTCAATTCTTGGCCACGGTACTTAATCGAACCTTGAGCAATACGGCCGTTATCTTCTAACATTCCGGTGAATGTTTTTGTCAAAACTGATTTCCCTGAACCTGACTCACCAACCAAGGCAAGAACTTCACCTTCTACTAGCTCAAGCGATACGCCACGAATAGCTGTCAGTACACGATCGCGCACGTCAAATTCCACTACGATATCTTGAGCAGATAAAATAATATTGTTATTTGATGTCATATCTACTCCTCCTATCTATGTGTACGTGGGTCGCTGGCATCGGCCAAGTTTTGTCCGACGATAAAGAATGACAAGGATACTAAAATCAAAACAGTAAGCGGAATCCAGAATAGGTAGGCATTGGTAGTTACGTTTTGAGAATAGTCAGAAATCAAACGTCCCAAACTTGGAACGGTGATTGGAAGACCAAGCCCGAAGAAGGAAAGGAAGGCTTCGTAAGAAATAAAGCTTGGAAGTAACTGTGATGTTTGTGTCACGATTACAGATACCAACTGAGGCAAAATGTTTTTCGTAACAATTTTCAAAGTTGGTGTTCCTAATGTTCGACTGGCAAGGTTGTACTCCAAATCACGGTAACGCATGATTTGGACACGAATGGTATAGGCAATTCCGATCCATCCAGTTAAGGACATGGCAAGAATCAAGTTCCAGAAACCAGATCCCATTGAGTAAGTCAAGACGATAACGATCAACATAAACGGAATGTTTGAAATAACGTTATAAACTTCCATCATGATACGGTCGATGGATTTTGAGATCCCCCAAATTCCACCAACGATAACTCCGACAACCACGTTAATAACAGTGGCGATGAAGGAAATGATAATTGAATTCCGAGCACCAAACCAAACTCCATCAAAGAGGGATTTACCGTTATTATCTGTACCAAAGAAAGCTTTGGCACTTGGTGGATTCAAACGTGCTGAAAAGTCATTTACCTTACTTACGTCGTTGTAATCAAAATTTGAAAACATCGGGTAGACAAAACTCATCAAGAGAATCCCAATCAAAATAGCAAGCATAATGATAGTGGTTCTTTTTTTCAAGAATTGTCTGAATACAGATTTCCAGTATGAATACGCTGGAGCATCGATTACTTCAGAGGCAAAGTCATCACGTTTTACAAACTGAAATTTATTTTTATCGATTGTAGCCATTATTTGCCTCCTTTCGTATTCGTTAATTTAATCCGTGGATCAAGCACTGTCATCAAGATATCACCTAACATGGCAGCAAAGATACCAAGTGATGTGAAGATGAAGACAAGTCCGATGACCATGGTGTTGTTTGATGCTTTAATAGAGTCAATCAACATTTTACCCATACCTGGGAAAGCGAAGACTGTTTCAGTCAACGTCGCACCTGAGATAACTCCAATGATAGCCCCTGGAATTCCAGAAACTAGTGGAACCATCGCATTTTTGAAGATGTGTTTTCTTGAGATCTCACGTTCTGACAATCCTTTTGAACGAGCAAAACGGACGAAATCCTGAGAGTGAATATCGATCATATAACGACGAATCCAAACGGCGATAAATGGCGCACTCAATAAACCAAGAATCAGAGACGGCAATACATATGAACGCCAGTCCTGTGCTCCAAGTACTGGGAATGAGTCTGGAAGTCCAAAGAATGAACCTGCTAGACGCACGATATAGACAAGGGCAATGGTTGGGAGAGACATCATAAATGTCAAGGCCGCAGTAGAGATGCTATCAAACCATGAGTTCTTGAAAAGAGCCATATAAGATCCTAGTGGGATCGCAATCAAGTAGGCAATCGCAATACCAATCAAACCAATGATTGAAGAAGATGCAATCATGGATGGATTCTCATAGTTGCTCAACGTTGCTGTATAGGCATCCCCTTTACCAAATCGACTGATATCTTGTGAGTCTGCCTTACTTGGTGATTTGTAGGTACGTGAGTAGATATCGATGGAAGATGTCTTTTTACCTGTTGGGAAGTTCACTTCACTCTTCTTAGTCGTTCCTTGTCCTTGGGTAATAACTTGAAGAACAGGGGTATTTGAATAAGTTGGATATGAATTTCCAAGGTTTAAGGTCACAAAGTTTTGGTGTACATATGGGAATTGACCATTAAAGTACAAGAGGTATTTGTGTTTCGTACCAGAACCTACTACTGACCAACCAATAGATGGATCATTTTCAATTCGGATATAGCGTTTGAGGTTTGGATTTGAGGCATCTTTCACCCAACCTGGATGATCAAATTGAATCAAATTCGCATAGAAACTGATGACACGTTCAAAAACCGGAATTTCACGCACCGCATAGAAAGACTTACTTTCTGGGAAACGTTTCAACTGCCAACCATGACCTAATTTGTTAATGTATTCTTTATAGATCTTTTCATTAGCAGTCGTCGCATCAACTGTTACAGAAGAATCTTCTTTACTTGCTTTTTGTTGCAAGCTCTTTGAATCCATGTATTCCAAATAACCCATGCGATCGTAGACAGTATTTTCGTAGTTGATCTTCGAATCTTTTGTCTTCGCTACTTTATTGTAGTTAGGGTCATTCTTAAAGATGAGATTTCTCGGTGTTAGCGTATAGATAATCATGTAGGTTAATGTCGTGACGAGAAAGATCGACACTAACGAACGCAAAATACGCATAAAAACATATTTTTTCATATTTCATTCCTTTAATGTCCAAAAGAACTTTCTCCCCTAGAAGAGAAAGTTCTAATGAAAATCAATAATTTAATTATTTAACGTGTTTTTCAAGATCTTGTTGAGCTTTTTTGTTTGACTCAGCTTTTTCTTTTTGCCATTTCTTAAGGGCTTCATCGTATTGTTTCTTAGTAACCGGCTCATCTTGAACTTCAACGTATTTCAAGTATGTTGAACCTTTGTTACCTGTTTGTGATGATGGTTCAGAGAATGGAACTACCTTAGAAACAACTGTTGCAGCACCTGTACTTGACATCGTTGGAATAACAATCGCACTATCTGTCAACCAAGCTTGAGCTGCTGCGTATTTTTCATAACGTTTCACAACATCTTGTGTTTCGTTGTTTGCATCGTCAAGAAGTTTTGCAAACTCATCCAAACCTACAGCTTTTGCTGATGGGTTATCTACACCACCTGCAAAACCAAGGTAAACTTTTGTTTGGTCCTCAGAAGCTGGTTGAAGAGTATCAAGGTAAGTTGATGGATCATCATAGTCTGGGTTCCATCCTACCATTCCTTGAAGATCCCAGTCTGCGTCTGCAGCTGATGGCACATTCAAAGTAATATTCAACACTTCGTCTGAGTCCATCATTTGAAGATCAAGAACGACATTGTCTTTACCAAGAGTATCTTCCACAGTTTGTTTCAGAGATTGCATCCGTGAAACAAAGTTTGTAGAATTTTGTGCTACCGGTACATCAATATGAATTGGGAATTGAACACCATCTTTTTGAAGTTCAGCTTTGGCTTTTTCAAGTTGTGCTTTCGCTTTATCTTTGTTGTAAAGACCATCTTGACCATCTGCAAGGTTGATACCCTTCCATTGGTCTCCATAAGTAGTCAACTTATCTGCAACTACATTTCCGAAGTCTTTTCCATCTACTTGTACGAACGCAGGTGCAACATATGTATTACGGATAGCTGGTTTAGCAAATTCTTTACCATTGACTTGTGCTGAGTAGCTTTCACGGTTCAAGGCAAAAGTGACGGCCTGACGGAAATCTTTGTTCAAAATTGCTTTCTTAGTAGAAGATTTTTCAGCATCGGATTTCTTAGCAGTGTGTTTGTAAGATTGACGATCAAGGTTAAAGCCAAGAACTGCTACACCTGATCCTGCTGGTGTAGTAAAGATATCGTCTTTATATTTTTTCTCTACAGTTGCAAAGTTTGAACTTGCAGGGAAAAGGCGAGCTTTTGTATAAGCACCATCAGAGAATCCACGTGCCAATGAATCTTGGTCTGATCCATCGTAATAAGTATATTTTACTTCTTTCAGGTGAACGTTTTTCTTATCCCAGTAGTTGTCATTCTTTTCAAATACAACAGATGATTTTGAAGTAATAGATTTCAAAAGGAATGGTCCGTTTGCAAGTACTGATTTCACATCGTTTGGTTGACCAAAATCATCTCCCTTACTCTTCAAGAACTCTGTGCTTATTGGGAACAAAATTCCGTTAGTCGTTTTAGAGTTCCAGAAAGTTTCAGGTTTGTTCAATGTGTATTGAAGTGTGTAATCATCAACCGCTTTGACACCAACTTGGCTGAAGTCTGTAGTTTTTCCTTGCACATAATCATCCAAGCCTTTGATTGAGCCTTGAACTAGTGGAAGTTCTTCTGATTTTTTATCAGCAGCGTGTTTCAAACCAGTCACGAAGTCTTTGGCAGTCACTTCGCCGTGTTCTTCACCATCCGCATCATACCATTTGACACCTTTACGAATCTTGTAGGTATAAGTCAAACCGTCTTTAGAAACAGACCAGTCTTCCGCAAGTGAAGGTACAAGGTTACCGTATTTATCATTTTCTAACAAACCGTCTACCACATTTGTAGTGATGTCATGGGTAGCAGCTTTAGAAGAAATTGTATAGTCCAAAGTTGTTGGATCTGAAGTGTAGACATAACCATAGTTTTTGTCTTCGCCTGAGCTTGCTTTGCTAGTATTTGAACTAGAACATGCAGCTAACAATCCAGCTGCAAGGAGTGTTACTCCGGCAACTGCGAATACTTTACCTTTTTTCATAGGAATTCTCCAATAGTTTTTTTAGATTTGTTTAAGATTATATCACAAGTAGAAAAAAAAGTAAACTAAATTTTCTGAATATTCGATTTATCACTATTCAAAAACCTTGCTATGACTGACTTTTTAGGCTAATTGATGATTTTACAATTTTCCATTAATCATTTGTATGATACAATAGAGAGGACTAAGCAACGAGGAAACAACTGTGAAAAAATTCTTTCTTTCTTTTTTAACCTTCATCCTGCTGTTATGCAGTTTACCTTATCAAGTCGTTCTAGCAGATGATCTGGATCTTCCTGCTCAAAGCGCTATTGCTGTTGAAGCTGATACAGGTAAAATCTTATATGAAAAGGATTCAGAGAAAAAGCGAGATGTGGGGGGACTATCTACACTCTTGACCACTTATCTGATTTTCGAAGCCATTCATGAAAAAAAACTTTCTCTAAAAGATCCTATCAAATTGTCTGAGAAAGCTCTGGCCTTAAATGATATCGAAGGTGCTGGTACTCTTCCTATGGAAGCGAACCAATATACAGTTGAACAGTTATTGACTGCTCTTTTAGTTGGAAATTCTAGCACTGCTGCCTTGGCCTTAGCTGAGAAAGTGGGGGGCTCCGAAAAAAGCTTCGTTGAAAAAATGAAGCAAAAACTTGCTGAATGGGGCATTCAATCTCCTCATTTAATCAATGCTACCGGGTTAAATACTCAAACCATCAGCGGAGATTCCGACGGGAAAGAAGACGAAAATCAATTGAGTGCTTATGATATTGCTGTTATTGCCAAGCACTTACTCCAGGATTTTCCTGAAGTGACCAAATATACTTCAAAGCCCACTGCTCTTTTTTCAAACACGCAGATTGAAAACCCCAACCTGATGCTAGAAGGCATGCCAAATTACCGTTCGGGCGTTGACGGCCTTCGGGTCAGCAACTCTACCAAAGGAGGCATCACCTTTGCTGCATCGACGACGCAAAATGGCATCCATATGATCACAGTTGTCCTAGGAGTGGAGGCAGTTGACGGTGATCCATATGCACGCTTTGTGGCTACTTCTTCTCTGATGAACTACGTGGTACGAACCTTTGTTTCTTCCATTGTCGTCAAAGAAGGAGATCCCTACGGAAAAAGTAAGGCAACTGTCATGGATGGGAAATCCGAGACTGTTTTAGCTGTTGCAAAAAAAGACTTCTATATCGTCGAAAAGCAAGGCAGTCAAGCGGAACCAAAAATTCAATTCAAAAGTAACCAAGAATCATTCCGAGCACCTGTCAAATCAGGCACAAGTCTTGGAAAATTACACTACACTGATCCAGATAAAATCGGACGTGGCTACTTAGAAGATCAAGAACCTACGGTCGATATGGTAGCAGGAAGAACCATTGAGAAAAGCTTTTTCTTAAAGGTTTGGTGGAATGAATTTGTTCGTTATGTCAACGAAAAGCTATAAGCAAAAAAATCACAATGGAGTCAAATCCATTGTGATTTTATTTTGCTATTAAAACGAATTATCCTACAGATCCTTCCATTTCGTAGCTAATGAGTCGGTTTAACTCAACGGCGTATTCCATTGGAAGTTCTTTTGTAAAGGGCTCTACAAATCCCATGACAATCATTTCTGTCGCTTCTGATTCAGACAAACCACGACTCATCAAATAATACAGTTGTTCTTCTGAGATTTTTGAAACCTTAGCTTCGTGCTCCAAAGCAACTTGTGAGTTGTGGATTTCATTAAATGGAATCGTGTCTGATGCAGATAAATCATCCATGATAATGGTATCGCACTCAATGTGAGAAACTGATTTCTTAGAGTTCTTGTTGAAGGTCACTTGTCCACGGTAGTCTACCTTTCCTCCACCTTTTGCGATAGACTTCGATACGATAGACGAGCTAGTGTGAGGGGCATTGTGGATCATCTTGGCACCTGTATCTTGGTGTTGACCTGCATTCGCAAAGGCAATGGACAACATGGTCCCACGCGCTCCTTCCCCATCCAGATAAACAGATGGGTACTTCATGGTTGTCTTGGCTCCTAAGTTCCCATCGATCCACTCAACTGTGGCATCTTTTTGAGCTTTAGCCCGCTTGGTGACCAAGTTGTAGACATTGTCAGACCAATTTTGGATGGTCGTGTAACGCATATAAGCACCATCTAAGGCAAAGATCTCAACAATCGCAGCATGGAGGCTATTGCTTGAGTAGGTCGGCGCTGTACAGCCTTCCACATAGTGGACACTCGCTCCCTCATCCACAATAATCAAGGTGCGCTCAAACTGGCCTGTATTTTCATTGTTGATACGGAAGTAAGTTTGAAGAGGGACGTCTACTTTTACGCCTTTTGGTACATAAATAAAGGTTCCACCGGACCAGACTGCTGAGTTGAGGGCAGCCAATTTGTTATCCGTTGGCGGTACCAACTTCGCAAAATACTGTTTGAACAGGTCTGGATATTCTTTTAGGGCAGAATCCGTATCGGTAAAGATAATCCCCAACTTTTCAAACTCTTCTTTCATATTGTGGTAAACCACTTCTGATTCATACTGAGCAGAAGCCCCCGCTAGGTAAGCACGTTCCGCTTCAGGAATTCCGATACGCTCAAAGGTTTCTTTGATTTTCTCTGGAACTTCGTCCCATGAACGGGCAGGTTTATCCGAAGGTTTTTGATAATAGATCAAATCATCAAAGTCAATCTCTGATAGATCGGCTCCCCAGGTTTGCATGGGCATCTTTTTGAAGATTTCAAAAGATTTCAAACGGAATTCGAGCATCCATTCTGGTTCATTTTTTGCTGCAGACAATTCACGAATAACTGCTTCATTCAATCCCTTCCCGGTAGAGAGAATGGGTTGAACGTCATCGTGAAATCCAAATTTATATTCACCGAGATCAATTGGTTTCGGTTCGACTCTTTCTTCAGCCATAATTTCCTTTCTTTCTCTGTTTCTTCTTTTAACTATTTGCTACGTTCAATCGCTTTTTTGAGAGCATTCCAGGAGAGGGTTGCACATTTAATCCGTTGTGGGAATTTTGAGACTCCAGATAAGAAGGCTGCGTCTCCCAATTCCTCTTGGCGAGGATCTGACTCCCCTTGGACCATTTCTGAAAAGACCTGTGCCAATTCTTCGACTTCCTCTATTGTTTTTCCCATTACAGCATCTGTCATCATGCTAGCTGAAGCTGTTGAGATCGTACAGCCTGAATTCACAAAGGCAATATCTTCCACCCTGTCATTCTCATCAAATTTCACACTTAACTGGATCACATCTCCACAAGTTGGATTGTTGAGTTGGATCTGATCAACATCTTCAATCTGCCCTTGGTGATGGGGGTGTTTTGAATGGTCAGCTACGACCGCCATGTACAGCGAATCTAATTTAGAAAGTGCCATTGAAAAACTCCTTTGCTTTGATCAATGCCTCAATTAATTTATCACAGTCCGCTTTGGTGTTGTAGATATAAAAACTTGCTCTCGTTGTCGCTGGGACTTGTAGGTATTGAAGGAGCGGTTGTGCACAGTGGTGACCTGCACGAACAGCAATCCCTTCATAATCTAGTGCTGTTGCTAAGTCGTGCGGATGGAGATCTCCTAGATTAAAGGAAATGACGCCAGAACGTTGGGCTAAGTCTTTGGAACCATAGATGGTCAAGCCTTCGATAGCCTGTAATTTTGGAAACACATAGGCAATCAGTTCTTGCTCATGCGCTTCTACCTGGTCCATACCCAGCTCTTCTAAGTAATCGATTGCTGCACCAAGACCAATTGCGCCCGCCATATTAGGTGTTCCAGCTTCAAATTTCCAAGGCAATTCCTTCCAAGATGCAGATTGTTCGTAAACAAAGTCAATCATCTCGCCCCCAAACTCGATCGGAGACATTTTCTCTAAGATTTCTTCCTTCCCATAGAGGACACCAATCCCTGTTGGTGCAGCCATCTTGTGGCCAGAAAAAGCAAAGAAATCCGCATCTAAGTCTTGTACATCAATGGCCATATGAGGGGTTGATTGAGCCCCATCTACGACCATGATCGCTCCAACTTCATGAGCTAATCGAGCAATTTCCTTGATCGGATTGACAACCCCTAAGACATTCGAAGCATGGGTGATGGAGACAAATTTTGTCTTCTCACTAAGCTTGCTCTTTAAGTCCTGCATATCCAGTAAGCCATCTTTTAGATAGACATAGACCAGTTTTGCTCCCGTCTTCTTGCAGGCTTGCTGCCAAGGAATGATATTGGAGTGATGTTCCATGATGGAAATCAGGACCTCATCCCCTTCCTTTAGGACTTCTTCTGCGTAGCGGGCTACCCAGTTGAGTCCGGTCGTTGTCCCTCTTGTAAAGAGCACTTCCTTGGTTGATGAAGCATTGATAAATTTTCTGACTTTCTCACGCGCTGCCTCATAGGCTGCTGTCGCTCGTTCAGCCAAAGTATGGACTCCACGATGAACATTGGCGTTATCTTGCAAATAATAGTGATTAACTGCTTCAAGAACACGTTTAGGTTTTTGCGTCGTCGCTGCATTATCTAGATAAACCAAAGGCTCATCGTGAACTAGTTGATCGAGAATGGGAAAATCTTGAGCAATCGTATTTTTATCTAGCATTGTTTCTCCTTAGCGTTGAGATAACTTTTCTTCGATGGTAGCAATCATTTCATCACGTACTTCTTTAACTGGGATTTCAACAATAACAGATCCCAAGAAACCACGCACCACTAAGCGTTCTGCTGTGTGTTGATCCAGACCACGACTCATGAGGTAATACATATCTTCTGGGTCCACTTGACCGATCGATGCAGCATGGCCTGCTGTAACGTCATTTTCATCAATCAAGAGGATTGGGTTGGCATCTGAACGCGCTTGGTCCGATAACATCAAAACACGGCTTTCTTGCTGAGCATCAGCTCCTTTAGCCCCCTTGATAATATGACCAATTCCGTTGAAGGTCAAGGTTCCTTTTTCAAGAATAACCCCGTGTTGCAAGATATTTCCGATCGAGTTGCAACCAAAGTTGGTCACGCGGGTGTCAATTCCTTGAACCTGACGACCGCTTGATAAAGCAACGACTTTCAAATCTGCATGACTTCCGTTTCCAACCAAGTCACTGTCAAAGTCTGCAACCACGTTACCTTCGTTCATAACACCGATAGCCCAATCAATGCTGGCATCCTGACCTAGTTTCCCACGTCGACTGATGTAGGCTGTGACATTTTCACCCAGACGGTCAATCGCCGCAAATTTCACTTGGGCACCTGAGCGGGCAATCACCTCAACCGTCACATTAGCAGTTGCTGTTGCTGAGCCATCACCTTTTGATTCTAGGCGTTCCAAATAGCTGAACTTGCTGTTTTTGCCTGCAATAATCAAAATGTGTTTATTGAAAGGTACATCACTGTCGCTATCCTGGTAGAAAATGCCTTCGATTGGTTCTGAAATTTCGACGTTATCTGGAATATAGAGGACAGCCCCACTATTAAAATAAGCTGTGTGGTATGCTGCTAGTTTATCATCATCGTATTTAACCGAAGACATAAAGTAGTCTTCTACCACCTGCGGAATTTCTTCTAGGGCAGAATGGAAATCTGTAAAAAGGACTCCTTGGTCTGCCAAGGCTTGTGGCACCTGTTCAAAAACAGTCTGAGTTCCAACTTGGACCAATTTTAAGTTTGAATCGAGGGCTGTAAAATCGGGAACATTGGCAGAAGCCTCACTTTCTGTGATCGTCCCATCCCCAAGATTCCAGCGGTGGAATTTGACGCGTTCAATGGCTGGCAATTCCAACTGATCGATCTTGTCAAAAGCTTTTTTTCGTAAATCTTGCAGCCAGCTTGGCTCAGCATGCAGTTCCGAAAAGAGGGTAATATTTTCAATACTCATTTTTTTCTCCTAATAAAGATACTATCTGTTTGATTTTATGACAACATTAGATCACTTGTCATCAGGTTATAGTTCTTCTTTATAGTCGTAACCGAGTTCTTCTGCGAGTTGGGCATAGCCTTCACGTTCCAAGCGTGCAGCCAATTCTGGTCCACCTGAAAGCACAACACGACCTTCCATCATCACATGAACGACGTCAGGAGTAATATAGTTCAACAAACGTTGGTAGTGGGTGATGATCATCGCTCCAAAACCTTCACCCCGCATCGCATTAACCCCTTTAGATACGACCTTAAGAGCATCAATATCCAAACCAGAATCAATTTCATCCAAAAGAGCAAATGTTGGCTCCAACATCAATAATTGAAGGATTTCATTCCGTTTTTTCTCACCACCTGAGAACCCTTCGTTCAAATAGCGTTCTGCCATTTCTTCTTTCATGTTGAGCAATTCCATCTTTTCATCCAATTTTTTGATGAAATCACGAATAGAGATCTTCTCGTCCTCTTCTTTACTAGCATTCATGGCTGCACGTAAAAATTCTGCATTGGTAATCCCTGGGATTTCTGAAGGGTATTGCATGGCAAGGAACAAGCCCATCCGTGCACGTTCGTCTACTTCCAATTCTAAGATGTTGACACCATCAAACAGAATCTCCCCTTTGGTTACTTCATAATTTGGGTTTCCCATAATGGCAGCTGACAGAGTAGATTTCCCTGTTCCGTTTGGTCCCATGATGGCTGCGATCTCACCAGTTTTTAGGGTCAGGTTTACACCTTTTAAAATTTCTTTGCCTTCAATTTCAACGTGAAGGTCTTTAATTTCTAATGTCGACATTGCATTCCCTTTCTTTTTACTTTGAAGTCTAGAAGGTTCTCAAAGCATCGATTCCTTCATCACAAAGTATTTTTTTACCTTTCAAGTATATCAAAAAAAAGCCTAAATGGCTTTTCTTTTGATTAGAACTATTCTTATTTAGTTTTTTCTTTTCGTTTTTGACGAACTTCCTCCCGGTAGGAAGAATTCCCTATATAGCGCAGAAGATTTAACAAAGGACTGTGATGTGGCCCCAGAACCCCAATCAATTCTGCTAACAACTCTACTCCAAACAAGAGCCCGATCACAAGTAGGACACCCCCAATGCGACTCGAGATGTTGAGCAAGAGAGAAATCAAGGAGAAAATCATCGAAATTCCATAGATCACCAATACAGTTCCCCGATGTGTCAAGCCCAGAGAAAGAAGTCGGTGGTGCAAGTGATTGCGATCCGGTTTATAAAATTTTTGACCAGAAAGAGTCCGACGGATAATCGCTAAAAAGGTATCTGTAATCGGTACTCCGAGGATAATCATTGGGGTGACTACCGCAACTGCCGTTGCATTTTTCAAACCTTGCAAGGACAAGACAGAAATCATGAATCCGATAAACAAGGCACCGGTGTCTCCCAGATAGAGAATGGCTGGATGGTAGTTAAAGGGAAAGAAACCTGCGATGGACGCAACCAAGACAAAGATCGTCATGGTCAGAAAGAGATTGGGTACTGGTAGAAAGAAATAGGACACAATCCCCATTGTTACTAGGGAAATAATAGAGACCCCACTCACCAAGCCATCTAATCCATCAATCAGATTGACCGCATTGGTAATGGCAACAATCCAAATCACTGTCAAAAGATACGATAGCCATGGTTCAAAATGAAGTAAGGGCCCACCGAATGGAATCTTAAAATCATTTAGACGAAAATCTGTCAAAAACCAGACCAGACTCGCTGCCAGCAGGATACCGATCATCTTTTTCTTGGCAGACAATTCTTTTACATCATCGATCAAGCCTGTGAGAGCGATAATCCATCCTGCGCCCACGACCGGCAAGGTATAGGATAGGTAACTTTTGATTGGTGCGGTAGTGGATGTCAGCATAGGAATAAACACAAGAGTCGCAATTGAAAAAGCAATCACAATAGACAGTCCACCCGCGCTTGGCATGGGCTTGGTATTGATCCGACGCGCATTCGGATAATCTACGGCATCAATCTTAAAGGAGAATAGGCGAACCAAGGGCGTCAATACCAAGGCAATCATAAAAGTTCCAATCAGCACCAGAACAAATTGCAAGGAAAAGGACATCATAAGCTAGCAACTTTCTTCAAATTCTCAATCGCACCAGACACCATTAGTAAGTGACCATGTTCCTGCAGAACGGCCCGTGTCACTTCTGAATCATCCGCATACTCCCGAATGATGGCAAGTAACCAGGTTGGATATTGATTTGGTTGATCCTCTGTATCGATCAAGACAGTTAAATAATAATCAGATCCCATTTTGTATAATTCAGAGGTATCCACTGGAAAGCTGACCGTTTTTGAAAAGGCAACTGCTTGCTGGATATTTGAAAAACGCAAAATGTAATAAATATACTGACTTACTGGCGCTTCAAGTGTCGGATCTTGTTCTTGATTGTCCCGCAACTCTTCTTGTTCCAAATGGTGAATAGCTTCTGCATCCCCTTTTGTCTTATCAGAAATCGTTTTTTCCAAGGTTTTGATAAATTCATCTGGCGTCATGCGCGACAACTCTTCCATATCAGGAAGATCTGACAAATCCTCAAAATCCAATTGTTGGTCAATTTTTGATTTGGTAACAAAAACATCCAATTTATCTGGTTTTGGCGTCACACGAAAACTCAGCATCCCGCTATCCAGGAAGCTTTCTGGCATTTCGAGTTCATCCAAAATGGCGTAGAAAAATTCTTCTGTTTTTTCTTGTGGGACAAGGAAGTCAGCAATTTCCATCCCACGTTCTTCTAAGTCTTCTAGTTGGATCGTGATCTTAATTGTTGAATCACTAATTTGCTTCATCTTCATAGCATAACCTCATACTTCTAGTCTTACTATTATACTAAAAAATTGGATAGAATTCAAAAAAAGGATGCATCGAAAAGAGGTCGGGACAAAAGTCTCCAACCTCAGAAAACAATTTGATCAAGTTCAACCGTTCTCTTAGAAAATAATACGGAAGAGTCCATACAATAGCAAGATGGAACCAAGAACAATCCGGTATTTCCCAAAGACGGTGAAATCATGATTTTTCACATAATCTGTCAAGAAGCGGATGGCATACATGCTGACCACAAAGGCCACTCCCATCGCTACCAGTAGAATAAAGAGTTGCCCTAGTGCAAGTGAATGCCCGCTAAGAGCGAATTTCCCAACCTTTAAGAGGCTGGCCCCAAACATAGCTGGGATACCCAGATAAAAGGTAAACTCTGTCACCACTGGACGGCTAACACCATTGATCAAGCCCCCTACAATCGTAGCACCTGAACGGCTTGTTCCTGGAAATAGCGATAAAACTTGGAAGAGTCCAATATAAAGAGCTGTTCGATAAGGTAGCTTATGCAATTCCGTTACTGCTGGCTCAACTTGTTCCCGTCTTTCCAGATAGATAAAGGCAATCCCGTAGGTGATCAACATAATCGCAACGGAAATCGAATTGTGGAAATGCGCCTCAAACCAATCATCCAATTTAAAAACAAAGACAAGAGGGAGCGTTGCAACCGCAACTTTTGCCCATAATTGCCAGGTCCGACGTACTTCTAGTGGAGATTTCCCAGGTTTGAAGGGATACAATTTATCGAAATAAATCACCACAACCGCTAGGATCGCTCCCAATTGGATCACGACATTGAACATCTCCATAAAGGCTGGATCTTGATTTTTAAACTGCACAAAATCCTGTAACAGAATCAAGTGACCTGTACTTGAGATAGGTAGCCATTCTGTAATCCCCTCGACAATCCCAAAAAGAACCGCCTTGATTAATTCGATCAGAAACATCTTTTTCTCCTAAACTTACATTTGCTCTATTATATCATAAATCTATGGACTGGACCAGGCCTTCTAAACTAGAAGGGAAAGAGCGACCAAGACCATTCTTAGTGCTACTTAGAAGGCACCAAAGCCTCCTCCGCCTCCTCCGCCAGAGAAACCTCCTCCACTACCAGAGGAAACTGTGAAATGACTAGCTGTCGATGCTGTCGATCCATAAGTAGACATGGCATGACTTGAGTGGGTCACATCATGATAGAACGGAGTATAAACGAAGGCGTTTAAGGCTTGATTTTCTAAATGAATATTCCGAAGCTTCATGACCTTTGTGACCTGATCAGCTACACCATACAAGGCCGCATAGACCAATAAGCGATTCCATAGGACCAGAGACTGCAACTCTGCATCGTTGAGGTGGGCAATCTCTTTCAACATCCGACCAAAACTATCCCAGTAATAGCGTTGCTCAGCACCCGCAAGATTGACAACCCCATCTCGTAGGCAGGCTTTAAAGACACCATTGAAGCGCACTGGCATAAACCAAAGTATGAGGATCCCTATCAAACAAGGAACAGAGAACCAACCCATCCCAAAGATAGCAAAGATTTCTGCTCCAAGAGCGATAAACCAAGCAGCCCAACCAAAGAAGAGACTTCGTCTAGCTTGCGCTTCTTCTTTTGCTTCTAAAGGGCGATAGTAGCTTGGCAAATGGAGATCTTCCACCTTGCGACGAACATCTCGGGCCACTTGGTTGACAGCCGTATCAAAGCGGCCCTGAGCCCAACTTCCTAGTGAACGAATCGCATCTTGATCTGCTTTTTTGGCATGTTTGTATACATCATCACTAAATTTATAATTTTCAAAGAGACGGTTAACAGGACAGGAAACTTGATCCCCAAAAGCCATATTCATAAAGGACCGTTCAAAATCATCCACATGTCCATGAGAATCCCTGGTCAAAACCACTTCATTTCCTTGTTGCTCGTAGACAATCACTCCACGATCCATCAAATCCAGCAAAGTAGCTTGAAGCATTTTTTCAAATGTAAATACCGGCGGAGTTGCCTTCTCTTTATTGGTCGGGGAGGCCTCGTCTAATTCAGCTGAATAAACAACCGAACTCATAATCAGAGGTGCAATGTCCTGTGGAATCTCGTAAAGACGAGTATCGGTCGGATAGGTCACACCAGGCCAAATCATTTTTTTGAACCGATTGCGGCCCAAGAGAGAAAGAAGCCAGAGTGCAATAATGAAGGCTGGCAAGATCCAGTTCCAAAACATGCGTGTCCAGTATTTTTCCTGTTCAATTTTAGCTTGGTTCTTGTGAAATTCATCCAATTTGGTCAATCCTGTATTTCGACCAGAATCATACAAAGTAGTTAGGTCTGACTTCAACCAGTAACCATACAACTCCACAGCCTTTCCTTTGCCTAGGTTATAGAAAGTAGCAGAATAGATTCCATCTTCTTTTTTTACAGTCACATCTGGTCCCATAAAGGCTGTATGGATATACAGTTCCGATTGGGCATTGGCTGGTGCGAACTTAGGAATGACACGAAATTGAACTTCATCCACCTTCTGATCACCATCAGTAATTGGTTTCCAGTTCAACTGCAAGATATCCTTGTGTGAATAAAGAAGATTTTTTAATTTCCATGTGACTTTAATTTTGACTGTATCTGTCGCCACACCACTGTTATAAATTTTCACTCGGTAGCCATCACCTAGATTCGTAATCTCGGGTTCTCTTTGAAGATCACGGCCTTCCACCTCAACCTTTGGCGGCATCTCAATTGCAAAGCCTTGTGGCATATTCCCCGCCGTTCCTAGACTAACATACTGCCCTCTGTAGGAATCTTTGAAATAATAGACCAACTCCTCCTCATAGGTGGCGTCGTCCCAGGTGTCCAAGGTCAAGGTTCCACCATAGTACAATACATCATAAGAGGGGCTGGATGCATGGACGTTCTGACTGACAAAAAGGCAGGCCAGAAAGGCGAAAAAAACATACAAATACTTTTTCATTTGATCACGCTCCTTTGTATTATTATAGCATTTTTTAAATAAAAAGAGGAGCATGCTTGAAATGCAACCTATTTTACCGTACAATAGGAAGAGTTAAAATAAGGAAGAGGAGAAAAAATGAAAAAAACAATCATTGGAGTCTTTGTCGGAATAGTAACTGTTTTGTTAATTTTTCTGGCGATCACTCACTCTGTAAAAGAAGAAGGTTATCTGCGCATTGGTATGGAGGCTGCCTATGCGCCTTTTAACTGGACTCAAAAAGACGATTCAAATGGTGCTGTTAAAATTGATGGTACTAATCAATATGCCAATGGATATGATGTTCAAATCGCCAAAAAGGTAGCAGAGAAACTTGGGAAAAAACCACTTATTGTCAAAACATCTTGGAATGGACTAATCCCAGCTCTGTCATCTGGAAAAATTGACATGATTATTGCAGGGATGAGTCCTACCGCAGAACGAAAAAAAGAAATAGCTTTCTCTAACAGCTACTATACCAGTGAGCCAGTTATGCTCGTTCGCAAAGATGGAAAATATGCAAATGCTACTACCTTAGATGACTTTAAAGATGCAAAGGTCACCTCTCAACAAGGTGTCTACCTATATAATCTTATTTCACAACTAAAAGGTTCTAAGAAAGTAACTGCTATGGGAGACTTTGCCCAAATGCGCCAAGCTTTAGAATCTGGTGTCATCGATGCCTATGTCTCAGAACGTCCAGAAGCATTGACAGCTGAATCTGCCAATTCAAATTTTAAAATGATTCAATTTAAAAATGGTTTTAAAGTTGGGAAAGAGGATGCTACGATCGCTATCGGGATGAAGAAAGGTGATAGCCGGATTGACCAAATTAATGCTGCTTTAGCAAACATTTCTACTAAAGAGCAAGTCAAACTAATGGATGACATGGTGACAAAGCAACCTGTTTCAACCGATACTACTGAGAGTAAAGAATCGTTCTTTGATCAAGTTGTGAACATCTTAAAAGAAAGTAGCCCACAGTTCTTACGCGGAACCGGAATGACCCTTTTGATTTCCATGACTGGGACAATTGCTGGATTAATCATCGGGTTGTTGATTGGCGTTTACCGGACAGCTCCGAAAGCAAAAAATAAAGTTCTTGCTGGATGCCAAACTGCCTTTGGTTTGTTCTTGAACGTCTATATTGAAATCTTCCGTGGGACACCTATGATTGTACAATCTATGGTTATTTACTACGGAACAGCTCAAGCCTTTGGGATTTCAATCGATCGGACCCTCGCTGCCATTGTCATCGTATCTATCAATACGGGTGCCTACATGAGTGAAATTGTTCGTGGTGGGATCTATGCCGTTGATAAGGGACAATTTGAAGCAGCTACAGCCCTGGGAATGACCCATGGACAAACCATGCGCAAGGTCGTACTTCCACAAGTTGTCCGCAATATCTTGCCAGCAACAGGGAATGAATTCGTCATTAACATTAAAGACACCTCTGTCTTGAACGTTATCTCTGTAGTTGAACTTTACTTCACAGGAAATACAGTTGCAACACAGAATTTCAAATACTTCCCAACCTTTACTATCATTGCTGTGATTTACTTCGTTCTCACCTTTACTATCACACGAATCCTTCGCTACATCGAACGTCGCTTAGATTCTGATACTTATACTACAGGTGCAAATCAAATGCAAGTCAATGAGGTGAAATAATGTCAGAAAAAATTCTTGAAATTCAACATTTAAAAAAATCTTATGGTCAAAATGAGGTTTTGAAAGATATTTCGCTCACGGTTGAAAAAGGAGAGGTGATCTCCATCATCGGGAGCTCAGGTAGCGGAAAATCAACCTTTCTTCGTTCCATCAATCTTCTAGAGACTCCTACTGATGGAGAGATTCTCTATCGTGGGCAAAATGTTCTTGATCCTGAGTATGATCTTACCCACTACCGCGAGAAATTGGGAATGGTGTTCCAAAGCTTTAATCTCTTTGAAAATTTAAATGTCTTAGAAAATACGATCGTTGCACAAACGACCGTCCTCAAGCGTGATCGTGAAACCGCAGAAAAAGTTGCCAAAGAAAACCTTGAAAAAGTCGGTATGGGATCTCAATATTGGGCTGCTCGTCCGAAACAACTTTCAGGAGGCCAAAAACAACGGGTTGCTATCGCGCGTGCCCTTTCCATGGATCCTGATGCCATCCTCTTTGATGAACCAACTTCCGCCCTGGACCCTGAAATGGTTGGGGAAGTTTTGAAAATCATGCAGGACCTCGCTAAAGAAGGTTTGACCATGATCGTCGTAACCCACGAAATGGAATTTGCCCGCGATGTCTCTAGCCGTGTCATCTTCATGGACAAGGGGGTCATTGCTGAGCAGGGAGATCCAAAAGAAATCTTTAGTAATCCCAAAGAAGAACGGACCAAGGAATTCCTTCAACGCTTCTTACACTAACCTCTTGAAACAGTTTGCTTACCAGTATGGAAGCAAGCTGTTTTTTGTACCTCCTCTTCTTTTAAGGCATAGAAAAAACCAGAGAGGAAGCCTCTCTGGTTTTCAATTGGAACAACAAATTAATCTTCAAATTTTTGATGATTTTTGTCATAAAAATCAATCAATCCGAGTGCAGTTTCAAACGAGATGTTCTTCACTTTTGCACGTCCTTGAGCCAAGGCAATGATAGACATTTCACGGGCATTTGTTTCTTTACTGATACGATATCCCGTAATTTTCTTATCGCGTACCCATCCAACAACTGATTCTACTTTTTCAAAGTTCGATTTAGCCATGATCTTTCTCCTATATTATTATTTCCAATACTAATATAAATTGTTTTGCACATTTTGTCAACTAAAATCGCTGAAAATACGAACCTTTTTTAAAAAATGAGAAATAGTTTACTTTGCTTTCAGGGCTGATAATATTTGTGTACGAATGTTTTCGACCCCATCTGGGTTAGCTGGTAGGAAAATCGTATTATTCCCTTCTTTATCTGCAAAATTATTTAGGGTATCCAAGTACTGGTTGGTTAAGAGAATAGACATGATTTGTTCTTCGGTCAAGTCTACATTCGCACCTTTTAACTCTTTAATAGAGTCTGCCAATCCATCGACAATGGCCTTCCGTTGCTCGGCAATACCAACCCCGTGCAAACGGTCTTTTTCCGCCTCAGCTTCGGCAGCAGTCACGATCTTGATCTTATCTGCTTCTGCCAATTCCTGAGCCGCCACGCGTTTTCTTTGCGCTGCATTGATCTCGTTCATGGATTGTTTCACTTCGGCATCTGGCTCAACTTTGGTGATCAAGGTTTTAACAATAATATATCCATAAGTTGACATTTCTTCTGCCACTTGTTTTTGAACTTCAAGAGCGATTTCATCTTTTTTCTCAAATAATTCATCCAAGGTCAACTTAGGCACAGAAGAACGAAGAGCATCTTCAATGTATGATTTAATCTGTGATTCTGGACGCATAAGTTTGTAGTAGGCATCCTTTACGTTGCTTTCATTCACTTGGTATTGCGTCGCCACATTCATGGTAACGAACACGTTATCCTGAGTTTTTGTTTCAACCACGATCTCACTCTGCAAGACGCGCAATTGAACTCGTGCGGCAATTTTATCGATGCCAAAAGGCGCTCGCATATGAATACCACTATCGCTAATTTTTTGATAGCGACCAAAACGCTCGATGATGGCAACAGATTGTTGCTTGACCACATATAGTGAGCTGATCACAATGAATCCTGCAACCATTAGCAAGAATAAAATAAAGATAAAAAATACAGGCATAAAAAGTTCCTCCTTTTAATTTACGCATATCATATCACAAGTCTTCATAAAAAAGCAATATATTCCATAAAAATATATTGCTTAAATTGTCGATTATTTCTGCATGATACTCAGACCAGCATATTATAGAGAGTTTCATTTCCGTTCAAGTTAATGAAAGACGGATCAAAACGCTCAATACGATTGACCAAACCTGCATAGTCATGCTTATTGGCCAAAGTAACCCCAATCAAGACAGGGCCAGTCCCCTTACTAGCACGCTTGATGTATTCAAAACGTGTGATATCATCATTTGGTCCTAAGATATCATTTACAAATTCGCGAAGGGCCCCTGGACGTTGTGGGAAGTTGACGATAAAGTAGTGTTTTACTCCATCGTAGATCAAGGCCCGTTCTTCCATCTCAGGCATACGGTTAATGTCATTGTTCCCACCTGAAATAATACAACAAATGGTTTTCCCCTTGATGTATTCGCGCAAGATTTCAAGGGATGCTACACTAGCTGCTCCCGCTGGTTCGGCTACGATCCCTTGCTTAGAATAAAGATCAATCAAGGTCTCTGAAATCAAGCCTTCATCGACCCCAACAAGAGTTTCCACATGCTGGCGGGTCACTTCATAAGTCGATTGTCCTACCTTTTGCACAGCAATCCCGTCTGCAAACTTATCAATTTCTGGTAATTTGACGGGACCACCTGCTTCAAAAGCAGCCTTCATGGAGCGCGCTCCTTCAGCCTCTACCCCAATGACCTCAATCCGAGGATCCGTTTCTTTGATGTAAGTAGAAACACCTGAAATGAGGCCTCCTCCACCTACAGGAACAAGGACAGCATCAAAGGAAATCGATTCTTTTCGAGCTTCCTCAAGAATTTCATAGGCCACTGTTCCTTGGCCAGCCTGTACGTGTGGATCATCAAACGGGTCAATAAAGGTCCGTTTTTCTGCAAGAGTAAATTCTTGAGCTGCCTTAGCTGACGCGTCAAAGGTATCCCCGACCAACTTAATCGTTACATAGTCCCCACCAAAGAATCGGACTTGGCCGATCTTTTGTTGAGGTGTTGTGATCGGCATGAAGATGGTTGCTGGAATCTTCATTTCATTACAAGTATAAGCAACTCCTTGCGCATGGTTTCCCGCAGAAGCACACACTACCCCACGCTCACGCTCTTCTTTTGAGAGTTGAGAAATTGCAAAATACGCTCCACGAATCTTGAACGAACGAACACGTTGGGCGTTTTCTTTTTTCAAATAAATCTTTGCCCCATATTTTTCAGATAAATAGTGGTCGTATTCAAGGGGCGTATTGACAACGACTCCACTTAATATTTTATGGGCCTTGGCCACATCTTTTGCTGTTATCATTTCTTACCTCTGTTGCTGTGTATTGATCAAAAAAGCAAGCTAGGGTGTCCCAACTTGCTTAGTCTTCTACAGACAATTAGTTGTAGATTTTGAAGGCGTCATCGTCGTTTTGACCAACGAATGGCATTGCTTTACGCAATTCAGCACCAACTTTTTCAATTTCAAGTTCTTCAGCTTGTTTGCGGAAGGCTTTCAAACGTGGGAAACCAGCATCGTGGTCTTCAACGAATTCACGCGCAAATTTACCTGATTGGATATCAGCAAGGGCAGCTTTCATGTTTTCTTTTACTTCTGGACCGATAACACGTGGACCAGTTACGAAATCACCAAATTCTGCAGTATTTGAACATGATTGACGCATTTTCTTGAAGCCACCTTCGTAGATCAAGTCAACGATCAATTTCATTTCGTGAAGGACTTCGAAGTAAGCCAATTCAGGTGCATAACCAGCTTCTGTCAAAACTTCAAATCCAGCTTCGATCAAGCTTGTCAAACCACCCATAAGAACGGCTTGTTCACCAAACAAATCTTCTTCTGTTTCTTCTTTGAAGGTTGTTGAAAGAAGACCAACACGTGCTGAACCAACACCTTTTGCCCAGTCCATTGCGATGTCTTTCGCGTTACCAGTAGCATCTTGGTAGACAGCGTAAAGTGCTGGTACACCAAATCCTTCAGTGTAAGTACGACGTACCAAGTGACCTGGTCCTTTTGGTGCCACCATGAAGACATCTACGTCTTCAGGAGCTTTGATGTAACCAAAGTGGATATTGAAACCATGGGCAAAACCAAGAGCTTTACCAGCGCTCAAGTTTGGAGCGATTTCATCTTTGTAGATATCTTTTTGGATTTCGTCTGGTGCCAAGATCATGATGATATCAGCCAATTTAGTTGCTTCTGCAACTGGGTAAGCTTCAAATCCATCTTCTTTTGCTTTATCGAATGATTTACCAGGACGCACACCGATGATGACATCATGACCTGAATCACGCAAGTTTTGTGCGTGTGCATGACCTTGTGAACCATAACCGATAACGGCGATTTTTTTACCATCAAGTGCTGGTACTTTAACGTCTTTTTCGTATTCCATTTGAACTGCCATAAGTAAAATCTCTTTTCTATTATATTATTTGCCTTTTTAAGGCGGGGTTAACAATGTTAAGGTGAGAATTAATCTCGAGTAAATCCGGTTGCACCGGTGCGGGCGATGTTTTTAATCCCATAAGGTCGAATAACACGAATGAGGGCTTCGCTCTTTTCTGCATTTCCCGTCATTTGAACGGTGATAGAGCTTGGGGCTACATCGACCACGGTCGCACGGAAAGGTTGAATAATGGCCAAGATTTCTGCTCGCTTCTCAGCAGGTGCAGAAACTTTCACCAGGATCACTTCGCGCTCCAAGTGTGGTTTATCAGTGATATCCCGGACACGGATCACATCCACTTGGCGGTTGAGCTGTTTGATGATTTGCTCTACTTCATCATGCGAAGCAACATCAATGATAATGGTAATCCGCGATACATTAGGGTTTTCTGTTGCGCCAACAGAGATGCTTTCGATATTGACTTGACGTCTCGACAAGACTCCAGTAAAGCGGTTCAGAACACCTGAGCGGTTTTGAAGTTTGGCTGTTAACATTCTACGCATTAAACTTCACCCCCAACATCTCATGATTACTCTTACCAGCTGGTACCATCGGCAAGACATGCTCTTTCCGAGAAATGTCTACTTCGATGAACATTGGTACATCTTCTGTGATGACTTCCAAATCCTTCTCAAGAGTTTCAGGATTATCAAATTTATAATTCTTGATCCCGTAAGCTTGCGCCATCAATTGGAAATCTGGAAGGCTATCAAAGACTGACTCTGACGTCCGACCATCATAGAAGGCTTCTTGCCATTGACGGACCATTCCAAGCGAGTGGTTGTTGAGCATAACGACCTTGATCGGAACCTTATAAATATTTAAGATTGCCAATTCTTGATTGGTCATTTGGAAACCACCATCTCCGACAAAGAGAACAACTTCTTTATCTGGATTGGCAATTTTCGCTCCGATAGCTGCAGGAACACCGAATCCCATCGTTCCTAGACCACCAGATGTTACCAATTGGCGCTCATTTTGGTAAGGATAGTATTGAGCTGCCCACATTTGGTGTTGTCCAACGTCTGTGACGACAATAGCGTCCCCCTTGGTCAACTCTCCGATGCGTTCGATCACAGCTTGTGGTTGCACAACCCGTTCTTTCTTGTCGTATGAACGAACCCGGTTCTTATCTTGGGTCACCTTTTCAATCCATTTTTCTGTGTTGTTATGAACCGTTGGCTCTGCTAGCAACTGTTGCAAGGCTTTCTTTGCATCGCCAACAACAGGAATGTCGACAGCAATGATCTTCCCAATCTCTGCAGGATCAATGTCGATATGGGCAACCTTAGCATTTTTAGCGAAAGTCTTTGGATTCCCTGTCAAACGGTCATCAAATCGACAACCAACACTGATCATGAAATCTGTCTCTGTCATAGCGATATTGGCCGCGAAGGATCCGTGCATTCCTCCCATCCCTAGGAAAAGAGGATGACTGGTCGCAATCGTTCCTTGACCTAACAGACTGGTCACTACTGGAATCTGATAGCGCTCTGCTAGAGCAATCAACTCTTTTGCAGCTCCAGCGTAACTCACCCCACCACCAGCAAGAAGAACTGGTTTTTTAGCCTTACTCAATTGCTTCAAAATCTTTTTGATCTGCAATTCATTGGGTTCAATGGTAGGCTGGTAGCTTGGAAGCTTCACACTTGGTTCATAGATAAAATCTGTCTCTAAAGCAGACACATCCTTTGGAAGGTCAATTACCACCGGACCAGGGCGTCCAGTCGTCGCAATATGGACAGCTTCTGTGATAATTCGCGGAATATCTGCCGTCTCACGTACTTGATAGTTGTACTTGGTAATGGGCATGGTAATTCCCACGATATCCGCTTCTTGAAAGGCGTCTTTCCCGATCCCAGCACGATTGACTTGACCAGTGAAGACTAATAGGGGAACGCTATCGCTCATGGCATCTGCAATCCCTGTAATGGCATTGGTAGCCCCCGGTCCACTAGTGACGACTGCGACACCCAGCTTTCCAGTTGATTTGGCGTAGCCTTCAGCCTCATGCAAGCATCCTTGTTCATGACGACCCAAGATATGCTGGATACCCTCAAAGCTATAGATGGCATCGTATAAAGGCAAAACTGCTCCACCAGGATAACCAAAAATAGTGTCAATGCCCAAATCACGCAGGGTTTCAAGAACGAGCTCTGAACCGGTTTTTGCAGTTTCTAAGGTAATTTTCTCCATGTCTCTCCTTTCCAGTACTTTGTATATCAAATTAGCATGCTACTATCATACCATTTTTAGAAAATATTTCAAGGAAAAATAGTAAATTTTCTGAATTTTCTATCCAAATCCGAAGAATGAGAGTTGTTCTAAAAATGCTAGGTCTATCAGAAAAAAGTCTCTAGGAACTCCTAGAAACTTTTCTTCCTTATAACCAACCCTTTTCTTGAGCGATCTTTGCTGCCTCGGTCCGGTTTTCCGCATCCAACTTGGTCAGAATGGCTGACATATAATTGCGGATGGTCCCGTTTGAGAGGAATAAACGATCAGCAATTTCTTGGTTAGAAGCCCCTTTTGCGACTTCTTTTAAAACTGCCTTTTCTTGAGGGCTTAGAGGATTGGGATGGGTCAAAATCCCTTCCATTAATTCAGGCGAATATTCTTTTTGCCCTGCTAAAACGGTATGCAGAGTGGCCATCAAATCCGTAATGCGGCGTTCTTTTAAGACATAGGCATCGACTCCAGCCTTGAGAGCCCGCTCGAAATAGCCCGGCCGCTTAAAGGTGGTAACGATGACGACCTTGATCTGGGGTTGTTGACGTTTAGCCCACTCCAACACTTCTAACCCTGTTTTTATGGGCATTTCGATATCTAAAATCGCAATATCGACTGGATGTGTTTCGAGTAAATGAATAGCCTCTTGCCCATCGCCAGCCTGCAAGACATCTTCCACATCCTCTTGTAGGAGCAAGAGCTGGCAGAGCGCATCGCGCAACATACTTTGGTCTTCAGCAACTAATAAGCGCATCTTATTTCCTTTCTTGATAAGGGATCCGTATTTCTATCCGGGTCGGCTTGTGTTGATGACTGATCTCCAGCTCTCCTCCCAACAAGGTAATCCGTTCGCGAATCGAGTGCAGGTCTTTATCGGAGACTGTGGCAAAGCCGATGCCATTATCTTCTGCGACCATTTCCACACCTGTCTCGGTGGAGCGATAAGAGAGAAGAGCTTGCGTCGCTTTGGCATGTTTGATCATATTGGTAGCTAATTCCAGAGATACCATAGCCAGAGCAGATTCTAGGATCGGCGAGATGCTAGCAGTATCAAGCTCGTTTTGAATCTCCACTTTGATTTGAGCCACTTCCAGCATTTGCTTGACGGTTTCCAACTCTCTTGCCAGGGTTCGCTGCTTTAAGTTCTCGACAATCTCTCGGACTTGGTGCATGGACTCTTGACTGATGGCTTGAATCTCTTGCACCTGCTCCTGCGCCTTCTCAACCTGACCCAATGCTAAGAATTGATCAGCTAGGTCTGCCTTGACACTGAGCATGGCAAAGGTGTGTCCCAGACTGTCATGCAGATCACGGCCAATCCGATGGCGCTCGTTTTCTGCCAGCAAGAGATTGATCTGGGCATTTTGCTTGGCATGGTCAGCTTTCAACTCTTCCATCATCCGAATCCGAACCATGCCGTAAGTCATGGCATGGGTAAAGAAGAAAATGATGATTAAAAATACCCATTCATACTCCATCGCATTCTGTTTGAAAAAGATAACTCCAAAAAGTAGGAATTGCGATAGAAAAACTGTCCAAAGATAAGGAGAGCGAAAATCGCTAATCTCAAAGTGATAGACTAACAGGTTACTGATGAAGAAATAAAACCAAAAATAGTTGGCGTTAATAAAAAGAGTATTTCCTGCTACATAGGCTAGGAGGTACAGCCAACAAATCCAGATCAGCTTCTTGTTTTCAGTAATCAAGATTCCTAGATAGGAAGCAATAAACAAGAGGGCTAAAAAGAAGTGCCAGTAGGGAACCTCACCCAATAAAATAGAGATAAATGGGAATCCCATAAAGACTAGGCTAGCGTAAAACATATAATGGATACGCTTGAGTTTTTCAATCATGAACGAACCTCAGAATGACGACGATAGACGATAACAAGGGCAAACAAGACCAGGGTAAACAAGGTTAAATAGACACTCGCAAAGACATTGACCTGCCCCTTGTTTAAAAAGATCTTGATCAGTTCCATCAATTGATAGGTTGGTAAGCATTTGCCAATGGCTTGCATCCATTCTGGAAATAGGCTAATGGGCATCCATAGTCCACCCATAACAGCCAGTCCCATATAAAGGAGATTCCCCACAACAGACATCAATTGACTAGAAGGAAGCAGGGTCAAGACCAGACCGATCGCTACAAAAGCTAGACTTCCTAAGATGAGAAGGAAGGCTACTAAGACCCAATCCTGCAAGGACATATTCACATGCCGCACCACATGGCCCACGGTAAAGACAACTCCAATCGATAGGAGAAAATCGACAAATAGACCCACAACCTTTATTAGATAATATTCTACCATAGATACGGGGGTATGGCGCAAGACTTTTTGCCAATTATTGAGTCGATCGGTTTCAAGAACGGTTGGAAAAGAAAAGATAGCCGTAGACATCATGGAAAAAGCCGTCATGGAGAGGAGATAATCCCTCATAAAGTGAGCGGGGGCCCCTGGCGTGTCCTGGTACATCCCTGAAAAGAAGAGATAAAAGGCCGTAGGCATCCCAATTGATAACAAGTAATAAATGGCTTGGCGACTGGTCAAATGCCACTCAACCACGCCGAGAGCTTTCATGCGTTTCATCTTCTCTACCTACTTCCTTTGTATTTTCAAAAATAGAATCCAATAAACTTCGATTGGTTACTTCGATTTCTTGGATCGAACATCCTTCTTCTTGCAATCGAATCCACAAACGATTGGCGTCCCGTGTCACAACCTGAAGAGCATCGGGTTTAATGACCACTTCACCAACGCCTTCCATCTCTGCCACTAGAGCTTGGTAGCGCAAAGGCAGGGTAAAATGTTTTTCTACCTCTTCGCTTCTCATAGCGAGTGGTGTCGTATCCCGAAGCAAATGCCCCTGATGCAAGACCAAAATTCGATCAGCCGTGTGCTCTACTTCCTCGATGTAATGGGAAGAATAGACAATGGTCACACCCTCTTCCTTTAAATGCCCGACGATCTCCCAAAAGCGTTGGCGAGTGGACGTATCCATGGCAGACGTTGGCTCATCCAGAAACAGAAGACTGGGACGACCAATCAAGGTCAACACAAAGGATAAAAGACGCTTTTGCCCACCAGACAGCTTACTGGCTAATTGCTTCTTTTGTTCTGGAGTAAAACGCAATAAATCATCGATGTCATTGACCGTTAAAGGGTTGGGATAAATGGAGCGAAAGAAACTGATCAGTTCCTGCACGGTTAGCTTTTGCACGATGGCATTCTCTTGAGGGAGATAAGAGACACTAGCCTTTAACTGAGGATGACCAGGAGCTTTTCCCTCTACTTCAATAGTTCCAGAAGTCGCCTTCATATCTCCCAGCAGACAGTTCATCAAGGTTGTTTTCCCAGCTCCGTTTGGTCCAATCAAGGCCAGACAATCCCCTCTCTCCACTGTGAAAGAAAGATCTTCTAGGATCACCTTTCCTTTGATACTTTTGTTCAAGTTCTCTACTCTAATGACACTCATGAGACTCTCCTTTCAACCAGATTTGACCAGCTGGAATGATGACAAAGACGACCAAGGTCACTCCCCAAACTGTTTGGAAAAACCAGCTAGGAAAATGGGCAGAAAACCAGCCCGTCATCATCTCAGTTGCCCAAAGGAGCAAACACAAAACAGCTACCAATCCAAATTCAAACTTCTTTTTCATTGCTCCATCTCCTTTTTAACAGCCTTGATCATTTTCAATCCTTCCTGAACCGCCCAGCTCATGATGCCAATCCCAGCAAATAATTCCCAAGGAAAATGGTAATAGAGACTATCATCCTTTGAAAAGATCAAATAGACGACCATCCCCACCACTGTTAACGTAAACACTTTATAGAACCATTGTTTCATTTTTCCTTACCTCTTACTTTCTGACTATATTATAGCGAAAGAAAATAACAGCCACTAGATAATTTTGTCACTCGCTCACATGACAAAAGTCACTAAAAAAAGCCAAGTGACTTCACTCGACTTTTTCTATTCTTCTTACTGACCTTCTTCTTTCATGCCATGCAGTTTCAAGGCCTTGACCAAGGCATCTGCCTTCATGTTTTTCAAATCATTGAGACCAGCATCTTTGAAGTAAGAAATTTCTTCAAGAGACTTGGCGTCAATTTGGTTGAGGTCAATCACACTGGTTGAGAGCAATTTTTTCTCTGGTGTGACTGTGTATTCCAAACTAAAACCGGGAACAGTTTTTAGCTTCTTATAGTCTTCATTTTGCTCCAGCAAAGCTTGAATGGCTGCTGTGAGCTCTTCAGGTGACTTTTCTGCTGCGATGGTCCCAAGTTGTTGGGGCAGATCGGCCGTCACTTCGATGCGAAGGTTTTCAACCTTATCTCCCTTAGACTTGATGATATCCCGGTGTTTTGTTCCATTGATATCTCCTACTAAGGTTGTGGTTTTTTCTTCATTTTTTACTTCTTTTTTAACAGAGGAACTGCTAGATGAGCTAGCGGTTGTAGTTTTCTTCGTTTGGGATTGCGAACAACCAGTCAATACCAAAATGGCTAGCCCAAGGGTTACAAAAAATTTCTTCATTTTTATAACTCTCCTTTCACATACTGATACCAGTATAACATATCGCGTCTTTCTTGTCTAAAAACTCCACTGCTCAAACCATTTCCCCCTCTTTTCAAGCTCTTCAATTTGAATAAAAAACTGATGAATGTGAGACTTTTTGCAGAAACTCCTTTTTCTCACGAATAAAGCCTCAGTGGAGGGTTCACTTCAGTCTCAAATCCCTCTGAATCACGCTGCTTTCATAGAGAATCTCCTGGTTTTTCTATATACAAAAAAAGGTTCCGAAAGGAACCTTCTGTTCAATTATTCTACACTAAACAAGTATGGGTAGACGGGTTGGCCACCTTGGTGGATTTCCACTTCTACATCCTCATACTTCTCAGCAAGGACTTGGGCCAATTCATTTGCCAACTCCTCACTGCCGTCTTCACCGACATAGATGGTCACAATTTCACTGTCTTCATCCAACATATGAGCGAATGTTTCTTCCAAGGTTTCCATCATATCTGGATTTGAAACAACGATTTTGCCATCGACCATTCCAAGATTATCATTTTCATGGATTTCAAGCCCATCAATAGTGGTATCGCGAACCGCTGTTGTCACACTACCAGACGCAACATCACCCAATGAAGCGCTCATGCGTTCGTAGTTTTCTTCGATCGATTTGCTTTCATCAAAGGCAAGAAGACTAGTCAATCCTTGAGGGATAGTCTTGGTCTCAACAACTGCTGCAGGTTGATCAATCACTTCTGCTGCAGATTGAGCCGCCATCAAGATATTTTTGTTGTTTGGCAAGATAATGATGTTGCGCGCATTCAACTCTTCAACCGCTTTGACAAAGTCTTCTGTTGATGGGTTCATGGTTTGACCCCCAGAGATGATGTAATCAACTCCTTGCGCTTTAAAGATATCAGCCAATCCGTCACCAGCAACTACTGCGATGATGGCATATTCTTTTTCTTCAACTGGCTTCGCTTGACGCTCTTCTTTTTCAACTTGCGCTTCGTGTTGGTTGCGCATGTTGTCGACTTTCACCTTGACCAAGCTTCCGTACTTAAGACCTTCTTGCATGACAAGACCTGGATCTTCTGTATGGACGTGAACTTTGACAATCTCATCGTCATTCACCACCAATAGGGAATCCCCTAGGTTGTTCAAATAGTTACGGAATTCATCGTAATCGAAATCTTTGACATAGGTTGGACCTTGTTTCAAAGCGACCATGATTTCTGTACAGTAACCAAACTTGATGTCTTCAGTTGCGACATGGCCAGCGACTGACTTGTGGTGTTCTGCATTGATCATTTCTGACATGGTTGCAGGTGTTGCTTGGAACTCTTCAGAAGCGATGAATTCACCTGTCAAGGCTGACAAGAATCCTTCATAGATGAAGACCAACCCTTGACCACCAGAGTCTACCACGCCAACTTCTTTCAAGACCGGCAACATATCTGGAGTCTTCGCAAGAGCTGTTTTAGCACCTTCAAGAGCTGCACGCATGACTTCTACTGCATCGTTGGTAGATTCTGCTTTTTTCTTGGCACCGATGGCTGCCCCACGAGAAACCGTCAAAATGGTTCCTTCAACTGGCTTCATAACGGCTTTATAAGCAACTTCTACCCCAGATTGGAAGGCTGCTGCAAGCGCTGCTCCATCCAATTCTTCTTTGTCTTTGACACTTTGAGAAAATCCGCGGAACAATTGAGAAGTGATAACTCCTGAGTTCCCACGCGCACCCATCAAGAGACCTTTAGCAAAGATTCCTGCTGCTTCTCCAACAGTTGATGCAGAACGGTCAGATACTTCTTTGGCCCCATTTTCGATGGTCATTCCCATATTAGTCCCTGTATCTCCATCTGGTACAGGAAAGACGTTCAAAGAGTTTACATATTCCGCTTGTTTATTTAAGCGCGTAGCCCCCGCTTGAACCATTTCTTGAAATAAACTTGTAGTAATATTAGCCACGATTATTCTCCCACAATCTTGATATTTTGAATATAGACATTCACAGTATCCGTAGTGATTCCAAGTTGATTTTCCAAACTAAATTTCACACGTTCTTGAATATTTTTTGAGACTTCGCTAATCTTTGTTCCATAGCTCAAAACAGTGTAAACATCAACTGCGATAGTTCCTGCTTCCGTTGTTTTGACAACAACACCTTTAGAGAAGTTTTCTTTCCCTAGGAGGGCTTGGAAATTATCTTTGATCGCATTTTTGCTGGCCATTCCAACCACACCGAAGATCTCAGTAGCGGCACCGCCTACAACAGTTGCGATAACCTCATCAGTCAATTCAATTTGACCGTCCTTTGTATTGATTTTTACTGTCATAATTTCTACCTCAAAAGTATTTTATATTCTATTTTACCATAAAAGAGGTCAACTGTAAAAGGGTAGGGACTATTCTTCACCCGCTGTGACAGCTGTCTCTAGAGAAAAAGAAAAGAACCTCTATGAGGTTCTATATTCTTTATTAAACGCGTTCTACTTTACCAGATTTCAATGCACGAGCTGAAGCCCAAACTTTTTTAGGTTTACCATCGATAAGGACAGTTACTTTTTGAAGGTTTGGTTTTACGGCACGTTTTGTTTGGTTCATAGCGTGTGAACGGTTGTTACCTGATACAGTCTTACGACCTGTGAAATAACATACTTTAGCCATTTCTGTGTTTCCTCCTATTAGATCTAATATAACGGATGTGCTAGCACCACATACCGTACTATATTACCAAAAAAAATCTCTCTTGGCAAGCTTTTGGCCAAAGTTTTTCATTTCCGACTTAAGAAAACGAATTCGCTCCGACATAGATAATTTCCAGATTTCCTAAGGAAACATCGCCCGTAATGTAGAAATCCTTGCTTGTCAGAGCACTTGGATTTTCCTGATGTTGGATCGCTGAGAGGGAATTATCCACATTTACATGGACACGCCAATCACTTGGTACATAGAGACTCAAACTTCCAAGGGAAACATCGACAACAAACTGAGCAGATGGACCCTCGATGCGGCAATTGTCAAAATAAACCGATGCTTCTCCCATACTCACATCTGCACTTCCGCGGGTAAAGTGTTGGTCATTGAGATATTTTGTCACTGTTGAAAAAGTGACATCAATGTCATTGCCATCCGACTTACTCATGGACCCAGCAGAATAGGAAGCTAGGCGGGCTTTTGTTTTCTTAGAGGGTTTAAACAAAATGTTGAGCCCAATCACAGCGAGAATTGAGGAAAGGATGACAACTGAATTTGAAACTGGGAGGAAATGGTATTGCCCATTGAGACAAAAGAGGGCTAAAAGTCCATAGATGAAGCCCCAACCAAAATGGCGTTTTAAGAAACTAGAGAGGGACAGGACGGCAAGCAAGGTAACCCAAGCTAAGGTCCAGATGCTGATGTCCCATTTTACAAAATAGCCCTGTAAAAGGAGTAAGGCTGCTAAAAGGATTAAGAATACTCCGATTAATTTTTTTCTCATGATATTACCTCATTTCATTTAGTCGTTCTTTTAAGAGTTGATAGTAGCGTCTGGATACGTGAACCTGCTTATGGGTCTGATAGAAATTGACCGTGCTGGTTCCTGAAAAAGACTTTTCTAGAGAATAGATCTGCTTTGCGTTGACAATGGTGGATTTGGATATCCGACAAAAGGCGATGGGAAGCAGCTCCTCCAACTCATAGAGCTTCTGCTTAACTTCATAGGCCTCGTCCTTGGTGTGACCAAAAATCTTCTCCCCGTCCGTCTCAAAAAAGAGGATCGATGCCACATCCAGAAAATACTCACTTCGATCCTTGTAAAAGGCCAAAGGAGCAACCTTTTGTTCGAGGATTCTCTCTTGCAGCTGGGTCAACTCCGGGGTCAAGCGCGGAGCTCGAATCAAGATCTCAGGCTCGTCCATAGATGGATCCAATTCGATTCTAACTTTCATAAAACTCCTTTCCCAACGTTTTGATAGTACCATTATAACAGCTGTTGAAAACAAAACAAGGGCTTTTCAGTAAGTGGCACGTTTTCCCCATCAAGAGGTCATTTTTGAGAAGTAAAAAAGAGAGTGGGACAGAAATCGGTAATTCGTTAGAATTCGATTTCGTCGTCCCACCTCCGCACAGTTGAGTAGGGCTGTAAAAGCTGATGAAATCAGCATAGTAGAGCCCACTCAACCACTGCGTCTTGCTCGACAATCCAAAGACAATTGAGAGGCTAGGATTTTTATCCCAGCCTCCTTTCTTTATTTATTGCTTTCCTTGTCCGGTAAAAGAAAACTAAGACCTACGCAAGCGAGCACACCTGCTGTGATGACCAGACCATTTGAAACCGGCAGGACATCGTAAATCGCATTTGCGATCATAAATGCGATCAAGGCGCAGATAACACTTGCCTTGTAATCTTTTTTCAAGAGATTTTCAAGTGTAAAGAATGCAAATAAGAGAACAGGAAATAGGGGCCAGATGTTCACATCGAGCTTTGGAAAACCAACCATTCCCATTGTGACAACCGCAAGAGCAACCAAAATAAATCCAAGTCCAAGTAGTTTTTTCATCATCATATACCTCATTTTGATTATTCGGAAGTATTTCTTCCTTTGATGATTCTATGATAGCAGAGAGCTCCTACGGAGACAAGGACTTTTGACTAAGTGGTCAAAAATGGCGCCTATGTGGTCAAAAGAAGGAGCGAGACCGAACGAATATGTGATCACCATTATTCATCGTCTCGCTCCTTCAAAGCAGATTTTTTCTATGCCGATTGCAGGGATCGAACCTGTGACCTACGCGTTACGAGTGCGTTGCTCTACCAACTGAGCTAAATCGGCGATTACCTTCTTAGTATAGCACTCTGATAGCGGATGTCAAGCACTTTTAGTTGATCTTTTTAATCAGAATCTGACATGGATTCTGTGGATCCCATAGTTGCGGAAAAATCTCTAATTTTTTAAAACCAAGACTGCGATAAAAGACATTTGTTCGGTCATAATCTTTATTTGAACCTTCTGCGACTGTTTTGACCTGTAGGTAGTCCACTTGTTTGACTGCTTCTCTTTCTATAGTCGTAATTAATTTCCTTCCAATTCCTTGACCTTGGAATGATTTTTTCACGCCTAGACAGTCAATTTCAGCACAATCTTCACTCGAATATGATAAACTTATAAACCCTACTACATCACTTTCTTGATAAGCAGCCCAAACTCGTAAATCCTTAGCTCCTTCAATGTAGGCTTGCGTGCTTTCTGGTATTCCAAACCATTCTGGCAAATCCCTTAAAATCTCAGCGACAACTGCCATTTTTTGATCTTCACCCTTGACTTCTTTAATTACAAACATCATAAGTTCCTTTCTTGATTTTAGTCTTACTTTACCTCTTACGAACCAGCACTTTCGTAAGCATCCAATCCCCTATCCCAAAGTTTGAGGGAAATAACAAAGAAAACAAGGGAAATCAGAATCAAACCACCAATATTAAAGAGTCCATCCTTGTCCTGCAAGAAATAGCTGGCAGGATAGTAGGCCGTAAAGGCGAAAGGTACAATAAAGCTAATTAACCAACGAAGGAGCGAATTGTAAATAGAAATAGGATACTTGGCAAAATCATTAAACATATAGAAAATGTAAATCATGGCACCTGACTGCTTGGTCCAAAAAGCGATGCTAGCTGTCGCGATTTTTAAAGAAGTGTAAATCAAGGTCGCAAAAGGAATACAGACTAGAAAAATCAGGAATTTTGGAAGAGTCCAAGAGATGCTAGTTACTGTTGTTCCTAATAGAATGCCACCGACCAAGAGTTCACCCAAGGCATCAATCTGAAAGGTCTCAACGAGGATGTGAAAGAGAGGATTGATAGGACGAGTCAGATACTTGTCAAACTCCCCTTTTCGAACTAGTCGTTGACCTAAAGCCCAGAGATTGTCAAAAAAGAGATGATCTAGTCCCTTTGGAATTAAGGAAAATCCATAGATAAAGGCAATTTCTTGAAAAGTCCAACCTTCTAGGGAGGGAATGTGTTGAAAGATGACATTGAGAAACAAGAGGTTCAGGCCTTGAGTCAGAAAGACTCCCAACACACCAACCACAAAATCTACCTTGTATTCCATGATTTGCTTGATATACTGTCTGATAAAAATCAGATGCATGCGTTGATATTTTTTCATACTAACCTCCCTGAATGGTGATAAATGACTGGACTCGTTTCCAAATCAACTGAGACAAGCCCACCATCACTATAAGCCAGAAAAGCTGAAGCAAAAGTGCTTGAAGAATCTGACTAGCATCGTATTTTCCAACAATAATCATGACCGGAGTGTAAATTAAGGATGAGAAAGGTAAGAAGGACAGAATATCTGAAATGACCTTTGGAAAGAAAGCCAAGGGGATCAAACTCCCAGACATAAAGGCCACTATGGAAGTCTTAAGTAGGTTGGAACCCCATAAATTTTTAAATACAAAGGCTGAAAATCCAAAGCAAATATTAAAGAAAAAGTTAATCAGATAAGCCAGGGTTAAGCTAAAGAGATAAAGGGTAGTTAGTCCCAGCACTTCTACAATCCCTTGCCCAGATAAGATTTTCATCAAAACAATGACACTTAAAAATGGCAGTCCAACAGAGATAAAAATCAACCACTTGGAACCAAGCTCCGTAAAGAGGTAAGAAGCCGCAAAATGCACTGGTCGCAACAAGCGCATGATAATGGAACCATCCTTGACCTCATCACCAATCATAAAGGAAGAATCCGACCTAGTCAGAAGATTAGTCACAAAACTCATGATGATGTAGAGGGTGATATCCGCCATACTGAAGCCCTGAATCAAAGGCTCCTGGGAGGAATCAAAGACAGCCTTCCATAGATAAAAAGCCACAAAAGCACCCATGACATCGCCAATCCGATAAAGAATAAAGTTGACTCGATAGCTAATCAACTCCTGAATCCCTGCATTGATAAAGGGTTTATAACGTCTCCACAATTTGACCATCTTAGAGCTCCTTTCGATAGAAGCGACGGATAATATCTTCAATATCCGTATCTACCATCTTCAAATCACGGATCTCAAAATCAGATAAGGTTTGCTTGATAATATCGGCCGACTGGTAGCGGGAACTATCGAATTCAATATTGAGAGTATTTCCTTGTCTATCAATGGACATATCAGGCAAGCCCTCATAATGAGAGACGAGATGATTTTGACCTGGCGTCAGGTCAAAGGAGAGAGTCTTCATCTTTCCAAAGGTCTCCTTGAGCTGGCTAACCGTTCCATCAAAAATCTCTTGCCCCTTATCAATCATAAAAATCCGATCACAGAGTTGCTCAATATCACTCAAATCATGAGTAGTCAAGAGAATAGTTGTCTCTTCCTCCTGATTAATCTGGGTAATGGCCCGACGAATGTTGTCCTTGACCGACACATCCAAACCAATAGTCGGTTCATCTAAAAAGAGAACTTTGGGATTGTGAAGCAAGGAAGCCGCAATATCCGCCCGCATCCGTTGACCTAGTGAAAGAGTCCGCACAGGATCCTTGATAAATTCCTTCAAATCCAAAACTTCATTCAAAAAGTCCATGCGCTTATGGAAAAGCGAGTCCGGTACATCATAGATCTCTTTCAAAACCGTGTAGGTCTCTTGCAGAGCCAAATCCCACCATAACTGGGTGCGTTGTCCGAAAACGACTCCAATATCCTTGACATAATCTTGGCGATTATCCTGCGGAATCTTGCCGTTAATCCGACAAAAGCCAGATGTGGGCTTCAAAATTCCTGTCAGCATTTTGATGGTGGTTGACTTCCCAGCACCATTTGCCCCGATAAATCCTAAAATCTGCCCTTTTGGAACTTCAAAAGTTAAATCCTTGACCGCTTCAAAGGTCTGCTTTTCAGGATGAATAAAGGAGCGCAAGGCTCCCTTTAACCCCGGCTCCTTAACTGTCTTCACAAAATTTTTCCGAAGATGTTGCACTTCTATCATTGCCATATCTATCTCCCTATCGTAAGAAGCAACATTGTATTTTTGACTACAAATATTCTAAATCCTTACTTTCTACACTTACTCAATATTATTACAGAAGGCTTTATACCAACCTATTATAATCCAATAAAAAAAGGAATGCAAGCGTTTGCTTATAGATTATGAAATTAGAGATTTCTCTCTTAAAATGAAACTTTTAATCAAAAATTCTGTTAAATAGTTTCCTTAAGACACCAAAAAACCTGCCCTTAGGGGCAGGCTTATTGTTAAGAAAAAGAATTTTTTTAATCGAGAAAATTAACGATTCTACTGTTAATCCTTCAGCATTTAATTATTATCATCAGTCTCAATGGATTTTTAAGCCCTCAATTATTCTCTAAAAATTCTTTAATACGAGAAACAATAGCATCGCTTTGATAATGATAGAGGTCGTGAGGCGCATCCATATAGTCGACTTGAACATTAGACTGGTCGCTTGCAAATCTCTCTGCATAACGTTGCCACTCTGATTGGCTAAAGGTCGTGCCTTCACCGTTAGAAACCAGGAGTAAGGCTGGAATTTTCGGATTAATGCTAGATGGAACTTTCTTGGCATTTTCCTTTGCCAAACGGGATTCATGAAGCATGGCTTGTGACATCAACTGCTTATATGCTAGTAATTTATATTGTTGTCGTTCAGTTTCAGTCAGAGTTGGATTTTTTATATAAAAGGACTCTGGGAAATAACGGAGCAGGCCAATCTTACTCGTCCAATAGGCTAAGGTTATGAGAGTTGGGTGTTCTTTTAAATCTTCATAACTCGCTGGCAAGGCCCAATCCAGGCCAATCAAAGCCTTCACTTCATTCGGATATTTCTCTTGCCAAGCAAGACTCTCTAAACTAGCCATAGAATGCGAAATAATCACATAAGGACCTGAAACATGAGCTTGCGACAAAGCTTGACGGGTCTCAGAAAGGACCTCCATCACATCTCTTGAACGATCACTATCTTGGCTAAAACCATATCCTGCTCGCTCCACGACAACAACCTTGTATTTTTTGGATAGGGGATCTGATAGATTCTTAAAGTCTAGGATAGGAGAGGCGATACCTGCACCAGAAAGAAAAACGATTGTTTGAGGCCCTTCTCCTTTAATAGAAACATTCATTCGATGTCCATTGACTGTCACTTGTTTACCAATGGGTGTGAGAAGCTTACTTTCATTTCGTAAACTGACTTGATGAAAAACAAATGTAGCACCTAAAAAGAGCAGGAGAAAGCCACAAACGATCCAGCTCCACAGTTTGAATTTTTTCATAGGCATATTGTACAAAAATTAACCCCTGGAAGCAACCTTTCCCAAACAAAAAAACAAGATCCACATGGGACCTTGCTTTCCTGTTTTTAATTAAGCTTTGCCTTCTGAACCGAATACGTCGATACGTTCTTCAACAGCTGCTGTAATTGCTTCGAAACCTGGTTTCAAGAATTTACGTGGGTCGAAGAGTTTCTTCTTGTCGTATTCTGCTTCGTTTGCATCGTATTCACGTACGAATTGACGAGTAGCATTTGCAAATGCGATTTGGCATTCAGTGTTAACGTTAACTTTTGCAACACCAAGTTTGATAGCTGCTTGGATTTGATCATCAGGGATACCTGATCCACCGTGCAATACGATTGGGAATCCTGGAACAGCTTCAGTCAATTTTTGCAAGTGGTCAAGGTGAAGACCTTTCCAGTTTGCTGGGTAAGGACCGTGGATGTTACCGATACCTGCAGCCAAGAAGTCGATTCCTGTAGCAACCATTGCTTTAGCATCTTCGATTGGTGCCAATTCACCGTCACCGATGATACCGTCTTCTTCACCACCGATAGTACCAACTTCAGCTTCTACTGAGATACCTTTAGCATGAGCTTTTTCAACGACATCTTTCGCCAATTTAAGGTTTTCTTCAACTGGAAGGTGTGAACCGTCAAACATGATTGAAGTGTAACCAGCTTCAATACATTCAAGAGCATCGTCGTAGTGACCATGGTCAAGGTGAATAGCAACTGGTACAGTGATACCCATTGATTCTACAAGGTTTTCAATAAGGGCTTTACATACTTTGTAACCACCCATGTATTTAGCAGCACCCATAGAAGTTTGGATAAGTACTGGAGCTTTCTTAGCTTCTGCTGCACGCAAGATAGCTTGAGTCCACTCAAGGTTGTTTGTGTTAAATCCACCAACTGCATAACCATTGTCACGAGCTGCTTGGACAAATTTTTCTGCTGAAACGATTGCCATGTGTAATAGGCCTCCTATAAATTTTTGTGGGATTGATCCCACTTACATTGTTTATTTTATCACTTTTTAGATGAAATTGCTAGCTTTTCCTGTGTCTTTAAGCACTTTCTTATGATAAATAGGGCGGAATCTCCTATCTCCTAAGGCTTTCACCCTAGCAAATAAGGAAAAGAGAGTGGGACAGAAATCGGTAATTCGTTAGAATTCGATTTTGTCGTCCCACCTCCGCACAGTTGAGTAGGGCTGTAAAAGCTGATGAAATCAGCGTAGTAGAGCCCACTCAACCACTGCGTCTTGCTCGACAATCCAAAAACAATTGAGAGGCTAGGACTTTTGTCCCAGCCTCAATTCTCTTCTTTATTTTTTTTTAGCGAAAGGAGAAAGGCGATCCCGCAAATCACAAGGAGTACTGCTACAACCCATTGAGAATAGAAATAAGCAGCAAATAACTGACTGTCGGTAAATATTTTTCCAAGAAGTCCGTTTAGCACTCCCTCAAGAAAGGGAATATTCTCACACACTGCAAGGATTGACGCAAGAAAGAGTATACTGCCTGCTATCAGAAAAAGATGAAGAATCCATTTTTTGATTCTTTTTTTATCTCTGAGCAGATACTTAGAAGCAATCGCCACTAAAAAAATGAAAACATTCCATATGTTTAAGGCGATAAAATATCTAAAAGTATCCTTGTATGCACCTATCCCCATCGCTAAAATCAGGATAGGACCGAAAAAATTAATGGCACTTCCCAATAGTGCAAAGAGGCCATCGGCCAAAACCAGATCCTTTTTCTTCATTTTCTCACCTCATCTCACACCTATTCTACCACAAAGAAATTTGAAAACAAAAAAAGATAGCCGAAGCTATCTTGATTATCCGATGCGGAGAGAGGGACTTGAACCCTCACGACCTAAAGCGGTCACAGGATCCTTAGTCCTGCGCGTCTGCCAATTCCGCCATCCCCGCGATTGAGTACTTTACTAGTATATCAATCAACGACTTTTTTGTCAAGATTTTTTTCAAACTTTTTTCAGAGTTTGTCATTTTTTCACAAAAAGGGAGTGGGAAAGAACTCCGACTAATTAAAAAGAGTTCGTCTTCCCACCCCCGCACAGTTGATTAGGTCATCTTTGGAGCTTGAAAAGCGAACAAAGATGCCAATCAACCACTGCGTCATGTAGTTATTACTATTATAGTCCAAAGGCTGGACACTTATTGCCCAGCCTTGATTCTTATTTGCTATCGTGGTTTTCAACTGCCGCTGTGATAAAGGCTGTGTAAAGTCCTTCTGGGCGGTTTGGACGGCTTGACAATTCTGGGTGGTATTGGCAAGCGACAAAGAATTTGTTTTCTGGGATTTCAACGATTTCGACCAAACGGTTGTCTGGTGAAACGCCTGAGAAGACAAATCCTGCTTCTTCGAACTGTTCACGGAAAGCATTGTTAAACTCATAACGGTGACGGTGGCGACGTTGCACCACTTCTTGATTGTCATAGGCAGCTGCTGCTTTTGAGCCTCGTTTGAGTTTAGATGGGTAAAGACCGAGACGGAGCGTTCCTCCCATGTCTTCCACATCGATCTGGTCCCGCATGATATCGATAATCGGATACTTAGTTCCTGGATCCAATTCGGACGAATTAGCTCCTTCTAAGCCTAAAACGTGACGGGCAAATTCGATACAGGTTAACTGCATACCCAAGCAGACACCCAACATTGGGACGTCCTGTTCACGCGCATACTTGATGGCTTGAATTTTTCCTTCTGTTCCCCGTTGGCCAAAACCACCTGGGACAATGATCCCATCCGCATCTCCAAGGAGTTCTGCCACATTTTCAGCTGTCACATCATTGGCATTGACCCAATTAATCTTGACTTCTGCATCATTAGCATAACCTGAGTGCTTCAAGGCCTCAACGACAGAAATGTAGGCATCTTGCAATTCCACGTATTTTCCAACCAAGGAAATCTTGACCTGCTTCTTAAGGTTCATGACCTTATCGACCATCGCAGACCATTCTGTCATATCTGCTGCAGGAACATCCAATTTCAAATGGTCACAAACAATTTGGTCCATATTTTGTGCTTGCAAGTTCAATGGGATTTGGTACAAATGCTCCACATCAAGAGACTCAATGACTGCTTCAGGTGCGACATCACAGAATTGAGCCAACTTGTTCTTAATTCCTTGACCAGCTGGTTTTTCTGTACGGATGACCAACATATTTGGTTGAATTCCTAGACCACGCAATTCTTTCACAGAGTGTTGCGTCGGCTTGGTTTTCATTTCTCCCGCAGCTTTTAAGTAAGGTAGAAGAGTGGTGTGGATGTACATAACGTTTTCAGCACCAACATCTGCCTTCATTTGACGAAGAGCTTCAAGGAATGGAAGGGACTCAATATCTCCAACTGTTCCTCCGACTTCTGTGATGATGACATCTGAATCCGTCGTCGTCGCTGCTCGTTTGATCTTTTCTTTCAAGGCATCTGTAATATGAGGAATAACCTGTACAGTCGCGCCCAAGTATTCTCCACGACGTTCCTTTCGAAGGACTTCGCTATAAATTTTCCCTGTTGTCACATTTGAGTACTTATTCAGATTGATATCAATGAAGCGTTCATAGTGACCAAGGTCCAAGTCTGTCTCTGCGCCATCGTCTGTGACAAATACTTCCCCGTGTTGGTAAGGACTCATCGTCCCTGGGTCAATATTGATATAAGGGTCAAATTTTTGGATGGTCACTTTCAATCCACGATTTTTGAGCAAGCGACCAAGACTTGCTGCGACAATCCCTTTCCCGATGGATGATACGACACCACCCGTGACAAAAATATATTTTGTTGACATGTGCTTTCCTCTTCTTCTAATGTTGTAGAGGCCATTCCTCTTTGCAGAAAAAACAAAAATAGCTCCCTAATCCTTAGGGAGCTCCGACCTCAAAATGAGGTGCCCGAACAATATCTTACCGCAAATGGTCTACTTTGTCAAATTGAAAATTTCATGAAAATAATTTTCGCTGTTTACACGACCTTTTCCACTCCATTTTGTGTGACGAGAAATTTCTCAAATTGAAGCTGAGGCATGCAAAGAGCAAGGTCCTTGTGGATTCGTTCTAGCGCTTCTAAACGCATCTCGACTGACGTCTCGGTATTTCCTTGGATGACAAAGAGGGCGTTTTGCGTAGTCTCCTCAAATTTGTAATGGTCACTATCGCGTACATCCAACCAAGCCAGAACTCCTTTTTGATCCCGGTAGACAGGATCTGTCGGTGCGACATGTTTTTCACTAGAAAGGATAGGGAGGAAGAGATCGTCTCTTTGACTCACTGTAAATTCAATCGGTCCCTCAATCTTATCTAGGTCATGTCCTCCAATTGCGAGAAAGGACTTCAGAGATTCGACATTATAGATATCGATGATGCTATTGATCTGAGGAAGAGCTCCTCGATGCTGGATGTTTCGGATAAGAGCTAGGACTGTTGGGGGATTTTTCTTGATGCTACGCCCTACTTTTTGCAAGAGGTCTGTATACCCTTTAATGACAGGAGATGCCACTACTTCTTCTGTCTGACACTGGAGCGCCCATTGTTCAAGCGCTTTCTTCTTTTCAAGAAAAGAAGGGGGCAGGACTGCTTGGGGATCCACATTTCTAGCAATTCCGACCACAACCGTATCAATACCAAGAGCTACTAAACTTTGATCTAAACGAAAGTCCATCTGAACACCTCCTATTTAGGAATCCTTACACGTTTATCATACGCCATTTCGCCACTTTTTTCAATGCAAACAAAAAGAGAGTGGGACAGAAATCGGTAATTCGTTAGAATTTGATTTCGTCGTCCCACCTCCGCACAGTTGAGTAGGGCTGTAAAAGCTGATGAAATCAGCGTAGTAGAGCCCACTCAACCACTGCGTCTTGCTCGACAATCCAAAAACAATTGAGAGGCTAGGACTTTTGTCCCAGCCTCTTCTTATGATTTATTCTTCTTCCTCGTCTTCAGAATCCTCTTCTTCGTCGTCTTCTTCGCTTAATTCAACTTCCTCACCCAAATCATCTGGTACGATTTCATTGATTTCAGCATCGTAAGCTTCGACTTCACTCTTTTCATCGTCTGGATTTTCTTCATCATATGAAAGAGCTGGATCTGCTTCGTAAACTTCTTCGTCTTCTGGATCGTCGTCGTTGTAGTCGATCGCATCCTCGTCTCCATCCATGAAGGCATTGACACGTTTTTTCTTCCGTTTCTTAGGAGCTTCATCTTCGTCTGTTTCTTCAAGAGCGATGATTTCTTCGTCAACTTCATCGATGGCATACCATGAACGAAGACCCCATTTGTTATCTCCAAGTGGGATAAAGCTTCCATCTACATTCAATTCTGTGTAGAACAATGGGAGGGCTTCACGGATCTCGCTGTTTGATTTTTCAAGGTAATTTTGAATTTCATTTACAAGATCGCTAAAGTACATTTCATGGTCACGTCCGCGTAATTCCAAAATCGCACGCGCCACTTCAATCATAGAAAGTTCACTTTTTTCTTGTCCAGCAAATACTTCTAATTCCAAGGGTAAATCTCCTTATGTTTCATTTCCTAAATGGAGAAGGATCCGGTCTTCAACCTCATCCTATCCTCAATGATAGATTGAAAACTTCTCGTCACTAAATCTATCACGCATTTTATCGTTACACTCTATTGTACGATAAATTTCCCCTTTCGTCAAAGGAAAATTCCAGGATTCTCCACGAAATCAGAAAAAAGAAGAGCCTCACGGCTCTTCTTTTTAATCTCAATTATTTTACTTTTGCTGTGCTTGTGATTACGTTCACTGCTTTCTTCACTGTGATGTCATGTTTCAACATTTCTGGTGAAAGAAGGTTGCGAACTTGTTCAACTGGCATGTTGTAATCTGCTGCCAATTGTTCGATTTCAGCGTTGATTTCTTCTTCAGTTGCTTCGAAGCCTTCTGCTTTCGCTACTGCTTCAACCACAAGGTTTGTCTTCGTACGGCTTTCAGCTTCTGCTTCGTATTGTTTGTGAAGATCTTCTTGAGTTGTTCCAGTGATTTGGAAGTACATTTCAGGTGAGATACCTTGACGTTGCATGTTTCCAAGGAACTCGTTGATTGAACGGTGTACTTCTTCGTGGATCATTTCTTCTGGAAGGTCAACGATTTCAGCGTTTTCAACTGCTAGATCGATTGCTGCTGCTTCTACTGCATCGTTGTATGCTTCTTCTTTAGCTGCTGCCAATTCTTTGCGGTATTTTTCTTTCAATTCGTCAAGAGTTTCAACTTCTTCGTCGATGTCTTTTGCCAATTCATCGTCAAGAGCTGGTACTTCTTTTGCTTTTACTTCGTGGATAGTTGTCACGAATTTCGCTTCTTTACCTGCAAGGTCAGCTGCTTGGTAGTCTTCTGGGAATGTTACGATCACGTCAACTGTTTCACCAGCAGAGTGTCCAACCAATTGGTCTTCGAAACCTGGGATGAATTGACCTGAACCAAGTCCAAGTGAGAAGTTGTCACCTTTACCACCGTCGAATTCAACACCGTCGATAGAACCTACGAAGTCGATCACAACTGTGTCACCTTCTGCTGCAGCACCTTCTTTAACAACCAATTCAGCCAAGTTGTTGCGTTCGCGTTCGATACGAGCATCCACATCAGCGTCTGTTACTTCTTTAGAAACTTCTACTGATACTTCAAGGTCTTTGTAAGCACCCAATTTTGCTTCAGGTTTTGTGACAACAGCTGCTGTCAATGTCCAGTCTTGACCTTTTTCCATAGATACAACATCGAAAGTTGGTTGTGCTACAACTTCGATTCCAGCTTCTTTAACAGCTGCTTCATATGCTGCTGGAAGAAGATCGTTCAAAGCATCTTGGTAAAGTGCTTCTTCACCAAAACGTTGGTTGAAGATTGGACGTGGAATATGACCTTTACGGAATCCAGGTACGTTCAAAGTTTTCTTAACTGACTCAAACACACGGTCCAAAGCAGGTTTGATTTGCTCTTGGCTGATTGTGAAAGTCAATACACCGTGGTTAGTTTCTTTGTTTTCAAATGATACAGACATTCTGTCTCTCCTTAAAATAATATAGTCATTCCTTATAATTTTACCACAAAACTTTGAAATTGCAAGTTTTAAAACGTTTTTGCCTCTCTTTTCATCCAAAAAAACTAGCCCTTAAAAGCTAGTTCTGATTATGATTTTCGGATGGGATCATCGAGGTAGAGAGCACGGGCCCCACCGATCAATTTTGGCCGACTGGCGAGGGCTGTGACATGGGCTCCACCTAGTTCACGCAAGATAGGGCGAATCGGAACTTGCACGTGTTTGACATGCATCCCTACTGAGGTATCTCCGATGTCTAACCCGGCTTGAGCTGTGATGAATTCCACTTCAACAGGATCCTTAAAATACTTGAAAGCTGCGAGTTGTCCAGCACCTCCTGCATGGAGACTCGGAAGGACATTGACGATTTCTAGCTCCTTCTTGTCCGCCAACTCTCTTTCGACCACTAAGGCGCGATTGAGATGCTCACATCCTTGTACCGCCAGATAAATCCCCCTTGGATTCAACTCATCTAGCAAGGTCTGGACAATAGCTTCAGCAATGTCGATGTTGGAGGCCTTTCCAATTTGCCCTCCTGCAACTTCACTTGAAGACATCCCGAGAACTAGAATCTGTCCTTGGTGGAGACGGCTTTTTCCCAAGACATCTACCAAGATTTCTTTTGTATCCTTCTTCAGTTGCTCCAGATCCATGAATTAGCTTCCTTTCTTTTGAAATGCATAATAGACCACATAGCCTAAAGCCATTCCAACAAAATTCTGAGCGAGGTTATTCGGAATGTCCGAGATAGCAGCACCCCAGCCATTGCCTAAAAAGAGAGCAGAAGCTAGTGCGTAACCGCCTACCATCACGACTGTCGCAAGGAGCAAGCCTAGGTAACGAGCTTTTCCCTTGAAGCCAGCGAAATAGCCTTGCCCCCCGTGAAAGAGGAGGCTAAAGAACATCCACTGAGGATAGCCTGAAATCAGATCGAGTAAGAAGGCTCCGACACCACCGACAATAGCACCTTCCTTACGCCCAAAATAGAAGGCTGTGAAATAAACGCCAAGATCTAGCAGGGTGACGATCCCTGTCGGAGTTGGAAGTTTGGTATAGTAGCCGAGTACAACTGTCAAGGCTGTCAAAATAGAAAGGCGGGCAATGAGTTGAGTTCGATTAGATGTCATATTGTACTACTCCATACTGGTCTGAATGTTGAATCGCTTGGAAAACAAAGTCTTTAGAGGCTTTAACAGCTTCAAGCGGTGATTTCCCTCTTACCAACTGGCTGGAAATGCTAGACGCAAAGGTACAACCAGCTCCTGTATTGTTCTTTTCTAAGACCGGCTCTTCAATAACGGTGAAGTCTGTCCCATCATAAAAGACATCGATGGCCTTTTCTTTATTGAGACGATTCCCTCCTTTGACCACGACATTCGCTGCTCCTAATTCGTGGAGCTTGCGCGCTGCCGCCTTCATATCGTCGAGCGATTGAATCTTGCTTTGGGTCAAGATCTCAGCTTCTGGTAAGTTTGGCGTGATGATGGTCACATAAGGGAAGAACTTGATCAATTCGTCTCGAAGAGCTGAGACTTCCACATCATGGCTTTCCTTGCAGACCAATACAGGATCTAGTACTACAGGGATCTCCGCATGGGCTTTGACATAGTCCAAGGCTAAGTCTGCCACTTCGACATTTGGCAAAAGACCGAGTTTAATAGCAGAAAAAGGAACATCCTTGAGAGAGTTGAGCTGTTGCGTAAAGGTCGTTGGATCCACCGGAATCACTTCAAAACCGTTCTCCGTCATAGCGGTCAAACAAGTTACCGCTACAAAACCATGCTGTTTATTAGTCGTATAAGTTGCAAGGTCTGCGTGAAGACCTCCCCCACTAAAAATATCATTTCCTGAAATAGCTAGAATCAATTCATTACTCATAACGGATCTCCTTTAAATATAAGCCATTTGGCGCTGCTGTAGGACCTGCTAGATTGCGGTCCTTCTTTTCCAAAATCAGATCGATCTGCTCGATTGGCATCCGATCATTTCCGATCTTCAACAAAGTTCCCACCATATTGCGGATTTGCTTGTAGAGAAAACCATTGCCCGAAAAGGTAAAGACAAGGCGATGATGTTCTGCATCCTCGACCAAGCGAGCCTCTGTAATCGTACGAACCTTATCTTCCACGCTGGTTCCTGAAGCTGTGAAACCGCTGAAATCATGGGTTCCCTCCAACTTTTGGATGGCTGCTTGCATCTTTTCCACATCCAAAGGATAAGGATAGTGGGTGGCATAGTGGCGCATCATGGGGTTCTTGGGACGACCATAATCCACGATGAATTCATAGGTTTTGCTGTGCTTCTTGTAGCGTGAGTGAAAGTCATCTTCTACTTGCTCCACTCGGATGAAATCAATATCCTCTGGGGTTTGGGTATCGAGGGCAAAGCGAAGCTTCTCCTCGTCCCGCGCTTGGGGGAGATCAAAATGAATCACCTGGCCAAGAGCATGGACACCGGAATCCGTTCGCCCCGCTCCATGAACGGTAACAGGGGTTCCTTGATTGAGGCGCGTCAAGGTCTTCTCGATTTCCTCCTGCACACTACGGGCATGCGGTTGGCGTTGAAACCCTGCAAACAAGGTCCCGTCATATGAAATGGTTGCTTTGTATCGTGTCATGGTTCTATTTTAGCAAGATATAGAAGGGGTTACAAGAGTGAAAAAACCAAACTGTCCGGGTACAGTTTTGCAAACACAAAAAGAGGCTGGGACAAAAGTCCTAGCCTCTCAATTATTTTTGGATTGTCGAGCAAGACGCAGTGGTTGAGTGGGCTCTACTACGCTGATTTCATCAGCTTTTACAGCCCTACTCAACTGTGCGGAGGTGGGACGACGAAATCGAATTCTAACGAATTACCGATTTCTGTCCCACTCTCCTAACTTCGACCTGTTACAAGTCAACTAAGTCTCAGTCTCTTTTTTTATTTTTCAAGTCCATTCCTGCTGCTCCTAAGATCGCTCCTAGTAAAGCGAGTCCAAGTGCAGATTCCACTCCTGTTTCTGGAAGTTGCTTGTGAGAGTTTACTGCTTCTGAACGAACCTCTTTTTCCACAGCTGCTGGAATTGGCGTTGGGGTATTTACTGGTTGATTCTTCGAGACCACTTGAGGCGTTGAAGGATCTGGAACCATTTTATTTACAAGCACGTCTGACTTCACTGGTGCTTCTACTGAAGGGCTTGCTGGAGTCACAACCTCTTTGGTACCGACTTCAACAATTTCTGCAACTGGCTCTTTAGCAACTTCTGTAGCGATCACTTTTCGACTTTGATCAAGTGCCGAAACCTCTACATACTCAAGACCTTGCCCTTTAACCCCAGCCTGGATCACTCTGCGTTCTCCTTTAGCGAGATCTGGATTGGTCCGTTCCACAAGGTCAAAATCAGGTTCTTTCTCCACGATGTCAAGACTTGGTTTGTCTTCCACTAGGGCTTTGACGTCATTTTCAGCCAAGCTACCTACTTGCGTGATTGGCTTGAGCCCCGCAAGGGCTTGAGTCAGAGCAGCCACTTCTTGATCCACCTGATCTTGATGAGCACGGCTCACATTCCAATTCAAGTTATCTAAGACTTTCGCAAGTGCTGCGCGCGATTCTGGTGTGTATATGTCTAGATCTGTTGGCACCGTAGCAACTGCTTTTCTAAGAGCAGTGAAGTCCGCCTTGAAATAGTCCTTGTTATGGTTGGCAAAAGCTTCCATGAGATCAAAGACATTTTTTTCGATGTATTCTTCACTTGGGGTATCACACCAAACAGCTACCATGCTACCGACCATCGGCAAAGATGTTTCTGGATATGTTGTACTTGGGAGTTGTCTAAATGGAGTAGCAGCTGCATTGGCAATCGCTTTTTCAATATAACCACCACCCGTTTCAGGTGTTCTTCCCAAAACATAGTACCAGTCTCCGTTAGTATTAAGGAATTTATAGCCCTTATCTGCCAAATACTGTGGAGATGCGAGGTTATAGCCCCACCATCCTTTAGACCAGTATGAAATCAAGACGTCCTTGTCAAAAGCAACATCATCTTCATCTCCATAATAGAATCCATCGTTAAAGGCCATTGGCTGCAAGCCTTTTTCACGCGCCATAGCTGCAAGACTATTGGAATACTCCGCAAATTTACCATAGAGATCATACCACTTGAGGTAGTACCAGCCTTGCGCACTGGTAGCGTCATTGGCATATTCATCTGTTCCATAGTTAAAGATCTTAGACTTGTCTTTGAAGTAGTCCATGTATTTGCCAATCAAGGCTTTGGTAAAGTTGACTGCTGCCTCATTGGTCAAATCCATAGTTGTTTTTGAAACCGTATCAAAGCTGGCTTGTGGATTTTCAATGCCCAATTTTTCCATGGCCACCAACAAAGCATCCATGTGGCCAGGACTATTGACTGCCGCAATCAAGCCGATTCCTTTAGCAGTAGCATAAGCATGGAGTTCATCCATTTCTGCTTGGGTCAAAGCTTGACCATTTGGATCATCGTAATAGGCCTTGGTGCCTTCTAGAATGGCCTTTTTCACATCGTCACTAGCATAAGTCTTGCCATTGGCTTCCACCGTCATATCATCGAGTACGAAGCGCATGCCATCATTTCCGACAAGGAGGTGCAAGTCAGAATAACCCAGCTCACTGGCCTTATCTACGATCCGTTTCAACTGATCCAGCGAGAAGTATTTGCGCCCTGCATCGATCGAGATGACCTTCTTCATGGCAAGTTTTTCCGCTGCTTCTTTTGCAGCAACTTCTTTCGCGTAGCTTTCCGTATACACCAAAGCATCTTGAGCTGCTTTGAAATGGTCGATCAAGGTTTTGGCCTCTGCTCGAGTGGTGTTTGCTCCTGCCCCTTCTAAAGCTTTTTTAGCTGCCGTAAAGGCTACTAGAGATTCCGGTGTATAGTGGTCCAAATCAGTTGGAGCTTCTGAAAGAGCTTTTTCGACGACTTCAGGATCTGCTACAAAGTAGTCCGCATTCTTGTCCGCGAAAGCATGCATGAGCTTAAAGAGAAGGTCTTTTTTGTAGGTTGCAGATGGCGTATCTGCCCAGGCAGCTACCATGCCACCGATGAAGGGCACCTTAGCCCCATCATTTTTTTGAACCACATCAATCGCTGACTTGGAAATTCCTTCGAGACCTTGATCGAGGTTGTACCAACCAGATCCAGCCTTGTCCCGTCCAAGCACATAATACCATGCATCATTGGTATTAAGAATCTGATGACCTAGTTCAGACAAGAGTTTTGAAGAAGCGACATCATAGCCGTTCCAGCCACCTGTCCAGTAGGACACAATGATATCCTTGTCAAAAGTGCCATAGGAAGTATCGCCATTGTAGTAGATTCCATCATTGAAGGCCATTGGTTTCATCTTGTGTTTTTTCACAATAGCTGCTAGATCATTAGCATATTGGATGAATTTTTCATAGCCTTTTTCTGGATAGCCTTCACCTGGCCAATGCTTGCTGGCTTGGAGAACCTGCCAACCATGGGCATCTGTAGCATCGTTGGCATATTCATCCAAACCAATATTGAAAATGTCTGCCTTGCCGCTGAAATAAGCCGCATACTTGTCTACCAAAGCCTTGGTGAAGTCTAAGGCTTTTTGGTTGTCCAAATCAACTGTCCGTGCTGATTTCTTTGTACCAAAATAATTAAAGTGAGGGTTTTCGATACCCAATTGTTCCATGGCCGTCAGAATCGCATCCATGTGACCTGGACTATTAATGGTTGGGATGACACCTACTTTCTTCGATTTGGCGTAAGCCAAAATATCATCCATTTGAGCCTGGGTCAAAGCTGTCCCGTTCGGATCATCGTAATAAGCTTTTGTCCCTTTTTCAACCGCATCCGTCACGGCTTGGCTAGAATAAGAAGTATCTCCCACTTTCAAAGACATATCATCCAGCACAAAGCGCAAGCCGTCATTTCCAACTAGAAGATGCAAGTCTGTATAGCCCGTTTTACTTGCTTCATCAATGATTTCCTTGATTTGGTCTGGTGAGAAGTACTTGCGACCGGCATCGATCGAAACAATCTTTTTCTTGGCTAATTTTTCTTCCTGATCAGGATCTTTAGCAGGCGTTTCCGTCGCTGCTGTCGCTGGTTGAGCTGCCACATCCGACTCTGCGACAGAGCTCGCTTCTTCGCGAATCAAACGGTTAAGATCTGATACCCGCAATTCACGATCAGGCAGTGTCGGTTGACTTTGATCGACGATTGGGGCAGGAGCCGTTGGTTTTTCTACTGTTGGCTGAGAAGCTTCCTCATTAAGGGAAATCGTTGACTCACCCTCGCTTGGCTGAGTCGGAACTGTCGTTGAAGGACTGTCTGTAGTCGTTGGCGTATCAGCTGCTACAACATTCGCACCAGCAAAAAATCCTATGAGCACCGAAGCAGCTCCTACTGCATACTTGCGAATCGCATAACGTGGTTGATGTGATTTCATCAGGACCTCCTAAATTGTCTTTGTAATCGTTTTCTTAAATTTACCACGATATCTTAATAAATTCAATGAGGGGTCACATTATTCTTTAATTAGGAGAGGAAGTTCTTGGATTCGATCCAAAATAAAACGAGCCCCTTACTCAAAAGGGAACTCGTTCATTCTTATAAATCATCTAAAGCATCTTTGACCTTGTCAAAGAACCCTTTTTTCTTTGGGTTGACCTTCAAATCACTTGCTTCCGCAAAGGCTTGAAGGGCTTCTTTTTGCTTGTCATTTAAACCAGTTGGGGTGACGACATTGACAGATACATATTGATCCCCCATAGCACCACCACGCAAGCTTGGAGCCCCTTTTCCACGGAGGCGGAATTTCTTACCGGTTTGGGTTCCTTCAGGAATGACCAAATCGACATCTCCGTGAACAGTTGGCACATGGACCGTATCTCCAAGAGCTACTTGGACAAAGTTCAAGTCTAACTTGTAGTAGATGGTTGAGCCATCTCGTTCGAATCGATCGCTCGGCTCAACATTGACAACGACATACAAGTCACCATAAGGTCCACCGTTAAAGCCAGCTTCTCCTTGACCAGCTAAGCGGATTTGTTGACCCGTTTCAACTCCTGCAGGAATCTTGACATTCACGCTATGAGCTTGTTTTTCATGACCTGTTCCACGACAAGTCGTACATGGATCTTTGATTTCTTGACCACGACCATGACAGACATCACAGGTCACTTGACGGCGCATCATACCAAGAGGGGTTTGCGTATCCACATTGATGACTCCAGAACCATGACAGCGTCCACAGGTCACCGGACTAGTCCCTGGCTTAGCTCCAGAACCATGACAGGTATGGCAGCTAGCTTCCCGATGGTACTTGACTTCTTTTTCCGCACCAAAAATCGCTTCTTCAAACTTGAGATTGACGCGATATTGGAGGTCATCCCCTTGGCGAGGTGCATTTGGATTACGACTTGCACCACCACCAAAGAAACTAGAGAAGATATCTTCAAAGCCACCAAAACCAGCACCATCAAAGCCACCAAAACCACCTGCTCCGCCACCGAAGCCACCATTGGCACCTGCAGCACCATATTGGTCATAAGCAGCCCGTTTTTGCTCGTCACTCAAAGTCTCATAAGCTTCTTGAACTTCCTTGTACTTTTCCTCAGCACCAGGCTCCTTGTTGATATCTGGGTGATATTTTTTAGATAATTTCCGATAGGCTTTCTTGATCTCATCTTGAGATGCATTCTTTGAAACGCCCAAACGGTCATAAAATTCAGTATTGTTCATACAAGATACTAAGAGCGAACAGAAAGCGACTGAAATTTAGGAAACCGACAAGAAATCCTGATTTCTTAGGCGGTTTATCTAATTTCCAAGCTTTCCGCTCGAGTTCAATTCCCCGAACGCTCTTTGTTCCTTTCTATAATTTTCATGTAAATCTTTAGAGGCTGTTTTCTATACTTCGCTTCACTTGATCAAAGTCTTGGTCCGATAGAGTAAATATCAAATCCTCTTCTGAGTAGTCGTTTCGTTCTTTAAAATAGTTGTCCGTATTCTCTGCCAAGCCTAAACTTAGAATCACTTTTCTTGCAAACTCTTGATGGGCAAAACCGATAGCCGTAATGATTTGTTTATCTTGCACAACCAGTTTGGGTTGGAAATTTTCACGTGGAAGAAACTCAAAATAGTCAAAGAAGTTTTGCCAAATTCCACCTGTATATTTCGTGTCCTTCAACAGACCTGCTTTCGCTAATAAAAGAGGCGCTGAAGAAATGGCTGCAACGAGGATATCTTGCTCACCAAGGTCCCTCAAGAACGAAATCAATTTTCCATCCTGTAGGGCAGGTCCTATGTTGACCATCCCGGGCAAAATCACGCAAGAATACTCTTCAATACGGATTTGATCTAGTGTTTTCGTTGGTTGACAGGGTAAGCCATCCTCAGAGACCACCATCGAATGATCTGAAGCAGCATAATCAATCGTAACATCAAAAGACAGAGCTAAAGTACTCGTTAAAGCAGTTATCTCATAAAGAGAAAAATTAGGATAAATCAAACAAAGTACTTTTTTCATACGCAACATCCTCTATTTTACCGAAAAACAGAGGCTGGGTTGCAACCTCTGGATTTCTTTTTATCATTTAGTTGTTAAGCTGAATTGAGCACGCCCTAACCTCTTGGTGAAAAAGATAAATCTTCCTAGAAACTAAAGTTCCTGCGTCAGATTTCCTATTTTCACTGTGAGGTTTTAACGGGCTTTGCATCTTACTTTTCCGTAAACTCTCCGTCTACGACGTCATCGCCTGCGTTGCCTGATGCTTGTGCTCCTTCAGCTCCTGCTTGTGCTTGTTGTGCTGCTGCAGCTTGTTCGTAAAGTTTAACAGCCAATGCTTGTGCTTTTTCGTTCAAGGCTTCAAGTTTTGCTTTCATTTCTTCAAGGTTACCTGATTCTTGAGCTTTCTTAAGATCATCAAGTCCTGCTTGAGCCGCGTCACGTTCTGCATCAAAGCCTTTGCCTTCAGTTTCCTTGATTGTCTTTTCAGTCGCAAAGATAGCTTGGTCTACTTCGTTACGAAGGTCTACTTCTTCTTTACGTTTCTTATCTGCTTCAGCGTTTGCTTCTGCATCTTTCATCATGCGGTCGATTTCTTCGTCTGTCAAACCTGAGTTAGATTGGATCACAATCGTTTGTTCTTTTTGAGTTCCAAGGTCTTTGGCTTTAACAGACACGATACCGTTCTTATCGATGTCGAATGTTACTTCGATTTGTGGGATACCACGAGGTGCAGCTGGGATATCTGTCAATTGGAAACGTCCAAGAGTCTTGTTGTCCGCTGCCATTGGGCGTTCACCTTGAAGAACGTGAATATCAACGGCTGGTTGGTTGTCTGCTGCAGTTGAGAAGACTTGTGATTTAGATGTTGGAATTGTTGTGTTGCGGTCGATGAGTTTTGTAAAGACTCCACCCATTGTTTCGATACCAAGTGACAATGGAGTTACGTCAAGAAGGACAACGTCTTTGACGTCACCAGTGATCACACCACCTTGGATGGCAGCTCCCATAGCCACAACTTCATCAGGGTTAACTGATTTATTTGGTTCTTTACCAGTTTCAGCTTTAACAGCTTCTACAACTGCAGGAATACGAGTTGAACCACCGACAAGGATGACTTCGTCGATTTCTGACAAGCTCAAACCTGCATCTGAAAGGGCTTGACGAACTGGAGTTTTCGTACGTTCTACAAGGTCACGAGTCAAATCGTCGAATTTCGCACGAGTCAAGGTCATTTCCAAGTGAAGAGGTCCAGCAGCTCCTGCAGTGATGAATGGCAAGCTGATTTGAGTTGAAGTGACACCAGAAAGGTCTTTCTTCGCTTTTTCAGCTGCATCTTTCAAACGTTGAAGGGCCATCTTGTCTGTTGACAAGTCGATACCATTTTCTTTCTTGAATTCTGCTACTAAGTAGTCGATGATTTTTTGGTCAAAGTCGTCACCACCGAGTTTGTTATCCCCTGCAGTTGCCAATACATCGAAGACACCATCACCGAGTTCGAGGATAGATACGTCGAATGTACCACCACCAAGGTCGAATACCAAGATTTTTTCTTCTTTATCAGTCTTATCCAAACCATAAGCAAGGGCTGCTGCAGTTGGTTCGTTGACAATACGTTCTACTTCAAGACCAGCGATTTTACCAGCGTCTTTAGTTGCTTGACGTTGAGCATCGTTGAAGTAAGCTGGAACTGTGATAACTGCTTTCGTTACTTTTTCACCAAGATAATCTTCAGCGTAGCCTTTCAAGTATTGAAGGATCATAGCTGAGATTTCTTGTGGTGTGTATTCTTTGCCGTTAGCAGAAACTTTTTCAGAAGTACCCATCTTAGATTTGATAGAGATCACTGTATCTGGGTTTGTGACTGCTTGACGTTTTGCAGCGTCACCAACGATGATTTCACCGTTTTTGAATGACACTACAGATGGAGTTGTACGGTTTCCTTCTGGGTTCGCGATGATTTTGCTTTCAGTTCCTTCAAGAACTGCTACTGCTGAGTTTGTTGTACCTAAGTCAATACCGATAATTTTAGACATATGTTTTTCTCCTTAAATTTATCTTCTTTTTTTCTTTTTGATACTCTTCTTAAGTGGCGACGCCGTCAGAGCTTGACTTCGTCAATCTCTTTGACTAAACTTTGAGCCTAAGGTCTCAAAGTTTGCGAAGATAGCGCCACGGCGAAGAGTATCGCCTTTGGTTCGCTTCGCTTCTTACTATTGGTGAAGCTGAACCATTGTTTATCTTTCTTTCATAGTTTAGTGTCGTTTCGGACAAGGTTTTTAAGTTTTCTCGCCTAGTTGAACACTACTACCATGGCTGGGCGTAGGATGCGGTCATGGAGTTTGTAGCCTTTTTGGAAGACTTGTGCGATGGTGTCTGCTGGATGCTCGTCATCTGCAGGTAAGGTTTGGATGGCCATGTGGTAGTTATGGTCAAAGGCTCCGTCCGCTGGAATTTCTTCAATTCCTTCTTCTTTCAGAGCATGTACCAAACTTTCTTGGACCATTTCCAAGCCCTTCTTCACATCATCTGTCAATCCTTCTACGGCAAGGGCACGTTCGAGGTTGTCAAGTGATGGTAAGATCGCTTTTGCCAAATCTTGGCTACGGTACTTTTGTAATTGTTGACGTTCTTCATTGGCACGGCGCTGAATGTTTTGCATTTCTGCATGAGCACGAAGGTATTTATTTTCAAATTCTTCGGCACGCGCTTGTGCTTCTTCTAACTCAGAAGGTTGGTTACTTTCCTCTACAACTTCTTCAGTTGTTTGGGCAACTTCCTCTTCTTTCACGTCTTCTTTTTTGATATCTTCTGTCAAGGCATACACCCCTTTCATTTGATCTTAATTTACTTCATAATGGTTGCTGTTGAGGTAACGGTAGTAGTCCGTCAACTTCATAACCAGTACCCGTCCGATGACATTGACCAGGCTAATCACACGCCTGTAGTCCATCTCTACGGGACCGATCACATGCATGAGGGCCATCCCACGATAAGGAACCAGGAACTTGTGACTAATCACTGTCACATTTTTCAAGGCCTTCTCTTGAGATTCTGCAACCAGGATCTGGGTCATTTGGTCTTCTGGCATTCCCCCTCGCAACTCGAGAGCTACGTGTTGGGGATTATCTAAGAACTGATAGGTCTGAAGATCGGCGTAGGTTAAGGATGAAACCTTTCCTTCTACAAAGACCAGTTCTTGAAACAGTTGCGAGAAGACGTAATCAAAGAGATCCAGCACATTATCTGTCGTCTTGAAATAACGCTGTACAATCTGTGGAATCTCTGTCCGCAAGCGGTAGTGGATATCCAAGACTGTATTTCCAATGAAGCGTTCTTGAACCAGCTGATGGAAGATTTCCAAGTCACTGGTTAAGAAATTCTTTGGAATGGCAAACTGGACGGTGACAGGCTTTGATTCATCCAAGGTCAGAACCGCTAAGGCATCGTGGTTGGACAATGGAACAATCTCAAAACCAGTCAAGCGCTGACGTGTCGGCTCCACATCCTGAATCACTGCGGTGTAACCCGTCATCTGGGCTAGCAACTTGGCCGTAGCATCCAAGATATCATCTAACTTAAAGGCTTCGAAATCAAAGGCTTTCACCACCTGGTAGACATCTTGCTCATCAATCAACTCTAGATCAAGCGAGTTCTGAACAAAATATTGAAAACCAGCTCGGCTAGGCATGCGACCACTCGAAGTGTGGGCCTTTTCTAGTAAGCCTTGTTTTTCGAGGGCAGCCATGTCGTTTCGAATGGTCGCACTACTGGATTGAATCACATCTTGTAGCGCTTTTGAACCGACTGGTTCGTGGGTCTTGGTAAAGATATCGACAACAAGATTGAGAATCTCATTTTGACGTTCTGTAACCATGACCTCACCTCTCTTTCATTTTTTAGCACTCTAAACACTCAAGTGCTAAACCATGATTCTATTATACACCCATCCAAAAGAAAGTCAAGAGAAAAAACCAAAAAATTAGCACTCTTTTTTCAAGAGTGCTAAAAATCATTCTTAAGACCTAGAGAAGTGACTCTCCTCTTATTTGCCAGCTTTTTTCAAGAGTTGAATATATTCTTCTAATACTAGCTGATGGTTGGCCATATACTGAGCGTTTTCTACGCCAACATAACGGAAATGCCAATTCTCAAAATTCACACCCGTGATGTTGCTCTTCCCATCTGGGTAGCGAAGCACAAAGCCATATTGCGGTGCGATGGCAGCCAGCTGCAAGCCCAACTCATCACTTTGACCAGCTTCGACACTCATATCAATCGCAAGCCCTGTCTGGTGTTCACTCGCACCAGGGACCTGTACCTGGGTCTGCACCTGCTTTTCAGCTTCTTCGTGCGAAAGGCCGCTAGCCTCTAGTTGCGCAACACGTTCATTATAGAGCTCTGTTTGCTCGGCCACACTTCGATAGCCTGATATCAAGGTTTCTTCTGGGGCAATTTTTCGAGCCGCTTCTAAAAATTGACGAGTCGGTTCTACAATCCGACTATCCACTTTGATAGCATCCACATCTGTTAATTGTGGGTTCAGCTCAGGCTTTACATTGTCACGATTGACCAAGATCAACTGCCAGTCTTTTGTCGAAACGGCTGGTAAATCTGATTTTTCTTCCTTTTTCTTAGAAGAAGAGGGAGTCGTTACAGCTGTTTTTTTAGCCTTCCAAAACTGAAGCCCTGAAAACAAGCTCGGCTTCGCTAAGTAAGCACCAATTCCCGATCCAAGGACCACAAGAAGAAAGAAACTCAATAGGTAAGGCCACCACTTCTTACGTTTTTTTCGTGCGCGTCTATACTTATTCGTCATGGCCACCCTCTAGAAGTTTTGCTCCAACCTTACGATAGGACATATCCCCAATCTTTTCAATATGAAAGGCGCCATCCTCATAGGCCAAAACCGTTACACTTCCGTTGTCCAAGACCAATTCTTCGACAGCTTTCGGATCGATGAGATAAATCAAGGTCGTAATGGTCATGCCGTGGCTGACAACAATCGCATTCCCACCGCCAGCTGCTTCTACCTCTTTTGCAATAGCTTCAAATCCTTCTAAGATTCGGCCACTCAAGGCGCTCCAGGATTCAGCCCAACCCGTGGTATCCACTTCAACGATCCCTTCTGCCAACTCCATTAAACTCAACCGATGGAAATCATCGACCTTAAAGACACGGGGTAAAACCCCCATAAAGAGCTCGCCATCATAGGCACCGTCGAAGCTACCAAAACACCACTCACGAATGCGTTTATCATAGCGATAAGGAATCTGACCTGTCAAACCAAGCTCTTGAAGAACAATTCCCATGGTTTGAATGGTGCGTCCAGAATCACTCGAAACAGCCTCTTCAAAAGAAAGGCCAGCTTCCTTAAGGCCAAGCCCTAATTCTCTAATCCCACGCTCTCCTGCTTCTGTCAGCGGAGTGTCTGACCAGCCCTGTGCTCGCCCAATGGTATTAAACATGGTTTTTCCATGACGAGCAATATATAATCTGGTTTTTGTCATTGTATTACCTCCGTATGTATCTCTTTCATTATATCATTTTTTGAAAAAAGAAAGTAGGAAAGCTCTTACAAGTTTTGAGAGAAAGAAAAGGCTATGACCAAAAGGTCAGCCTTTTACGACGGACTAGGATTCTTGCAAGCTTTCACCGACCTCACGGTAACTGCTATCTCCAAACACCTTTACCGTCAATGTGCCATCTTCATATTCTACAAGGGTAACACTACCATTTGAAAGAGGCAGATTGAGATTTGGTTTTCCTTCAATTAGGCAGACCAAGGTCTGAATGGTCCAACTATGGCTGACCACCAAGGCATTGCCTCCTCCATTTTCTTCTACTTCTTTGGCGATAGCTTCAAAACCTTCTAAGATTCGGCCTTTCAAAACTTCCCAAGGTTCAGCCCAATTCGCTGTGTCCACTTGGCAGATGCCATTGGCCAAGTCTTCCAAGGTCAAGGTCTTATAATCTTCTACATCCAGCACGCGCGGCACGACACCGTGAAAGAGCTCACCACCGTAGGCTCCATCAAAGCTTCCGAAACACCACTCGCGAATCCGCTTGTCAAAGCGATAAGGAATTTTTTCTTTTAACCCCAATTGATCAAGTATAATCCCCATGGTCTGAATAGCACGACCTGAATCACTGGAATAGGCTCGGTTAAAGTCCAAGCCAGACTCACGCAAGCCGATCCCTAGAGCCTCAATGCCTTTTTCTCCTTCTGCTGTCAAGGGTGTATCGGACCAGCCTTGAGCACGGCCAATGGTATTAAACATGGTTCTCCCATGACGAATCACAAATAATCTTGTTTTAGCCATCTTGTCTCCTTTTGCAAGAAAAAAGTCTGGAGTTTCATCATCACAGACTTTTCTATTTTCTACTATTATACTAGATTTCTCTTAGTTTTTAAAGCTATGAACCGGAGCTGGAATTTGACCACCACGGGCAATGAAATCAGCTGACGAAGCCTTGTTGACCTTCATTACCGGAGCAGACCCAAGAAGTCCTCCAAGCTCTAACATATCGCCTTCCTTGCCATAAGGAATGATGCGAACCGCTGTTGTCTTTTGGTTGATTACCCCGATAGCAGCTTCATCTGCGATCATGGCCGCAATGGTCGTAGCTGGAGTATCAGCTGGGATGGCAATCATATCCAGACCGACGGAACAGATAGCTGTCATGGCTTCCAATTTTTCCAGGTTGATATGACCCGATTGAACCGCTGCAATCATCCCTTCATCTTCTGAGACCGGAATGAAGGCACCTGACAACCCACCGACTTGGTTACAAGCCATGATACCACCTTTTTTCACTTGGTCATTGAGCAGAGCTAGCGCTGCTGTAGTTCCATGGGTTCCTACTACTTCAAGCCCCATGGCTTCAAGGACACGGGCAACCGAATCCCCAACAGCTGGTGTTGGCGCGAGAGACAAGTCTACAATTCCAAACTCCACACCGAGACGTTCACTAGCCATTTGACCCACTAATTGTCCGACACGGGTAATCTTGAAGGCTGTCTTCTTAACTGTTTCAGCCAAGACATCAAAGCTTGCACCTGGAACTTTTTCAATGGCCCGTTGGACAACACCAGGTCCTGAAACCCCAACGTTGATGACAACATCCGCTTCACCGACACCGTGGAAGGCACCCGCCATAAATGGATTATCTTCTACTGCATTGGCAAAAACTACGAGCTTACCAGGCCCCATTGGATCTGCTTGGGAAGCTTCTTTAATGATACGGCCCATGTCTCGGACAGCGGTCATATTGATCCCCGTCTTGGTCGATCCGATATTGACTGAAGAGCAGACAAAATCTGTCTCCGCAAGGGCACGAGGAATGGAATTGATGAGGATTTCATCCCCTTTTTGGTAGCCTTTTTGAACCAGAGCTGAGAAGCCACCGATAAAGTTGACCCCAACTTCTTTGGCCGCACGATCCAGTGCCTTAGCAAAGGGCACATAGTCTGTCGCATTGGTTGCTGCACCGATAATAGAAATTGGAGTGACTGAAACCCGTTTATTCACAATGGGAATGCCAAGTTCTGCCGCGATCTCATCCCCCACAGCCACCAAATCTTTGGCCTTTGTCACAATCTTATTGTAGACTTTTTCTGCTACCTTTTCGATATCCGGATCAATACAATCTAGAAGCGAAATCCCCATGGTGATAGTCCGAACATCGAAGTTCTGCTCCTCAATCATGGCAATGGTTTCTGTTACCTGTTTAATGTCCATAAATTCTCAACCCCTATCTTACAAATTGTGCATAGCATCAAAAATCGCTGCGCTTTGGATATTGATTTTTACATGAAGAGACTGACCGAATTCTTCCAACTCTGAACGAAGCTGTGTGAAATCTTTTTTCTCATCTGACGATACAACCGCCATCATGGTAAAGTATTCATCCAATACGGTTTGAGAGATATCATCGATATTGAGTCCTAATTCTGCCACTTTCGTTGCAACACCCGCTACGATTCCTTTTTGGTCTTTTCCAACGACTGTAATAATTGCTTTCATTTCACTGCTCCATTCTATCTATTTGCTTCCATTGTAGCACAATCCCCTTAAAATCGCCCTTCTCAACTGGGAACGTTCGGATATATTAAACGTGTATAAAAAAATAAAGAGGCTGGGACAAAAGTCCTAGCCTCTTTATTTTTGGATTGTCGAGCAAGACGCAGTGGTTGAGTGGGCTCTACTACGCTGATTTCATCAGCTTTTACAGCCCTACTCAACTGTGCGGAGGTGAGACGACGAAATCGAATTCTAACGAATTACCGATTTCTGTCCCACTCTCTCTATTTTGACGATTCAGTTTCATCTTTTAAGAGCTCTTTCTTCACGCGCACCGTACTCTCATACTCAGCCCCAGCTAGACGATCAAAGGGAAAGCGACGATTGAGCAAGACGATAGCAAGAGTGAGAATCAGGTACAATAAAAGCATAAAGAAGAGCAATAAAATCATAGACAGGGTTAAGAGGGAATTGTCCGTCAAATCGCTATTCAAGAGCGAAATCAAAGAGAACAACCCTTGAGGAATCAGATAGAAATAACCTACTACTAGAATCCCCCGCCAGATGGTGCGAAGCCATTTTTGCTTGTCAAAATGCAAGCGGAATTTCAATAAAGCCATTCCCAAGGTTTTACCCCGCCACAAAGGAATCAAGGCAAAATAAACAGCCAAAACCGCTACATAAGGAACCGTCTCTAAACGCTCGATTACCGCGTAAAGCAAGGATAGCATCACAAAGTCGATCAAGAAGGCAAGACCCATCCGGAAACCAGATACTCTGGTTCCTACTCGGAAAGAATGTTCGTCAATTTCGTCTCTTGTTGGCAATAACCATACCAGGAACCAACCGAGCAGATAGCCCACTCCTCCACCAGTGGTATTTTGAATAATATCATCGACATCTGCTAGGCGGTAAGGACCCGGATACAGAAAATAGAGACCTGATAACTGGGTCAGCTCCAAAAAGAGACTAAAGAGGGCTGTCAGAAGAATCGTTTTCTTAAAACCACACTTAAAATAATAGCGCAGATACATCCCAAAAGGAATCAACATCAGGACATTAAAGGCAGGCACATAAAAAGTTGGATGCTTAAGGGCTTGAATCCATGTACCAGTCTGCGCCAGATCAAAGGGGCTCTCCTTGAAAAAATCCACTACAAAGGCAAAGGGATGGAGATTGACCATTTCCGAGTAGCTAGTATGAATCTTACTTGGATCCGGCAGAGGCAAGATCACCAGCAGATAGACCGTCATCAAGTAAAGTATAAAAGAATAGAAAATCAGCACCCGCAATTTATTGACCGAACCATATTTTCGATAATTCAAAATCATGTAGGGCAAGGTCAACAAAAATGCCAGAAAAGGAAAGAGCTGAACAGCTGTTTTGATTGTAGAGATATACCCCATTGTGTCTCCTTTTTACCGTTATAAAATCACCCTTTGCACAATGACAAAAGGTGATTTCTTCATTGATATAGAATATTATACGGCGCGGTAGAGGAAGAGTCAAGGAAGTACGATGAAAACCATACTGAGGAGCCGTCTTAATAGTTAGCTCCTTCCCTTCAAGCCTTTACTTCCGATAAAGACCAACAGATAACTCACAATCCCTGAAAGATGCAATAGTGTTGAGATCCATCCGGTGATTGCTGGTAAGAGCATGAGGCCAGATAGGAAAATTAAGAATAGATAAAGCCATTTTACGGTGCGCGAAAATTCTTTCCACACGTTTGGCAGGAGCATAACCCCTCCGGTCACAAAGGCATAGCCGACGGCAGAGATCCCTGTTGCCTGAATGTCCTGCCCGTGTGTTAAGAAGTGAAAAACGATGGAAGAGAGGACTGTCGCCGTCACAAAAACGATTAAGACTTGTATGGAGCCTCTTTTTCTTTCTAGCAGTCCACCGAAGGGAAGGATCATGAGTCCGTTTAAAATCAAATGGACCCATAAAAACCAGGCAGGGGCTCCTTTACTACCATGCATCAAGGTCCCACTGACATACTGCCAACCATACACCGGCTTCGAATGAAAAGCTAATAAGTCATACATAGCATCCCCATAAAAGGAAGTCAATAGACCGAGCAACAAACAGATTAGAGCTAAAGTGCTGATAATAGGGTAGGTTGTGAGGATTCTTTTCATATTTATCTTCTCTTTTTCAAAAAACAGCGTTACGATGTTTCCATTCACGATTATTATACCATTTATTTCATTGGAGACAGAAAAAGTTTTTTGCTTCTTTCGTTTCAAATCTTTGCTGGAAAAACGAAATATCGTGACTTATTAGTCGGTCATTATTCGTGACCGGAAAGCGATCCTGTTTTTTAGCCGTAGCAAAAATTTGACTTTCTATTTTAAAAAGAATATACTCATTCTAATCTGAGACAAATATTTTTTATTTTTTTAAATCAACAGTATTGCATTCAGAGAAAAAACTACTAACTTCATGGAGGTGACGCTATGTCATTAGAAGAAAAATTGAACCAAGCAAAAGGTTCTGTTAAAGAAGGCCTTGGTAAATTAACCGGCGATACAAAAACAGAAGCTGAAGGCACTGCTGAAAAAGTTGCTTCAAAAGCAAAAGAAGTTGCTGAAGATGCAAAAGAAGCTGTTGAAGGAGCTATCAAGGGCGTTAAAAATATCTTTCATAAAGACGACAAATAGTCTTTAACATCCTAGACCCACTCTATTTTCTACAGTCATGTTTGACCGTGGAAGATAGGGTGGTTTTTATTTGCTTCAAATTCAGTTATACAAAAAAAACACCCCGAAGGGTGCTCATTGTAAGTATAGTAATTCTTTCGAATTAACATTTTGCGTGCAGTGGTTGCTATCCATTCAAATATCGCTTCGCTTGTTTTCTTGGGGCAACTGTGCATAGCATATCTCTACGCGACTAAAGTCGCTAGAGCTATCCTAATTGCGCACCGCTAGTTCTCATACAAAAAACACCTTGCAAGATGCAAAGTGTTTTCGTTTGTATTCTGCTTTCCAGCAACGAATTAACGTTTAGAGGCAATTGACTTCGTCGAATTGCAGCCGTATTTGTAAGTGGCTAAAGCCACAACAACTACGTCAACTGCCACAATTTAGTATGAAAACATAAAAAGAACACCTCGAAAGGTGTTCTTTGTAAATATTGTAATTCTTTCGAATTAACGTTTACTAAATTGTGATGCTTTACGAGCTTTCTTAAGACCTGGTTTGGAAAGTATGAATTTCAGTTGGACTAAAAACAGCGTAAT